>JAVEYY010000022.1:0-75743 GCA_034003245.1 Tenuifilaceae bacterium
TCCTTTATTCACGGTTTTCTAACAAAAGTACCGTGTTTTGAAATCAAAAAATCAAAGAACGTCTATAATTTGCTGAATTATAAGATTATACAAGGTTTATTCTAAAAACAACGCAACACTAGTGATTGAATGATTAAATAGAATTGCTAACTGCCAACTAAAAAAAAACTATGGACAAACCAAACTACATAAACGGTTTTTCAAAGCTAACCAACGAAAAGAAAGTTGAGTTAATGGCTCATTTACTCGAAAAAAGTGTGGATAATTTCTCTGTTTTGAATCAGTTTAAACTTTCCGATTCCGAGCTACAGACCTGTCTTGAAGAGATAAGTGAGAATGTGATGTCGAACTACATGTTGCCCTTCAGCATTGCACCCAATTTTTTGGTGAATGGAAAGTTGTACTTTGTTCCAATGGTTATTGAGGAGAGTTCCGTGGTGGCTGCTGCCTCGGCTGCTGCCAAGTTTTGGTTCAACAGGGGAGGTTTTATTTCAAAGGTAGTTGGCACAACAAAGGTGGGGCAGGTGCACTTTCAGTGGCATGGGAATGGAGCAAAACTTAAAGAGCATTTTTCCAGAATTGAGCAGGTTCTAATAAGCGAATCGGAGCATCTGTTGGCCAATATGAAAAAGCGTAACGGTGGTATAACTGGAATTGAACTGCTCGATTTTTCGCAGCAACTTCCTAAATATTATCAGATTAGAGTGAGTTTCGAAACTGCCGATGCCATGGGCGCCAATATTATCAATTCGGTGCTCGAGGAGATGGCCCAATCGTTAAAGCAATATTTTGCGGAAAATTTTTCGGGAATCGAAGCCGATTGTGACATTGTGATGGCCATCCTCTCGAACCATACCCCCGAAAGTATTGTTGAGTGTTACGTTGAATGCGATATAGAAGAGTTAGACGATATTTCTGGTGGTTTATCGCCAGCCGATTACGCCCAAAAGTTTAAAACGGCTGTTGATATTGCCAATATCGATATCTACAGGGCAACAACCCACAACAAGGGTATTTTCAACGGTATTGATGCCCTTGTGCTTGCCACTGGCAATGATTTTAGGGCGGTTGAGGCCTGCGGCCATTCCTACGCATCGCGCGATGGACATTACAAAAGCTTAACCACTGTTGATATTGATAATGGTAAGTTCCGATATACCCTGCGAATTCCAATGGCCTTGGGCACTGTAGGCGGACTAACCACAATGCATCCGCTGGCCAAACTATCGCTCGAAATACTCGGAAATCCATCGGCTCGCGAATTAATGAAAATTACCGCAGCAGCTGGATTGGCCAACACGTTTTCGGCAGTTCGTGCGCTTACCACATCGGGAATTCAGAAGGGGCATATGCGGTTCCATCTAAATAATATTTTAAATACCCTTGGTGCAACCGAGGAGCAGAAGTTGCAAGCAGCTGAGCATTTTAAGGATAAAAAGGTATCGCATAAAGCTGTACAGGAATTCTTACTAAAATAGATATCCAAAATGTTAAACCGATTCTACTCCCATGGCAAGTTGCTAATCACCGGCGAATACTATGTGCTTCACGGTGCAATGGCTTTTGCCATTCCTCTAAAACTTGGCCAAGGAATGGATGTGGAATTGATTGATGATGGTAGGGATTTGATTTACTGGACAACCACGGTAAAGGGTAAGTCATGGTTTAATGCAATATTTTCAAAGGTCGATTTAAGTATAGTTGATGCTAATAACATAAAATCATCGGATTATATTCAGAAACTATTACGGTTTGTTAAGGATAAGAGTAAAGCATTAGAAGTTTCGCAATCGGTTAGAATATCTGCAAATGTTGAGTTCCCAATGGATTGGGGATTAGGTAGCAGTTCAACGTTAATTGCCAACTTGGCCCAATGGGCCAAAGTAAGTCCCTACGAGTTGCTTTTTGCCACCACCAACGGTTCGGGGTACGATGTGGCCTGTGCTATAACAAATGGGCCAATTCTTTATAAAAATCAACCCAAGCCAGAGGTTATTGACGTTGATTTTAAGCCTACTTTTTTAAATAAAATCTACTTTGTTTACCTTGGTTACAAGCAGGACTCGGCAGCAAGTGTTGAAAAACTTGGACAAAAAGTAAACAAGCACATGGTTGAATCCCAGAGAATCTCAGCCATATCAAAAGCAATTGTCAAAACTACCTCGCTTCGCGTGTTTGAGGCATTGGTTAATGAGCACGAGCGGATTTTGGCCGATGCTTTAGGGTTGCACCCTGTAAAACAGAAGCTATTTCCCGATTTCGATGGAACCGTAAAATCGCTGGGTGCCTGGGGTGGTGATTTTGTGATGGCAACCCACAGGGGAGAGTCCCAATATGTATTGAATTACTTTAATCGTAAGGGATTAAATGTCATTTTTCCTTACAACGAAATTGTATTATGAGTAATTATAGTTTAGCCGAAAAGTATAGGCATGATGCCAAAAAATTTGGAGACTTCAACCTTAGTGAAAAGAAATTGGTTGAATGGCATAGCCCATCAAATATTGCATTAATTAAGTATTGGGGAAAGTATGGCGATCAGTTACCCAAAAATCCATCGATTAGTTTCACGCTAAACAACTCCAAAACTATTACCAAAATTGAGTATAGTAAGGCCGTAGGATTAGAGCGTAAAATTGTATACGATTTCGAAGGACAAAGAAACCTAATTTTTGAGGAGAGGGTAAAAAAGTACTTCCACAAGTTTTCGGAATTTGTACCCTTTGTCAAAAGCCTCGATTTTACAATTTATAGCCACAATACCTTTCCCCACTCTGCAGGAATTGCATCTTCCGCATCATCGTTTAGCTCATTGGCGCTATGTATAGCTAGCATTGAGCACACGCTTTTTAATACATTAGGTAACAAGATTGATTTCTTCCGTAAAGCATCCTTTTTAGCCCGATTGGGCTCGGGCAGTGCATGCCGATCAACCTTTGGGAAATTGGCTCTATGGGGCGAAACGGATTTAATGAATACATCATCAAATGAATTGGCCATTCCAGTCGATAAAGCCATACATCCAGTGTTCAATACCTATTACGATGCTATACTAATTATCGATTCAGGCAAAAAGGCATTCTCGAGCACTCACGGGCATGAGCTTATGAAGGATCATCCTTTTGCCAATTCGCGCTACCAGCAGGCAAACGATAACCTTAAAAAGCTTTTGCAGGCTTTAGCTGATGGTGACGAAAATACTTTTGCTCGGGTGGTGGAGAATGAAGCTATGTCGCTTCATGGTTTGATGATGTCGTCGAATCCTCCATTTGTCCTAATGAAACCGAATACTCTTGTTGCCATCACTAAGCTGGAGGAGTTCAGGTTAAAAAGTAATTATAGTTTTACATTCACCCTCGATGCAGGGCCCAATATTCATATTCTATACCCAGAAAGGATAAGGAGTGAGATGCTAAACTTCATTAGTAGCGAACTCTCACCGCTATGCGAGAACAGTTTATGGATTGACGATCATCTCTCCGATGGACCAGAAAAAGTTGTTACTAAAAATGAGATTTAACTCCAAGATATTGCTGTTTGGTGAGTACTCGGTGCTTCATGGATCGGATGCACTACTAATGCCTTTTTCAAGGTTTTCGGGTGAGTTTAGCTTTTTAAATACGATTTTTGAACGTGATTTATTTGCACTTCAATCGCACACCACTATAAAAAACCTTTACTCGTATGTTCAGCGATCGTCCTTGCAAAACATAATTGACAGTAGTAAGATTGAACTTGATATTAACAATGGTATTTATTTCGATTCCAATATCCCCAAAGGTTATGGAGTTGGAAGCTCTGGCGCGCTGGTTGCTGCATTTTATCAACGATACGTTTTACCAATTATTAGTTCTCAAAATATTGAGGACATTGCTGCACTAAGGCAGAATCTCGCTCTACTCGAATCGTATTTTCACGGGAAAAGTTCGGGACTAGATCCTTTGGTTAGCTTTCTGAATAAACCCATTTTATTAAGAGACGGAACAATTAATGCAATTGAGTTTGGTAGCACAGAAATTCATCCATTTTTGATCGATACGGGTATAAGTCGCTCCACGGGTACTTTCGTTAATGTTTTTAACCACAAGTGCAGCACTCCCGAATACATGGAATTAGTTAATAATGAATTGGTAAAATTGAATAATCTTTCATTATCCTTCTTTTTGAAGGGCGAACCCGAAAAGTTCTTATCAAGCCTCAAGCAACTCTCAATTTTTCAGCTAAACCATCTAAATGAAATGATTTTGCCTAACCTTGAGACGGTTTGGAGAGAGGGGATTGAGTCGAATATATTCTACCTAAAATTATGTGGTGCTGGGGGAGGAGGTTATATTTTAGGCTTCGCGAGCGATGCCAAAATTGTAGATATCCTAAAGCAAAAGCATCAACTTAACATAATTGGAATCTAAACTTTTTTAGGACTATATTAATTACTTTAAGCGTAGGAAATTTTAACATAAACCACTATAAACGTTATCAATAATAATGGAGGTAACAAGGTTAAAACTATCTCGCATTTTTATTGTTACCATCAAACTTGAGCATTTGCTTAAACAATTGCAGTAAAAAATCTAAATTTGTGTGAATAATAACTTTTGTAATGATAACAGTAAGCGAACTTAACAGGCTTTGTGCTAATACATTGATAGAACATTTAGGGATTGAATTTACCGAGATTAGCGAAATTGGGTTGAGAGCACGTATGCCGGTGGATAAACGAACCCTGCAACCAATGGGCATCCTGCACGGGGGTGCAAGTTTGGCCTTTGCCGAAACAATTGCTGGTGCTGGATCAATGGCCTTGGTCGATATTAGTAAATTTAACATTGTTGGTTTTCAGGTAAGTGCCAATCACGTTGGTACTGTCTCCGATGGTTATGTTTACGCCGATGCCACTCTAGTTCATAACGGCTCTCGTACTCACATTTGGGATATTGCTATAACCACCGATGATGGTCGCAAAATCTCTATTTGCAGGGTATCCAATATGCTAGTTGAGAAAAAATAGCTCAAAACTACCCGAAATACAGTATTTAGAAATGAAGAATTTTCATCAGTTTGCTATTGAAAATGGGATTGCTTTTGTAACATATAAACTCCCCGAATTGGAGGAGGTTACCACATTAATTCAATGGAAAACTGAGCCAGTTGCGCTCACCAGTTTAAAGGACTTAGAGGGTAAACAGGGTTTTGTATTTGCCCCTTTCAACTTAAAATCTAAGCATCCCATCAGGCTCATTGAGCCTGATTTGATTACGAGTGGAGATGTAGATGAATTATTTTTTAGTCAGTATAATCATAGTTTATCATTCTTAAAACCAGCTGTCTCATCTCTCGAAAGTGTACCCGCCGAGACATCTCGTGAACAATACCTGGTGGGAGTTGATGAGTTTCGAGAAAAAATGAAACTCGAAAAATTAGATAAGCTGGTACTATCGCGAATTAGCATTGAGGCGAAACCAAATGACTTTAACCCAAGCCTTTTTCTGAAGACACTGCAGGATAGCTATCCCGATGCGTTCGTTTTTATGATTTTCATAGTCGACACAGGCTTATGGATTGGGGCAAGCCCAGAACCCTTACTTGAGATTAAAAACAACGTGGTCTCAACCGTTTCGCTTGCTGGAACTAGGTTGTATAATGAAAATAGCAAACATGTGGATTGGGGGGCAAAAGAGTTGGAGGAGCAGGAAATTGTTACTGGATACATTGATGAAATTTTTAATAATTTCAACGTAAAGCAATATTCAAAGCAAGGGCCACAAACGCAGCAGGCTGGAGCAGTGGAGCATCTATTAACCCGTTTCTCGTTTCAACAAAATGAATTGCAGGGTGATATAATTGATCTTATCGCCGCATTACATCCTACACCTTCGGTCTGCGGATTACCTAAGGATGAGGCATTACAGGTAATAATTAATTCCGAGAAGCATGATAGGGAATACTATACAGGATTCCTTGGCCCATTTAATCTCAATAATCGGTACTCTCTTTTTGTAAACCTCCGATGCATGAAGGTGGGAGATGATCAACTTCTTTTTTTCCTGGGAGCAGGAATCACCGCTGGTTCAGTTCCCGAAAAGGAGTGGGAGGAGACCAATAGCAAGAAAAGAACTTTAATGAGTATTGTTGAAACGTTAAACTAGAATCTATTATGCCATCGGCTCTACAAGGAATTAGCGAAATACCCCATATTTGCTTGGAACATGGCATAACCCACGCTGTCATATCATCGGGTTCGCGCAACGCACCGCTTATTCTTGCCTTCGCATCAAATACTGATTTTAAATGCTATAGCATTGTCGATGAGCGGAGTGCTGGCTATTATGCCTTGGGAATGGCGCAGCAGCTCAAGAAACCTGTGGTGCTAGTTTGCACATCGGGAACTGCAGTGGCAAACTATGCACCTGCACTGGCTGAAGCATACTACTTAAATGTTCCTTTGGTGGTTCTTACTGCCGATCGCCCTCCCGAATGGATTGACCAAAACGATGGACAAACTATTCGGCAGTTCGAGATCTTTAGAAATTATGTTAAGAAATCGTTTCAAATGCCTGCGAGCACTTTGGAGCAGAGCGATTTGTGGTACTTCAGACGATCTCTTAACGAAGCTGTTGGATTAAGTACAATAGTATCTCCTGGCCCAGTGCATATTAATCTTCCCATTAAGGAGCCGCTTTACGATCCGCTACCAGTAGTCGATTTGCCAATTAAACCAATCCACACCATTTCTGGCGAAATGGAAATTGATACAGACAGTTGGCAGCAAATTTCGACTCGATGGAGAGAGGCAAAAAAAAGGTTGGTTATTTGCGGATTTTCCAATAGCAACCCTAAGTTGCAAAGCGTACTTAACCAAATGTCAAGTAACCACGATGTGGTTGTTTTTGCCGAAAATCTATCCAATTTAGTTGGTGATGGTTTTATCGATACACCCGATCGGTTCATGGCATCGCTCAGCACCGAACAACTTGAGGATTTTCGCCCCGATCTGGTTGTCACCATTGGTGGCTCCATCATATCCAAAAGGCTTAAAAAATATCTACGTCAGTACTCCCCACAGGAACATTGGCATATCGATGAAAACGATCTGTTTATAGATACATTTCAATCGCTTAACCTGAATATTAGAGTAAAACCCGAGAAGTTTTTCAGCAAGATTCCCAAGGTTGGCTCTTCAAATATTGAGTATTCGCAGCTTGTACAAAACATTAAAAAGCAGAGCAAGATACGCCATGATGAGTTTATTAAATCGGCTGACTATTCCGATCTAACTGCTTGGTCTAAGGTTATTGATTCTTTACCCTCCAACATCAATCTTCATTTGGCAAACAGCACTCCGGTTAGGTATGCTCAACTATTTAGCACGCGAGACGATATTACCTACTTTTCCAATAGAGGAACATCGGGTATCGATGGTTGCATCTCTACAGCAGCAGGTGCTGCAGCAGTTACCGATAAGCAAAACGTTCTGCTAATTGGCGATTTGGCCTTTCTGTACGATTCGAATGGGTTATGGAATACAAATCTCCCCAATAATCTATGCATTATTGTCATGGATAATGGGGGCGGTAATATCTTTCGGGTTATCGATTCGGGCCCAGAGGTGGGGAAAATTCAGCCCTTTGTTGAGGCGCCGCATCAGGTCAAAATCAAAGATATTTGTTCATCCTATAGTGTTAACTATTTGTATGCAAATAGCCTAGACTCGTTAGGTGATGCGTTAGACCAATCGTTCAAACCAAACAGTAGCGCTGTTGTTATTCATATTGAAACATCGGGCAGCACATCGGCAGAAACATACAAGCAATACTTTAAATATCTAAATAACAAGTAGTATGAAAAGGAATTGGACAACCCTAAAAGAGTACAGCGAGATAAAATTTGAAATCTTCGAAGGCATTGCCAAAATCACCATAAACCGGCCACGGTACTATAATGCATTTACTCCCGATACCATTCAGGAGATGAAGGATGCCATGGTGATTTGCAGGGAAAACGATGATATTTTTACGGTTATCATAACCGGTGAGGGCGATAAGGCTTTTTGTAGTGGTGGCGATCAGAATGTTAAGAGTATTGGCGGATACATTGGAAAGGATGGTGTTCCTCGTTTAAACGTGCTCGATTTGCAACGGCAAATACGATCGCTTCCTAAACCCGTAATTGCAATGGTTAATGGCTATGCCATTGGTGGGGGCCACGTTTTGCATGTGGTTTGCGATTTAACCATAGCATCGGAGAATGCTATTTTTGGTCAAACTGGCCCTAAGGTTGGTAGTTTCGATGCGGGTTTTGGTTCATCGTACCTTGCGCGACACGTGGGGCAGAAGAAGGCGCGTGAAATTTGGTTCCTATGCGATCAGTACACCGCCGAGGAGGCACGCGAGATGGGAATGGTGAATAAGGTCGTTCCACTCGATCAGCTAGAGGATACCACTGTGGAGTGGTGCAAAAAGATGATGAAACGCAGCCCCTTGGCGCTTCGAATGATAAAGATGGGACTTAATGCCGAACTCGATGGTCAGGCCGGTATACAGGAACTGGCCGGAAATGCAACCCTACTGTACTACCTTACCGAGGAGGCTCAGGAGGGCAAGCATGCCTTTCTCGAGAAACGTGATCCCGATTTTAAAAAATATCCAAGATTCCCATAATCTGTTGTAACAATGATCAATGTAAAAGCATGGATTGAAGCTGCGCGACTAAAAACACTGCCTTTGGCAGTGTCAAGTCCACTTATGGGAAGTTTCCTGGCTTGGGCAGATGGAAACTTCCTGTGGAGCGTTTTTATCCTTGCCACAACCACAACCCTACTGCTGCAAGTGCTGTCCAATTTTGCCAACGACTATGGCGACTTTAAAAGCGGGGCCGATAACCATAATCGAATTGGCCCACGGCGGATGGTGCAAAGCGGTGAGATATCTCCCAAACAAATGAAAAAAGGGTTACTGGTGAATATTGCATTGGCTTTTATTTCCGGCGTGCTTCTAATTTATTTTGGTACCATAGGGACAGATATTGGATTTGTACTCTTTTTCCTTGTATTAGGAATTATTGCCATTGTTGCCGCCATAAAATACACGGTTGGCAAAAATCCATACGGTTATAGAGGACTGGGCGATATTTTTGTTTTCCTGTTTTTTGGGCTAATTGGGGTTATAGGAACCCATTTTCTGCACACAGGAACATTTAACCCTTGGCACATAATGCCCGCAGCAGCCGTTGGTTTGCTTAGCACAGGCGTTCTTAACTTAAATAATTTACGAGATTACGAGAGCGATAAAGCTGCAAGAAAAAGAACAGTGGTGGTTTGGCTTGGCAACCAAAAGGCAAAGTATTATCATTTGATATTGATAGTTATTTCTGCCCTTTTGGGGCCAGTGTTTGTGATTTTCAACTACCATTCTGTTTACCAATTCCTTTTTGTTCTTGCTTTCCCATTGTTCATAAGCAATTTGGTGGCAGTTTTCAGCTATTCAAATCCTGCTGATTTGTATCCAGAGCTAAAACGATTAGCTATTGCAACATTTATTTTCACGGTTACTTTTGGTATTGGAATGATTTTGTAAGATTTGTGGGATGATTAAGGCAGCCGTTAAACGAATCGATTTTCAATTTATTCAACCTGGACAAACATCTCGGGGTACATTGCATAGCAAACCATCGTGGTTTATCATTATTTCCAACGATGGCAAAAAAGGAATAGGCGAGTGTTCGGTTATTCCTGGTCTGAATCCCGAAT
Source organism: Tenuifilaceae bacterium (assembly GCA_034003245.1). Taxonomy (GTDB): domain Bacteria; phylum Bacteroidota; class Bacteroidia; order Bacteroidales; family Tenuifilaceae; genus Perlabentimonas. Next base: position 9,746 of record JAVEYY010000022.1, read on the forward strand.
ATGCCGATGGCTACGAGCAGAAGATTCAGGAGGTTGTTGATGATATAAATGCGGGAGCAATCCCTAATCTCTCCGATCTTAAGGATTTTCCTTCAATTTGTTTTGGCCTCGAGACCGCTTTGCTCGATTTAAAAACTGAGGATAGCGGTATTCTTTTCCCTTCCGACTTCACCACTGGTAACCAAGGCATTCCCATAAATGGGTTAATTTGGATGGGAACAAAAGCAGAAATGCAGGCTCGTATCCGCGAAAAATTGGACAGCGGTTTTAGGGTGCTGAAACTTAAGGTGGGGGCACTAAACTTCGATGAGGAAATTTCACTTCTGAAAAGCATTCGAAGAGAGTTTTCTCCCGATGATCTTGAGCTTCGCCTCGATGCCAATGGTGCATTCTCGCCACGGAATGCCATGGAACGGTTGAATTGGCTTTCTGATTCTAATATTCATTCCATTGAGCAGCCCATTAGGGCAGGACAATGGGACGAGATGGCCCGATTGTGTTTTGATTCACCCATTCCAATTGCCTTGGATGAGGAGCTAATTGGAAATTCCGACACATCAACCAAAAGCCAATTGCTTGCGCATATTAGACCTCAGTATATAATTCTTAAACCCAGTTTGATTGGTGGACTCGAAATGAGTAATGAGTGGATTGAGTTGGCCAAGGGCCAAAATATTGGCTGGTGGGCTACATCCGCTTTGGAGAGCAACGTTGGGCTTAACGCCATATCGCAGTGGGTATTTACACAGAATACTTCTATGGTTCAGGGTCTTGGAACAGGGCAGGTTTTCAGCAATAATATTCCATCGCCATTACAGTTGCGTGGAGCAGAATTGTATTATAACCCAACGATTAGGTGGGGAGAGGTTATTTGACTTGCCATCGTCCGAAGGTCATGGCAACGTCAATACAAAAGAATCAAAAACAATTCCACTAACTTTACAATCCATTAGTACAACACTTAATCGAATTTGGTTTTGCTTACAATAAACAACAAACATTATACGCAGCAAGCCTTGCTTAAGCTTTGTGAGGAGAAGGTTAGCTTACAATCCACCTCAATGTGGGAGAGGGATATCTACATATTTATTCAGGAATGGCTTTCTGAAGTTGATTATATCGAGGTTAAAACCTCAGGTTCTACTGGTGAACCTAAAAACATCAAGCTTAAAAAGAAATGGTTAGAGTATTCTGCAACCCAAACCTGCAATTTTTTTAACCTAAATAGCCAAAACTCCGCTTTGCTCTGCCTCCCTGCAGCGTATATCGCTGGTCGCATGATGATAGTTCGGGCATTTGTCTCGGGAATGAATCTGGTTACTGTTGAGCCCTCAAGCAACCCATTCAGCAATCATCCATTCATCCAATCCTGCCAGAGACAGTCAGGCATTCAACCTTTCAATCATTATATCGATTTCACAGCCCTCACCCCATTCCAACTCCACCATTCGCTACAAACCTTAAAGAACAGCCCGATGGTAAAATCCATTATTGTGGGTGGGGGAGAGGTAAGCCCGTCGCTTGAGAAGGAGGTGCAGGAGTTGCCCATAGAAATTTATGCTACCTACGGAATGACTGAAACCAGTAGCCATATTGCGCTTCGGAGGGTAAATGGTAGCGAACGAAAAGATTTTTATACCATTATCGGCCATACAAAAATTAATGTCGATGTAAGAGGATGCTTAACCATAGATAATCCCTACCTTTTTGAGGGAAGGCTAGTTACCAATGATATTGTTGAGGTGCTGAATAGTAAAGAATTTCGATGGCTTGGCCGATACGATAATGTTATCAATAGCGGAGGCATAAAGATTATGCCCGAGGAGATTGAGAAATCCATTACTCATCTAAGATCAGAGATGATGGTAGTAAGTTCAATACCCAATGATAAATTAGGTGATGCAGTAGTTCTGGTAATAGAAGGTGAACAAATCACCGAAGAGGAAAAATTGGAACTGCTTTCTCAAATTAAATTGCTTGTGCATCCATATGCATTGCCAACTCAAACTATTTGCATTGCTGAGATTTCCAGAACTTCTAATGGAAAAGTTGATAGACAGTCTTTAAAGAGAGTAATTTGTAAACGCTAGATAATTTTGGTTTTCCCGTGGCTGATTTCAATACTAACTGAACCGCATGCCGGACATAAATACTTCCACCTTTTTATCCACTGAATGTGTTTCTGTCGCCATTCCCATTTCTTCTTCAAGAATCATTTCATGCACCCCAGTTTCAAAAATCTGGATGTAGTGGGGCATAAGTGTATAAAATTTTTCGTTGAAGATTAAACTGTGAACATCTTCATTTTCAACCCTTCCTATAATAGAGTTTGCTTCAAGGGAAGTATTGTATATGATTAAACGGATAACCTTCATCTGGCAATTTTTTTTAAATTGGCTTTCTTATTGGCGGGTAATAACAGGTACGCCTTAAATACTAGGTGCCAAATTGACTCACTGTATTGAAATCAAAATATTTAATTCTATTTTTGTCTTTTGCCGTAAGGATGTACCGAGCCAAATAAGCCGGTTGGCGGAACATACACACGAATGATTATAATTTTCTCATTAGGCAAAAAGTACAATACGGATGTAGTTAGCGAGCTCCCTCTGCCCGCCTTAAGACTTTGGCAGACGGGTCTGACCTAGTTAATCAAATTATAAACAGATGAAACCCTCATCTTTAAGTGTTGGCCTACCACTAACTTCACATAATGCCATGAACCGAGCCATAATACTAACTTTGTTTTTAATGCTGCTTTTTGCGTGTACCAAGGATTCTGAAACGTATAAATTAGAAGTTAATGTGAATCCTTCATTCGATAAAGCAGAAATTTCATGGACTATTCCCTTTGATGATGAGCCCTCTGTGCGGTATCAGATCTTTCTTAATGATAAAAAGATTACAGAACTGGAGAATGAAATTTCCTATACCTTACTTGACTTGCCCAACGACCAAGCCTTTACGGGTTACATAATTGCTGTTGGTTCAAAAAATGGAATGACAGTACGTGGCAATTTTTCTTTTAAAACCCCTAAAAGAGAACCTTTGGGTGATTTTGATGTCAGTATTGTCAGGCTTACAGGCAATGAGGTAGAATTTACCTGGCAGTGTCCGGTGGTGCCGGAAGGTGCGATAGTATACGATATTTATATAGAAGACTCATTGATTTATAAGGATGTGAATATCCGTTACAATTCGATCGTTGGTCTCAACCCCGAAACCCTATATACAATTGCTATTGTTGCTAAAAGCAGGCAGGGACGCCAATCGGTAGCCAGTCGGAATTTTAAAAGTCTTAAACAAGGGGCCGTAATATCGCGCAATTTCGACACTTTTGGTGATATTAAAAGAGAATATTGCATTTACCAGCCATCAGGTCAGCATGAACAGAAACTGCCTTTGGTAATATTTATACACGGATTCGGGGGTGTAGTATGGCCCGAAATGATTGAGGACAATCTTGTTAGGCTGGCCGAACAGGAAAATTTCCTGCTGCTGATGCCACAGGCTCATGCAAATCCGGGTTCGGAGCCCGGTTGGGATGCTCATAATTTCCTTCCCTGGGATGATGTTGCGTTTATAGATTGCTTAATCGACCGGATGATAGGTTCTTACAACGCATATGATCAGCAGGTTTATGTTTCCGGGTTTTCTAACGGCGGTTTTATGACCTTTTTTCTCTCGCAGCAGATTGAGCACCGAATTGCAGCTATAGCACCTATTGCAGGGTTAATGGATCACATAATATATGCCAGTTACTCACTTCAAAAACCCATGCCCTTATGCTATTTCCATGGCACGGCCGATTCAACAGTAACGGTTAACGGGGGTCCCCATCATGCCTCCTTCGATGAAATCCTGGAGTTTTTCATTCCACATAACGAGGTAAACCCCAATCCGATTGTAACAGAATTGCCAGATATCAACATATACGATGGATCTACAGTTACCTTGTTTCATTACAAAACATCAACAAGTAGTGGCGATATCAGATACTACCGCATAAACAATGGTAATCATTCCATACCTGGCAAGCACAACTGGGCCAATAAGGATATAAGTGCCTGGAAAGAGATGTGGAATTTTTTTAAAACCAGGAAACTTAGTGACAAATAATTCTTATGCTTGAAGCCTTATTTATCATACCAAGGGGCAGCGCTCAGGGGAGTTCAAGCATTGTTGGTCTTTTGAGCAGATGTTTGGATATTAAGTATCGCGTAAAGCCAAAAGGGAAGGGCGATATCAACTTTCCCAATACGTAATGCTACACTTTACCCTCTTAACTTTTCTCTGACAAAGGGTGGGTCTCACCCAAAAAAATCCCTGAAAGCACAGTGCTTTCGAGGATAAAAATAATTTTGAGAATACCTGCCGGAGGAATTTTAGACCCAAATATACCACCGGTAATGATATTCTGAAGCAGGAAGACTGGAATGATCACTTTTTCAAATCATATCTATCAAGGTTCATCACCTTGGTTCAAACAACAACAAAATCTCTCACATTTTTTTCCTTATTGTTGTCTAGTGCATAACATTCTGCATAAGCACTAAGTATTGATTTAGAGCCATAAACCAAATCAACTCTTGGTGCTGTCCATTTAATTCTTCCTGTTTTTTTCAGCAATATTGTAAAGATTATCAGAAACGGGGTGCCATGAATAATTCATATTTGTAAGATTCACAAAAAGTCGTTGCTTATTTTCTCTACCCATCTTGAATAGGTTCATTGTCGGCAAACGATTCGACATTGTTCATTTCGTTCGTGGCATCACCTTTATCCCAGCTAAACGGTAACTTTCTGTTAACCATGGCCTGTTGCAAGATTTTTCAATGGCAGAGCTACCTCAAAGTACAATCAGATCAGACATGCTATCAATCTTAGATATTCCAGGTTGAATTTCTGAAAACTTTACAAGTGCTTTAGCAAGTATTTTGGGTTCATTGACCTCCCTACCTTTTTGAGGGTGGACTAGTTACCAATGATATTGTTGAGGTGTTGAATAGTAAAGAATTCCGATGGCTAGGCCAATTCGATAATGTTATAAATAGTGGAGGCATAAAGATTATGCCCGAAGAGGTTGAGCAGTCGATAGCAAGATTGGTTACAAAAACTTTTTGTATTAGCTCTATACCCCACGAAAAATTAGGTGAAACTGTTGTTCTAGTTGTTGAGGCTGAGATGTTATTGGAAGATGAGAAAAGCATAATATTAGACCAAATAGAGAAACTTGTTCATCCCTACGAAATGCCCAAGTGTATTTACACATTAACTCCATTTCCAAAAACTGATACAGGAAAGATTGATCGAAGAGCTCTATAGCAAATGATTAAGAAATTGTGATATAGATGAAAGCGTTAAATTGGGTACTATAAACATCCAGCGTTAAAGGTCTTCAATATTCTTCTGTGTAATCAACTCAAATGTATCAATATTTAAACAGCAGAGGTTACCAGTTTGCTCGTGGTCGTAAATTTTGTGAGGTTTTGTGTAGAAACATCCATTGTCGAGTGGTATTACTCTTGCCTTTTCGCGAACTGCAATTACAATATCACTTAATGGAGTTACCTGATGCCCATGAATAATCCGCTTTCCGTTAAGGTGATATGTGCTGTAATTTGGGTTTCGGAGTTCTAGCATCGAAACCCTATCTTCAAATGGATTTGGGTGATTCAGATTTAGGCCAGCATGAACAATTATGAAATCATTAAGATCATAGTAAAACTTCAACTTTTGAAAAAAATCAACATATTTCGATTTAATATTATTCGACTCGTCAAGTAGATCAGGGCTCTTGCAAATACGACTTACGTACTGAGTAAGTGTTTCCGCATCGTATTCGCCAATAGCATTCAGCAAATTTTGCTCATGATTACCCCGAAGTGGGAAAATATTATACCCCATTCTTATCAGCTCCAAAATATAATCAATAACTCCCGAGCTATTTGGGCCGCGGTCGATATAATCGCCTAGAAAATAAAGTTGATCCTTTCGGGTGAGTTTAACGCCATCTTCAACTAGCTTTCGAAGAGTTTTGGAGCATCCGTGAATATCGGATATTACCAGGCGCCTCCCTTTTGTATCTATTGTTGTTGTAGGGCTCACAGTAATTTTGTATTATACAGTGCAATATAAGCAATTACCCTGCCAATTGGCAGGGTAATTAATTCTTGTCCGTATTTTATTCACTAAATATTGTGTTCATTGTAATCGAACACGTAGTCTTTATTTTAAAGTTGCATTTAACATCCAGATCAGCTTTTCGTGATGCTCAATATAACCAGAAATTAGACCAACGGTTCCCTCATCGTCATTATCGGCTGCAAGTTCAACTATTTCCCGCTCATTCTTCAAGAGCTCAAGGGTTTCGTTTAGTAATTCCTTAACAGTTCCTTCGGCACTCGAGATATTTTCCTTCTCCTTAATGCTTGCCATTTTAATGTACTTCGAAAAAGCATGAATGGGGGTTCCTCCAAGCATTAGAATTCTTTCGGCAATTTCGTCGGCCATCTCGTTAAGGCCATTGTAAACTTCCTCGAACTTGCCATGAAGTTGGAAAAACTGTTTTCCTACTATATTCCAGTGATAACCTCTAACATTCATATATGCTATTTGAACGTTGCTAAGGTATACATTAAGCTTCTCGTTCATTTTTACTGCATAGTCGTTGTTTAAACCAATTTGATTCATAGTGTTTGTTTTTTTAAGATTAATAATTCAAGTTAACTTATATGATTTCATGTAAACTCATTAACGATTATTCCAATCTACAATTGGATGTTAATAGGAATGATTCTTATATAAGAACAAATAAGTTTACAAAAAGTTTACTGAAAAGCGTTTTTTTATTTAATGAGAAGGGTTAGCTAATTTAGCTAACCCTTCATATCAAAAGAATCTAACTAAAGGTTATTTCTTGATTATTGCATCGAGAACTTTTTGCTTATCAAGTTTTTTGGTACAGAAGAACCAGTCGTAGCAATGAGTATCCTCGTCTTTGCTTTCCATGCGTTGCTTGGCTACGCCACACGATCCAGCGGTTGGCACAATAACATCGTCGCCGGGTTGCCAATCGGCAGGGGTCGCAATGCTAAACTTATCGGCAGCTTGCAGTGCTATTACAATTCGGTAAAGCTCGTCGAAGTTACGGCCAAGGCTAAGTGGATAGTAAAGTACGGTGCGTACAATTCCGTTGGGATCGATAACAAATACAGCTCTAACGGCCTTTGTGTTGCTCTCGCCGGGCATCATCATACCGTACTTCTTGGCCACCTCCATGGTAATATCCTCAATTAGCGGGAAGGTTACCTCAACATTTTTCATACCCTTGTACTCAATCTTCTCCTTGATGGTACGTAACCAGGCAATGTGGCTGTAAAGTCCGTCAACCGACAGCCCAACCAGCTTACAGTTGGCTGCGTTAAAGTCCTTCTCCATATTGGCGAAGGTCATAAATTCCGAGGTGCACACGGGAGTAAAATCAGCAGGATGGCTAAATAGTATTACCCAACTCCCCTTATAGTCGCCAGGGAAATTGATTTCGCCCTGAGTGGTTACAGCCTTAAACTCGGGAGCCTTTTCTCCAATGCGGGGCATTGCGAAAACTTGTTCTTGTTTTTCTTCCATTGTTTATGATTATTTTAGTGATTAATAAATGAGTATTGTGAAAATATTGTAAAGGTTAATCTACTGGTCTTCCGGCAGCTATATTTTTGCTTCGTTCAATAGACTGAAGGGCAAGGTAGTTGGTGCCAAATTTCTTCATGTTGTTAACCTCGTCGTCGTACTGGTTATAGTGTCGTTCCTCATCGGCCACCAGCGACTCGAACAGCTGCTTCGAGATAGCATCGTTATTCTTGGAGCATTCGTTTGCCCAGATATTGTAGTCGTTTGCACTTTGCTCCTCCATTTGAGTGGCTAGGTCGAGCATTTCCTTAACATCGTGAATCTTTTGTACTGGGTGAGCTACCTCCATTTCCACTTCCCCTCCAAGGAAAAGAATTCTTTCGGCAAGACGTTCCACATGCAGCATCTCTTCAATAGCGGTTCGCTTGAAAAGGCCAGCTAGTAGGTCGTAGCCCTGATCGTCGAGGTGAAAGTGTAAATACATGTACTGATGCACTGCTGCCAGCTCATCGGCAACGGCTTTGTTCAGTAAATCAATACTCTTTTGTTTCATAACTTTGATTTTGAGGTTTGAGTTAGTTTTTTCTGTTCCTTTTATCCGTAAAACTTCCTGAAATCTGTAGTTTAATGTCTTCTACCTTAAAGTTTGGGATTGATTTGCGCGTGAAGTATTCGGTTAGTAAGGAGTTTAGCTCATCGTCGTAGTAATCTTCTATTCTATCCGACTCCAGACAGTAAAGGTGATGATGGGTATCGCTTATTAGCTCGTATCGCATAAAATCCTTATCGGTTTTCACCTTTTTTATCAGTCCCTTCACTACAAATGTATCCAGCGTTTTGTAGACAGTACCAACGGCTATGTGAGGATGATTTTTACGGATAAAATCAATTATACTCTCAGCAGTTGGATGACCATCGATGGTTTTAAGCGCATCCCAAACAGCAATTCGCTGGGGAGTAACTTTTAATCCATGTTTAATTAATGCCTCAGTCTTCATATCAGAAGGGAGTTATAATTATATAATAATAATTCCTATTAAAGAACAAGTAAATATACAAAATGTTTGTGTTCAAGTCAAGTTTTTTTGAACTTTTTAAAACAGTTACCAAACACCCGGTGAATAATAGTATAAAAAAAGGCTCAAGTATATTGAGCCTTAGGTGTATGGTGTAATTGCGGTTTACAGCTTGTCGATAAGAGACTTAAGTTTATTAAATGTAGCACCGCTAACAGGAGCGAGGGGTAAACGCAGGTTGTTCTCGATTATTCCCAAAATGTTTAAGGCGGCTTTTACCCCACCTGGGTTACCTTCAATAAAGAGGTTATCGATTACCTCAGTCAACTTGTAGTGTATTTCGCGTGCTTGATTGTAATTGCCTGCTAAGGCAAGTTGAACAAGCGAGGAGAATTGGCGTGGTAGTGCATTGCCCACAACCGAGATAACCCCATCGAGACCCATGGCAATTTGGGGGAGTACAAGGCCATCGTCGCCTGAGATAACCAGAAAATCGCTGGGGCGGTCGCGAAGGATATATGATTGCTGATTTAAATTGCCGGAAGCCTCTTTGACTGCAACTATGTTATGCACCTCGTGTGCTAACTTGAGCGTTGTTTCGGCTGTCATATTAACGCCTGTACGGCCGGGGACGTTGTATAGAATAATGGGCAGTTCCGTTTCGGCAGCAATAGCCTTGTAGTGCAGTTCGAGCCCTTTCTGGGTTGGTTTATTATAATAGGGTGTAACCGATAGTATGCCGTCGATTCCGGCAAAGTTGAACTTGTGAATAGAGTTAATTAGCGCGGAAGTATTGTTTCCACCCATACCTACCACAAGGGGAACGCGTTTATTGTTTTGTCTAGCTACAAAGCTCACCAGTTCCTGCTTCTCTGTTTCGGTTAGGGTAACCGATTCGGCAGTTGTACCAAGCAGCACAATATAGTTTACACCGTTTGAAATTAGGTGCTCAACAAGCCGCTCAACTGCTTTGTAATCGATGGCATTGGCGCTGGTAAAAGGAGTAACCATTGCTACGCCCAGCCCTTTGAATTTACTTGACATATTTAAATATTTAATGATTGTTGCATTTTATTGGCTTTTGGCACTTGGCTCTTAGCACTTAACACTTAGCACTTAACACTTAACACTTAACACTTAACACTTAACACTTAACACTTAACACTATGCCTTTAGCCCTAAGCCCTAAGCCTTCATCTAATCCGTGACATTCTCCTGTGCAAACCTATTGTTAATAAGATTGAGGTAGTGCTTAAGCTGGCTGATTAGGTAATCCAGATCCTCGTTGGGTTTAATGTTTATGATAAGATCGTTGGGATTTCCGAAATACGAAAGGTTTCCAACCTTAAACTTGGCTTTGGATAGAGTAGTAATCCATTTGAGAGGGAAAGTTTCCTGGGTCGATAGATCAATCAGGATATCGAAATCCATAGCCTGAAACTCATCGGCAAATGGAGCCAGTGGTTTGCCATACCAGCTGGTTTCCTTTACCGAGAAGATATTTACATTCTCGAATAGCTGATATTTCTCTGGAATTTCCTTTTCAGGGCAATAGGCCAGAATGCAAACTTCAAGGTTCTGCTGGGTAAGGAAATCGACAAAGCCGATGACCTGTTGAAAGGATTTCTCGCTAGTAGCTAAGAACACTATACCAACTTTACGAGCCGATATTAGGTTGTGAACCTTTTTCTCCCTTTTAAATCCCTTTAGTAACTTTTTAAGCTTACTATGGCCTACACGTAGTTTGAAATTGTTAAACATTTACTCAATGGGTATTTGTCTATTTAATCAAATCAAAAAAATCATCCTCCGATATAATCTTGACTCCCAGTTTCGAAGCCTTTTCGAGTTTTGCTGGGCCCATCTTATCGCCAGCAATAAGCAGATTGGTGCTGGCCGAAACCGCACTGAGAACTTTACCGCCGTGTTTCATCACCAAATCCTTAAGCTCATCGCGCGAAATGCGCGAAAAAGTACCCGAAATCACCACAGATTGTCCACTTAATCGATCCGAGAGGGAGGCCTCCGTGGAACTATCCTGACTAAGCATAAGTCCAGCCTCTTTCAATCGGTTGATAAGCTCAATGTTCTTTGGCTCAGCAAAGAACTCAACAATACTTTGGGCAATCCGCTCACCAACTTCATCAACTTCGGTGAGCTGATCAAAGGTAGCGTTTTTTAGGTTTTCGAGCAAACCAAAATGCAGGGCCAGTTTACGGGCTGTTGTTTCGCCCACATATCTTATTCCGAGGCCAAAAAGAACTCGATGGAAGGGTGTCTTTTTCGATTCGGCAATGCTGGCAATGGCATTGTTGGCCGATTTGTCGGCAAAGCGATCAAGCGCCAAAAGCTGATCGTAGGTTAAGTTGTAAAGGTCGGCAATATCCTTAATTAGGCCATTAGCAAATAGCAGCTCTACAGTCTCCTCGCCCAGGCCATCGATATTCATTGCTTTGCGGCTAATGAAATGGATTACACGCCCTTTGAGTTGCGGTGGGCATCCTGCCTGGTTTGGGCAGTAGTGCTTAGCCTCGCCCTCGGGGCGAGTTAGAGTGGTGCCACACTCGGGGCAATGGGAAATATACTCAATGTTTTGCGAACGGCCAGAGCGCTGGGTTGTATCGACCCCAACAATTTTGGGTATAATTTCGCCTCCTTTTTCAACCAAAACGGTATCACCTATGTGCAGATCGAGTAGGGCAATCTGATCGGCATTATGCAGCGATGCTCGTTTAACCGTTGTGCCAGCAAGCAACACCGGTTCAAGATTGGCCACGGGGGTTATGGCTCCGGTTCGGCCAACCTGATAATCAACAGATAAAAGTTTTGTACTTACCTGCTCCGCTTTATACTTGAACGCAATGGCCCAGCGGGGTGTTTTGGCTGTGTATCCAAGTTGATTCTGGTGTAAATAGCTGTTAACTTTAATAACAACTCCATCGGTATCGAAGGGGAGTTGGCGCCGGGCAGAGTCCCAATGGTTAATAAAATCGATAACCTCCTCAACCGAATTGCAAAGTTTAATGTTGTCAGGAATTTTAAAACCCCACTCCTTCGCTTTTTGTAGATTTTGGTAATGGTTGTTGTAGGGGAGTTCCTCGCCCAGGAGGAAGTAGAGCAAACAGTCGAGTTTACGTTCGGCTACAACCATAGGGTTGAGTTGCTTTAGTGTGCCCGCTGCAGCATTGCGCGGATTGGCAAAGGGCGATTCGCCCTTTTGGGTTCGCTGTGCGTTTGCCTCATCGAATGCAGTGTGGGGCATAAATATCTCCCCGCGGATTTCAAAATCGTTTGGGAAATCGTTGCCATGAAGCTCGAGAGGAATGGAACGGATGGTTTTGACATTAGCAGTTACATCATCGCCTTGAGTGCCATCGCCACGGGTAACAGCCCGAAAAAGTTTACCATTCTTGTATGTTATTCCAATTGCAGTGCCATCGTACTTAAGCTCGCAAACGTACTGCCATTGAGATGTAAGGATTTTCGAAATTCTGTTATGGAATTCTTGTATTTCATCAAACGTATAGGTGTTGGCCAGTGAGAGCATAGGGTAACGGTGTGTTACCTGCTGAAAACCTTGTGCAATATCGCTTCCCACGCGCTGGGTAGGGGAGTTGCTGTCGATTAGCTCAGGAAATTTCTTTTCCAGCGCCTCAAGGTCGCTGAGCATGGCATCGAACTCAAAATCGGAGATTTCGGGTTTGGCCTCAACGTAGTACAGGTGATTATGTCGATTGATCTCCTCGCGCAAACGCTTAACCCGCGCGGCTATATCCTTTGGAACCATTAGCTGAATTTTTGCCTAAAGATACAAAGAATATGATTACAGAAATTGACCTAATACTGCTTTAGCATTTGTTAACGCTGGTGTAAGTTCGTTCTATATTCCCTTACATTTAAACGCTGAAATCTCGTCAACCTCTGAAAAAAGAACATTGGTTTCTCTCGTTAGCTATCGCTTCCGAGACAAGCTGAGACACAGCACAGAGACACAGCCCTACCCCCTGGATGGCTGGAATACAAATCGCCTTTACCATAGTGGGTTAAAAGAGAGGGAAGGTAAATAAAGAAGAATATAAGTTACATTTCTTTCATTCTTTAAACAGGCTCTAACCTTAAAAATCAAATGGCACAATTGAGGGTTTGTTTTTAATAGTTTACTATTTTTACACCAAATCGATGTTACAATGCACAACGAAACTGAGCAAAAGCAAATAGTAAATAGGTACAGGGGTCTGCTGAGGGCCTGCCGCAGCAATGTGAATGCTGTTGATGTGAAGTTGATATCGAAGGCTATTAAGGAGGTTACGCGTTTGTATGCCGATAAGCGAACTGCATCGGGCGATCCTTACGTGTTTCACCTTATAGATGTGGCTCGTATTTGTGTTGATGAGTTTGGTTTGGGTGGAACGGCTATAGTTGCTGCATTACTGCACGATACCATATCGGATAAGCAGCTGAGTTATATAGAAGTTGAGAAACGATATGGGTTAACTGTTGCTCAAATTGTTGACGGGCTATCGAAAATTTCTTCGCTCGATCCCAAGGATCCAAATAAGCAGGCCGAGAATTTCAGGGAGTTGATTCTAACTCTATCAACCGATGCACGGGTAATTCTGATTAAACTGGCTGATAGGCTGGAGAATATGCGTAGCTTAAGCTCCATGCCTCCCGATGCACAGCTGAAAATATCGTGGGAAACCTATCACTTGTATGCGCCGCTGGCACACCGACTAGGTTTATACCGGTTAAAGTCGGAGATGGAAGATCTGGCCATGAAGTACACAAACGGAGAGGATTACCGGATGATTCTCCGAAAGCTACGGAATACAACTACCCGACGGAATAAGTTTATTAAGGAGTTTATTGAGCCTATCGAGGCCGAGCTGGCAAACCGGGGGTTCAACTTTGAGATAAAGGGACGGCCCAAAACGGTTTACTCCATCTGGAAAAAGATGCAGAAGAAGGGCGTTGGCTTCGATCAGGTGTACGATGTTTTTGCCATCAGGGTGATTTTGAACAGCCCCCCCGAGCGCGAAAAGTCCGATTGCTGGCAGGTGTACTCCATAATTACCGATTCGTACACGCCCAATCCTGAGCGCCTTCGCGATTGGATTTCGGTGCCCAAAAGCAACGGGTACGAATCGCTACACACCACGGTTGTTGGGCCCGAGGGGAAATGGGTAGAGGTGCAGATCCGCACCAAACGGATGGATGAGGTTGCTGAGCGAGGCCTTGCTGCACACTGGAAGTATAAGGGAATAAAGCAGGATAAGGGTTTGGATCAATGGGTGGCGAAGGTGCGTGAAATACTTGAAACGCCAGCAACAACCCCCCAGGATGTGGTTGATCAGTTTAAGCTGAATCTGTATCAGAAGGAGATATTTGTATTTACGCCCAACGGCGATTTGCGTAAGTATCCCATGGGTGCCACTGTTCTCGATTTTGCCTTCGATATTCACTCCGATGTTGGAAGTAAGTGCATTGGCGCCAAGGTTAATGGTCGGAATGTGCCCATTAAGCAGGCACTGGAGAATGGCGATGTGGTGGAGATTATTACAGCCAAGAATCAAAAGCCCAAAACCGACTGGCTGCAGATTGTGGTAACCGGAAAAGCCAGAGCAAAGATTAAGCAGTGCCTTAGGGAGGACAAGAATAAGCAGCTTTCGCTGGGTAAGGAGATGCTCTTCCGTAGGCTTAAGAACTGGAAAATTTCCAATACCGATGAGGCCATAAATATCCTACAAAAGCATCTTAAGCTGAAAACAACGGCCGATCTCTTTGAGTATATCTCGCTGGAGAAAATCAACATAAGCGATTTAAAGGGCGTATTGATTCAATCCGAAAAACCCGAGGTGGCAACTCCTGCGTTAGACGTTAAGCCAAAAGTACAGGATACCAAGGAGCCAGCATCATCGGATTACCTTGTGATTGATGAGAAATTGGTTAATGTTGATTATCGCCTGGCCAAGTGCTGCAACCCCATCTTTGGCGATAGTATTTTTGGTTTTGTTACCATAAAGGAGGGAATTAAGATTCACCGGACCAACTGCCCCAATGCAGCACAGCTGCATCAAAAGTACGGGTACAGGGTTGTGAACGCCAAGTGGAAGGAGACCAAAGCGGAAACATCGTTCCAAACCACCATTAAGATTGTGGGTTTCGATGAGTTGGGAATTGTGAATAGGATTTCGGAGCTAATCAGCAAGGATCTGAAAGTGAATATGCGGTCGTTTGCCATGAACTCGGCCAATGGAATGTTCGAGGGGCGCATTCAGGTTTTTGTTACTGATACCAAGCATTTGGAGATGCTGCTCTATAGGCTTGCGCGAATAAAAGGGGTGCAGCGGGCGGTTCGGGTTAGCGGGGAGAGATGACAGCAAGAGATGACAGCAAGAGCAAGAGTAGGGAGCAAGGGGAATATTGAATATCGATTAACAATTTTTGATTTTGGATATAGGGCAAAGGGCAGGGAGCGTAGAGCAAAAGCAAAGGGCATAGAGCAATGAGCATAGAGCATAGGGCAAAGGGCTAAGCGCCAAGAGCTCTCGTCATCGCAGCAAAAAACGCTGCTCTTACGAGACAGGCATAAGCTAAAAGCAAAGGAAAAGACCGAAGACCGAAGAGGATGGCTATGGTTAGGTTGGGCTGTGAAAGGCAATTGCTGGATGTTCGGAATTTTTTTTTGGAATTATTATATTTGCGAGATTTGCTGTTAAATAAGAAAATGATATATGTTATTAACAACTGAGAATATTCTACTTATCGGTTCCGCATTACTGCTTACCAGTATAGTTCTAATTCAAAGGTCGTATAAATTTGGCATACCAACACTTATTCTATTCGTTGTAATTGGTATGCTGGCCGGATCGGACGGGCTGGTGGGAATTAACTTTGATAATCCAGCTATTGCCCAGTTTATAGGCATAGTATCGCTTAACTTCATCCTATTTTCGGGAGGACTCGACACCAACTGGTCGTCCATAAGACCAGTGCTGTGGCAGGGAATCTCGCTTTCAACGGTGGGTGTTTTGCTAACCGCAGTAAGCACCGGGATTTTTGTATGGCTTGTTACGGGTTGCAGCATCTACGAGGGGTTGCTGCTGGGTGCCATTGTGTCGTCGACCGATGCCGCAGCGGTATTCTCCATTCTGCGAGGGAAAAAACTTGCGCTCAAGAGCAACCTGAGAGCCACGCTGGAGTTCGAGAGCGGGAGTAACGATCCCATGGCCTACGTACTCACCATTGTGTTCCTTACGCTGGTAACCAACCCGGGTATGGGAATACTTAGCGTGATCCCCTTTTTCCTTAAGCAGATGTTTCTGGGTGCTGTTGGCGGTGCTGTTTTTGCTGTGGTCAGTAAGTATATTATCAATAAAATCCATCTTGCATACGAGGGGCTATACCCCGTACTGGTAATTGCGTTGATGTTTTTAACCTTCTCCGCGACCGACGCCCTGGGCGGAAATGGATTTTTGGCCATCTACCTTTGTGCCTTGTACCTGGGGAACCAGGAGTTAATCCACAAGAAAACGATCCTGAAGATGTACGATGGCCTGGCCTGGCTTATGCAGATAGTGCTTTTCCTAACCCTGGGGTTGCTGGTAAACCCCTCGCAGATTATTCCTGTGATAGGGTTGGGCTTACTGGTGTCGGTTTTCCTGATTATTGTTGCCCGACCGGTGAGCGTTATGTTAAGCTTACTGCCTTTCCGCATGGCACTACGCAAACGGTTTTACATCTCGTGGGTAGGCTTAAGGGGTGCTGTCCCCATCGTTTTTGCAACCTATCCTCTGATTGCAGGGATAGAGAAGGCGGGCATTATTTTCAACGTGGTGTTTTTTGTGTCGCTAACCTCAATCCTTATTCAGGGAACCACGCTAACAACCCTGGCCAAGTGGTTCCACGTAGCCCTGCCCGAGAAGCTAAAGCCCAAGGTGCCCGTAGAGGTATTCCTGTCGGAGCAGGAGAAAACTGCGTATGCAGAAATTCAGATCCCCGACGATTCATTCCCCGTTAACAAGAAAATTGTGGATCTGCATTTCCCCAACTCGGCCATAATTGCCATGATAAAGCGGGGCGAAAAGTATATTACCCCCAACGGCTCCACAGTAATTGAGGCGGGCGATGTGCTAGTGGTGCTTTGCAACCAGAATAACGGTATGAAGGAGGTGCAGGCATGCCTCGATTTAAAGTTTTAACCTTTTCAGTATAAAAAATTAAAGAACAGCAATTTGTTGGTGATTTCTTATTAATTTTTGTTTAATTTTAGTTCTTCAAAAACAAATCTTTTGCTGCTTCATGAAAAAGAGAATAAAAATTCCCTTCGGCACAGCCACAGGGATGCTCGGCACCTATGCAAAGGATCGCATAGTTGAGCAAATACGGCTTATCGCATTTGTAATTATCTACCTTGTGGCCTTTCAGATGCTGATTCTTCAAGTTCCACTTGCCGATGCCCTCCCCATTGCTGGTGGTATAGGTATGGTGGTTTTTGGTCTGGCATTTTTTCTCGAGGGTTTGCTCCTTGGCCTAATGCCTCTAGGCGAGCGGGTAGGCGTTAAACTTCCGGCCAAATTTGGAATCATTTTCATTGCGGTATTCGGCATTTTCTTAGGGTTTGGCTCTACAGTTGCCGAGCCGGCCATTAGCTCGCTTCGGACTGCCGGAGGAAGCGTAACCGCCTGGGATGCTCCAATGCTCTACATGCTGCTCGAACGCTATACCCAGCCACTAGTCTATAGCATTGGTGCAGGAGTTGGGCTTGCTGTGGCATTGGGTATGTTTAGGTTTTACTACGAGTTGTCAATCAAACCCTTTATATACACCATTATCCCTGTAGTGCTGGGGTTGTCGCTTTATATGTCGTTCGATGGAACCTTAAGCTCAATTATTGGATTGGCATGGGACTCTGGAGCAGTTACCACGGGAGCAGTAACGGTTCCCTTGGTGTTGGCGTTGGGAATAGGGGTATCGAGGGCTGCCAGCAAGAACAAGGCATCGAGTGGTGGGTTTGGAATAATTCTCCTTGCTTCGGCATTTCCCATTCTTAGTGTTTTGATCCTTGGGTTAGCCCTCCGGGCTTCATCGCCCGAAAAAACCACCGAGGAGCATTTCTTCGCCAAGGAGAATAGGCAGTATGCCTTAAAACTTTTTGACGATGAGCAGGGATTGCTACACCACGCCTTTACCCGGGGGAGTGAGGTGGGCCGTAAGGCCTTCTTTGCCGACGACGCCAGGTACTTTGCAACGCTAAACAACCTGGCAAACGACCCCAAATCGTTAAAAGAGTTGCTGGGCACCATGTCGCTCGAAACCTGGCTTAGCCAAAAGGCATCGGAGGATGAGCGGAAATATGTTGCATCGGTAAAAACCGAACCCATCGAGATCGCTTCAGGCGTTCCCTTATCAAGGGTTCTAAAGGAGGAGTCGAGAATTTCCCTTCAGGCTGTGCTTCCCCTAACCTTTCTACTGCTTATTGTTCTGCTGGTCTTTTTGCGCGAGAAGTTGCGCTATAAGGACGAGATCACCCTGGGCGTGATATTTACGCTTATTGGGATGGCTCTGCTCACCTCGGGAATCCGCTTAGGCCTGGGGCCATTGGGCGGACAGGTTGGTGCCCAGCTGCCCCGCGCGTTCAGCAAGGAGGCTAAGTTTATCGATAGTAAAATGATTGCCCCGTTCGATTCGGCCTTAGTTTTTAACACTATTGCCCTGGATGGAACGCAGAAACAGTTTTTTAATCTTATGGAGGGCAATGAGATTAAAACCATTGAGTTTGTTCCGGAACGATTCGATAAGGAGAATAATATCTACGAACACGTGATAAAGCGCGCTCCATTGCTAGGGCCAAATCTTACCCTAATTGGAATACTATTAGTACTGCTGTTTGCATTCGGGATGGGCTTTGGCGCAACCATGGCCGAACCGGGGCTAAACGCCCTGGGCATTACTGTTGAGGAACTAACGGTGGGTGCCATTAAGCGATCGCAGATTCTGCTGGTTGTTTCGTTGGGTGTGGGAATAGGGCTGGTTCTGGGCGTAATCCGCATTCTTTACGATTTACCCTTGGTCTGGTTTATTGTTCCCGGATATTTAATCCTGCTCCCTTTAACCTATTTTAGTGAGGACGAGTTTACAGCAATTGCCTGGGACTGCGGCGGAGTTACCACTGGTCCCGTTACTGTTCCCTTGGTGCTAGCCATGGGGCTTAGCATTGGGAGCGAGCTAAGCGTGGTTGATGGGTTTGGCATTCTGGCCTGCGCTTCGTTCTCGCCAATTCTAACTGTTTTGGGATTTGGGCTAATAACCCGTGCCCGTCAACGACGTATTGTAAACACTTCAACCGAGGATAGCGATGAGTAACGATACTACCATGTCAAAGGATTTTTCACCATCGAGAGCCGTTTGGAAGACCCAACTCGATAAGGGCGCTCACGCACCCCACCGGGTAAGCCGCATTACCTGCATTGTCAATAAGCTCTTTAGCGATACCATATCGGAGCAGATATTTAGGCTGGGCATAAACACCGTTTTTGCCGAAACGGCCCGAACCACCCGGGAGTTTATCTCACCCCGAAATTTTGGTTTACCCGGCTCCGTTATTACCCTACAAAGCACCCCGGTGGATGTTTTCCGGTTCACCGTTCAGCGTAAGCAGGCCCGTATGGTAATGGATTACCTGGTTAAAGCCGGAAACTTCCAAATACCCGGCCGAGGAACCATATTCTCTCAGGATCTAATTGAGTTTACAAAGAAAGAGGCGCCCTTTATCACTTTTGAGGATGTAGATTGCACCGCTGTTTCACACGATATCCCTTACCTTCGAAAGTTATCGTATGTTATCTGTGTGCTCTCAGTTCCCGGGAGCGGGGAGAAGCTGGCAAAAGTTGCGCTCGATTTGGGCGTGTGCGTCCCGCTAATTACCCACGGCATTAGCAACGATATGCGCGATCAGCTGGGGCTGATCCGCATAACCATTTCGCCCGAAAAGGAGGTGGTACACCTGATAATGCCCGAGCAGGATACCGAGAGTATTATCAAGCTGCTCCTGGAGGAGGGCAGGCTCGACCGCCCGGGCCGGGGCTTTATCTACCAAACCCCCATCAGCTTTGGGCTTATCGATACCCGCATGCGGGTTGGCCGACAGCAGTATGCCGCCAGCATGGAGCAGATTATTGCCGCTATCGACCAGCTGAAGGGGAACACCTTCTGGCGAAAGCGCCTCGACACATCCGGGGTTGATGCGGTGGATAAAGAGCTCTGGCTGCCCAACGATAACTGCGAGATCTCCGTTATCTCGGAGGAGGATGCTGAGGAGATTCTTAAGTTCGCCGGGATGAATGCGGGGGCAACAGGTTCTACCGTATCGCGGCTACGAATTCTCACATCGGGGGCTAAGGCGCAAAAGTCATCGTCGTTGGTGCTTAGCACCTTTAGCGTGTCGGCCGAGAAGACCAACGATGTGGTGGATGCCCTACTGGAGAATAGCGCGGTGGGCATTAAGCACTCGGAGCGGGTGCAGGTGCTCGACTCGCCCGCGGCGTATATCCATACATTTTAGCGAAGTGCAGTAAAATCAAGTGACGGGACTTAGTGACCAGTGACCAGTGACAGGGTGTATTACTTTCTTTCTATTTGGTTATGTGGATACTTGTGTTGCTATGTGATTTGTTAAAGTTTATGGTTTAAAGTTTAGAGTGATAAAGCATAGGGCATAGAGCATAGGGCGAAGGGCAAAGAACGAGTTGTGGCATTTACCTAAGAACTTGCCTAAGGTTCAGAAGGCGAGGACTAAAGTCGAGAGCCAATATCCTATAATTAAAAATGGATCATTGGGAACCCCGAGGGTATTTGATAGGTTACTAGTTATTTCTGGGCAATAGCAACTTCGCTTATTATTGAAGTTTAGTAGTTCCCTTTCCTAATCAGCAGCAGCGCAATGATGTTGAATATCTCCAACCGCCCCAGCAGCATGTTGAGGGTAAGCACAAACTTGCCCAGTGCGGGAATGTTTGCGAAGTTCGATAGCGAGCTCACCTCGCCAAAGCCTGGCCCCACGTTGCCAATGGTGGCGATAGAGGCGCTAAAGGCGGTGTACAAATCTACATTTAGTGCGGCCAGAATTACCGTGGTGGCAAACAGGGTAACAAAGTACAGGATGATAAATACCAGGGTGAGAGTCTCTAGCTGTTCGCTTACTGGCCGGTTGTTGATCCTCAGCACTACCACTGCCCTTGGGTGCTGGAGTAGGGTAAGCTGCTTGCGGAGCGAGCGGAAGAAGAGGTACACCCTGTCGAATTTGAGACCGCCCGAGGTGGAGCCCACCATGGCGCACTGAATGGTGAAGTAGATTAGGATGATATGCGTGAGCGGTGGCCAATGCGCGCTGTCGGCGGTGGCAAAACCAGTTGTAGTGCCTAACGATATTACCTGAAATGCCCCATACCTGAGCGACGCCCACAGCCCATAAGTACCCGTGGTGTAGAGGTTGGCGGTTACCAGAACAATGCCCAACAGCAGAACCGCAATGAATGCTCGCACTACAGGCGATCGGAATATGTTTTCGGCCTTTAGTGTAAAGGTTCCGTAAAGCAGCCCGAAATGAATGCCCGACAGCACCATGAAGAGCATGATGATGGAATCGATGATCGGGCTATTGAACCCCGCCACGCTGAGATTCTTTGTGGAGAAACCGCCCGTGGCGATGGTGGCAAAGGAGTGGTTCACCGCATCGAAGAGGCTCATGCCCGCCAGGGTGAGCAGCAGGGTTTGGGCAATGGTGAGCCCCACGTATACGATGATCAGTACGTGTACTATTTTGCGCGCCTTGTAGCGGAAGTTGAGCTTGGAGAGCTCGCTCATCTCGGCGTTGAGCAGGGTGAGGCGCGAGCTGGTGGCGTGCGGCAGGATCAGCAGGACAAACACGATTACCCCTACACCCCCAATCCAGTGGGTGGATGATCGCCAGAAGAGCAGCCCCTTGGGCACAGCCTCGATGTTGTTGAGGATGGATGCACCGGTGGTGGTAAACCCCGACACGCTCTCGAACCAAGCGTTGATCAGGGTGAACTCCCCGCCCCACATCAGGAAGGGGAGCATACCCACAATGCAGGTTATTACCCAGCCCCCCACCACAATTACCAGCCCCTCCGAAAAGGAAATCTCATCGTGGCTCTCCACAAAGATAAATGGGAATAACCCGAATACTATGCAGATAAGGCCGCTAAAGAGCAGGGGTATGGCCGATGTTTCGCTGTAGGCAATAGAGATGACTGACGACAAGAGCAGGAATGCGGCGTTGAACAGCAGCACGTAGCCGATAAACTTTATGATTACCTCCTTGCGCATGGCTACTGCTGTTTTTCCTCCTGAAACTTCACCAACCGCTTGATAAGGTTATTCACCTCTACCTCAATTTTCTTTATCTCATCCTCGGACTTGATGCTGGAGTGGAGCTGCTTTTCGCGGGGATGGTACGTGCTGATGGCCTCGACCAGCGTGGCCAGCGGGGAGATGTAGTAGTGGGAGATGAAGAATGAGAGTATCAGCGAGAACACCAGCGCGCCCACAATGGCCACAATACCCGGCATAATGGCCCGGTGCGATTTATCCTTAAGGATGGTGGCCTCGGCGTACATGCTGGTTTGGTTAAGGGTCATCAGCTCATCAACGGCATGCTTCACATCGATAAAGGCGTGGTAGATTTCGCCGTGGTACCAGACCATGGCGCCCTCGGTATGGCGGTTGTAGAGCGTGGCGTTAAGCTTAGCGGTGAACAGGCTGTACTTCTCGGCAATGATACCGATATGGCTATCCTCGTTGGTTTCGGTGATGTTGTTTCGGGCAGTCTCGAATGATTTCTCGAATGCTACCCCAGCCGAGCTGATGATCTCACGCCCCTCGTCCTTCTCGCCCAGTAGGAATAGCAACACGCCGCTGTCGGTTCGCTCCAGGGACTCGAGCATGGTGCGCGTGGCCTCTATGGTCTTGTAGTTATCCTCGATTAGGGCGTTCACGGAGCGGCTTAGCTTAATGAACTCGATTATCGATACCGCGCCGGCCGCCATCAGCAGGGCGATCAGCAGCATAAACCCGGCCAGTATCTTCAGCTTAAGGCTCTTTCGCATCGTAATAGGGTTTTTGTGATTCGAACGCAAAGGTATACCAATTCGATCCACATTGTTCCGCTGCTGGGGAATATTTACGGGTTTTGGGTAAAATCGGTATGTTTTTCTGTTTCTGGGGCAGGGAGAGTTCAGTTAAGGGTTTTTCTGAAAGGTCATATTCGGGTGCTAGGGGGTCGCAGGGGTGCAGCAGGGTTTCACCCGTTGGGGAAAGTCCGCCGAGGGGGTGCAGCAGGGTATCCCGTGTTGGGGAAAGCCCGCCGAGGGGTGCAGCAGGGTATCCCGTGTTGGGGAAAGTCCGCCGCGGGGGTGCAACTGGGTATCCCGAGTTGGGGAAAGCCCGCCGCAGGGGTGAAGTCCGGTTTTTCAACGGGTGAACGGTGACGGGCCTGCTTCCAGCAGGCAGGCCTGCCCGCTGAAAGCAGGTGACTAGAGTGACGGGGGACAAGTGACAAGAAGTGACAGGTGACGGGGGACAGGTACAAGGCCATAAGGCGAGGGGATAAGTGACAGGATTACTCTTTGGGTGCTTTGTGCATACTTTGTGGACTTTGTGGTTTGTAGTAACGGGTGACGTGAAGTGACAGGTGACTAGAGTGACTGGTGACAAGTGACAAGTGACAAGAAGTGACAGGATTAGTCTTTGGGAGCTTAGTGCATTCTTAGTGGGTTTTGTGGTTTGTAATAACGGGTGACGAGTGACAATTGCCAATTTGCGTTATAGTGGCTTCGCTTTTAGCCTATCGAGCATCCAACAGCCAACAGCCAACGGCCAACAGCATTCGCTTGCTAGGGTTCGTTTGATGGGGGCGTGGGGTTGCTGCTCTTCTTGTTTTTTAGGAATTCGCTGGGCTTTACACCGAAAAAGCTGTGGAAGCTGCGCGAGAAGTGGGAGAGGGAGGTGAAGCCGGTTTCGAAGGCGATCTCCTTGATGAAGCCCGCGTTGCCCTCGATAAGCTGAGCGGCTTTCTGGAGCCGAATTTTTCGGATAAAGTCGCTGGGCGATTGGCCAGTGATCTTCTTCATCTTGCGGAACAGGTGAACGCGGCTCATGCCAACTGCGGTGCTCAGGTACTCGGAGGTGAGCTCGGGGTTTGATATCTGCTCCTCGATGGTGGCCACAATCCGCTCCATTAGCTTTTGATCGGCCGATGAAACATTGGTGTTAGTGGCATTGATATTCCCTCCGGGGCTGAACTTGATTTTTAGCCGTTCGCGGTTAGCAATCAGATTCTGGATATTCTTGGCCAGCAGATCGGCATTAAAGGGCTTGGTGAGGTAGGCGTCGGCGCCAATCTCGAGGCCTTCGGCCATATCCTCCTCCTGCGATTTGGCGGTTAGCAGGATTACGGGAAGGTGCGAGGTTTCGGGGTTGGTTTTGAGCTTTCGGCAAAGCGCTATACCATCCATTACGGGCATCATCACATCGCTTACAATAAGGTTTGGCTTGTGCTGCAGTACCCCTTCGAAGGCCTCCTTACCGTTGCAACAGGTTATTATTTGGTACCGTTTTTCCAGCTCATCCTTAATGTACTCCAGCATTTGGGGATCGTCGTCGGCCACCAATATTTTTGGTTTAGGTTTGCGCGAGGGTTTCTCCTCCTGAGAACTGCTGGTGGGTAGATTTGTCGATTCGATGTACTCAAGAGTTTTAATATCCTCCGCTTTTTGGGAAGCCAACTCCTCGTTGCTAAAGCTACCCAGCTCGGTTACGTGGGCATTGCCCAGTGGAATCAAGATGTGGAAAATGCTGCCGGGCATATCCATACGGTTCTCGGCGTAGATTTTCCCTTTCTGCAGCTCGATAAGCGAGCGGGAGAGGTGGAGGCCAATGCCCGTTCCGGTTTTGGCCGATTGGCCATCGACCTGGTAAAAACGGTCGAAAATGCGGTTTAGGTTATCGTCGGGGATACCGGGGCCTGTATCGGACACCGAGATTTTTACAAATCGTGTACTCTGATCCTCATCGCGGAGAATAATATCGGTTTTGAGCTTTATCTCCACAACGCCGTTGTTGGGGGTGTACTTAAAGGCGTTGGAGAGCACGTTGAAGAGCACCTTGTCGAAGTTATTGGGGTCGATCCATACCATCAACTCTTCTACCTTGTGGGTGAAGGTGAACTTGATGCTTTTCTTCTCGGCTACATAGTCGAAGTTCTGCATAATATCGGCAATAAACTTCACGAGGTCGGTTTCGAGGTATTTCATCACCAGCTGGCCCCGGTCAATTTTTCGGATGTCGAGCAGCTGGTTAACCAATCGCATAAGGCGATGGGTGTTCTTGTACATCATCATGTAGCTCTTCGAGAGCTTTTGATCCTTATTCTCGGCAATCAGCTTCTCGAGCGGCCCTGCAATTAGGGTAAGCGGTGTGCGAATCTCGTGCGAGATGTTGGTGAAGAACTGCAGCTTGGCCTCATTGAACTTCTCGTGTTGCTCGTGCTGGATAAGCTCGTGCCGATGCCTAATGACACCCCTTACATATAGGTAAAAGAAGTATATCAGGAATAATGCGAAGGAGGAGTAAATCAGCTTAAACCACCATGTAGACCACCAGGGTGGCGTGATACGGACGTAAAGCCTTCGGATACTGGAGTAGTTGTCGTTGTCGGTGGCGCGGATCTCGAAAACGTAGCTGTTGGGCTCCAGGTTAGTGTAGGTTGCGCGGCGGTTAAGCACACCAGTGCTGTTCCACCCCTTGTCGAAACCCACCAACCTGTATTGATATGATATGCGTTCGGGGTTGTTGAACCCAATGGTGGAAAACTCGAGGCTGAAGTTTTTGTGATGCCACTCCAGGTTAAGCGTTTCGGTATTGTCGATTGTTTTCTCCAGTATGACCTTACCATCAAAGGCCTCGTTGATGTGAACCGATCGATTGTAAAGTATAAGGTCGGTGAAGTACACCTCGGGAATATACTGGTCTCTTATAATTTGCTCGGGCACAAACCAGGTAATCCCGTTGATGCCGCCAAAGAAGAACTCACCATTCTGAGTTTTAAGGGCGGAGTTACGGCGGAACTCGTTTCCCTGTAGACCATCGTGCACAAAGTAGTTCTTGAACGTTCCATCGGTGGTGGAGAAGCAGGAGATACCGTGGTGGGTCGATATCCACAGCTGCTCGTTATTGTCCTCAAGGATAGCACATATAACGTTATTGCTAAGCCCATCGTTGGTTGTGAAAAACTTGGCCTTATCGGTGCGCTTATCGTAGCGTACAAGCCCATCGTTGGTTCCAATCCAGATATTCTTTCGGGAATCTTCGGTAACGTAATAGATAATATTGTTGGGCAAAAAGCCATTGTCGACGCTTAGGGTTCTAAACGTATTGTTCTCGGGATTGTACACGCTAAGGCGGTTGTAGGTTCCCATCCAAATTAGCCCTTCGCTATCGCAGAAGATTGTATTTACCCAGTTGTTGCAAAGGCTTGTTTGAGGCTGCTGCTGGTTATTTACAAATCGAGTAAACTTGCCGCTCTGTGGGTTATACATATTTGCTCCGCCACCGCTGGTACCAACCCATAGGTTACCTTTCGTATCCTGGGTAATGCAGTTTACCTTATCGTTGGAGAGGGAGTTCTCGTTTAGCTGGTTGTGATTGAAATGTACTATTTGGTTAGTTGATGGATCGTACTTAAAGAACCCATCGAGTGCTGTACCAACCCACAGCTTGCTGCTCTTATCGATATGAATTGAAGTGATGGCATTGGAGTACACCTGGTTGTTATTCTGAGCATGAAGCACTTTTTCGATTTGCCGCGAAGTACAATCGAAGGTGTATATCCCATCGGAGTCGGATCCAATCCAAATGGTGTTCGACTTCCCCTCGGCAATGGTAGTAATTGAACCTCCACCAAGGTCTCTGTTTCCGGGCTGTTGGTAGGTGATGCTGTTGAAATGGTTGGGTTTTCCCGGAATTAGTACTACGCCCTTATGGTATACACCTAGCCAGAGATTTCCCTCATGATCTTGGCTAATGCAATGAATTTTCGACTTGTTAACATCAAACTTGGTGAGGGTTACAGGGCTTGGCATCAATACATCACGATCTGTATTTAGTTGCCACAGCCCAAGCCCATCGGTTCCCACCCAAATATTACCCTTGGTGTCCTTAAAAATGCTCCGCACGGGTAGTGTAGCCTTATTGCCCCTTAGGGTTGGAATTATGCTAAAAGTGCTGTCGCTTTCGCTAAAGCGATTAATACCCCCATTAATAGTTCCAACCAGGATATTGTTTTTGCTATCCTCGGCAATGGAGGTGATGTAGTTGCTGGTGATTTTTATCCCGTTTCGTCCCTGTTGCTGGAATATGGTAAGGGCATCGGTTTTGGGATCGTATAGGTTAAGCCCCTCATTTTCGGTTCCAATCCAAATTCTCTCCTTGCTATCTAGATAAAGGTACTGCACAAACTCGCTGCTAAGCCTTTGGGTAAGGGCAATATTGGTATTACCCGTTAACTGGCCCGGTTGAACAATTGCCAGCCCTTGGCCCGAAGTGGCCACCATAATATCGCCATTCCCCAGTTCAATTATCGATGTTACATGGGGTCTGAGCCGTAAGGTATCGCGATGAAGCACAACCTCTTTAAAAGTGCCCCGTTCAGGGTCGTGAACCATTAGGCTGTTGATGCAGCCAATCCAGAGTTTACCGGTAGAATCGAGAAAGAGAGTGCGCACAAAGTTGCTGGTAAGCGATGTGGAATCGTTGGGAATACTGCGGTAGTTAATAAATTTTAATCCATCGAATCGGTTTAGCCCATCCTCGGTCGATATCCATATAAATCCCTTCTCATCCTGGGCTATTCGGGTTATCATGCTATTGGATAGATCCCTGTCGGACGAGTAATGCTTAACAGGCTGACTAGCTAAATTTAGGATAGTCAGGAATACAACAACCAGGGTTTTGATTATTCGTAACATAGATCCACGTTTTTTACGCATGAAAACGATTGCGCATTAATGACGCAATATAAAAATAATTAGCTTAGATTTAACAAATGCAACATGGGTTAAAGCATATGTAACGTATAGTCAAGTTGTGTAACCAAAATGCAACTCTATGTAACGGTAATTTGGTAACGTGGTGTAAAGTAAACCTACCTTTATGATTGTTAAAATCTTTAAAAAAAACTTTAAAAAATGTTTAACCTAAAAATGCTTTAAGATGAAATTACTACACCTTAGAAAGGCGATAGGATTAACACTCTTTGCACTTCTTTTTTCTGGGTTTAGCTTATGGGCGCAAACCATAAGCATTCAGGGAAATGTAAAAGACGAAGCCGGGGAGAATTTACCCGGAGTGAACGTTATCCTAGTGGGAACCCAAGTGGGAACAGTAACCGATGTAAACGGTAACTTCACCATTGAGGCCCCCGGGACTGGCGTTCTTTCCTTCTCTTTTGTTGGCTACAAGAGCAAGAATGTTCCAATCCAAGGCCAAACAGTAATTAACGTAGTTCTAAATGATGATGTACTAGGACTTGAAGAAATCGTAGTGGTAGGTTACGGTTTCCAAAAAAAGAGCGACATTACAGGGTCGATTACATCGGTAGATGTATCGAAAATCCGTGATGTACCATCACCAAGTATTATGCGGGCTCTGCAGGGCAAAACCGCAGGCCTTGAGATTCAAAACCTCTCCACTCGTCCTGGCGGAAGTACTCAAATCCGCATTCGGGGTAACCGCTCCCTATCGGGATCCAACGAACCCCTTATTGTTGTTGATGGAATTCCTTTTGGAGGAACCCTCAACGACATTAGCTTGGACGATATTCAGTCCATTGAGGTACTTAAGGATGCATCGGCCACTGTGATCTATGGATCGAGGGGATCGAACGGAGTAATAATTATTACTACTAAGCGGGGGGCCGCTGGTGATCTGAAAATCTCGTACAACGGATATCAGGGTATAACTAATGTATCGCGTAAGTACGACGTGTACAATGCCGAGGAGTTTGTGAAGCTCCGGTCAGCTGCTGGCTATACCAACTACCTGCCTGTTGAGAAGGAGTCGCTCCTGCTGGGTCGTGAAACCGATTGGCAGGATTTAATTTATCAAACAGGGGTGAGCTCAAACCATGAGATAACCCTCTCGGCCGGAACTCAAACTACACAGTATGCTTTCTCTGGAGGATACTTCAGGGAGACAGGAGTTCTTCCCGAGATGGGCTTTACCCGGTATAGCATGCGTGCTGCAATCGACCAGTCCATAGGCAAGTATATTCGGGTTGGATTTACCTCCATTAATTCGGCCAGTATCACCGATGGGCAATCGGCAAACCCCATGTGGTCGTTGGTATCCTTGTCGCCACTTTCCACACCATATAATATGGATGGTACTGTACGTGAACAACCCGGTTACGATACTGAAGAAACTTATAACCCATTAACTCTAAAGGATAGTGATCGTTGGAAAGAGCAAAACCGCAGGTTTGCATCGTTTAATATGCTTTATGCAGAAGTCACAATTCTTGAGGGTTTGAAAAACAAAGTGAACCTTGGGTTAGATATAAGCGATGATAAGTATGGCAATTTTTACGGAAGCAACACTCCGTTTAGGGATGGTAAGCTAAACTCTGCTCAGATTAAGAATAGCGATAACTTCTCCTATACCCTCGAAAATATTTTAACCTACGATAAGACTATCGATAAGCATAGGTTAAGCTTCACGGCAATGGGTAGTATTCAGGAGTCCGTCCACATGAGTTCCAGAATCGAAGCTTCAAATATCCCTGTAAACTACTTGCAGTTTTACAACTTTAGTCGTGCAGAGGATATTATAGTACCTCAGGACGATAATAATTATACAGCATGGGCAATGGCCTCTGTAATGGCAAGGGCAAACTACGCCTACGACGACCGCTACCTGTTGACAATCACTGGTCGTGCCGACGGTTCATCGCGTCTAGCCCCAGGTAATAAGTGGCATTCATATCCTGCTGTTGCGTTGGGATGGAACATTATGAATGAGTCATTCCTTAGCTCGGTGAGCGCCATATCCAACCTAAAACTTCGCATGGGCTACGGCCAAACTTCGAATCAAGCTGTAAATCCTTACGCCACACTTGGAGGACTTAGCGGAACATTTTACAACTTTGGTGATACAGGTGTAAGAGGCTACTACGTATCGAGCCTGCCCAGCTATGACCTCAGCTGGGAGTTTACTAATACCGTAAACGCCGGGTTGGACTTTGGATTCCTCAAAGGGCGAATTACCGGTTCGGTTGATGTGTATAAGCAACAAACCAATGATGTTTTGCTTCAAAAAGCCCTACCTGCCTCGTTGGGCGTTCCTGGTAATTACTGGGTGAACGTGGGTAAAACCGAAAACCGTGGTTTGGAATTGGTGTTGAACGGTGTGGTTATTTCCCCATCTACAGCCGATGGTTTTAAATGGGAACTTAACGCCAACATCTTCCTTAACCGCGAAAAGATTCTAGAGCTGCAGGATCCCAGCATTAAGCGTGATGTGGGTAACGGATGGTTTGTAGGTTATCCCTCAAGCGCAATTTACGACTACGTAAAACTGGGCATTTGGCAACTCGATGAAGCCGATGAGGCCGCATCGTATGGTTCGGCCCCTGGGCAGATTAAGCTGCTCGATTTTGCAGGTGGTGGCGCGAATGGCGATGAGCCCGATGGCGTAATTACCGATGCCGATCGTAGAATTCTGGGTTCAGCTCAGCCCGATTTTCAGGGTGGTTTTACCTCAACCTTCAGGTATAAAGGGTTTGACCTATCAGTGGTTACTTACTTCCGTGTAGGTGGAATGATAATTAGCGCACTGCACATGCCCACCGACTACGTTAACCGCTTGGCAGGTCGTCACAATGGTATTAAGGTAGACTACTGGACACCCGAGAACCCCACCAACGACATGCCCCAACCCAATGCTACAATCGATGCCTCAAGAACTCACGTGCTTGGATATTTTGATGGCAGCTTCCTAAAGATTAGGAGCATCAACCTGGGTTACGATCTTAACTCAAAGTATTTGGCATTTATGGGATCCAACTCTTCGCTCCGGATTTTTGCCAGTGTTAGCGATCCTTTCATATTCTTCTCTCCATACGTAAAAGCTGGTGGTGTTGATCCCGAGCCCAACGCTCAAAATCACGAAACTATTTCTGGTGGAGAGGGCGTGCCAAAAAGAGCGCTTAAGATAAAACTAGATACTCCCCCAACAATGAAATTTGTTTTGGGTGTAAACTTCAAATTTTAAAAAGGCTTGAAAATGAAAAGAATTGCATATCTCGCCCTTGTGTTGGTCTTCACTTCAATCTCATCATGTACCGATTTTCTTGAAGAGGAGCCAAAGTCGCTGCTAACCGCTAAATACTTAGAATCACCCGGCGGGGTTTGGTCAGCGTTGTATTCTACCTATTCCGACTTGCGTTACTTTTACGGAGGTGAAAGTGCCATGAGCATGACAGTTGCTGGAACCGACGAGTTTCAGAAGGGCCCAGACGGAAGTCAAGAGCTTAACCTGTACAGCAATACAGGATTACTAACCAATGGGCAAGTTGGTAGCACATGGAACTGGGGCTACACGGCCCTCAATTCAGCCAATGCAGTTATCAAGTTTGCCCACACATCGGGCATGCTTGAAGCCGAAGCAAACCTTGTGGTTGCCGAGGCTAAGTACCTAAGAGCATTATGGTACTTTATTCTTGTGCAGATGTATGGTGATCTTCCCCTCAACCTGGAGTTTATAACCGAACCAACCACTGAAGCCTACAGAGCTCCTGCAGCCGATGTGTATGAGGCCATTGTAACCGATCTTTTGGCTGCAATCGACCATTTGCCCAACACAGCGCCTCAGCCTGGCCGTGCAACTGCAGCTGCGGCGCATCACCTTCTGGCAAAGGTTTACCTTACCCGTGCCACGCACACCACGGCAAAACAAGCCACCGATTACCAGAATGCCTACGATCACTCTACTCATCTTATAAACAATGCTGGTGCCTATGGACTCGCCTTGCTAAAAGATTTTGCCGATGTTCATAAGCCCCGCAACGAGCATAGCAGCGAAATTCTGTTCACCGTTGAGCGTAATACCGATATCGTATACAACGATCTTGATCCAGATAAAAATGGTAATAAGAATAACCGAAGCAGCTTCTTCTTCCGTCCCAACTACTCTGCATTGGTTAAAGGGTTAATTCGCGATATTCCCTATGGTCGCCCATGGCACCGTGTCAGGCCTACAAACTATTTGCTGGATGTAGTGTTCCAGAATCGTGACGACGACACCCGTTATCATAAAACCTTCCAGACAGTTTGGTTGGTGAACGATCCCGAAAATGTGGAGGTTCCAGGTTTTGTTGCTGGCGATACGGCTATTTGGTTGCCCGGCGTAGAGAATCATCGCCCTGCCAAAGCGCTTAAAATTTACAAGCCCTCAGAGTATTACGATAATGTTAGTTTGTCAACCGGCGAAACGCAAACGCTTTCTATCTATCCATCGATGATGAAGTACGACGATATTGATCGTCCTACCATCGCCGATGCATCGGTTCGTCCGTTTATCGTGTTTAAGTTTTCCGAAACCTACCTAATTGCCGCCGAGGCTGCAATGTATCTTAACCGTCCGGGAGAGGCTAGGGGGTACGTCAATGTTATCAGAGCACGTGCAGGCTACAGTGCAAGCCGCACTGATGGTGCCAACGCTGCAGCAATTAGCCGCTTAACCAGCACAACCCCATCGCTTACCGATTTTGATGAAGGTATCAACTTCCTACTCGAGGAGCGTAGCCGTGAACTTTGCGGCGAGTATATGCGCTGGTTCGACTTGGCCCGGACAAGACACTCCAATGGCCAATCGATGCTGATCTATCGCTTGAGGAATGTAACTCCCGATTTGCCATGCAAAAACACAATTCAGGAGCATCATATCCTACGACCAGTTCCTCAGAGTCAGATTGACTTAACCACAAACGAATTCCCTCAGAATCCAGGGTATGGTTCATAGTTGGAACTTAAAAAAAATGTTTACTGTTATGAAAAAGAAAAACATATTCCGAACATTAATTCTCCTTCTTGGCGCTTTACCCCTGGTGTTTGCGGGTTGCGAAGAGCAGGACACTTATATGGAGCCGGGCGTTGTCGACATGAACGATAGGATTACCTCTGTCGACAAGGAGATTGCTCAGCCTGGCGACATCGTTACATTCACTGGGACAAATCTTGATAAGGTGTATAAGATTATGCTTAACACCGATAACGTTCCCGTATCGTTTCAGGCTACTGCAACTGAACTCAAGATGACGGTTCCAGGAACTTCACCCCTTGGCGATGTAATTACCATTAACATCCTATTCTCAGGTAAGGGGCTAGCCCAGCGCGTGATTAAGATTATTTCGCCTCCAGTAATTCAGGAGTTTAGCCCATCGGCTGCTCAACCAGGTTCAGTAATTACCCTGTATGGCCGTGAACTTTATCTTGCGCAAAAAATTTATGTTGGCGATTTAGAAGCAGCCTCCATAGAGATTATTGATGACAGGATTATTCGTTTCCCCATGCCAGCAGGATCAACTGGTGGTGCTATTAAGGTTGTTACTGCCACAGGTGGCGAATCGTTTGGCCCAAGAGATCTGGCTTTAGGTACCGAAATCCTGGTGAATAATTTCGATGCTACTAGCAGCTACTATTCGAGTATTAGCGCCAACGGTAACCTCAAGAATCCCGAGTACCTCACTGGTGATTTCCCTAGAAATAAGTTTGTTATGCTTACCATAACCGATGCCGGTACTGGGTGGGGTGGTAACGTTGACTTCTTCCTTCAGAATCTTCCTGTTGCCGATAACTCTAAGATTTCCCTCTCGGTTGATGTTAAAGTGTCGAAGGCCATGAATGTGAATATTATGGTTCAGGGCCCTGCTAACGTGTACGGTAAAACCCTGGGAATGACTACCGAGTGGCAAACCATTGTACTTCCGTTCAGCGAAATGGGAACAGGGTATGGCGGTGGTGAGCCCATTGGAGCAGTAGAGGCATTTAATACGCTTACTGCTGTTAAGTTGCAACCACCTGCTCAAGCAGCCAATGGCAACTTTGGCGAAACCATCTCCATCGACAACATCAAGTTTATTATTGAAAATTA
This sequence comes from Tenuifilaceae bacterium, assembly GCA_034003245.1. Taxonomy (GTDB): domain Bacteria; phylum Bacteroidota; class Bacteroidia; order Bacteroidales; family Tenuifilaceae; genus Perlabentimonas. The sequence continues at coordinate 43,618 of JAVEYY010000022.1, forward strand.
ATAAAACTCTAAACGGATGAAAGCATTTAAATATATCAAGATTCCAACCCTTGTAGTTGCTGCCTTTCTTATGGCTGTTACAATAAGCTGCGAGGAGAGTGGCCCCCTTAGCATTGATCCGGTTGAGGTGCAACAACCCTTTACTTTTCAACCCGATCATGGCTATCCAGGGCAAACCGTTAAGATTTCCGGTACAGGTTTGAATGATGTGCTAAAAGTTTCCTTTGCTAATAGGGAAGCTCTTATTTCAAGCAAAACCGATCAGGAAATTAACGTTGAAATTCCTGTTGGTGCAACCACTGGACAGATAAAGTTGGTTAAGGCCAAATCGATTGTTACATCAGTAGATATTTTTACTGTTGATCTCACACCTGTTCCCTCAATTATCGATTTTACTCCTGCTATAGCGGGTAGCGGTCAGGAGGTAACCATTACCGGAAACCTGTTTACAGAGGTAGACTCTGTATATATTGGCGACCTAAAAGCTGAGATAAAAACAGGAGTTACCGATAACACCATGAAGATTGAAACCCCTGCTGGTCTCCAAACAGGTTATATTAAGATGTACTATAACTACATGACCAGTTACGGAATAGAGAAAGTGGGCGAATCTGTAAGTTCAGCTCAGCTCACACTGGCATTGCCTACCATCGAATCGATCACTCCTAACATTGCTTCGCTGAATGTGGGTGATGAGTTAACCATTATTGGCAACATGATGAATGAGGTAACGCAAGTGCTGTTTGGAACACTCGACGCCACATTTACAATTGTAAATGAAACTGAACTTACCGCCATTGTGCCGATAGGTGCAACTACCGGTAAAATAGTTCTTGTTGTTCCCGATGGTACCGTGGAGAGCGGAACCTTTACGGTTAATCTGCCAACCATATCGAGTTTTACCCCAACCAAAGGACAGGATGCTGTTACAAGGGTTATTACCATCGTAGGTGCTAAGCTTGACCTAGTTGAGTCCGTAACGGTTGGTAGTGCAGCAGCAACAATCGAAACCCAGTCGCCCACCGTACTTGTTATTACTGCCGTGGGGTCATCAACTGGTCAGATTGGCCTGCATACTCCAAATGGGTCGGTATACAGCTCAGGAAGTTTTGTGCTTACAGGCGATTTCTGGGTAAACGATTGGGATACCGTTTTTGATACACAACGTTTCTCTCGCTTTCAAAATAATGGTTTCGCATCATTTACTGAGACCGTTATGGCCGACAATGGCAATAACTACGTTGAGTTAGCATTTACAGGTGAGAGCAACAAATCGATCTACATGTGGGGAGAAGGTGCAACCGACGATAAGTTCTTTATGTACACATCCAGCCCCAACGGTGTTTACCTACAATTTGATATGAAGGTTAGTGCCATAGAAGAGCATATGAAGCAGGATGATGGAACCTTTAAGTTTAAGATTTACTTAATGGATTCCAAGGGCTGGGGCGCCAGTGGCGAGTATGCCTACGGCTACAACGGCCCCACATCGTTTGTGCGGACCGATGGCGAGTGGCAAACCTTTAAACAACCTCTGTGGGAGTACAAAGCATCAAGCAATAGTGGTCTTTACACTGCCGACCAGGTGGGGGAAGGTGATCTTCGTCCCGATGCATTTGTGCACCCCAACAGTTTACGGATTATCACCTTCGTGTTTGGATTCCCAGGCGATCCTGGAAGTGCAGCCGTAGGCCTCGATAATGTTAAGTTTGTGATTGAATAGCTACTTTAGATTGTATGTCCGTGGGGGTTGCCCACGGACATACTTTTGTTGTAAACAAAAATTGGCATGGCCAATACAAAACTCTGCATAATGAAACGATTTAAACTACTAATATTAGCATTACCCTTCCTAAGTTTATCAGCTTGCGACAACAATGGCGATGAGCCTGAAGAGCCAAAAAATACTCGTCCACGTACACTGGAGGAGTACAATTTAACAACCGATGGCCTTAAGGATTACTTCACTGCCGATGATTTTTTTGATATCGGCGTGGCCATTGAGCCTGCATCGGTCGATAATCAGGTTGAAGCCAACCTAATGAAACGGCACTTTAGCAGTATAACTGCCGAGAACGCCATGAAGTGGTCGTCGTTACAGCCAACCGAGGGAACCTTCCGTTTCACCAATGCAGACAAGATAGTAAATTTCGCCAGTAATAATGGGATGAAGATGCGAGGACACACCCTTGTTTGGCATAGCCAGTGCCCCGATTGGGTTTTTCAGGATAATGGGGCAGTTGCCAGCAAGGAGTTGGTGCTGGAGCGAATGCGTACCCATATCACCGAGGTGATGACCCGCTATAAGGGAAAAGTTGATACCTGGGATGTGGTGAACGAGGCGATAGACGATGGGAGCAACACATACCGATCGAGCAAGTGGTATGGTATATGTGGCGAAGATTTCATCTTCGAAGCCTTTAGAACCGCCAGACAAGTTGACCCCGATGCCAAGCTATTTTACAACGACTATTCAGCTACTAATCCTACAAAACGCGAAAAAATTTATACTCTGCTAAGCCGACTAAAAGCCGAAGGCTTAGTGGATGGTATGGGTTTGCAAGGGCATTGGAATATCGATGCTCCCGCAAGTGAAACAATTATTGAGGCTTTTAACCGATATGCTTCTCTGGGAATTAAACTTCATATTACTGAACTGGATGTTTCTGTTTACCCAAGCAATAGTGATCCCCAAACCGATTACAACACTCAGGTTGAGTTGCGATTGAAAACCAGCTACGCGCGCTTCTTCAACCTTTTCAGGTTACATAAGGATAAGATTACCAATGTAACCTTTTGGGGATTAGCCGATCAGCACTCGTGGCTCAATGGCTGGCCGGTTGCCGGGCGAAACAACTATCCATTGCTTTTCGATAGGCAATACAACCCCAAGGCAGCATATTTTTCAGTAATAAATTTTTAGGTTTTTTTTCTGCAATTAGGGTTCGCGAAATTGGTTTTCCTCTTTCGGTTGTGGAAATTTTACCCTATTGTTTTAAGTATAGTAAGGAGGTAGATGTTTAATTCTTCGACCTCTGTTTAAAATTCAAATTCGCTATGAAATTACTAGCATTACATAGTATTAATAGAATTGCTGTTTTACAAAGAAATACTCTTGTAGCATTTCTATTTGCAACCCTATTGCTTCAGAGCAACGTGCTTGCATCGCAAAGTGTACTAACCACAATGCCCGCCAATTATGTGTCAACAACATATATCAACCCAGGTTTTACCCTTTCCGATGCTAAACAAATTGCCCCTATAGTGCTAAGCGACGATGAGTTTTCTGGCGTAATCCGAATTGCCCGAATGGTTCAGGAGGATCTACTGAATGTAACATCACTCAAACCTGAACTTATCCTTGGGAAAACACCAGCCCAAAACGCGGTAATTGTTGGTACGCTAGGCAATAGTTCGCTTATTGATATGCTAGTAAAACAGGAGAAGATTGATGTATCGGAGCTAATTGGGAAAAACGAGATCTCGCTTACCCAGGTTGTTTACAACCCATTTCCCGGAGTCGATCAGGCATTGGTAATTATTGGGAGCGATAAGCGCGGAACCATATATGGTCTTTTTGACCTTTCGCGCAGCTGTGGTGTTTCGCCCTGGTACTGGTGGGCCGATGTGCCTATCAGGAAAAGCGCTACGCTTTACATTAAAGATGGAAAATATTTAACCACTGAACCCAAGGTAACATACCGAGGTATCTTTCTAAACGATGAGGCACCTGCGCTTACCGGATGGGGCAGAGCCATGTTTGGTGGTTTCAATCATATGTTTTACGAGAAAGTATTTGAGGTTATCCTCAGGCTTAAAGGTAATTTTCTGTGGCCTGCCATGTGGGGCAGCGCCTTTTTCGATGACGATCCGCTCAACGGTCCCTTGGCCGATGAGATGGGGATTGTTATTGGCACTTCGCATCACGAGCCCATGGGCCGAGCCCACGACGAGTGGCGCAGGTATGGCACGGGCAAGTGGGATTACACCAAGAACCAGAAAATCCTCAGAAAATTCTGGCACGATGGAATGGAGCGCATGAAGAATTACGAAACCATTGTTACTGTTGGAATGCGTGGCGATGGTGATGAACCCATGACCGAAAAGTCCAACATTGCCCTGCTGGAGAGAATAGTTAAGGATCAGCGCGATATTATATCCAAAGTTACTCGTAAAAAAACACAAGAAACACTTCAGGTATGGGCCTTGTACAAAGAGGTACAGGATTACTACGATAATGGAATGCGCGTTCCCGATGATGTTACCCTGCTGCTATGCGACGATAACTGGGGTAATGTGCGGAAACTCCCCGCACCCGATGCACCTAAGCGCCAAGGAGGATATGGAATGTACTACCATTTCGATTATGTTGGTGGCCCACGAAACTACAAATGGATTAACGTGAGCCAGGTGCCCCGCATTTGGGAGCAGATGAATTTAACCTGGAAACACGGAGTCGACAGAATATGGGTGGTTAACGTTGGCGATTTAAAGCCCATGGAGTACCCCATTACCTTTTTCCTCGATATGGCCTGGAATCCCGATGCTTACCATGCAAACAATCTTTTTGAGCACACCGTAGCCTTTTGCCATGAGCAGTTGGGGGGGAATTATGCACATGAGGCTGCTCAAATAATAAATCTATATACCAAGTACAACCGACGGGTAACTCCCGAACTACTCGATCAGAATACGTACAGCCTAGAGAATTACAACGAATTTGAGAGGGTAACCACCGAGTATAAGGAGTTACTGCTTGATGCTTTTAAACTACACTATCTGATGCCCGCAGAGTATCGCGATGCCTACGATCAGCTGATTCTATTCCCTATTCATGGAATGGCAAACCTTTACGAGATGCACTATGCCGTTGCCAAAAACCATTATCTGGCCGCTCAGAATAACCCCGAGGCCAATAACTGGGCCGATATTGTAAAGCAGTGCTTCGATCGCGACTCGCTTCTCACGATACACTACAATCAGGTAATTGCCAATGGAAAGTGGCCCCATATGATGGATCAAATCCGCATTGGTTACACCTACTGGCAACAGCCTCAGCAGCGAGTTATGCCAAGGGTTGAGCGGGTGACAATACCCGCTTACTCTCCCGAGGATCTTGTTTACGTCGAAAGCAATGGCTATGTCTCCATCGAGGCTGAGAGGTACAACAGGGCAAATAATGGCAACTCCATTTCATGGAAAACCATTCCCGATCTTGGCAAGACCTATTCAGGAATTACAACATTTCCGGTTAATGAGTACCCAACTGTCAGTGATATGGTGTACGTTGAGTACGATATTAACTTCAGCACCGCAGGCGAATTTGATGTGCACGTATTGGTGTCACCAACACTAAACTTTAATTCCAATAAGGGATTGCGTTATGCCGTATCGATAAATGGTGGAGAGGAAAATGTGGTGAATTTTAATCAATCCTACACTGTTAAGGAGATGGAACATTGGCAGGCCAATAGCATTAACCACACCATTTCAAAACTTACAGTTTCCGAACCTGGAGTTAATACATTACGATTTAGGGTGTTAGAACCCGGAATCGTTTTGCAAAAAGTTATGATTGACACAGGGGGGCTTAAACCTTCTTTTTTAGGTGCGCCCGAAAGCAAACGGAAACATAGGAGCAAAATTTAACCAGGTAATAGTATTTATGAAATTTGCTGTTGCATATCGTTTGGTAATTTTAGCAATCGGATTGCTGATGTTTTGTTCGTGCAATCGGAAGCAGGCAAATCTCGATTTCCCTCAGGGTTTTGCTCCTGAGGAAACAGGGTACCTGTTAACCAAGCGGTTTTTACAGTCCGATCATCAATTTTACGGGGATAATGGTATCCACTACGCAGAGGTTTGCACCTGGATTGGCGCCATTAAATTTGCTCAGGCTGTTAACGATTCTTCCCTAACAAGAAAACTGGTTGAGCGTTTTGAGCCATTTTTTACTACCCGAAAAGGTTTATTGCCACCTACTACCCATATTGATTTTAACATGTTTGGCAGCCTTGCGTTTGAACTTTACTTTGTAACTGGCGATAGTCGTTACCTTAATCTTGGGCTCGATTACGCCAATATTCAGTGGAATTTACCTCTAATTCCCACCGATAAGGAGGTTGATCTTATCTCGCAAGGTCTCACGTGGCAAACGCGATACTGGATCGACGATATGTTTATGATCACCATACTCCAGTCGCAAGCATACGTGGCCACTGGAAACCGGATGTATATCGATAGGGCGGCTCGTCAGATGGTGGCCTACCTCGATAGCCTTCAAAAGCCCAACGGGCTTTTTTATCACTCGACAAATGCACCATTTTTTTGGGGTAGAGGAAACGGTTGGATGGCTGCAGGCATGACAATTCTGCTTATGCACCTGCCATCCGACAGCCCTTACCGCCAGCAAATAATGCTATCGTACCGTTTGATGATGAGTAGCCTAAAGCGCTATCAGCATCAGAGTGGAATGTGGACTCAGCTAATCGATCAGCCGACATCATGGGCTGAAACATCTTGTACAGCAATGTTTACTTTTTCTTTAATCTCTGGTTTAGGTTTAGGCTGGATAGAGCGAGGGGATTATGCTGTCGTTGCCCATAAGGCTTGGATGGCATTAATCCCCTTAATCCATCCGAGTGGCGATGTTGCTGAAGTTTGCGTTGGAACAGGTATAGGAGATAATATGCAGTATTATATCGATAGACCTAGGATTGCGGGCGATTTTCACGGTCAGGCTCCCGTGCTCTGGAGTTCTTACGCATGGATTGAGTACCGCGACAAAATATTTAAAACTAACGTCTGGAGTTTATGTGTTATCAAACCAGGCAGTTAAATGAAGTTTATATCAATGACTAGAATATACATCCAAGCGCTTTACGCTTTAATTCTGATAATACTTGCTGGCTGTAAAAGTCAGGTTGAGCCTTGGTTAAATACTTCGCTCTCCTTCGAGGAGCGCACCAATGCTCTTGTTGATCAGCTTACCCTTCAGGAGAAGGTAGATTTGATGCGCTACGATTCACCTGCAATAGAACGCCTTGGTATACCCGAGTATAACTGGTGGAACGAATGTTTGCACGGTGTGGCACGATCGGGATATGCTACGGTTTTTCCTCAGGCCATTGGTATGGCCGCCATGTGGGATAGCGATGCCATGTTCGCAATTGCCGATGCCATTTCGGATGAGGCACGTGCCAAGCATCACGATTACGCTTCGCGGGGGAAACGGGGTATTTATCAAGGATTAACATTCTGGTCTCCCAATATCAATATTTTTAGGGATCCACGCTGGGGTAGGGGAATGGAAACCTACGGCGAGGATCCATACCTAACTGGAGAACTGGCCGTGCCTTTCATAAAAGGTTTACAGGGGAACCACGATCGATACTTCAAGCTAGTGGCCACAGTAAAGCATTTTGTTGCCCATAGCGGACCCGAGTGGAATCGGCATTCGTTCGATGTTTGGCCATCGGAACGCGATATGGCCGAAACCTATCTGCCTCACTTCAAAAAAACGATTAAGGAGGGCAAGGCGTACTCGGTGATGTGCGCCTACCAGCGCTTTAGGGGAATTCCCTGCTGCGGTAGTAAGTACATCGAGAATTTGTTGCGAAATGATTGGGGGTTCAATGGATACATTGTGTCCGATTGTTGGGCCGTTCGCGATTTTTACGAAGAGGATAAGCATCATGTTGTCTCAACAGTTGAGGAGGCCTCGGCAATGGCCGTTCAGGCGGGAACCGATCTAAACTGCGGCGACTCGTATCCAGCATTGACCAAGGCAGTGGAGTTGGGACTTATCAGCGAGGCTGAGCTCGATGTTTCGGTGAAAAGATTAATACTTGCGCGGATGAAACTCGGATTGTTCGATCCTGATAAGAAGGTGAAATACGCGCAAATCCCCATTGATGTGCTGGATAGCCCAAAGCACCGTCAACTGGCCGAAGAGGCAGCCAAAAAATCGATAGTTTTGTTGAAGAACTCCAACAACTTGCTGCCATTCTCCAAGGAAGTAAAAAGCGTGGCGGTTATTGGACCCAATGCAAATAAGGTTGATATTTTACTCGGAAATTACAATGGATTTCCAACAAATCCAATCACTCCATACCAAGGAATTAAGCAGAAACTCCCTAATGCTGAGGTTAAATATGCTCAGGGTTGCGAGCTGGTAGAGGGTTTTCCATACTTCGAGGCTATTCCAAATGAATTCCTTTTTACCGATTCAACCTTATCAACATCAGGATTAAGCGCTAATTACTACCCAAATATAAGTTTCGAGGGAAACCCATCACTTACCAGAGTCGATGCCAATGTCGATTTTATATGGGGAAACACACCACCTGCGGAGGGATTCGCATACGATCAATTCTCAGCAACATGGGAAGGCTTTCTGGTGCCGCCATCAAGCGGCACATATTTTCTTGGTGCCGAGGGCTTTTCGGGATTTGTATTGCATGTGGATGGACAAGAATTAGCGCAGCGAAAAAATGATCATCGACCTGTAATTGAGTACGAGGAGTTAAACCTGGTGGGCGGCCGGCCATATCGTATTAGAATTGAATATTTCCAGAATAACACCGAGTATGCCACCATGCGCCTGCTGTGGAGTACCCCCAAGCCTAACCTGATGACCGAAGCTATTAACTTGGCAAAAACCTCCGATTTAGTTGTGCTTTGCATGGGCTTAAGCCCAATGCTCGAGGGCGAGGAGATGAAGGTTAGAGCCGAGGGGTTTAGCGGCGGAGATCGGGTTGATATCAAATTGCCAAACTCTCAACATGCGTTGATTAAGGAGATTCATAAACTCCAAAAGCCCACCGTGCTAGTACTTCTCAACGGTAGCGCTTTGGCCATAAATTGGGAAGCCGAAAATCTCGATGCTATTATGGAGGCATGGTACCCAGGACAAGCTGGTGGAAAGGCCATTGCCGACGTAATTTTTGGCGATTATAATCCATCGGGCAGGCTGCCAATCACTTTCTACCGATCGGTTGATGATTTGCCCAGTTTTGAGGAGTACAGCATGTCTGGTAGAACTTACCGTTACTTCAAGGGCGAACCGCTATATGAGTTTGGTTTTGGTTTAAGCTATACAACTTTTAGCTACAGCAATTTAAGGTTACCCCAGAGTGTAATATCTGGTGAAATTATCACTGTTTCTGTAGATGTTAAGAATACTGGAAGCATGGATGGCGATGAGGTGGTTCAACTCTACGTCTCGCTTCCCGATGCCCGTTATCCAGTGCCTATTCGTTCGCTTCAGGGATTTAAGCGCGTTAACCTGGCTGCTGGTGAAACCAAAACTGTGGAGTTTATGCTTACTCCAAGCCAATTTGCATGTTTAAACAACGATATGGTTGTTCTGGTATCGGCTGGTAGGGTGCTTGTATCTGTTGGTGGCAAGCAACCCGATGCAAAGTCGCTTGCCACCCAAGCAGTTGTTCAGGGCATTGTTAAAGTTACAGGTGAACCGTATTTGGTTGAAAATTAATTTGATGTTTCAGGATATGAAGAATATTTCCATACTACTTTTACTACTGGTTTCGCAGGTAACCAGCGCCGAGGATGGCAGCAGGTTGTGGCTTCGATACGAGCCTTTGCCCGCAGCTAATGCTCGAGATCTTAGCAGTAATATTTCATCCATTTCAGCCGATGTAGCCAATGTCACGATAGCGCTGGCGGTAAAAGAGATTCAGGAAGCATTTTTAGGATTTACCGGTTATGCTATTCCAACTACAAAATCTTTAAAAAACGGATCAATCGTTCTGGTAACTGCTGGTAGCAGTCAGGCCAAACGATTAGGCATTGAAAATGACATTAATAAGTTGCATGCGGATGGGTTTATTATTCGTACAATGCGCGATGGTAAAAGAAATATACTAGTTATCACATCTCCCACACCCATTGGAGTTCTTTATGGTGCTTTTCATTTTATTAGAGCCATTCAAATTGGCGAGAACATAGCAGAATTTAACGTAATAAGCGAACCAAAATACAATTTGCGGATGCTCAATCACTGGGATAACCTCAACGGGACCATCGAGCGGGGTTACGCGGGTTACTCGCTATGGAAATGGGACGAGTTGCCAAATACCATATCGCCGCGATACGAGCAGTATGCTAGGGCCAATGCCTCCATCGGCATCAATGCCATGGTGCCCAATAATGTGAATGCCAATCCGCAGATTCTCACCAACAGCTATATACAAAAGTTAAAGGTACTTGCCGATATTTTTCGCCCATACGGAATTAAGCTGTTCGTTTCGGTAAACTTTGCTTCACCAGCAGTTCTTGATAATCTAAAGAACTCCGACCCTCTTGAACCCGAAGTTAGGTATTGGTGGAAAAGTAAAGCTAACGATATCTACAAGCATATTCCCGATTTTGGTGGCTTTCTGGTAAAGGCCAACTCCGAGGGTCAACCTGGCCCAATGGATTATGGACGCACGCATGTTGATGGTGCAAATATGCTGGCCGATGCCCTAAAGCCCCACGGGGGCTTGGTTATTTGGCGCGCATTTGTATACGAATCCGAGGATATCGATCGCGCTAAAATGGCCTACGCAGAGTTTGTCCCTTTCGATGGCGATTTTGCCGAGAATGTGATTATTCAGATTAAGAATGGCCCAGTCGATTTCCAGCCCCGCGAACCCTTTAGCCCGCTGTTTGGGGCAATGCACAAAACAGCCACCATGTTAGAGTTTCAGATAACCCAGGAGTACTTAGGGTTCTCTAATCACCTTGTATTCCAAGGGCCGCTTTACGAGGAGTGCCTAAAAAGCGATACTTATGCATACGGTCCAGGCTCAACTGTTGCTCGCATGACCGATGGTTCCCTTACTCCAAACAGGCATAAATCCATTGCCGGTGTGGCCAACATTGGCGAGGATGTGAACTGGTGTGGCCACCATTTTGCCCAGGCCAACTGGTACACCTTTGGCCGTCAGGCTTGGGATCATGAGCTTACATCGGAACAAATTGCCAGCGAGTGGATCAGAATGACCCTGTCAACCAATCCCGAATTTGTGAAACCCATTGCGGAAATGATGATCGACTCGCGTGAGGCACCAGTGAATTACATGATGCCGCTGGGTCTTCATCATCTTTTTGCCTGGGGACATCACTACGGACCCGAGCCCTGGTGCGATATCCCTGGTGCACGTCCCGATTGGCTACCTCGCTACTACCATAATGCAACCGCAAAAGGGATTGGTTTCGATCGCACTCGCAATGGGAGTGGAGCTGTAGATCAGTACCACCCACCGCTTAACGATCTTTTCAATGATATCTCATCTTGTCCGGAAGAATTGCTGCTTTGGTTTCACCATGTACCCTGGGATTACAGGATGAAAAGTGGCCAAACGCTTTGGGCCGAGTTGGCCCATAAGTATCAGCAGGGTTTAGATTCTGTGCGGAGTTACCAAAAGGTATGGGATAGCATGGAACCCTTTGTTGATAAGCAGCGTTTTGCCGAAGTACAATCGAAGCTAAAGATTCAGGCGCGCGATGCCATGTGGTGGCGCGATGCCTGTATGCTCTATTTCCAAACCTATTCCAACATGCCAATTCCCTACGAGTTGGAAAGACCTATTCACGATTTGGAAGATTTAATGAGGATAAAACTCGATATGAAGCACCACAACTAAGCATATTCACACAAACTAACAGCTTTTAAAATAACTAATATGAGCACAAATTCACACAAGATTTCGGTTGTTGAAAAGATTGGTTATAGTCTTGGCGACCTGTCGGCGAACCTAATTTTTCAGACCCTAATGACATTCTTAGCCTTTTTCTACACCGATGTTTACAAAATTCCGCCTGCAGCTGCCTCAGCCATTATTTTTGCAGGCGGGATGATTGGTGCATTCTTTAACCCTGTAATGGGGGTAATTGCCGACCGTACCAGTACTCGTTGGGGGAAGTTCCGCCCTTGGATTCTTTGGACAGCCGTACCATTTGGCGTAATTGCATTGCTGGCTTTTAGCACCCCTAATTTTAGCGATGGCGGAAAAATTGCGTACGCTCTAATCACTTACATTCTGCTGGTATTAGTCTACTCGGCCAACAACCTGCCATATGCTGCGTTAAGCGGAGTTTTAACGGGCGATATGGCGCAACGCAACAGTATCTCATCGTACCGTTTTGTGGCTGTAATGGTTGCCCAGTTTATCGTACAGGTTATTCTTTTGCCGCTGGTTATTATTCTTGGCGATGGTGATAGAACAATTGGTTTTGAAAAGGTTATGGGATTATTTGCCATTGTAGGTATTCTTTTCTTTATCATCACTTTCCTAACTACTCGCGAACGCATTGTGCCTAAACCCGAGCAGGAGTCAAGTGTTAAGCAGGATCTGCTCGACCTGATGAAGAATCGCCCTTGGGTTGCCATTCTTATTACCACTGTTTTCCTTTTCATTACCTTGTCGTTAAGGGGTGGAATGCTGGTGTACTACTTCGAAAACTACCTGAGCGAATCACACCTGGCGGCATTCCTCGATAATATTGGGTTTAATGGTTTTGTTGATAGCCTTAACAGTATGCTTAAGGGAATGGGTTTTGCCGGGTTTCAGTGGCCCGAGGATGCCCCCACATCGGGGTTTAGCCTGTTCAATGCCGGAGGCATTATCTGTATGATTATTGGCATAGTGTTCTCCAAGCGTTTGGCTGATAAGTATGGCAAAAGGGATGTTTTTCGTTTTGGACTTTTCTTTGCCGCATTGGCCGTTTTTGCGTTCATATTTTTCCCTCCCCACGCCATAGGCGTTGTGTTCTTCAGTCAGCTGCTACACGGTTTCTTTTATGGTTTAACCATTCCACTCCTTTGGGCAATGATTGCCGATGTGGCCGACTACTCCGAGTGGAAAAACAATCGTAGAGCTACAGGCATTATCTTTTCGGCAATGATTTTTGGTCTAAAAGCCGGTTTAAGCGTGGGTGGAGCACTGGTTGCTGGAATTCTGGCTGCCTTTGGTTACAGCGAGCAACTTGCTGTTCAATCTGAGGGGGCTATTACCGGAATAAAACTCTCCGTTAGCGTATTCCCCACCATTACCTTTATGGTTTGCGTTGCTTGTCTTTTCTTTTATGAGATTAATAAGAAGATGGAAGTTCAAATCGAAAAGAAACTTGGAGAGCGAAGAGCAGAATAACATTTAGTTATCAAAACATGGATAGGTTTTAATTTTTAAACCCGAAATAATTATCAGATGAAAAATTTTCAAATAAGCAAGCTGCTAACAATAGGAATTGTTATAGCTATCGTACTGATTGGTTGTGCAACCGGAAACGGGCCTAAGTCGGAGAACACACTTAAGGGTGCCCTTTCGGACTTCTTTCTAGTGGGTGTTGCCATGAATACCGAGCAGATTACAGGACAGGATGTAACTTCAATTAATTTGATTAAGAACCATTTTAACTCAATTGTTGCAGAAAACTGCATGAAGAGCGAGGTAATTCAGCCCAAGGAGGGAGAGTTCGATTTTACCCTAGCCGATCAAATGGTTGAGTTCGGTATTCAGCACAACTTGCACATGGTAGGGCATACGCTCATTTGGCATTCGCAGGCTCCTGCCTGGTTCTTTGTTGACGATAAGGGGAACGATGTGTCGCGTGAGGTTCTTATCGAAAGGATGAAAACCCACATCCTTACCGTTGTGGGGCGTTACAAGGGGAAAATTCACGGCTGGGATGTGGTGAACGAGGCCATCGAGAGCAATGGTGAGTGGCGGAACAGCAAGTTTTACCAGATCATCGGCAAGGAGTATGTCGATTTGGCTTTCCAGTTTGCCTACGAGGCCGATCCCGACGCCGAGTTATACTACAACGACTTTGGAATGGCAATTTCTGGGCGTCGTAATGGTGTAATATCGATGGTAAAAGGCCTTCAGGAACGAGGTGTTAAAATCGATGGTATTGGAATGCAAGGCCACGTACACCTAAATTCTCCCACAATTGAAGATTTTGAGACCAGCATTAAGGCCTTTTCTGAACTTGGCTTACCGGTTATGATCACCGAGATGGATATCACTGTTCTTCCATCGCCCAGCAACGAGGTAACGGCTGATGTTTCTCTTAACGTTGAGTTTTTCCCCGAACTCAATCCATATCCCGATTTTCTACCCGATTCAGTGTCAAACGCACTTAACAATCGCTATCACGATTTCTTTAAGTTGTTCCTGAAGCACCACGATAAGATCTTGCGGGTTACCCTATGGGGTGTTAGCGATAATCAAACCTGGCGAAACTACTGGCCCGTTAAAGGTCGTACCGATTATCCCTTGCTATTCGACAGAAACTATGAGCCAAAATCCGTTGTGCAAACCATTATCGATGAGGCTAAAGCCCTTTCGAAGAAATAGTTAATTCACTCGAATTTGAATAAAAAAATGGTTTAGTATGAAAAAGCCAAGATATTTAGTAGAGGATTTATATTCGGCCGATCCCTCGGCGCACGTGTTTAATGGGCGTATTTACATCTACCCATCACACGATATCGACGCCGGAATTCCCGAGAACGATCTCGGCGACCATTTCGATATGCGCGATTACCATGTTTACTCCATGGATAGTGTAGATGGTGATGTAACCGACCATGGTGTGGTGCTCGATGTAAAAAGCATCCCTTGGGCTGGCCGTCAGCTTTGGGCACCCGATGCAGCATACAAGGATGGAAAGTATTACCTATACTTCCCGCTAAAGGATAAAAATGATATTTTTAGGATTGGCGTAGCCGTTGGCGATAAACCCGAGGGGCCTTTTACCCCGCAGCCCGACCCCATAAAGGGCAGCTATAGTATCGATCCTGCTGTTTTCGACGATGGCGATGGTAGTTATTACATGTACTTTGGTGGCTTATGGGGCGGACAGCTGCAGCGGTATCGCAACAATAAGGCCATTGAGCGCGGCCAAGAACCTGCCGATAACGAACCCGCGCTGTGCGCACGGGTGGCCAAGCTATCGGTCGATATGCTCGAGTTTGCCGAGGAGCCCCGCGATGTTCTAATTCTCGATGAGAACGGGAAACCCCTAACCGCTGGCGACCACGATCGCCGTTACTTTGAAGGGCCTTGGATGTATAAGTACAAGGGCAAGTATTACTTCTCGTACTCAACTGGCAATACCCATAAGCTTTGCTATGCAATTGGCGACACGCCTTATGGCCCATTCACCTATAAGGGCGTAATACTAACGCCTGTTGTAGGTTGGACCACTCACCACTCAATATGCGAGTTTATGGGGAAATGGTATCTATTTTATCACGATAGCGTTCGCTCTGGCGGCCGAACCTGGCTAAGGAGCATTAAGGTAATTGAGTTGGAGTACAACCAGGATGGAACTATTAAAACCATCGATGGGTTGCTGAAATAGTGAAGGAATAAATATAATAATGTTGAACACCCTACCTAAATATATCCCGATGAGAAACGAGACTTTTGTTTACAGAAATCTGCTCATCATCATTTTGTTAAGTTTGTTGAATGCTTGTTCACCGCCAGAGGGGAAAATTATGGTTAAGGATGGCAAAGCCTACTTCGAGTACTTTAGCTACTCGGGTAACGATGCTTTTTTTAACGAGAACCCTCTGGCAGAAGGGCAGTTCTATAACCCAATACTCTCGGGTTTCTTCCCCGATCCAAGTATCTGCAAAAAGGGTGATGACTACTACATTGTGAATTCCACATTCTCATTTTTTCCTGGAATTCCAGTTTTTCATAGCAACGACCTGGTAAACTGGAAGCAGATTGGCCACGTGCTCGACAGGCCATCGCAGTTCGAAAATGTCGATCAGCCTGTTTCCTGGGGAATTTTTGCACCAGCTATAACGTACAATCCGTATAACGATCTGTTCTATCTTACCACAACCTATGTTGGCGGGGGTGGAAATTTTGTGGTAACAGCTAAGGATCCTGCCGGCCCATGGAGCGATCCCGTTTGGCTGCCCGAGGTTCCCGGTATCGACCCCTCTCTATTTTTCGATGATAATGGCAAAGCGTATATAATGAATAACCATGATCCTGAGGGTGGCTCGTTGTACCAGGGTCATAAGGCCATTTGGCTTCAGGAATTTGATGTGAATACGAACACAACCTTTGGTCCTCGAAAAATGATTAGAAATGGAGGGCACAATTTAGCCGATAAACCCATTTGGATTGAGGGGCCACATATCTATAAACTAAATGGATACTACTACCTAATGACTGCCGAGGGTGGAACCTCCATCGACCATTCACAGGTAATTTTTCGCAGCAAGAATATTTGGGGGCCCTATCAAACCTACGAGGGAAACCCAATACTTACCCAGCGCGATTTGGATAAGTATAGGCCCAACCCAATTACAAATACCGGTCACGCCGATTTAATTCAGGATAAAAATGGCGATTGGTATGCAATCTTTCTGGCTTGCCGTCCCTATACACCCGAAAATATTTTCAATATTGGTCGCGAAACATTTTTACTTCCAGTAACATGGAACGAAGAGGGTTGGCCTATTATTCTTGAAAGGGGTCTAGAGGTACCCATGATCCTCGACTTACCCAAGGGTGTTGTATCGCGCGAGCATGAGGATGGATTTATGAAGCGTGGCAATTTCTCGTTCATCGAGGATTTTAAGTCCTCGCAATTACCCCTCGAGTGGTTTTTCCTGCGTACACCAACCGAAACATGGCACGAGTTTGATACCAGTAGGGGTGGTGTAACCATTAATGCTCGTCCAATTAATCTAAGGGAGTGCAAGCATCCATCGTTTATGGGTACTCGCCAACGTCATCACGACTTTGAGGCCGAAACGGCAATGCATTACCTGCCCTCAAGCAACACCGATTTGGCAGGTTTGGTTATGTTCCAGAATGAGGCTTTTCATTTTGTACTGGGAGTTAGCAATATCAACGGGAAAAATTTTGTAACTCTTCAAAAGTCAAGTAGAGTTAACGACAAGGTAGATAAAGAGATACTTGCACAGCAAGAGTTAACCAACGGTTTTAAGGGCAAAATACACCTTAAGGTGCAGTGCAGCGGTGGCAAATTTTCGTTCTTCTACAAAGTAAAGGGAAATGATTGGAATTTGCTGGCTAGTGATATTGATGCCAGCTACCTAAGCACCGAGCGTGCCGGAGGGTTTATTGGAACTATTCTGGGATTTTATGCATCATCCAATGATTAGTTTTTTGTAAATTGGGTAATCGATAAACAAGTAAAAAATAAGTTTTTAAGAAGTAAAAATATGTTTGATATTAAGGGCAAAGTGGCCGTTGTAACTGGCGGCGGAGGGGTTCTTGGGGGAAGTATTGCACAAAGTCTTGTGGAGGCTGGTGCAAGGGTTGTAATTCTCGATATCCGCGAGGAGAATGTTAACCAGCGGGTCGACGAGCTTAAAAGGTTAGGTGGCGATGTTCTTGGTTTTGTTACCAATGTCCTCGATATCGAAAAGTTAAGGGAAACGCGCGAATTACTGCTCAAAACTTGGGATAGCATCGATATCCTGATTAATGCTGCAGGCGGCAATTTACCCGGCGCAACCCTTACCGAGCAGCAAACAATCTTTGATATGAAGATTGAGGATTTTCAGAAGGTAACCGACCTTAACCTCAATGGAACGGTTTACCCCTGTCTGGTTTTTGGCGAAACCATGGCCAAGCAGGGTTCGGGTAGCATCATCAATATCTCATCAATGGCTACCTACTCGGCCATTACACGTGTTATGGGTTACTCAGTGGCCAAAACGGGGGTAAATATCTTTACCCAATGGCTTGCCATGGAGATGGCGCTTAAGTTTAGCGAGAAGATCCGTGTAAACGCCATTGCGCCGGGTTTCTTTATTGGCGATCAGAACCGCAGCGTGCTTATCAATCCCGATGGATCCTACACCGAGCGTAGCCTAAAGGTTATAGCCCGTACGCCCATGAAACGCTTTGGCGATATCAAGGAGCTAAATGGGGCTGTGCAGTTCCTCTGCTCCGATGCGGCATCGTTTATAACGGGTGTAATTCTTCCTGTCGATGGGGGCTTCAGCTCTTTCAGTGGCGTTTAGGTAGTTGATGTTGGATTTAAAACAGGATTGATGGCACTCGAAAAAACTTGGCGCTGGTTTGGGTTTAACGACCCCATAACCCTCGATAATCTTGCGCAGATTGGCGTTGAGGGAGTTGTTACTGCATTGCATCATATTCCAAACGGCGAGATTTGGACGAAAGACGAAATTCTTAAGGTGAAGCACGCCATCAATGCCAAGGGGATGCGGTGGAGTGTGGTGGAAAGTTTGCCGATATCGGAGGGGATAAAGATTAAGTCGGCCGATTACGATAGGTTAATCCGCAACTACCAGATTTCGCTCCGGAATCTGGGTGAGTGTGGTATCGATACCGTGGTGTACAACTTTATGCCGGTAATCGATTGGGTTAGGACAAATATCAACTACACTCTGAGCAATGGGGGCGAATCGATGTATTTCGATTTACCAACATTTGCCGCTTTCGATATCTACCTGCTTAAGCGCCTTGGGGCCGAAAAGGATTACGATTCTGAAATGCTCAAACGGGCTAAAGCAATAGCCGATAACTTATCCCCCGAAGAGGCCGATAAGCTGGTTTACAATATCATTGTGCTTACCCAGGGGTTTATCAACGGCGTAATCGATGGCAGCGTAAGCAATCCAAAGGAGCTTTTCCTCGAGTTTATATCTCGATACAAGGATATTGATAGCGATACGCTTAGGCAAAACCTTAAGGATTTTCTCGACAATGTTATTCCCGTAGCCGAGGAGGCTGGCATAAACCTCTGCATTCACCCCGACGACCCCCCATTCCCCGTACTTGGTCTTCCTCGAATTGTTGGCCGAATTGAGGATATTGAGTGGATTCTCGATGCGAATAAGTCAACAAACAATGGGTTGGCCTTCTGTGTTGGTTCGCTTTCGGCTCGACCCGATAATAACCTGGTT
Organism: Tenuifilaceae bacterium; assembly: GCA_034003245.1. Classification (GTDB taxonomy): domain Bacteria; phylum Bacteroidota; class Bacteroidia; order Bacteroidales; family Tenuifilaceae; genus Perlabentimonas. The sequence continues at coordinate 62,561 of JAVEYY010000022.1, forward strand.
GAGATTGCCCATAAGTTTGGGCATCGTATCCACTTTGCGCATCTGCGCAATACTCAGCTAATGCCCGATGGTAGTTTCTACGAGTCAGGTCATTTGGTTGGATCGCAGGATATGGTTAATATTGTAACAACCCTTCTAAAGGAACAAAAGAGAAGGAGGGATTCCGGACGTAAGGATTACCGCATGCCCTTTAGGCCCGATCACGGAATAAAGATGCTTCACGATTACGAACACGGCTACAATCCGGGGTATCCGCTTATTGGCCGATTAAAGGGTTTGGCCGAAATTGAGGGCTTAATGGTCGGTATTGAATGGTATTTAAATAGCAAGGAGTAGTATTTTTTTAACCAAAAACATGATTATGACTTTATTAGGATACGATATAGGTAGTTCATCCATTAAGGCAAGTATTATCGATGTGGAAACCGGCAATTTGGTAGCCTCTGCATTCTATCCCAAGGAGGAGATGCCAATTCTCTCACCCCAACCGGGATTTGCCGAGCAGGAGCCCGATAGCTGGTGGAACAACCTAGTGCTGGCAACACAGGAGTTGCTTATTCAGCCATGGGTAAATCCCGATGCAATTCAGGCCATTGGTGTTTCCTATCAGATGCACGGCTTGGTTACCATCGATAAGTCGCATAAACCCTTAAGGCCGTCCATTATCTGGTGCGATAGTCGAGCGGTTAGCACAGGCGACAAGGCATTCAACGAGCTGGGTAGCGAAAAATGCTTGGCTTCGCTGCTCAACTCACCGGGCAACTTTACAGCCTCAAAGCTTAAGTGGGTTAAGGATAATCAGCCTGATCTTTACGAGAAAATCTATAAGATAATGCTTCCGGGCGATTATATCGCGCTTAAGCTTACAGGCGAGATTTTCACTACACCATCGGGTTTGTCCGAGGGTATATTCTGGGATTTTCAGCAGAATGGTGTTTCATCTATGATCATGCAGCACTATGGATTTAGTAGAGACATTCTACCCAAGATTACTCCAAACTTCTCTGCGCAAGGCAATCTAACACATGAAGCGGCTAAGGTGCTAGGTTTGCGTGCTGGTATTCCCCTAACATACCGTGCTGGCGATCAGCCCAACAATGCCTTTTCGCTTAATGTGCTTAATCCAGGTGAGATTGCCGCCACTGCGGGTACATCGGGTGTGGTGTATGGTGTTAGCGATCAGATAAGCTACGACCCGCTATCGCGGGTAAATACCTTTGCCCATGTGAATCACAGCGCGGAGCAGACTAGGCTTGGTGTTTTACTATGCGTGAATGGTACAGGAATCCTAAACTCGTGGCTTCGTAGGAATGTGGTAGGGCAGGATATTAGCTACACCGATATGAACCGGTTGGCTGCATCGGTATCACCGGGTTCGGAGGGATTAAGCATTTTGCCCTTTGGCAATGGTGCCGAGCGCATAGTTGGCAACAGGGATTTGGGTTGTGTAATCGATGGGCTCGATTTTAATCGCCATAGCAAGGGACATCTAATTCGCGCAGCCCACGAAGGCATTGCCTTTGCCTTTAAGTACGGTATGGATATTATGGCGCAAACAGGCATTAATGCCAAGGTTATTCGTGCTGGTGACAGTAATATGTTTTTAAGTCCCATCTTCAGGGAAACGCTGGCGTCCATAACCTCGTCATCCATTGAGTTGTACAATACCGATGGTGCTCAGGGAGCAGCCCGTGCTGCAGGCATAGGAGCCGGAATTTATAAAAGCCCAAGGGAGGCGTTCAACGGGTTGAAAGTAGTTAAAAGCATTGAGCCAAATTCAACCCTACAGTCGTCTCTGCATGAATCGTATAGCAAGTGGAAATCCATTTTAGACAAAAAGTTGGCGTAAGTAAACGTAAACAAATCATTGTAATTGAATTATTAATCACTAATCTAAATAGATATGAGTTACTTAACAGGAGACAAGGAATTCTTCAAAGGAATTGGGAAAATAAAGTTTGAAGGACGTGAAAGCGATAATCCTTTGGCATATAAGTTTTACGACGAGAATAAGGTTATCGCAGGGAAAACCCTCAAGGAGCATATGCGCTTTGCCGTTGCATATTGGCATACATTCTGCAGCACGGGTGGCGATCCCTTTGGCCCAGGCACAAAAATTCACGCATGGGATCAGTCAAACGATGCCATTACCCGAGGTAAGCAGAAGATGGATGCTGCCTTTGAGTTTATCACTAAGTTGGGTGTACCATTCTACTGCTTCCACGATTTCGATCTAGTTGACGAGGGCGATACCATTGCCGAATCGGAAAAGCGTATTCAGGCCATGGTAGACTATGCGCAGCAGAAGCAGAAAGCCTCGGGTGTGAAGCTGCTGTGGGGTACAGCCAACCTATTCTCGCACAAGCGATATATGAATGGTGCTGCCACTAACCCCGATTTCAACGTGCTTCCATACGCTGCTACTCAGGTTAAAAATGCTCTGGATGCCACCATTGCGCTGGGTGGACAGAACTACGTTTTTTGGGGTGGTCGCGAGGGCTACAACTCTTTACTTAACACCAACATGAAGCGCGAGGTGGAGCATTTCGCCAAGTTCCTGCACATGGCCAAGGATTATGCCCGTAAGCAGGGCTTTAAGGGTACTTTCCTTATTGAGCCTAAGCCCATGGAGCCCACCAAGCACCAGTACGATTACGACTCGGCCACAATTATCGGATTCCTCAATAAGTTTGGTTTGGCCGACGATTTCAAGCTGAATATCGAGGTAAACCATGCCACGCTGGCTGGCCATACTTTCCAGCACGAGCTGCAGGTGGCTGCCGATGCGGGCATGTTCGGTAGTATTGATGCTAATCGCGGTGACTATCAAAATGGATGGGATACCGACCAGTTCCCCATCAACCTATATGAGCTAATTGAAGCCATGCTGGTAATTATCGAGACCGGAGGATTTACAACGGGTGGCGTAAACTTCGATGCCAAGGTTCGTCGTAACTCTACCGATATGGAGGATCTATTCATTGCCCATATTGCTGGTATGGACGTATTTGCCCGTGCTTTTGAGTTGGCTTACGATATCCTTGAAAAATCGCCATACCGTAAGATGCGCGCTGAGCGTTACAGCTCTTTCGACTCGGGCAATGGCAAAGCTTTTGAGGAGGGGAAACTTACACTCGAGGATTTGCGCAATTTAGCCATTCAGAATGGCGAGCCAAAGCAGATTAGCGGTAAGCAGGAACTATACGAGACCATTATTAATCAGTATATTCGTTAATTCTTTTCTTTTAAGGAAGGCCTGAATGTGATTCAATATTATTGCAATAATTGTAATTAAAATTTTGGTAGCACAATGAACTCTACAAACCAAAGCGGGAATAAAGGCTACGTAGTAGCAATTACACTAGTGGCCACCCTTGGTGGACTACTTTTTGGGTACGACACAGCAGTAATTTCTGGTGCCGAAAAATCCCTTCAGGCCTTCCTGATTACCAGTCAGGGTTTAAGCACGTTTATTCACGGGGCAACCACCTCGAGTGCGCTCATAGGTTGTATAATTGGTGGAGCCCTCTCGGGGCTCTTTGCCTCGCGCTTTGGCCGTAAACGCTCGCTGATGATTGCAGCATTCCTCTTCTTTGTTTCGGCGTTAGGCTCTGGCTACCCCGAATTTCTTTTTTTCCCCAGAGGAGAGGCAAGCATTGGTTTACTGTTGATGTTCAACTTTTACCGTGTTATTGGTGGAATAGGTGTTGGCATGGCTTCGGCCATTTGTCCCATGTACATTGGCGAGATTGCCCCGGCAAATATCCGCGGGCGTTTAGTATCGCTTAACCAATTCGCCATAATCTTCGGGATGCTGGTGGTGTACTTTGTGAACTGGGGCATTGCCAACGGGCAATCGTTGGAGTGGATAAACGATATCGGCTGGCGCAGGATGTTTTTATCCGAGGCCATTCCCGCCGGATTGTTTGGCGTGCTGTTGTTCTTAGTTCCCGAAACTCCCAGGTACTTATCGTTGACAAACAAGAACGAGGAGGCTCTTAGGATTCTTACCCGCATCAATGGCAAGGAGAAGGCCAAGGATATCCTTGCTGAGATCCGCAGCACCATTGAGCATCACTCCGGAAAAATATTCTCGTACGGGAAGCTGGTAATCATTATCGGTATTCTCCTGTCGGTGTTCCAGCAGTTTGTGGGTATTAACGTGGCGCTTTACTACGCTCCCCGCATCTTCGAGAGCATGGGCGCGGCCAAGGATGCCTCAATGATGCAAACGGTGGTGATGGGGCTGGTAAATGTGATCTTTACCGTGGTGGCCATACTTACTGTGGATAAGTGGGGGCGTAAACCGCTGCTAATAATCGGATCCATAGGTATGGCTTTTGGCATGATTGCCATTTCGGCGCTTTCGTTCTTCGAGATTATTGGAATCAGTACGCTCGTATTTATCATTATCTACACCGCTTCGTTTATGATGTCGTGGGGGCCAATCTGCTGGGTGCTTATCTCCGAGATATTTCCCAATAAGATTCGCGGTAGGGCAGTGGCCATTGCTGTTGTGGCTCAGTGGGCTGCCAACTACCTTATCTCCTCAACCTATCCGGCCATGATGGAGTTTAGCGGTGGCGTAACCTACGGGTTCTATGGAGTAATGAGTATTCTCTCCGCCATTTTTGTTTGGAAGATGGTTCCTGAAACCAAGGGCAAAACGCTGGAGGAGATGGAAGGACTTTGGAGAAAGAAGTAAACAATAGCGAAGGAGAGCTACCATTATCGAATGTTGAGCATCAATTCCCTGTGGTATTTTATTAAGTTCGGGTGACGATAGGTGACGCGAAGTGACGGGTGACAAAAGTATTCTTACCGATTAGCGTTTATATGAAAAGTGCAAAGTGCGGGATTTAATGCAAAATGCGGAAAGACAAGTTGCGAGTTGCGAGTTGCGAGTTGCCAGTCAAAGGTCACGTGTCACGTGTCACGTGTCACCATCTTTCACTAGTCACTTCTCCCAACAATCCGTCCTAAACGGTGAGGCGGGTAAACCCTCCTTGTTGTAAAGATTTGCACCCTCGGGATTATCGGCCCAGGCGTACCTTACGGCTACAGGCTTTTTAACTTTCTTGCTATAAACCACAACCTTATCGCCCTTAATCTTGGCCTTTGCCCACACAAATTTTCCATCGGCTCCCGCAATGGCAAAATGCTTTAACTCCTTACCCTTATTCATCAATCCACTTCCAATATTGGTAAATGACAGGATGATTTTCTTACCCTTTACCTCCATCGATTTGTAGATGGGGCCTGAGTGAACAACGCTTGTGTTGCCGTAGGCAATCCGTTGAGCCGCCAGGGCAAGCCTGTTGCCAACATCCTTTTTATTTAGCGGATGGATATCGTTCCACTCCCCAATATCGATGGCTACGGCCATTGCAGTATTGGGAACATCCAGCGTTTTAAGCTGCGCCTCGCGCAGCTTTGCCCATCCGCTTTCGGTTGGGTGATCGTATGCCTTCATAAAGTTGGCCAGCTGAACGAAGATAAAAGGAAAATCGCCCCGATTCCAGTCCCTGCGCCAGTTCCTGATTAAGGCAGGGAACAGCTCTGTGTACTCCTGCGGGCGACCTGCATTCGATTCGCCCTGATACCATATCACCCCTTTAATGCTGTAGTTTAGCAGTGGCGCCAGCATGGCGTTGTAAAGCCCTCCGGGTTTCCAGCGGATAAAGGTTTCACCAGCCAGCGGCTCCATTCGTGCTCCCAGCTTGTACCTCCATTCGTCCTTTAGGTCGATGGTATCGGTATTGAACACAATACCATACGTTTTATCGGGAACAAATCCTGCATTGCCGCTATTGCTTATCACGCGGACGGTGATGGAGTTTTCTCCCTCTTTTAAAATTCCTTCAGGAATTATGTATCGTCGTGGTGGGTACTGATAGCCGGTAGAGCCAACAAACCTGCCGTTGATAAATACCGAGTCGGCATCAACAATGCAGCCAAGAATAATCATTGCCGATTTATCGGCAAGTTCCTTATCAATATTCACCTTTCGGCTATACCACACCACACCGTTAACCCCTTCCAGTTCCGTTCCGCTCCAGTACGAGGGAACGCCTATCGGTTGCCAATTGGTTATATCGGTATTCTCCCTGTACCAGGGGCCCTGCTTTTCGCTATACGCTTCGTCTTTCTGGTTTAGCAGGTTGTACCAGCCCTGAATCCGCTCCTTATCCGAGGAGATAATCTGATCAATTAGCTTGTCGTTTTTAAAGCGCTGCAGCTCATCGAAATGGATTGGGAATTGCTTAAGAGCCTCCTCGCTTATCCATGCCTCGGCGGGCGAACCACCCAAACTACTGTTGATTAGCCCAACGGGAACACCCGTTTTTGCGTGTATCTCCAGGGCAAAGAAGTAGGCAATGGCCGAGAAATCGAGAACGGTTTCTGGATTTGCGCCAATCCAAGCGCCATGCTCAAGATCGGTAAGCTTCTCCCTAAAGTTATACTGTGTGGGAACATTAAAGTGGCGGATCATGGGGTTTGCGGCATTGGCAATTACCTCGGGGTAAACCCACGACACCCTGCGCATGGGCAGCTCCATATTCGACTGTCCCGAGCACACCCACACATCGCCCACGTAGATATCCCTTAGCAAAATGCTATTGCTAGCCTCAATGGTCATGGAGTAGGGGCCACCCGGTGCAAGGTTGTTTAGCTTTACAAACCAGCGACCAACGGAGTTGGCCTCGGTGGTGTAGGTGCTGCCTGTAAAATGTACCGAAACCCTCTCGCCCGGTGATGCCCAGCCCCAGATATTCACGGGACTCTGGCGTTGCAGGATCATCCCATCGGAGATAAGTCTTGGTAACCTAACCTGAGCGCCCAAGTGGGCTACCTGCAGAAGCAAAAATATTGACAGAAAAATTACGCTACGCTTTCTCATATTTGCAGTATTTTTTATTCTCAATTACTGATTCGAGAAAAAGGAATAGCCCCATTTATTTGGCTCACGATCAATATCCCTAAATCCCTTTAAACAACAAGTAAATGTCGGGATTTTAATCAAGAAATTTGTACGTTTTATAGTGGAATTTCCGGATAAATTTACCGTATCGTAAAACCGTTAATTTGCTATTAGAATTTGGCCTTTGGCGTTTAGAGTTTAGGGTTTAGACGGAAGACCGAAGACGGAAGACCAAAGGTAAGAGCAGCGAATTTTGCTGGGATGACGAGTGCTCTTAGCTCTTAGCTCTTCGCCCTTCGCTCTTCGCTCTTGGCTCTTCACTCTTGGCTCTTCACTCTTCGCTTCGGTCTTCGGTCTTCAGACTTCAGTCTTCAGTATTCTGACTTTTTATCTTTCTATCTTTTACCACTCACCTGCCCGCAGCAGGCGGGGTCACTAAGAACACTAAGACACACTAAGGCAAATTTCGCTTCTGTCTTCTGTCTTCTGTCTTCGCCCTCTTGCTCTTGCTGCCTTGTCCTTCTACTAAAGTAGGAATTATCATTCGTTAGAATTATTTTCTCACAAAAAAGTACAAGTAATCCCCCCCTGTATCCTTATTTGTTTTAAATTTAGGGCTAAATACTAAAACAATTTGCTGCATATATTACCTACCGCAAATAGTCTTGATGCTGCAAGTGTCTGTTGTTATGGATTATTAAGGTAGATAGTAGATCGTTAGCGGTTATAACTAGTGACATGTATGAACTATAAATTTTCAACAGTTTTACTTATTGGCATATTAAGTTTTGTTGGTTGCCAACAGCAGGTTGAGAGTAAAATTCCCCAAGGAGCTTTCCCTATTGTTTACAGGAGCCATTTATACATCAAGGGAGAGGCAGATGGCGTTTATGGAAACTACGTTTTCGATACAGGAGCATCGAATTTGTATTACGACAGTACCTATTTTGCCGACAGTAGCTTTTCGTATAGCAATATCTTTAAGGCAAAGCTGCCGGGTGTAGGGGCTAAAGCCCAATCGGTTGTTGTAGTTACGGATACCGTTGCCTTTCGATTTGGTGATAATGTATATAGGACTTCAAGAGTTCCCGTGCTGCAGCTAAAACCCATACTGGGCGATTTTGCCGATGGGATTCTGGGCATGGAGTATTTTAGTAATTCCGTTTTAGAGATTAGCTACGAGGAGGAGTATATGTGTATCTACTCCAGCATCGATTCCATTGACCTGCACGACTGGTCGAAAATTGATCTGGTTAAAAGGGATAACCGCCTATATATACCGCTTGAGGTAGCCATTAACGATACAACTACCGTATCGGGTGAGTTTCTGCTCGATTTTGGCTCGGGACAATCGGTTAGCCTTACAAGCGTGGTGGCAAAGCAGTATAGGCTCAATGATATTACCGATAGTAAGGTGGCGTACCACACAGGGTATGGTGGGGTAGGGGGCGAAAGCTCGAGGTATGACTTTTTTGCCCCCCAGCTAAGGGTAGGCCCCTTTAGTCTCGATAATGTGCTAATAAATTACAGTAACGACACTGCGGGGGCTATGGCCTCGACCAAGCACCTGGGGTTGCTGGGGAATGATATTTACGAACGGTTTCACGTTTACATCGATTTTACCAACAGCCACCTGTACCTCAAGCCAAATAGTAGGTACAACCAGCCATTTGAAGCCTCGCGCTTAGGGTTTACCTATGTGGATAGAAGCCAAACCCTTAAGGCGTGGGTTGTAACTGGGCTGTACGCCCTATCACCCGCCCAGCAAAGCGGGTTAATGGTAAACGACCAGATTATGGCGGTAAATGGGGTAACCATTGCGGGTATGGACTACAAGCAGCAACAGCAATTTCTACAGGATATTGATATTATTAATCTAGCAGTAGCAAGGGATGGTAATCTCATAGAGCTAAGCTTTAGCTTAAGGCCAGTTCTAACTGCTGGTAACCAGGGAATGGCCAGGAGGTAATAGCGGGATAAGGTTTGGGATAGTTTAGGTAAAAAGTGGCGTATGGGATTATTTGGGTGGGTATTAAGGAGCATAAAAGTATGGCTTGCACTCCCATCTCGGCAACACCTTGACGAGACCAACTCCCCGCTGATATATTATATACCTTTGGCATTTATATACTGCTGATACTTGTATTAAAGAATACTTTAAGTAGATTTATAAGTAATTTATAGCCAATTGTATAAAGACATAAAATGACAAGAAAGAAAAAAATAAAAATATCTGTATTAGGATTAATCCTCATACTATTTTTGACAATATGTTATGAGCTAATGTGGGGCAAGCTATTTCCCTTTACACCAGTAATCATAGGATTTACCAAGCACGAGTTATCGAATACGATTATTTATGTTCAAAATGGGGTGAATTATAAAGATTTCCAACGTTTAGATACATTAACATTATCTGTTGAAAAATTTCATGAAATTAAGTTTAATGCAAAACCAGAATTATTCATTTTTTACGATAGTCTTGGGTTTATTCGTCGCTCATTTTCTAAAGCAAGATTTTCTGCTTATCCGAGTGGACGATTACTTATTTCACCTTGGGCTTTAAGAGAAAATCAGGAAGGAAAGATTTCACTCGAGATATATGTACGGCACGAACTTTCTCATGTACTACTAATGCAATACATGAGCTATTGGAGGGCATATTATTATCCTGATTGGTTGATGGAGGGGATAGCTGTTTATAGTACTAATCAAATGGGAACTTCATTTTATCCCAGCAAAGAAGACACCTATAATTCAATAGCAGAAGGTAATTTTTTACCACCCCTTGACTATAAAACGGATAAAGAGGACAACGTGAAACTTAATGTTGAATATCCGATTGCATTTAAGTATTCTGAATTTGCTTGTATTGTGGATTATTTAATAACAACATACGGAAAGAAAAAACTTCTAACATTCATGAAGAAACTTTTTGAAAATAGTGACAATAATGAAGTATTTAAGGAAGTCTACAATATTGAGTTTTCAAAAGTAATACAGGATTTTAAGAAACATGTGGTCGAAAGTAAAAAAACAAAATTGAAACAGGACGAAATACAGAAAAACAACTGACTATAACAGCGTGTAGCTGCAGTTGCCGAAATAGTGCGAGTTTCAATGTTTCTGCATTTAATAAACTTATGTGTAACTTGACAGGAAAAAACCTTGAAATCGGCAACTGAAAGCTACACGCAAACCGTTATGCAAAATTGTAAAAAACTCAGCAACTGAACTATGAATCACATATACAGATGATTGATTGATATGACGGGTAAATGGCGGGTAAAGTTCTTTCTGAAAGTTTTGATAGTTTAACTTCTGACAGTAAAATTGTCGAAACTTTAAAACTTTAAAATTATGAAGCAACCAGAATTAGGAAGAAAAATTTCCGAACTAAGAACTGCAAAAGGATTAACACAGGAAGAACTTGTTGAAAAATGCAACATTAGTGTCAGGACAATTCAAAGAATTGAAGCCGGTGACGTAACTCCAAGAAGTTATACAGTTAAAACAATTTTAGCCGCCTTGGATTATGACCTCAAAGAAATATCTGATAAGGAGAGTACCTTTTGGGATTCTTCAAAGGGATGGATAAAAAGGTTAATGTTAATCGATATTGATACTGAAAAGCCATCTGATTTCTTGATTAAACAGCTTAACATTGCCTGGATATTTGGAATTATCTATTTCATAGTTGGTTTTCTTGAAGGCGCGGCTGATTATTTTTTATTTAAAGAGGATAGAATGATTTATAGCAGCGGTATTTATGTTGCTATTAAATTAATTTCATTAATCTCATTTGCATTATTTCAACGTGGATTCATTATGATTGGAGGACTGTTTAGAAATTATCTATTAAAGATAATGTCCTTTGTTATGATTTTTGCTATAGCGTTACTAAACGGTTATGATATAATTTCAATATTTTATGATTCAGTTGAGGGTGAATTTGTCGCAGGGGCTTCAGCACTTTCATTTGGATTTATTGGAATTATTTATGGGATTTCACTATTAAGATTAAAAAAACCAGTAGGTAGGATTCCAAAATATGCTGGACTCTTAGAAATAATTGGTGGATGTTTTTTATTAACAATAATTCTAGCCTTTGTCGGACTTGTAATATATATTCCAGCAGTACTTTTAGAGATTATTATTGTTTTTAAAGTAATTGAAATAATAAAAAACAAACAAACAGAAAACAACTTTGCACAGCAAGGCGTGTAGCCAATCTCGCCGTGCCTCGTAATAGGATGTGCTTTGCACGATGACGAGGGCACTCCTATTGTCGAGACGAGACACGGTGTGGGTTTGCACTGGGAACTTCGGAGCGGTTTCGTTGGGGGGATCCGCCGGCTGGCGGATAGCCCGCGCTCCCAGCTCGTCTCGTCAAGTTTTTGACGAGACGAGACCACACCCCCAACCGTTAGTGTTCATGTTGCCCCGTCCTAAAAAACAATTTGCCTAGAAATTCGTATATTTGAAGAAAAACGAGTTATGATTATAGAGAGAACACCTAATGAAATAATCTTCAGGTTTCCAAAAAATATGAACTTGGATGACCTTCAAGATTTAACTGATTTGTTTGAATATAAAGAACTAACAAAGAAGTCTAAAACATCGCAAAAAGATGTTGATGATTTAGTGAAAACTATCAAAAAAGGTCGTTGGGAGAAAACTAAACAACAACTTGACTAATGAGAATAGTTGTTGACACGAATATAGTTTTTAGTGCAATTCTCAATACAAACAGCAAGATTGCAAGAGTTTTATTACAACCTAAAAGTAGACTTAATTTCTACTCTACTGAACAGTTGTCGTATGAGAATGAAGAACATATCGAAAGAATAACTAGACGAACAAGATAAAACCTACACCCAACAAGGCGTGTAGCCAATCTCGCCGTGCCTCGTAATCGGATGCTCTTTGGGCGATGACGAGGGCACTCCTACCGTCGATACGAGACACGGTGTGGATTTGCACTGGGAACTTCGGAGCGGTTTCGTTGGGGGATCCTCCGGCTGGCGGATAGCCCGCGCTCCCATCTCGTCAACTTGTTGCCGAGAAAGCATCCCCTCCGTTAGCGCCAGGAGTAGAGAGCAGAGGATACAAATAATTTACCACAGTATAGAAGACCTGAAAAATGAGAAATGTATCTTTAACCTTGATTAGTATAGTGATAATGTTGGGATGCCAAACTTCGCCCCAGGTAATTAAGGAATCATGGATTGAAAAACCTGTTTCCTCTTGGCCTGATTTTGCGTTAACCAATGAGATTAGCTTTACGGACACAACTTTTTACGATATGGCTAACTCATTCTTGGTGGATACGGGGTATGATACAATTGGTATTTCATGTAAACATCTTTTTATGGTTTTTGAGGGTAGCCTTGGTTTAAACAGTATTGATTTGGGCAACAGGTTTAGCTACTGGAATATGTATCCTAAGAATCATAAGGAAAAAACAGTTTCAGTAAAAAGGGTAATAAATACGAACCCAAACGAACAGATTGGTCAGTTTAATACTTTAAAGGACCGTGATTGGATTCTTTTTGAATTAAAGGAACAGAACTCCGAATTATACCCACTCAAAATTAGATATACACCTGTAAAGAGCAACGAGCTTGTTTATGCGGTGGGATGGGGTGCGAAACAGAACGACAATAGAATGCCTGCATTGATAAAAATGCAATGTTTTAAGAATTTAGGAAATTATTTTTATATAATGCCATCCAAAAATCAACCCCATGGTATGAGTGGCTCTCCCGTGATAGATAGTAATGGATTTCTAGTAGGAGTTGTTTCAGGGCAGGAAGGGAATTTGGGAGTAATGTGTGCTGTTCCTTACTTAACAGCGATGTTTGATAAGTATGGTATTAAGTATAGTAAAACCAGCCACCAGTAAATAGGGCAGCCAATCTCGCTGTGCCTCGTATTAGGATGTTCTTTGGTCGATGACAAGGTCGCTCCTTTCGTTGAGTCGAGACACGGAGTGGGCTTATTGAAAACATTGGAATTGCATCGCCCGTTTGGGGCGATTTTGTCGAGCGGCGAAATTGAAACTCGCGAGCCCATCTCGGCGAAACTGGTTTTAGGGACTTCCACAGAGTTTTGCGGAGGATACACAGGGTTACCCCCGCTGCCGCACGAGTCCCCTCGTGTGGCTTTTGCGACAGCAAAAACTCTACCTAGCCACAATAACCCCTTTTAACAACCCTTGCTCCCCGGCATAATCCCTTGCGCTGCTGTATACATAATCCT
>JAVEYY010000023.1:0-74142 GCA_034003245.1 Tenuifilaceae bacterium
GTTCAAGAATTGCATCGCCCATCGATAGGCCAGTGATTGTTTCAATTATCTCGCCCAGCAGCACGTAGCCTGTATCGGAGTAGCTGAACTGCGTCCCAATATCACCCGCTGGCTTCATTAGGGTAACCAGATCGACTAGGGTTTCGGTTCGGGTCCATACATGTCGGTTCTTTAAAAAATCAACCGTGAATTTATTGGAGTTGGTATGATCGCCCAATCCGCTGGTGTGCGAAAGCAGATGCCTAATTGTAATCTGACTAGGGATGTAGCCACCCTTTTCGAGTATGGCGGCGTGCTCCACCGAAATGTATTTGGTTATGTAATCATCCAGCGAAAGTTTTTTGTCCTCCCATAAACGGAGAACCGCAGCAGCCACATAGGTTTTGGTTACGCTGGCAATGCGAAAAGTTTGATCTGCCTGCAAGGGTACGCTCTGAAACCAATCGTTTAGTCCCGATGCTCCGCTCCAGTCAATTCCGAACTTGGGAGCAGTAACGTTAAGCAGAATACCGGGAATGCTATCGTTGAGTTCACTATCGAGAATCTGCTGAAAATGGGCGCTAAATTTCTCATTCTGGTTTTTTGACGATGGTTTACACCCTAGGCCTACAATTATTAGCAACCCTGCCAATATCTTGATTCTTTGGAAATGCTTTTTGAACTTCATGTGATAATTGTTATGGTTAAACGGGGCTTTGAGCCTGTAATAATCCGAAGCAAAATTACCAAATTTTGGCCTAACATTAGGCAATAAAGAGATGGGTTTTCGGGCAAAACTGTTGGAATTACCGAGCCGAAGCCTGAGGGAAATGGTGAATTCTGTAGACTATAATCTCCGTGAGGTTGGGCATAATTAACATTCACCCATAAAGCAGCCAACCAAAAAAAGAAAACCCCTTAAAAAATTAATTTTTCAAGGGGCTTGTTGTTGACCTACCAGGACTCGAACCTAGACTAACAGAACCAAAATCTGCTGTGCTGCCATTACACCATAGGTCAATACCGTATGCGCTTTTTGGTAAAGCGTGGCAAAGGTAAAAGATTTTTTTTAGTTGCAAAAACTTTTTTCTGAAAAAATAATTTTCTCTTACCTCTTAACCAGCTTATCGTTGCGCATTTGCCAAGTAATACCTACCATCTCATCGGGCCAGCAGAGGCAGTATTCCTGATCGTTGCTGAGCAAATCTTCCATATTGTGTTCAAGGTAAATGCTCTTGCCCTCGGGCACGTTTATGGTTATCTCCATCTCCTGAACTCGCCACTTCTGGTTATAGGGCACATAGAAGTAGGGGCTAATAATTAGGGAGTTATCTACAATGGTGTACTCCACGGTTACCGCTTCGGCGCTCGATCGTGCAGTCATTCGCGTTGCCCCACGCGATTTTTTAACCACCACCAGTTCAAACTTATCGTTGCTGCTTTTGCCAATAAACACCTTGGGCCGCCCCACAATTTTGGTCATCCCCTCATTTCGAGCAATGGTGTAATCGTCGATGCTGATAATGCGGTTGGGATTAAAATCTCCATGGTCAAAATCCTCATCGGCAATAAGCCGAAGGGTTGATATGGTCGAATCGGCCAGCGTAATCTCCGATCGCACTTTAACACTCTCGCGAATGGTGAAGCTGCGTGCCTGTAGGAAGGTAACCCCGGCCAGAATCATCACGGCTATAATCCAGGCAGTTGCTGATGCGGCAAAAATCACCGAGCCCCTGACGCTAAACCTAAAAATCATCCTAAGTCCGATAAGGATAAGCGCAAGGAAAGGGATTAGCGCAATTAAAAAAACTGGAATGGTTATCCACAGCATCGATCCCAAGTCGAAGGTTGTGGCCAGCAGCTGACCAAGGGTTAATCCGCTGTGCGAGGGTAGAAGGGTGGTAACTATCTCGCCAAAGAAAACCGATACAACCGATGCCATTACTCCAACCAGTCCAATGCTGATAAAAACCACCGCCAGAATGGCCACAATAACTTTGGCTACTACTCCCATTGCGCTCCCTAGTGCAATAAAAACCCTTCCAAATGCGCTAAACACCCTCTCAAAAACTCCCGAAAATCTATTCCGTTCCATATTCTTACGAACCTCCTGGAATTCGTTTTTAATATTTTTTTCGAGGTTGGAAAAGTTTATCTCCTCGCCCTTCATCTCCATTCGCTGCCTTACAGTTTCGGCTCGTGGTACAAATATCCACATAATTAGGTAAATAACAATTCCTAAACCATTGGCAAATGCAAGCACCGCGAATAGAATCCGAAACACCAACGGGTCGATGCTGAAGTATGCCCCAAGACCCGAACTAATACCTGCAATTATGGCATTCTGAGGGTCGCGGTAAAGCCTGCGCTTATGACCATGCTCGGCAGCGGAAGAGGATGTGCTTGAGCCAGATGATGATTCCTGATCGGTTATCTCCTCGGCTTTGCCAAGCGTTTTAATAATCTGCTCCACCATTTCGATGGTTACAATTTCCTTTGTGCCTAGCAGGTCGCTTAGCAACTCTGCTGCGCGCTCCTCAATATCGCGAATAACCTCGTCGGTTTCGGCCGATCCACTCAAATGATCCTTAAGCGATTTCAGGTAATTGTCTAACGCGTTGTATGCATCCTCCTCGATGGCGAAGGCAATTCCACCGATGCTTATTTTTAGTGACTTTTTCATCTTTAACTGTTTTTCCTTATTGCATTAACTGTTTCTACCAGTGTATCCCAATCCTCCTCTAAGTTTTGGAGGAATTCACGCCCTTGTGGCGTTAGATTATAGTACTTGCGGGGGGGGCCTTGCGGCGATTCCTCCCAACGATAGCTTAGCAAACCTGCATTCTTTTGGCGAGTTAGCATGGGGTAAAGTGTTCCCTCAACCACAAGCATTTGAGCCTCTTTTAGCTTGTTTATTAGGTCGGTCGTATATGCATCACCCCTCGATAGTATGGAAAGGATACACAGTTCAAGCACCCCTTTCCGCATTTGGGCCTTGGCGTTTTCGGTATTCATGGCGCTTTGTTTTATTTACGTTGATAGTTTGTCCCCTGAAACTTCTTGCCTATGTTCTCTGCGGTTACAGGTTCTCCTGTCATTTCGAGCCTTTCGGTTGCGGTTCGGGCTTCGGGGATTACAATCCATAGGATAATGTAAATTAGTACACCCCCTCCACCCCAAAGAGCGGCTATTGCAAAGAAAATTCGGATAATCACCGGATCAATATTCCAGTAGTAGCCCAATCCTGAACTTACACCCGCAAACACAGCATTTTCTGGGTCGCGGTATAAGCGCTTACCTCCACTGTTGAATGGATGTCCGCTATAGGTTCTGCTCTTCTGCTCTTCTGCTGAATCGGTTGGATCGCCCATAATGCCGATTACCCGTTCGACTTCAATAAGGGTTATCACATTTTCCGATGTGGGAGCCTTCTCCTTAAAATGCTCGGCCATTCGTGCCTCAATATCATTCATTATCTCACGCCTATCGGGCTCGTTGGCAAAACCATTTTCCAAACGCCTTAAGTAGGTGTCGAGTTTTAAGTATGCATCCTCCTCGAGGCAGAAAACTACTCCCCCAAGGCTAACGGTTACTGTTTTTTTCATCTAAGTACATTGTTTAGGATAGTTCTTTTGGTATGCAAATATAAATAAAAAAATCACTACCATGCAATACATAGAAGTGTTTTTTTGAAAATAATTTGAATTTTTTTAAAAACATTGATTTTAATGCTTGATATTATGGAACTTGTAGTAGGGCTGTTTTTTTGGATTTTTTCGGAATATGGTATACTTTTATAAAAAAAAATCCAATGAAAGAGTTTTTTAAGGGTCAACTTCTCAAAATGCAGTTTACCAATCGTGGTACAGAACATCTTGTAAAGCCCGAGTATTTCCTGGTGAATGGCGATGAAAAGATAGTGATTAACAATTTAATTGGCAAAACCGTATCGATTCAATATGCCGGAAAGATTACTTGTATTGCTTGCGGAAAGGAGACAAAGAAATCGTATGGTCAGGGTTACTGCTATCCATGCTTTATATCGGTTCCTCAAACCGAAGAGTGCGTGTTAAGGCCGGAGCTATGCAAAGCCCACGAGGGTATTGCTCGCGACATGGAGTTTGCCAAGGAGAATTGCCTAGTCGACCAGGTTGTTTACCTTGCACGTTCGGGAGGCTTAAAAGTTGGAGTAACGCGATATCATCAGGTTCCCAATAGATGGGTCGATCAGGGTGCAAACCAAGCAATAAAGCTTGTTACTGCTAAAAACAGATATACCGCAGGTTTAATAGAGGTGTCGCTTAAAAAGATACTGGCCGATAAGACCAACTGGCGTAAAATGCTTATGGGAAATGATGACCCTCAAACGCTGGTAAACGAAAAAGTAAAAGCCATTGAATATCTCCAGCATCAGGGCATTGAGTTCAAACCTGCCGAGAATACAGAATACACCATTGAGTACCCCGTACTCTCGTTCCCCGCCAAGGTAAACTCCAAAGATTTAGAAAAAGAACCTTCCTTATCGGGCAAACTTATGGGGATTAAGGGCCAGTACTTGATCTTTGAGGGAGGAAATGTGATTAATCTTCGTAAGCACTCAGGATTTCATATATCAATATCATCGTTTTAGCAAATAGCTTAATCCTCGGCTAAACCGTCATACTTTCAACGTGTTAAAGTAGACAAAAAACGGCTACCTTGCCGTTTTTTTTTTATTCAAAGAATAATCAAACATTCTTTTAGTAGGTGGTGTACCCTTTGTCCTTCTCAGCATCGCTCAGAATAAAGTTAAACCCCTTGCTTCCATTGCCGTTCGAAGGTTTTGTGTTGATAATCTTTTTTGTCTCAACCTTTGGGGCAATCTTGGGTGCTACACTCTGCTTTTTCTTTTGATATAAAACCTTATCGGTTGTTTTAAAGAACGAAATGGTTTCGGCAAGCTTTTCCGATTGCCTTTTTACCTCTTCGGCGCTTGACGCCAGCTCCTCGCTCATGGAGGCATTGTCCTGTACTGTTTTGTTTAGGTTCTGAATGGCATTGTTTACCTGTTCGGCTCCCGATGATTGTTCAAGGGTTGATGCCGATATCTCCTGGATTAGTTTGAGGTTGTCCTTTACCTTTGGTATTACATTCTTTAACTTTTCGTTAGCCTTGTCCGAAGCATCGCGCAGCTTATTGGCCATAGCCTCAATATCCTGCGCCGAAGAGGCCGAACGCTCGGCCAGCTTGCGCACCTCGGCTGCCACAACAGCAAACCCTTTGCCATGCTCGCCAGCACGTGCCGCTTCAACAGCGGCATTAAGGGCAAGAATATTTGTTTGGAAGGAGATATCGCGAATCACCACAATTCGCTCGCTGATTTGCCCCACCAGCTGAAGCGCGTTGTTGGCTGCGTTTACACCATCTACTACGCCAACCTCGGTTTCGACCGCAACATCCTCAGCAAGTTTAGAGTTTTCTGATGTCTGATCGATATTGGCGGCCATCTCCTCCATGCTCGACGATATTTGCTCGGTGGAGGAGGCTTGATCGTTAGCCCTTACCGAAATTTGTTGGCTGCTATCGCTGAACATAATGCTGGCCTGAGCAATGCTCTCCGAACCCTCTACTATGGAATCTGTAATATTTTTTAGTACGTCGCCCATATTATTGAGGCTGCGGGCCAAATCGCCAATCTCGTCGGTTTTTACTAGCAGGTCGTTATCGAGCTTTACGGTTAAATCGCCCGATGAGATAATCTCGGCAAACTTAACTCCCCGTTTAATGTTATCGGATAGCTTTTTGCTAAACACAACTGAAACGGCCGCCGAACCAACAATAAGAATGAATAGGATGGTGATGATGAATAGAATATTCCGGCTGCGCTGTTTGTTGAAGATATCGGTGCTGCTGTCAATAATTACCTCTAGATTCGACTTAAGATTATTGGCAACCCCTGCTATTCCTTGGTAAACGACATTGGTTTCCTCAATGGCTTTCCAGCACTCATTGCCAAGACTAACATACTTGCCAACCAGCTCTTTTGCTATGCTGTTATCAATTGTTCCCATTAGCTTGTCCGACGCCTGAGTCCAGGTGTTATAATCAGATTTTTGCGAGGTGGATATAAAACGCTGCCCTAGGAACCGGATGTGATATATCTGTGCAGTAAGGCTTGGGTATTCGTACACTATCTGTTCTGTTAAAACACCCGATTCGTTGTAAATACGTGCCCGTCGTGTGCTTATCTCGTTTAGCTTAATTGTTGACTCTTTATACTGGTTTACATCGTTTAGCATCTCATCAATCACCCTAACATTCGATTGCTCAAGTGGATTACTCTTAAAATCTTTGAGCACCGTCTCTACTTGCATAATGCTGTTCTCGAGACGCGACAGGGTTTCACTGTCGGGATTTCGGAGGAACATCAGAAAGTTGTTGTCGGCCGAAATGCGAGCCTTGTCGGCCAAATGTAGGTCAAGGATTTTGGCTCTGATCCCGTTAATCTGATTAAAGCTCAGAAATGTTGCCCCAGCAGCAAGCAGGGCAATGGTAGAGAGCGATCCAAATATCAGCGTAAGCTTGGTTCTAATGTTTAATTTGAAGAAATTCATCTTTATCAGAGTTACGTTAATTTCGTAGGGTAAATGTTTAATAAAGTTAGCTATTCCCCTGAAACCAGCAAATGATTTTTAAAAGATATTAAAAGCGGGTGTGGTGTGGAACAGATGATTCACCTAATCATGGATTGCCTAGATACTATTAGTGATAATGTTTTGTCGCTTCAGGATTATGTTTCGAAAGACTCTTTAGCTCTGCTGGGATTGTATCATGCGTTAGGGCCGTTCAATCTTAATATATATAGAACCAAAACAAACCCTCGCTTTTTTAAGCTATCTTTCCACTCTTTTTAAACCAAAATTTTTTGGGCTCATTTTGAGCGCAATAATAATCTCAGGAGCCAATGTATGCCATAGTCGATATCGAAACCACGGGTGGTAGCCCTGTGAGTAGCCGAATAACCGAAGTCGCCATTTTCCTCTTCGATGGGGGAGAGATTGTGGATGAGTTTACCTCGCTTATTAATCCCGAGTGCTACATTCCACCAAATATTACTCGCTTAACCGGTATCACCAACGAGATGGTGGCCAGTGCACCCCGATTTTACGAGGTGGCTCGCAAAATTGTGGAGATAACGAAGGGTGCAACCTTTGTCGCTCACAATGTGCAATTCGACTACAGGTTTGTGCAGGCTGAGTTTAAGCGGTTGGGATATGATTATAAAAGAGATACTCTATGCACTGTAAAGCTCTCGCGCAAGCACATCCCAGGGCATGTCTCGTACAGCTTAGGCGCTATTTGCGCCGATTTGGGTATTGCTATTAGTGGAAGACACAGAGCCGCTAGTGATGCGCTGGCAACAGTAAAGTTATTTCAAAAGCTACTCTATGTAGCACCCAATTTGGTTAATCAGGGACAGGAGATACTCTCAACATTTGCACCCAATCTCAACCCAAAAACTATTGCCGATTTGCCCGAGGTTCCTGGGGTATACTATCTCTACGATAGCGAGGGCACAATTATTTACATTGGAAAGAGCGTAAATATTCGAAAGCGGGTGCTCGATCATACTGCGCGCCCAACAACCAAGCGGGCTGCCGAAATGCTTACGCATATTGCTGATGTTGGGTTTGAGCTTACTGGCAGCGAGCTTATTGCCCTTATCCTTGAGGCCGATACCATAAAGCAACATCTTCCAAAGTACAACAAACGCGGAAGGCGACGGAATACGCAAATGGGCGTATTTTCACACACCGATAAGAATGGTTACATAAATCTTAGCATTCAGGGTTTATCGTCCGATAATGGTTCGCCCATTGCAAGCTTCGATAATCAAACCGAGGCTCAGGCTTTTCTTTACCGCATGGTCGATGAGTTCTCGCTTTGCCAAAAGCTTAGCGGATTATACTCATCACCTAATGCGTGTTTTCATCATCAAATTGGCCAATGTAAGGGTGCTTGTATTGGCGAGGAACCTGCCGACTTATACAATGAGCGGGTCGAAAAAGCCATTGCCAGCCAAACCCTCGGGAACCGAAGCTTTGTTCTGGTCGATCAGGGACGAAATGCCGATGAGCGCTCGTTTGTGAAGGTTGTTAATGGAAAAATTGAGGGTTTTGGGTATTTCAACCCCGAGTTTATTGATAACTCCATTGATTTGCTCAACGAAACCCTGATTCCCTGCGGAAATCACCGCGAGGCTGTGATGGCTGTTAGGGGGTTTATGGGCAAAGCCGGAGTGAAAGTGCTGGACATTTAAAAATAATGATTCCAACTTTTATTATTCCCCCTTTTCCCCCATTTTTGTGTACAATTTTAAAACTGAATATTGATGAAACCAACTCTTATAATCTTAGCTGCCGGCATGGGCAGCCGGTATGGTAGCCTTAAGCAGGTTGATGCTGTTGGCCCCAATGGTGAAACCATTATCGATTACTCCGTTTTTGATGCGCTTCGCGCTGGATTTGGCAAGGTGGTGTTTGTTATCCGCAAGGATATTGAGAAGGATTTCCTGGAGGTTTTCGGTAAACGATTCGATGGTAAAGTTCCCTACGAGATAGTTTTTCAGGAATTAACCATGCTGCCCGAGGGAATTGCTTGCCCCCCCGACAGGGTAAAGCCTTGGGGTACTGCTCACGCAGTTTGGGTTTGCCGCAACGCTGTTAAAGAACCTTTTGCCGTTATTAATGCCGACGATTTTTACGGTGCCGACTCGTTTAGGGTGCTGGCCAAAGCCCTTACTAATCCAGAGTTGAAGCAAGGCGATTACTTTATGGTGGGTTATCATCTTAAGAATACGTTGAGCGAGCAGGGCTCGGTTTCACGAGGAGTTTGCACTGTCGACCAAAACTCATTCCTGAGCGATGTGGTGGAGCGCACCCACATTGAACGCATCGGCGGCGATGTAAAGTTCAAAAACGAGAACGGCGATATGGTTGCAGTGGATGAAAACTCGCTTGTATCGATGAATTTCTGGGGATTTACTCCCAACTTCTTTGGCCATATCGATTCAATGTTAACCGAGTTCCTAAGTGGTTCACTGGCCAATCCTAAGGCTGAGTTCTACATCCCTACGGTGGTTAATCGCCTGATAAAAAATGGGAATGCAACCTGCAAGGTGCTCCCCACCACCTCGCAGTGGTTTGGGGTTACTTACCCAGGCGATAAGCCCGTGGTGATGAACAGCCTGAAACAGCTTGTTGATAATGGCGATTACCCCTCGCCCTTATTCTAGATATTTAGCTACATGCTAACCGTAATTATTGTTATGGCCATAGGTGTGTTTACTGGCTACCTAATTCGCACCCGAAAGCGGTGGGTAAAAATAGCCGATAAACTTACCATGTGGGCTATATATTTATTGCTTTTTCTGCTGGGTATTGCCATTGGTGCTAACGAGGTGATTGTGAAAAATCTTCCCACCTTAGGTTTTAAAGCCCTGCTTATTTCAATTGGTGGAGTACTGGGAAGCGTATTGGTAGCTTGGCTAGCCTATCGTTTATGGTTTGTACCCAAAAAGAGCGGCCATGAGGGGTAGCCTTATAATCCTTTCCTTTTTTGCAGCAGGTGTGGTGCTGGGGCTATTCCAATTTATCCCCGATATACTTGTTCACAACGATTTTAGCCACTGGGCACTTTATCTTTTGATGTTTTTGGTGGGTATTGGTATTGGTGCCGACCCCAACTCGCTTAAGGCGTTGGCTCAGCTTAATTTTAAGATTCTGATTGTTCCCTTGGTTACAGTAGTTGGCACAACACTGGGTGTTAGCGGTGTTTACCTATTGCTTTCCGATGTAGATTTTTTCGATATTCTTGCAGTTGGTTACGGATTTGGTTACTACAGCCTATCGAGCATATTTATTACTGAGTTGCGGGGCGAGGAGTTGGGCGTTGTGGCTCTTCTTGCCAACGTGATGCGCGAGGTGATAACCCTTTTGGCAGCGCCATTTATCGCAGTTTTTTTTGGTAAAATTGCGCCAATTGCATCGGGTGGAGCAACCAGTATGGACACCACGCTGCCCATTATTTCGCAGGCATCGGGTAAGGAGTTTGCAATGGTTTCGCTTTTTCATGGAATTGTTCTAACCATACTGGTACCATTTTTGGTAACACTTGTGCTAAGTGGGTTTTAGTTTGGATGGTGTTATATGTCCAGGTCGTAAGTGTTGGTAAGAATAGGGTTCTTTATTGTTAACAGAACCAAAAAGCTTAAAAATATCAATACCATATTGTTTTTATGATAGTAAGAGTTTTACTAATACTTGCATTTGCCGCGGCTAGCACCTCATTTGTGTTAGGCCAAAAAACCTATACAGTTTCTGTTGAGGATAGAAATGCAGTAATCGAGCTGACCAAAAATGCAGTCTTTGACATAAACAATAAAGATTTTACACAGGCTTTCATTAAGCTCACTAGGGCATTAGAGCTTGATTCCACCTTCAGAGAAACTTATTTGCGTTTTTATCAGGTTTATCTTTTAAGCCATAGGAATGTTGATGAAACTATTAATGCGCTTGAAAAGGGCAAAAGGATCTTTGAAGAGGATGATGAATTGTTCTTTTATTGTGGTGAGATTTACAGGCAAAATGGAATAAAGGATAAAGCGTTTTACGAATATTCAATGGCCATTGAGTATGCAAAAATTAATGGAGAGGACTATTATCTAGTCCCTTATTACTACCTCAGTAGGGGGAACCTTTTTCTTGCTTCTGAAAAGTATGAATCAGCAATTGATGATTATAGTTATCTCATAAAGCTCGACTCCTCGTCAACTAGTGGATTAACCAATAGGGGAATTGCATATTTTAAGTTAGGGATAAGCGAAAAAGCATGCCAAGATTGGAAAATGGCTGTAGAATACGGTTTTGATAAAGCCAATGAATACTTTCAAAAGCATTGTAATGATGACGAAAAGCAAGGGCTATAGCTTGCATTGGGTTACTATGTGTGTAGCTTTCTGGTGATATCCATTTTTCTTACCATTACCCCCAAAACCATATGCCTAAGCAAATTACAATAGCATCCAATGAGTTTAGACTTAAACCTTACTTTATGCGGTTCTTTATAACCATAATCTTACTTCTAGTTTTTGGTATTAACCTTAAAGCGCAACCAGACTGGATTGAACTATCGGGCGACATACTACATTTGGCCCTGCCAGGTGCCGCTTTTACATCAACCGTTATTTGGAAAGAGGAGGGCTACAAGGGATCCAAGGAGTTTATCTGGGCTGCTGGAGTGTCAACGGTGGCAACCTATGCCCTAAAGTACGCTATCAATAAGCAGCGCCCCAATGGCGATAGCCATGCCTTCCCATCGGGTCACTCATCGAGGGCATTTATGGGTGCCGAGTTCATTCGCCGCAAATTTGGATGGAAGGCTGGTGTGCCAGCCTACTTGCTGGCAGGATATACGGGCTTCACAAGGATTCACACCAACAAGCACGACTACTGGGATGTTATTGGCGGCGCGGCGGTGGGTATAATTAGCTCGTACATTTTTGCTAAGCCGTATGACAAAAATCAGAAAATTGAAATAGGATTTGGTCGCGTTGATAACAATTATGTGCTAAATTTACAGTTAACTTTCTAGCGTACTTTTGCTGACTTATTACTAACCCTGTAAATAAAGGCAGGTTATGAAGGCTTTGTGTACCCATAAAAGGGTGTATCATATTGCTGCTATCCTTTCGTTTTCTATTCTAGTAGTAGCATGCACTCCAAAACCCAAATCGGTTGAGGAGATGCTATCGAGAATTTCCTCTATCGACAGCCTAAAACTCATTCAGGGCGATACCCTTTTCGCCGAAACCTGGGAACTCTGGTTTTCACAGCCCCTAGATCACAAGAATCCTAAGGGGAATCGATTCCCTCTGCGTGTAGTATATAATCATATGGGCTTCGACAAACCAGTGGTTGTGGCCATTGAGGGTTACACCATTTACTCGCACTGGGCTACCGAACCGGCAATTATCCTAAACGCCAACCAGATCAATATTGAGCATCGATTTTTCCAGAATAGCCGGCCAAAGGACAGCATCCCCTGGGCTTATCTCGATATCTACCAGGCCGCAACCGACCAGCACAAGGTTATAAAATCTTTTAAGCCTTACTTCAATAGTAAATGGGTAAGCACTGGAATTAGCAAGGGCGGTCAGGCCACTATTTTTCACAGATACTTCTACCCCAACGATGTTGATATTAGTATTCCCTACGTGGCTCCTCTCAACTTTAGCAGCGAGGATAAACGAGTATACACATTCCTTGATAATGTGGGAACTCCTGAATGTCGTGATCGGGTAAAAACCTTTCAGCGGGAGCTGTTTATGCGGAAAAGCCGATTAATGCCAATGCTCCAGGAACTGGCAGCAACTAAGAATTATAAATTCGCCTTTGGTCTAAATAGGGCTTACGATGTGAATGCCCTTGAGTATAGCTTTGCCTTTTGGCAATGGAGTGGCTTGGATTGTTCGCAAATTCCACCTGCCACCGCCACCGATTCCGAAATCTTTAACCACTGGGTAAGGGTTGCATCGTTCGATTTTATTGAGGACAAGGGCGTGTGGGAGTCGCAGCCTTTCTTCTATCAGGCAATGACCGAGATAGGAATGTACGGCTACGAGGTGGAGCCCTGGCGCGATTTCCTAGCCGATACCGTAAATATCACCTTCGATTTCACCATGCCTAAAGGGCATACCGCCGTTTTCAACCCCGAGTCGATGCAGAAAGTAAGCCAATGGATACAATCCGAGGGCAACTACATGCTTTATATCTATGGCGAGTACGATCCCTGGAGCGCAACAGCCGTGGTTCCCAGCTCTGCCACCAAATCGGCAATATTTTTCAACCCCAGGGGCGATCATACAACCCGCATCCATAGTTTCCCCGTTGAAATGCAGGATAGTATCTACGCCATTCTTGAGAACTGGCTCAACCTAACAATCCGCAAATAGTTTGTTTATGATGAAGAATTTCTTATATCTTTTCCTGTTAGTTGCCATTTTGTTTTATGGTTGCAGTCTCGAAAGCCTCGATGGTGAACCTTCGCTAAACGATGGCGAAGGAGACAATAATACTGGTCAACCTGGATTGCTTACCGCTGGCGAGTGGAACGATCTTACCAACTGGGAATTTTGGGGTAGTATCCTCAATAATCAGGAGTACTCCAATATGCCTGCGTACTGGAGTTTCTTCACCAACAACAGGGTTTCGGTTCAAATACTCGATGCTTCATTAAATCCAGTCATCGATGCTCGGGTCGATTTGAAGCGTAATGATGCAACAATCTTCTCGGCTCGATCCGATAACGGTGGCCAGGCCGAACTCTGGGTCGATCTTTTCCAATATAGCAATTCTGTGGAGGCCTCATCATTGGTTATTGATGTAAATAATGGCGAATCGGTTCTGACTGATGTGAATCTTTCCCATTCTGGGGTAAACAGCATTACACTTTCTAACGCTCAGGCCAGCAATAGGGTGGAGATTTCGTTTGTGGTTGATGCAACTGGTTCCATGGGCGATGAGCTGGAGTTTCTGAAAACGGAGCTGCTTGATGTGATTGAAAGGGTAAAGGACGAACATCCTAACGTGGAGATGTACACATCATCAGTCTTTTACCGCGACCAGGGCGACGAGTATGTTGCGCGTATTTCGGCTTTTACCAGTAATATTACAGAAACAATAAATTTCATAAAGGATCAGCGCGCATCGGGTGGTGGCGATTACCCCGAGGCTGTCCACACAGCCCTCGATAAGGCGATTAATGAGCTGCAATGGGCTTACACCGCTCGTACTCGGTTACTTTTCCTTGTGCTCGATGCACCCCCTCACTACCGTATGGATGTTATATCGAGCCTGCAAAATTCAATTACCAGTGCTGCACAAAAGGGTATTAAGCTTATTCCGGTAACCGCAAGCGGAATTAACAAGGAAACAGAGTTTTTGATGCGTTTTTTTGCCATCGCTACTAACGGCACCTACGTGTTTATTACCGACGATAGCGGTGTGGGCAATAGCCACCTGGAGCCCACAGTTGGCGATTACGAAGTTGAACTGCTAAATAACCTGCTGGTTAGGCTAATTAATAAATATTCCGAGTAAAAGGGTAATTAACTTGTTAGTTTAATCTGAAAACCTTCCCTTTAGCGGTGGCTCAGCTTCCGCCAATCTATTAATTTCATAATGAGTGTATGCAGTTTTTACCACGCCACAAACCGAGCAAAACGAAAAAAACTGTATCACTCGCCTCCCTCTCCAAAAATTTTTACCCTGCGTCTCTGTGTCTCTGTGTCTCTGTGTCTCTGTGTTTCTGTGTTAGTTGTTTTTTGTCAAACTCAAGTTACTTAATAATATTACCCAATTCGAAATAACTCAATTCTCCTCTCAAAGTTTGAAATACCAGCGTCAAAACTCTACCTTTGCACAAAAGCATTATATGGCAACACACACCTGCGATTTTTTGGTTATTGGCTCAGGTATTGCTGGGCTAAGCTTTGCGCTTAAGGCAGCTGAGCACGGATCGGTTATTCTCATAAGCAAGGCTACCCTCGACGAGACCAACACCGTTTACGCGCAGGGCGGAATTGCCGCCGTTACTTACGAACCCGACACCTTCGAAAAGCATATCCGCGATACCCTTATCTGTGGTGATGGCCTTTGCAACGAGGCGGTTGTGCGGATGGTGGCCACCGAGGCTCCCGAACAGATTAAGCAGCTTATTCAGTGGGGCGTTAAGTTCGATAAGAAACCTTCGGGGCAGTACGACTTGGCCCGCGAGGGTGGCCATACCCAGCACCGAATACTTCACCATAAGGATAATACTGGAAACGAGATTCAGCGAGCGCTAACTACTCGAACCAAAAGTCATAAGAGCATTACAGTGCTCGAGAATAGCTTCGCGGTCGAAATTATCACGCAGCACCATTTGGGCGAAAAGGTAACCCGGCATAAAACCGATACGGAGTGCTACGGGGCCTACGTTCTCAACCTAAAAACCCAGAAGGTTGATACCTATTTGGCCAAGTGTACCGTTATGGCCACCGGCGGAATTGGGAATATCTACCACACAACCACCAACCCCCTTGTAGCCACCGGCGATGGCATCGCCATGGTTTACCGGGCAAAGGGTATAGTGGAGAATATGGAGTTTATCCAGTTTCATCCCACATCGCTATACCATCCTGGCGAGAGACCCTCGTTTCTTATCACCGAGGCCATGCGTGGTTTTGGGGCCATCCTAAAAGCAGCCGATGGCAAAGAGTTTATGCACAAGTACGATAAGCGCGGATCGCTTGCCTCGCGCGATATTGTGGCCCGTGCCATCGACAATGAGATGAAGATGAGCGGTGATGAATTTGTTTACCTTGATGTAACGTTTAAAGATGCTGAGGATATTCGCAGTCACTTCCCCAACATTTACCAAAAATGCCTGTCCATAGGAATCGATATCACCAAGGATATGGTTCCCGTTGTGCCCGCAGCGCATTACCTCTGCGGTGGAATTAAGGTTGATTTGAACGGCGAAAGCTCCATAAAGCATCTCTACGCCATTGGCGAATGTTCATCCACAGGCTTGCACGGGGCCAACAGGCTGGCCTCAAACTCGCTTATCGAAGCTGTAGTATACGCCGATAGGGCTGCAAAGCACGCCGTTGAGGTGGCAAACGTTATTGGCATCAACAGTAGTATTCCAGCCTGGAACTACGAGGGTACTACCCACAACGAGGAGATGGTCCTTATTACCCAAAGCTATAAGGAGATGCAGCAGATTATGAGCAACTACGTGGGCATTGTGCGCTCAAATCTCAGGCTCGACCGTGCCTTGACGCGTCTCGAGATTCTATACCACGAAACCGAGGAGCTGTACAAAAAATCTATCCTTACCCAAAACCTCTGCGAGCTGCGCAACATGATAAACGTGGGCTACCTAATTATTAAGAACGCCCAGAATATGCGCGAAAGTCGAGGATTACACTACTCCCTCGATTACCCCAAAAGCAAGGGCAGCGAGTTCTAGCTACTCTACCATATTCCTTTTGATTAGTTCTGTTCATGGTGATTTGTACTAAGATGCGGTGTTGGTTTTAGGGTTTCTTCTTGTTAGTGGCTTTGTCGCTATTCTGTCAATAAAATATGCGTATGTGAAGTCGCTTGCTTTGTGCCCCTTTGTGCCTTCTTTGTGGCTTTTGTGACACAACGGAAAGATATTTTTCTACAAGTGTTGAGGTACAATCGGTTTCAAAAGTAAGTAGGGCTTGCTGAAAAACTCGAACTGAGAATCAGAAACGTTTTTTTGAGGTCTATTCGTTTTTCTTCTGGCATCGGCTGGTGAGCCGAAAAACAAGTGTAGCGGGCGGTAAAAAAAATCTGTTGTTTGAGCCCCGCAAGTATGCGGGGCGAGTTCAGATTTTTTCCGCCTGCAAGCGTAGTTTTTCGTGCGAAGCAGGCGTAGCCTTGATCTTTTTTGCTGACTTTTTTGCATCAAGGCAAAAAAGTCAGTGGGGTCTGGGGCAAGGCCCCAGTATGCAGGAGCAAAGATTTTTGCCGAAAAGCTCGAAATTCCTTGCACTTAATTGAATGATAATATTGTTTTATTGTTTATAACCAGTTGTTTATACATTTTCCAGTAGACCCTAAGTATCCCATAGGTACACACAGCCAATAGGCTTTATTGATGTTTATCCAGGGATTAAACAATGAATTGATATTCTTTATTTTTGCTTTTGAATTCCTGCTTGCAGCAGTTGGGCAGCAACATTCGTCTATAAACGGATAACCAATACCCATGCTTATGCTTAAAACATTCATCACCCTTGCGATAAGGAGCTTGCTTAAACACAAATTTTTTGTTCTTGTAAATATCCTTGGCCTGGGAACCACCCTGGCATGCTGCATAGTAGGCTACTTAAACCATCGGTTCGAGGCCGATTTCAACATCACCCACCAAAAACTCGATAAGATATATAAGGTTAATGTCTTTAGGGAGGTAAACGAACGACAGCAGCGTTACGGTATATCACCGGTATCCCTGTCCCCAGCCATGGACATCGACGTTGCGGGCGTTGAGGCCACCGTCCGGTACACCACCGATCAGCTATCGGTACGCAGCGGCAACGAGGCCGATTCCAAGATCTTCGCCAAACGCGTTGCCTTCGCCGATAAGGGCTTTTTCAACCTATTCACTTTCCCCGTTCTCTGGGGTAGCACTGAAAACTTTTCGGATGTCAACAGCATTATCCTTAGTGATCAAACCGCACAGCAGTATTTTGGTGATGTAAATCCGGTGGGCGAGAGTGTAACCCTCTTCAACAGCATGGCTCAACCCGTTGATTTTAAAGTGGTGGCCGTGCTCCAGCATATCCCCGAGAACTCCATGGTAAACTTCGACGCTGTTACCATAATGGACAACTACTTCTCCTTCTTTCGGGTCGATGAGATGGATTGGACAAGGTTTATTGGGGCCACTTTTTTGGCAATACCAAACCCATCCGATGTTCCCAGAGTGGAAGCTGCGCTAAATAGCTTTATTGATATCCAGAATAAAGCCCGCGAGGACTGGCAAATCACCAGCTACGAAGTGATGAGCCTTAGGGACTATACTAAAATTAGCCGCGATGTCTGGGGCAATTGGCTTTGGGTCAACCTCCATCCCGCCCAAATATTTGGCCCGCTAATCATGAGCGTTTTAATCCTTCTGCTGGCCAGCTTCAACTACATGAATACCTCCATCTCCATTGCAAATACCAGACTAAAGGAGATTGGGGTGCGTAAGGTAATGGGCAGCAGCCGCCGCCAGCTTATTGCCCAGTTCCTGGGCGAGAACGCCTTGGTCTGCTTCTTTGCCCTTGTCGCTTCGCTGTTCATTGCCCTCTTCCTTATCGATGAGTATAACAAGATGTGGCCCTACATGGTGTTGAAGATGGAGTTTGCGGGCAATGTCCGGTTTTGGCTTTTCCTGGGTATCCTGCTGATCTTTACATCCATCCTGGCGGGTGCATACTCCGCTTTCTACATAAGCTCCTTTAAGTCGGTCGATATCTTCAAGGGATCCTATCGGCTAAAGGAGGGCGGATGGCTGTCCAAAGTCCTACTTTGGTTTCAGATATCCGTGTCGATAGTAGCCATTATTGTGAGTTTGGTATTTACTCAAAACGCCTCATTTCAGCAATCAATGGATATGGGGTACGACATGGACAGAATTCTGGTAGTACCCCTCAGCAATGGTATCGATACAAAAGCGCTCCAGGCCTCTTTCGAGAGTCACCCCGATATTACCTCCATCGCCTACACCAGCCAGCACATCGGCTGGGGTGGATACTCCAGAACCCTTGAGTTCCAGGATAGGAAGACAGAGATTCGAGTAATGGAAGTGGGCGTTAACTACCTCGAAACAATGGGCGTAAGATTCCTCGAGGGACGAGGGTTTACCAGCGAGTTTGAATCCTCGGATATAGCCAGCACGGTTGTGCTGGATAAAAGAGCTACCGATGAGCTGGGGGTTGCCGACCCCATTGGCCAAATTGTAAGGTTGGATACGCTCAGCCTTAGGGTTGTTGGCGTAACCGATAATCTCCATATGAGCTTTTGGGAGAAACCGCTGCCAATCATCTTTTGGATGCGTTCACCAGAACCACAATCTCTAATGGTTGTTCGCCATCAGGGTGACGATCCCAAGGAGCTGCTGAATCATCTTAAGGCCCAGTGGGAGCAGCTCGTCCCATTTATACCTTTCTCGGGATTTGAGCAGGTGATGATCGACGAGGAGGCACACGAGGTGAATAGGCATATCACCACCATCAATATGTTCCTGGCCTTTATCGCCATCGTGCTCTCGTCAATTGCTCTTTACACCCTAGTCTCACTGAATATCCTGAGGCGCATCAAGGAGATTGGGGTACGAACAGTGCTGGGTTCATCTAAGCTTGGCGTAAACTGGCTAATCAGTAAACCATTCTTGGCTATTGTTATATTTGCCTCCATATTTGGTGGTATTGGGGGGTACTATCTGGCTAATCTCCTTATCGAGAGCCTTTGGCCCGTGCGGGTACCCATTCAAATTAGCAGCATTGCTATCCCCATTGTAAGTATGATAGCCCTATCTTACCTTATTCTTAGCGTAAAAGTTTTCCGCACAATGGCCAAAAACCCGGTCGAGTCGCTACGGTATGAGTAGGATCTATGTTTGAATAGCTTGGTATATGGAGTCCTGAAATGTTTACACACATTTTACTGCTTTTCAGAGACTGTCAACTGCCAATAGCTCTCGTTAATCGCTATAGAACAGCGGTTCTCGAGACAGGCATCTGCCAATTGCATTGCCAACTGCCAACTGCCAATAGCCAATAGCCAATAGCCAACCGCCAATAGCTAATAGCCAAATACCCATTCAAAATGGAATCACCTTGCAATAAATTTCCTACCTTTAAACCCACACAGCATTTACTCTTAAAGCAAATCATTCTATGGAAATTCAATTCAACGGCGCCGTGCGCGAGGTTACAGGCAGTAAGCATCTTATCACAACCAATAACGGCAAACGCATTCTGCTCGACTGCGGGATGTATCAGGGTAAGGGCCTCGAAACCGACCATCTGAACCGCGACCTGGGCTTCAACCCCAAGGATATTGACCATATCATCCTTACTCATGCCCATATCGACCATTCGGGCCTGATCCCATACATCTACAAGCAGGGCTTTAGGGGTTCCGTGGTTTGTACTTCGGCCACCAGGGATTTATGTGCTATTATGCTAGTTGACTCTGGCTTTATACAGGAACGAGATATTTTCTATTTTAACAAGAAGCGGATAAGTAAGGGGTTAGAGCCGGTTGAACCCCTGTACACCAAGGATGATGCCGTGAAGGCCATGGAGCTGTTTATTGGCGTTGCCTACGATCGCAAGTTTAGCATCGACAGCAACATTAAGGTGAAGTTTACCAACACGGGCCATATGCTGGGTAGCGGCGTGGCCAATATCGAGATCATCGAGGATGGCGTTACCAAGCGTATTGCCTACACCGGCGATATTGGTCGACCAACCAACCGAATTCTACGGTCTCCCGATCAGTTCCCCCAAACCGATATTCTGATCTGCGAGTCAACCTACGGCGATAGGCTGCACGCCGAGAGCGACCGCGGCGAGGAGGATCTCCTCGACGTGGTTTACCATACCTGCGTCGTGAAGGGCGGCAAGCTGATTATCCCATCCTTTAGCGTGGGGCGTACTCAGGATCTGGTATACTCCCTCAACAACTTCTACAATCAGGGTCGCTTGCCCAAGATCGATATCTTTGTCGATAGCCCCTTGGCCACCAACGCCACCGATATCTTTAGGATGCATCCCGAGTGCTTCAACAACGATATCCTCGAGATCATGGAGACCGACCCCGATCCCTTTGGCTTCAACACCCTCCGCTACACCAAGAGTGTCGATGAGTCCAAGGCGCTCAACACCTACGATAAGCCCTGCGTCATAATATCTGCATCGGGCATGGCCGAGGCCGGACGGGTTAAGCACCACCTGGCCAATAGTATCAGCGAGCCAAAGAACACCATCCTATTCGTGGGCTACTGCGCCCCGGCCACGCTGGGAGCCCGGCTCCTCGATAAACCCAAAACCATCTCCATTCACGGGTTCGAGCACGCGGTGAACGCCGAGATCCGGCGCATCGAGTCCTACTCGGGTCACGGCGACTACAAGGAGATGATCGAATTTTTGGGCTGCCAAAACTTTAAGAGCATTGGCAATACCATCCTGGTGCACGGCGACCTAAAACCCATGGAGTTCTTTAAGCATAAGCTCAAGCAGGCAGGCCTCAACAATATCCATATCCCCACCAAGGGTGATACGCTATTCTTCTAGCTTGCAGGGGGTGGGTATCCAATTTGTTGGCAGGTAATTACATCGATCCCCTAGGGGTCAACATACTTACACTCGGCAAGGGTTTGTACTAGTTAAATTTATTGTGGTAAATTTTTGTCAACAACTCCATTTTAAAGCAGGTTCTTAATGTGTGTATATCAGCTGAACATCATTAAATATTAATAGATATCATAAGTTCGTTGTGTTGATTTTCATTTTTATGTTTTAAGCTTCAATGTTAAGCCATACCTCTCAGGTATTGCCCCTTATTTGTTGAAAGGGCAATGGAAAACTAGGTGTTATGAAAAAGTTGCTGGTTTTTATTGTACTTATTAGCTTATGTAATTGCGACACTAAAAACGAGTTGCCTTCTGTAACGGACCCGCAACAAGCTATTCTGGGCAAATGGGAAATTGTTGAGAAAGGCAATTGGCCAAGTTTAGAGCCATATCCGGCAAGTGGATATTCAGAGTATTTATCTGATAGTGTTGTAAGATTCTTTGATTATTATCAAAACCAGTTTACTTCTCAAACAAATTACTGGATAGATGATTCATTATTATATATAGATATAGGTTATAGTTTGGAAAATGGACATCAATTAGTTACTACATATGAATACCTGTTCTTTGATAGTAACAACAAGTTAAGATTAGATATACAAGCATTTGCAGTTTTCACAACATCCATATATCAACGCATAAAATAACAATTATGAAAAAACTAACAATATACCTCGTTGCTTTTATAGTCACAAACATCATATCCAGTTGCGATAGAGAAGAACCTCTTCCTCCCGTAACTAACCCGCAACAAACTATTTTGGGAAAATGGGAAGTTATTGAGAATACCTTTGGTCCTATAAGTTATCCCGGTTCTTATCAAGAATTTTGACCGGACAGCATTGTGTTCAACTACAATAATAAAAATGATTTTTCATATGGTGATTATTGGTTTGCCGACTCCCTTTGGGTTGACGGTTCCCTTTGGTATACCGATTCTCTTTTATATATTAAACACACCTATATCGACCAAGCAAATGGCGATACCATATTAGTGGACATTCAACCTTATCAGTATAACTTTATTAACTATAATAAACTCAAACTAGCAATGGTTTACCCTGCATTGAATCCCACTCACATCTATCAACGCATAAAATAACAATTATGAAACACCCATGTAAGGTAGCTTGCACAAACACCGATGAACAAACTTTGGGTGTTCCATCCGCTCGATAAGGTTCGCTAAAAGCAAAACAGTAACGTGTTATATATTAACGATATAAATATTTTGTACGGATGAAAAAACTAACAATATACCTCGTTGCTTTTTTAGTCGCAAACATCATATCCAGTTGCGATAGAGAAGAACCTCTGCCTCCCGTAACTGACCCGCAACAAGCTATTTTGGGGAAATGGGAAATTACACATTTGGGCAACGGAAATCAGTTGTTTCCAATAAAGAACCCAATTGCTTACGAAGAATACCAAACAGATAGTGTTTTGTTAACTTATAATTACGAAGAAGAATATATATTCTATGGCAAATATTGGATTGTAGACACTCTTTTGTTTAAAGAGAGTACGTATTATATCAATGAAGCACCAGGTTATGCAGATACTCTAATTGTTACAGAACAGTATAGATTTTACTTTATTAATTACAACATGTTGAGATTGGACTTATTAAACTTGATTGCCATAAATAATACTTCTGTTTACAAACGACTAAACTAAAACACCATGAAAAAGTTAACCTCAATTCTGGCACTTTTTGAGTGAGTAAAAAGTTAATTTGAATTCCAACGAAATGAACAAAACGAATGTCTAACCACAAGAAGTAAAGCCATGAAAAAAATGAGTATATTTTTTGTAGTCCCTGTTTTAGTTGGGCTTCTCGGTTGTAATGAGGATGATTTCTTTTTGGATCAAATTGATGTAGTTGTTCTCACCATGGAACACGAAATCGAGAAAAATACTTTCGATGCAGGAACAGATGTTGTTCTTGCGTTAAAAATTACAAATCGGTCAAGTAAAACTTTTGAGTGGTACTATGACTACGAATGTGAGTTATCAAAGCAACAAGATTTTATGTTAGTCAAAAAAGTAATTCAGACAGAGGACCCCAGCATAACTTCAATGCCAGTAGGAGTGCCCTATCAATTTCCATTGAATTGCCCAACTGTAAATTTGCCTCCAAGAGCCGTAGTTTTACCGGGCGAAGAAACAATTGTAATGCCTTATGCATGGAGTAGTAATCCAAATAATACTACTTTACAAACCGGTAAATATTTTTCAGAATTTACGATAACAATCGAAATTGAGGGGCATCGGAAATCATGGAATTTAAAAACAGATTTTACAATTGAGTAGGAATATGAAAGCAAAGTTACTCCTGTCGGTTGTATTGTTATTGATTTCAATACTTAAGCAAGCTCAAGAACGAACTGTTTTATTCCCTGCTGTCGCACGATTGGCAAAGCCTAACCCCCTCCAGCCAGCAGTTCGGTTGTATCTTGTGTCATCCTGCACCGCAGAGTTTTATCATTTGACATAAAAAAACCAGGTATTATTAGTTAGCAATCATGGCTAATTACTTGATAAAAAGGATTAACCTAAATAATACAAAACTATGAGTGCACTAAACAAAATTTGGGGACATCTTATTGTAACCGTTGCGTTACTAGTGATGTTTCATGGATGCAAAATCGATCCTGAATGTAGCGACCCAGTTACCTATGAAATCCCTTTCCAAGGTTTTGGGACAAATGTTGAAGGGGATAACTGTACCCTTCAGAACGTAAATGAAAATCAAACAAATGTAGCTCTGGTAATAGGCAACAGTGCTGATTTTCAAAAGTACATTTCTTGCATCAGCTTTCCAGAAATCGACTTCAACGAATCCTTCGTGTTGGCTGGGCGCACCAAGAGACCAGCTTGTGCGTATATGAAAGACCAAACCCTATCCCTAAAATGCAACCAACTACAGTATAACATCGAAATAGAGGATATGTTATGCCAAAAACCCACTGATGTGTTCTACTTAGTGATCGTATCAAAAGAATATTTCAAATATCCTATAAAGTTTTCAATAACCTTATCAAATAACTAACTATAGTCTGGGAAATTGACACTATTCAGTTACTACATATGAATCCCAGTTTATTAAAAGCAACAAACTACTATTAGACATTCAATCATTTGCAGTTTTCACGATATCGATCTATCAAAGCATAAAAAACAATTATGAAAAAACTAACAGTATACCTCGTCGCATTTTTAGTCGCAAATATCATATCCAGTTGCGATAGAGAAGAACCGCTTCCTCCCGTAACTAACCCGCAACAAGCTATTTTGGGCAAGTGGGAGATAATCGAGAATACTTTTGGCCCTGTTGATAATCCACCCGGTTATGATGAATATTTACCGGATAGCATACGAATATCATATAGCTATACAGATATGGTTTTCTATCATGAAAAATATTGGCTTTCTGACTCTCTTTTATTCCGAAGTATTGTCTTCACTTCTGAAGGGGATACCATTGATTTCCAATGGCCCTATCGCTTTAAATTCATAAATTACAATAAGCTAAAACTCGAGTTTCTGTATCCTTCTTTAAATCCAATATCCATATATAAACGATTAAAATAAGAACTATGAAAATCCACAACTTTTTCAAAGTAACGTTTGTAATTTTTATTGCAATTAGCGTTACACAAAGTTCCTGTGTTAAACCACCATATAAACCTGATTATGAAAATGCAAGTGGAACTATAATTGGGAAAGAAATCTGTAGCCCCAATGGTATAGATGACTACTGGTTAATTGATCTATCTGTCTATCCAAACACCAAACAATATGGAGATACATTGATAGTGAACAGTATTAAATATACAAATGTTGTTAAGACAAAAGACTTAACAGCCGATATAAAGATTATTGGTTATAAGGTATCTATAGACTTCTATATATCAAAAACCAAAATAGAAACTACAGGCTACAGTTGCGAGGTTCCGATAACATATCTGTTAAAGGAAATTACAATCATTAATGTTTTTGATATTTAATAACCATTCCCCTGCTGCCGCCCAAATGGCTACGCCGAACTCGCCAGATAACGTCACAGTTATATCGTGTTGCCTAAAAACAGGCATCATTTCGTTCTAATTATTGTAATAGTCAAAACATTATTCGTGTCCATTTTTTGTTAAAATAGTCCGTATCCAGTTACTACAAAGGCCACAGGGCTAAGCCTCCCCTTCAGCGGGCCTTCAGCGTGAACCCGTAGCGCTCAAGAGCTGAGGCCCTGGCAGGGCTGGCACCCGAGGAGCGCTGCGCCGCTCTACC
The DNA here is from genome assembly GCA_034003245.1 of Tenuifilaceae bacterium. Taxonomy (GTDB): domain Bacteria; phylum Bacteroidota; class Bacteroidia; order Bacteroidales; family Tenuifilaceae; genus Perlabentimonas. The sequence goes on from JAVEYY010000023.1 coordinate 25,231, forward strand.
CATTCGGCAACGCTTGCCAGCTACGCACCCTATCGCATGCCCAAAACACCATGCTGAATCGAAGTCTCGTCAATTATGACGAGACGCTCCGCAGGCCACAGGGGCTCAGCCGTAGAGCGCAGGGTGTAACGATGTAAGCCTTGATTTTTTGTTACTTTTTTATCAAGAAAAAATAAGAGGATAGCCCCTGCTACCGCATATATAAAACATCAATCATTATCCGTGTCCATCCGTGGTTCAGCCCCCTTTTGCCCCTCGCAATGCCGCACACCACTCCTAAGCCCGAAGAGCTTAAATCCGAATAGCCCGGAGCGCAGCCCGGGGTATACAATGTACGCTATCTCCCCAGCCCCGCAAGGGGTTGAATAAGATCAGCAATACCATCGCTGCCCACACACAAACCGTCAAATATCATTCGTGTTCATAATCATTAAAAGCATTCGTGTCCATTTTTTGTTAAAATAGTCCGTATCCAGTTACTACAAAGGCCACAGGGCTAAGCCTCCCCTTCAGCGGGCCTTCAGCGTGCACCCGTAGCGCTCAAGAGCTGAGGCCCTGGCAGGGCTGGCACCCGAGGAGCGCTGCGCCGCTCTACCCATTCGGCAACGCTTGCCAGCTACGCACCCTATCGCATGCCCAAAACACCATGCTGAATCGAAGTCTCGTCAATTATGACGAGACGCTCCGCAGGCCACAGGGGCTCAGCCGTAGAGCGCAGGGTGTAACGATGTAAGCCTTGATTTTTTGTTACTTTTTTATCAAGAAAAAATAAGAGGATAGCCCCTGCTACCGCATATATAAAACATCAATCATTATCCGTGTCCATCCGTGGTTCAGCCCCCTTTTGCCCCTCGCAATGCCGCACACCACTCCTAAGCCCGAAGAGCTTAAATCCGAATAGCCCGGAGCGCAGCCCGGGGTATACAATGTACGCTATCTCCCCAGCCCCGCAAGGGGTTGAATAAGATCAGCAATACCATCGCTGCCCACACACAAACCGTCAAATATCATTCGTGTTCATAATCATTAAAAGCATTCGTGTCCATTTGTGGTAAAAACTCCGTATCCAGCCACAACAAAGACCTTAGGGCTAAGCCTTCCCTCCAGCCGGCATGCAGCGTGCACCCGTAGCGCTCAAGAGCTGAGGCCCTGGCAGGGCTGGCCCTAGAGGAGTGCTACGCTTCCATCCCCATCCGACGGAATGTTGTATTACCCGATACCTGCTGATCGCTGCAGCTGGATAGCCACGAAGTGATTGCGCTCCGCAGGCCACAGGGGCTTAGCCGTAGAGCGCAGGGTGTAACGATGTAAGCCTTGATTTTTTGTTACTTTTTTATCAAGAAAAAAGTAAAAGGCTGGCTCCCGGCTACCACATAGTAAAGCATCAATCATTATCCGTGACCAGCTGCCACAAAGGCTTAGGGGTAAGCTTTTCCTCAAGTCGGCATGCAGCGTGAACCCTTAGCGCTCAAGAGCTGAGCCCCCTGACAGGGCAAGCCCTAGAGGAGTGCTACGCTGCAACCCCCATCCGACGGAATGTTGTATTTACCCGATACCTGCTGTTCGCTGCAGCTGGATAGCCACGAAGTGATTGAGCTCCGCAAGCCAGAGGGGCTCAGCCGTAGAGCGCAGGGTGGAACGCTGTAAGCCTTGATTTTTTGTTACTTTTTTATCAAGAAAAAAGTAAAAGATGGCTCCCAGTAATCGCATAATAAAACATCAATCATTACCCGTGTCCATTTGTGACTACCTAGTATATCCATGTTTCGGTTGCAACCCCAGCGTTTCCGCCACCCGCAACCCCCTGTTCAAATATTGTTCAAAAGTTTTCGGCTAAATTCCCCACTCGGGTGATTCTATTCCTGAACTTTGTTTACGCAATATCATAGCGGTTAAACCCTAACATACCTAATCATGGCAAGCACATCCGAAACCGGTCATGCCAGGTTGGTGGCTAACTTCGAGCGGCTCACCGCCATCGTCTCGTCCTTTGGGGCCGACTATGCCCCCACCCGGAACAGCATTAAGCTCCCGGCCCTCAACGCCAAGCTCTCCTCAGCCAAGGATGCTGTCGCCACCGTCAACTCCATCGAGGCCACCTACAAGCATGCCCTGGCCGATCGCGTTGCAGCGTTCAAGGGGCTAAGCCAGCTTATCACCCGGGTTAACAACGCCGTCAAGGCGTCCGACACCCCTCCCCAGATATACCAGAACACCCTCACCTACATCCGCAAGCTGCAGGGCCGAAGGGCCTCCCGTAAGCTCAGCGACGAGGAGGTAAAGACCCTCGAAGCCCAGGGCGAAACCGTTACCCAGATCTCCGCCTCCCAGATGAGCTTCGTTATGCGTCTCGATAACCTCCACAAGCTTATCCAGATGCTCAGCGCCATACCAACCTACGCCCCCAACGAGGAGGAGCTTAAGGTCAGCTCGCTGATGGACATGTACAACCAGCTGCGCACCGCCAACACCAACGTTATTAACGCCACCATCCCCCTCAGAACCGCCCGTGATACCCGAAACATCCTCTTATTCCACCCCAGCACCGGGTTGGTCCGCACCTCCACCCAGGTCAAAACCTACATCAAGTCTCTCTACGGCCCCTCCAGCCCCCAGTACAAATCCATTAGCAAGCTCCTTTTCGTTAGCCACTAACTGTTTGCCCTCTTAAGCTCTTGCCTTCGGCAGAAAACCATCCCCACGGCTGCATCAACCTCCCTTACGGCTGCACAGGGAAAAAGGAAAGTAACAATTGATTCCGTTAATGCTGCAATAATCTCCGTTAATCATAAATCAACCATCGTTAAATTTGCAAAAGGTCTCATTTAAATAGTATGATATACCGTTAAAGCTGAAACAAACATCGTTAATCAAGAATTGGGCTCCGTTAGTATTGCCATAAGTGTAGTTAAAACTGGATGATATCCCGTTTAGGTTGTAATACTCATTGGTAAGAGTACATCAAGTGTCGGTAGGACTGATTTAAGATCAGGTGATATTGCAGTAGGCTTTAGTAATGTTATATCGGACTGTTATAATATTAAATCAAACCCTTGTAAGATTCAAGTAGACGTTGGTGTTTTTACATCCCGAACCGGTAGTGCTGATACATGCACCCAGTGGGATGCGCCTCCCACTTGGAGCGTCACAAATTGCTCCTAGCCCCTTTTAACCCCCTAGCGCAGGATCGCTACACCCTGTTGTCACCAGGCTAAAGCCTGTTGCCCCGAGGGGTCTACGGTGCTGCTCGATGTTTGTGCTTAGGTCATGCTCAAAATCACAGTCTATCCAGATTCAAGTAGCCTGTGACTACCTTGTAATGCGACCTTGCTCGCTCCTTTTGGGCTCATCAACTTATATGTTTTTTGATATTCTTTTTCGCCACAGGGCCATGGCAAATAAACGTTTCGTTCAGCTATTGGGGCAACTTGTATAAAAAAGTAGTAATTTTGCCTACTAAACAAAACTTGACCCATGAATCAGTTTTCCCTTAAGCAGTACCAGAGAGCCAACGTAATTTTGGGGTGGATAGCCTTTGCCATTGCGGCGGTTGTTTACCTTTTAACCATTGAACCCACAGCCAGCTTTTGGGATTGTGGCGAGTTTATTGCCAGTGGTTACAAACTTGAGGTAGGTCACCCTCCCGGAGCACCCATCTTTATGCTGCTTATGCGGTTCTTCACCATGCTGGCTCCTACAACTGAGCTAATACCCATATTTGCCAACGCCATGTCGGCCTTGGCCAGCGCATTTACTATACTTTTCCTCTTTTGGACAATTACTCACCTGGCTCGCAAGCTGGTTGATATAAAGGATGGTGTTTACACCTCTACCCAGCTAATCCTAATCCTTGGATCGGGTTTGGTTGGCGCTTTGGCATACACCTTTTCCGACACCTTCTGGTTCTCGGCTGTTGAGGCCGAGGTTTACGCCACCTCATCGCTTTTTACTGCCCTGGTTTTTTGGGCTATCCTAAAATGGGAGAATGTGGCCAACGAGCCATATGCCAATCGATGGCTTGTGCTTATTGCGTACCTAATGGGTCTCTCAATAGGGGTGCACTTGCTAAACCTGTTGGCCATTCCGGCCATTGTGTTGGTTTACTACTTTAAGAAGTACACCGTTACCCCTTGGGGGATTGTTAAGGCGCTTGCCATAAGCGTAGTTCTTCTACTAGCTATGATGTATGGTATTATTCAGGGATTTATTGTATTTGCCTCTAAGGTTGAGCTGCTTTTTGTTAATGGTTTTGGATTGCCTTACAAATCGGGCGTTTTCTTCTACATTGCTGCAGTTGCAGCCTTGCTTGGATGGGGTATTTACTTTACGCATAAGCATGCAAAGCCAATCCTCAATACAATTCTGGTGAGTTTTGCCGTTATTCTAATCGGTTACAGCTCCTTTGCGCTAATTGTGATTCGCTCCTCGGCAAATCCCCCGATGAATCAGAACAGCCCCGACAATATGTTCTCGCTGCTCTACTACCTCAACCGCGAGCAGTATGGCGATAGGCCGCTGGTATTCGGCCACTCCTTCGATGCGCCGGTTATCGATAGGGTAAATGGAAGCCCGCAGTACATTCAAAAGGATGGAAAGTACGTGGTGGCTAGCCATAAGCCCGAGCTGGTTTACGACGATCGGTTTATCTCATTTTTCCCTAGGATATACAGCTCCGAGCCTCGTCATGTTGAGGCATACAAGCAGTGGACAAACTTTGCAGGAAGACCAATCCGCGTATCCGGTAGGGGAGGCGAAGCCGAGGTACGACGTGCGCCTACTTTTGGTGAGAACTTGAGGTTCTTCTTCTCCTACCAAATGGGACATATGTACTGGCGCTACTTTATGTGGAATTTTGCGGGCCGACAAAACGATATTCAAGGACATGGCGAAGTGGTAAAGGGAAATTGGATTAGTGGAATTCCTTTTGTCGACTCCCCACGTCTTGGCTCTCAAAAAGATTTACCATCGGTATACAAGGGGAAAGCGCATAACCGTTACTTTATGCTTCCTTTCCTTTTAGGTATTGCAGGATTGCTAATTCAGTACCTTCGCAATCGAAAAGATTTTTGGGTGGTAACTCTACTGTTTGTGCTTACTGGGATTGCCATTGTGGTTTACCTTAACCAAACTCCTTATCAGCCACGAGAGCGCGATTATGCCTACGCTGGTAGCTTCTACGCTTTTAGCATCTGGATTGGACTAGGAGTGATTGCTCTGTTTCTGGCGGTGCGCAAGGCATTCGACAAAGCCCCTGGGGCTTTAATTGCTTCATCTGTAGGCTTGGTTTTTGTGCCCGGGCTAATGGCTGTTGAGAACTGGGACGATCACGATCGTTCGGGTAACTACATATCCATCGATTTTGCATACAATACTCTGCAGAGCCTCGAACCTAACTCAATAATCTTCTCCTACGGAGATAACGACACCTTCCCATTGTGGTACGCTCAGGAGGTTGAGGGAGTGAGGACAGATGTGCGGGTAACTAACCTTAGCTACCTGCGTGCCGACTGGTATATCGATCAGATGCTACGCAAGGCCTACGGATCTGAGCCATTGCCAGTTAGCATGACAATGGATAAGTTTGTTCTAGGAACTCGCGAGGTTGTTTTGGCAACCGATCGCATATCGCAGCCTATCCATGTTCGGCAGGCAATGGATTTTGTGCTAAACGACAATCCGAGTACCCGTATTAGTTCACCTTTTGAACGTAACCAAACCGTCGATTTCTTTCCATCGCGTAACCTCTTTTTACCTGTTGATAAGGAGAAGGCGGCTCGTAACGGTGTTGTTCGTCCCGAGAGAATGAACGAGGTGGCTGATACCATGCGCTGGCGAATCCCTACCAACTACGTACTTAAGGATGGCTTGTTCCTGATGGATTTGATGGCGACCAATAATTGGGATCGACCCATGTACTTTGCCATAACCGTGAGCTCCGAAACATATCAGAACCTCGATGGTTACTTCCAGCTCGAAGGACTTGTTTACCGTATTGTCCCCATTGAAGCCCCAAGGGAGGGGGGGAGGTATGGTAAGGCCAATACCGATATTCTCTACCAGAATCTTATGGAGAAGTATCAGTATAGAAGCATTGCCAATCCCCAGGTGTACATCAATGAGAACAGCTCTAGGATAATCTCAAACTACAGGAATATTTTTGGTCGCCTGGCGCGTGCGCTGAATGAGGAGGGAAAAAGTGAGAAGGCCATCGCCGCTCTCGATAGGTGCATGGAGGTTGTTCCACACGAGACCGTCCCCTTCAATTTCTTTGCGCTATCCCTAATCGAGGGGTACTATAGAGCAGGAGATATTGAAAAAGGGGTTAAGTACTCCACTGTCTTCATGGAGCAGTGCGCCGAGGAGCTAAGCTACCTTCTCTCCCTGTCCGATAGGATCTCGGGAACAGTTCGTAGCGAGACGGAGCTGAACCTATACATCCTGCAGGAACTTTACAAGCTCGCCTCCAGCTTTGAGGATGGTGACCATAAGCAAGAGCTCGAACGTCTTTTTGCCGCCATGGGCGCCAATGGGTAGCCTGTTATGATAAACCTAAGTCCACCAAAGCTGTTCACGAAGTTCTTCCCTGGGTTTACATGGAGTATGCCCGATACTGAGAATGCCGTGTACCTAACCTTCGACGATGGGCCAACGGAGGGGGTTACGCCCTGGGTGCTCGATACGCTTAGGGAATACGATGCGAAGGCTACTTTCTTTTGCTTGGGCAAGAAGGTGGAGATGCATCCCGATATATTTCAGAGGATTATCGAGGAGGGGCACGCCATAGGGAATCACAGCTACAGCCACCTTAAGGGCTGGGAAACGCCCACTGGGCAGTATGTGCAGGATGTGGACTTGGCTAACGATTTGCTCAATACAACCCTTTTCCGTCCGCCCTACGGGCGGATTAAAAAAAGCCAATCGAAGCTGCTCGGCCGACGCTACCGCATTATTATGTGGAACGTGCTGAGTATGGACTACAGCCGCTGGATCACACCCAAACGCTGCGCACAAATTGTACTCAACAACCTGCGCCCCGGCGCCATTATCGTCTTCCACGACTCCCGCAAAGCGGAGGAGAATATGCGCTACGCGCTGGTAAGGGTGCTGGAAGAGGCTAATAGGAGGGGGTTAAGGTTTGGATTAATTCATTAAAAACAGTGTCCAAAACCCAGATAACACGAGCGCTTTTTCTGATTCAGCTCCCACCGCCTATTCACGGTGCCAGCGTGATGAATCAGTCCGTTTACCATGCCATAAGCACCGATAGCCAGTTTGAGACTCGATTAATTAGTTTAAATTTTGCCAGAGATTTAGCGGATTTGCAGAAAGTGCGATTGGGTAAAGTTTTCAAAGCTTTTGCAATACTTTTTAGGCTTATTTGGCAACTGCTAACGTTTCGACCCAGTACCGTATACTTCTCTATGGTCCCTCTTAACTTTGTATTGATTAGGGATGCATTGTACTTGTTGATTATAAAATTACTATTGCCAAAGGGTAAGTATGTTTTGCATTTTCACCGATCGGGATTAATTGAGTACTCAAATAAATGGGGGTTAAACTGGTTCTATAGAATTCTATTTAGGGGGTGCGATATAGTTCACCTTTCCGAAGGTCTTGTGAGGAAAGAGATTCTACCCTTAAAGTTGCAGGCCACAAGGGTGCATGTAATCCCAAACTTTATAAGTAACTCTGAACCAACTGAAAGAAACAAGGCAGAAAGAGACCCCAATTGTATCCTTTTTCTCTCCAATTTGCTACCCCATAAGGGTTTCGATAAGCTTGTGCAGGCCTTCGCATTGCTTACGGATGAATACCCCCAGCTAAGGCTTACCATAGCAGGACAACCGCAAAATCTAAAGGTTGAGAGTGACCTTAGAGATATGGTTAGAACGCTAAACCTTTCTGATAGAGTGCAAATAGTTGGATTTGTTGATAGGGAAAAGAAGCGTATGCTACTCGAAAGTGCTTCAATATTAGTTTTACCTTCGGAGCGCGAGTATTTTCCACTGGTTATTCTTGAGGCAATGATGGCTGGAGTTGCGGTTATAGCGAGTGAGCGTGAGAATCTAAGTAGCATCTTTGTTGATAAAAAGGAGATTCTTTTTATCGATAGGCTTACACCCGATTCTATTGCAGAAAGTATAAAGCTGATGATAGAAAATCCTCAAATGAGTGATGAAATTTCAATCGGAGGGAATCGTAAAGCGAATCAACTACAACATGAAAGCCTTAATAAGATAAAAACAGTTTTGTGTTTTATAAGGAATGAGGATAAACAAAACGAATTAGATTAGATGCAACATTTTCAATCCTAAAATGTTTTTCAGCGTACACTCTAGTTTTATTGCCAAGGATATTCCTTAAATCAGCAGAATCAATTAAATCCTCAATCCCCTTTGTAAATTGCTGTTTATTCGAGAACAATTGAATACCACTATCCTCTTCCAACTCTTTATCTATTCCTTCAATTCCTCTTACAAGGCATGGCAATCCGCAGGCCATTGCCTCATTTAAGGAGTTGGGCGGAAAGCCCTCGGCATAAGCTCCATGTAAAAAGATATCTGATGCATTAAGATACTCCAAAACGTTAGACTTTGGTCCCACAAATCTAATTCTATTGCCAAGCAATTCTTTCCCCTGCTGCTGTAAATGTTCCATCTCAAGCCATTTTCTATATAATCTACTAGTTCTACTAGGGCTATTCTCACCAACCAATAAATAAATATAATCATGTTCTACTCCCGATAGCCAATGGAATATCTCGGGGAATCCTTTTCGTTGAATAATGTGTCCAAGCGATATCAGAATAGGAATACTATTAGGTAATCCCAGCTTGCTTCTTAACTCATCCTTACTGGAAGCAGGATTGCTAAAGAAGATATTAGGAACTCCTTGGGGAGATTGAAAGACTCGCTTTTTTCCAATCACCCTATTATAATCATCAATAAATGATTCGTTTAAGCCCCAGTAACCCCAAGCCAATAAATAGATAAACCTATTGAATGGGTTTCTTCTTGTTAAACTTGAAATGCTGTCGAAGCCCCATAGAGTAGAGCGAAAAACAACCCTCTTGCCAAGGATGGCTCCTAAAATGATAGCAATACGGTTACCAAGGGTTCGCCCGTAAACCATCCAAACCTTGAACTTACGCCCCTGAACAAGTAACTTTTTAAAGAAGAATAACCTTGATACGATTTTACCTAATAAGCTATGGAAAAAGTAAGGGGTAGATATAATATGGTCATCGTCAGTACCTACATATTCAGGAGCACGAAGGGTTAGTACCTTTGATACCATGCATTGTCCCCGAAGTGACTCAGCTAGGTAATAGGCGCTCCGTCCATCGCCAGCTCCAGCAGGATAAGTCTCAGAGGTAATAAGAAGGATACCTTTCTTGCTCATAACATTCGGCTATTTGGAGGTAGGTGTATACCTCTTTTTAAAGCAGTAATGTGACGCAGGTATGCAGGTATAGCATGTATTAATATATGCCATTGGAATGGATTTTTGTAAATCGGGGTATATCCCTTAAGAGAAAGCAGCTCTCTACATACCCACTCAATACACTTTATCTCAGTAACCGAGAGTCTTCGTTTCCATATCTCCGAGGAATCACTTGTAATCGGCTTGTTAATATTTTCATGTATGTCCTTAAGGTTTGATGCAATTTTTTTGGAGTAAGCAGGTTGACTTTCATCTAATTCATAATAGCTCCCAAGCTCCAGTATTAGGTTATTAATTGTTCTATTTGTTTCAGAAACAAGGTTTTCGTAATAAAGTTCCAGAGCCTTTGAGCCATCCACATTCATTAAATTTTCACACCATCGAATTTGTCTACTCCATTCCAGTGATGTTTCAAATGGACTACTTGTCATGGGTTTACCCCAGGAACCTATCGCTTCTTTCTGAGAGTGGTATATTGCTCTAGGATCCCTTACCAGATTTATTAATCTAACGGAGTACCTCTCTATATCTGCCTTACGAATTTTCTTATATATGAATGGAAGGTGCGTGTTTTTGAAAACTATATGAGTGCATGTTGAGTTCTCTGAAATGGCTGAACGGGTGATAAACCGAAAAAACAAATCAATTGATGCCAACTCGTTCTCCTGCTTTCCGAATAGCTCATTAAAACTTCCCCTGTACGAGAAGAGAGAAAGTTTGAAGTCATTTTGCAATGCTTTGTCCAGCACTTTAACTATATTTGAACCAGCATAGACTCTTTGGTATGGTTTTTCGAGTAGTGTTTTAGCCAGCAATTCCGATTCGGGCAAGCAAACAAAACCCTTAACTTTGCTAAGTTCAGAGAGTAGCAGGGTGGATCCCGAACGATTGATATAGCCTACAAAAATTATTCTCATAGAGCAAAGATAAACATTGCCATGATTCACATAGCCACTGTACACTATAAAACGGATAAATGGATTGACATTCAACTACGATACCTAAAGGATAATATTAAGCAGCCATTTAGGGTATACACTTTTCTCTGCGGCAATGCCTTAAAGCACAAAGACAAGTACTATTACTCGTGCACTGAGTCCATTACAGATCATGCCACTAAGCTTAATATCCTCGCAGATATAATATTCTTTGCTGCCGAGGATAAACGTGACCCCCTTATCTTTATTGATGGTGATGCCTTCCCCATAAGTCCTTTAGACGATTTTATTGAGAGGACTCTAAATGAATATCCTCTTGCCGCAATACAGCGGCTCGAAAATATTGGCGACAAACAGCCACACCCTTCTTTTTGTATTACTAGAGTTGGTTTTTGGAAAAGCATAAATGGAGACTGGAAGAGCGGGTATACTTGGAAATCAAGCATGAACACTCCACGTAGTGATGTGGGGGGGAATCTGCTCAAGGTGTTGGAGGATAATGGATACAATTGGATGAAGTTGCATCGATCAAATTCAAATCCATTCCATCCTGTACTTTTTGGAGTTTATAATAATCTGATCTACCACCATGGTGCCGGATATAGAGATCCATTAACCATGCACGATAGAACAAAATCGCTAAAGGGTCTTTTTAATAACAGCCTCCCATCCCAAATTTTTGACACACTATTAAGGTTTCTGTCGCTTAAGAATCGATACAGAATTCATCGTTGGCTTGGAATAAAGCGTAGGCTTATTGAGCGCAACCTGCAAATAAGTGATAAGATATATTCCTTAATTCACTCCAATGACTCAAGGTTTTATGACTTGATTAAAGGGGATACCCCAGAGTTTTAATCCTATCCAATCCATGCAAACTAACTAATCTTTGGTTGCTATCCTTGTAGTAATCCGATAGGGTATCCTCTATACTCTTAGGTAGCTTATATGGATTTTCTCTAAATCTTGTCAATGAGTCAATTTTTTCAGTTATGGATAGAGTTCGGTAATACAGTGTGGGTATATTTATTAGATAATTTTTAAAAAAAGTGTTCTTGGCCGTAAACCGGTTTAATAAACGCATTATTTTTACCGAGGCTGACGACATCCTTTTATTCTCAAACCTTAACACGGGCATTGGCTTTGTTATGGGAATCCCAACTAACCTAGAGAATTCCTGAATAAATTTCTCCTGATCAGATTGAAAATCTTCGTAGAAAAGGATTAGAACCTTTTCCTTGCCAAATAGTTTCATGTAATGATTAACTATCCGATCGTACTCATAAAACTTAAGAGAGAATAGATGATGGTTTTTGTAGAACGATTTATGCCTTCCCTCTATACCCAGAAAACTAGATGGACTATATGTTCCACCCGATTTGATGTAGTGTCCATATACCGATGAAATGGCTTCAACCTGACTTCTTAGTGTGATTATGATAATAGCATCGCTATAAACACTTTTTAATCGGTTGGCCATTGTAACAATAAACTCTCCAGCCCCAAAGCCAATGTCTAGTCCTCCCAGCAGTAACTCCTCCGATATTGCAACTCTTCGTCCTTGAGCTAGTCTGTTTATTTGCTGTTTGCATTCCGTGGCAGAAAATTCGAATGTATCAGGTTTAATCAATAAATCAAATACTTGTGGACGATTAAGGAAAAAACATCCCTCAAGATTAGGAAACAGGTTTTTTTGTAGCCACTTTGTACCTGTTTTTGGGTAGCCTATGTGAATTATTGGACAGCTAATCATAAGAGATACCCATGTTCTTTGAGTTTTTCGTAACTAACCCTTCTCGCAAGCTTGTTGTTCGATTCCGCAAAAGTCTTCCTGAAGTATTCAATATCCTTATTGTCTAATATGTTCTGGTATTTGGCGAAATTACCAAATATTCTAAATTGATTTAATGGTTTAATTAACCTGTTAATGATGCCAACAAACTTTGGCAGCTTTAGAACCATTCTTTTCCTTCCTACAGGCTTTGCATGAAATAAATTTAAAAATCGGATAAGGGGTATAAACCCTACTCGTAAACCTCTATTTACAATATTAAAATCTAATGTATCAACATCTACCTCAAAGCCGAAAAGGTTACAGAAGGACTCAACAAAGCCTCTAGGGTTCTTCACAAAATCTTCAAAGAAAAAGATATACACGTTCTCTTTCCCAAACAGCATATCATAGTACGATATTAGCCCATCAAAAAGTAAATGATTACAAGAGAAATGGCTGTTGTAAAGGAAATGCTTTATGCTATACGTCCCCCCGTTTTTAATATACTGCTGGTAAGCTGATGCTGCGAGACTTTGCTGGTTTCTAATGAAGATTAATATCTTTGCGGCAGGGAATGTAATTTTTATTTTATCTGCACAAGTTTTTGAGATAGTTCCGTTATGCCATCCATAGTTTATTGGGGTTGATAGCAGTTCAGAACTAAACAAATATCTTGATGCCTCCGTATAACACTTCAAGTGTTGATATACATCTTCTGGATTGAATAGAAAGGCATCACTCTCAAAGAAAAACCGACCAGTTTCCCTGTTGCCTATGTATTGAATCTTTTTTAAATTAGGGAATAGTTTTTCTTGTAGCCAAGTAGAAGCTGTTTTTGGGTACCCAATATGGAAAAATACCTCCATGATTTGATGTAATGCCTTAAATTGTTGATGTAAAACTACATTATTATTTTTAAAGGGAGCTATATTTGTTATTGTAAATAAAAAAATAAGATGAGACGAATACTTTTACTTTTTGTTGGTTTACTATTCTTCGTAAACCTTTTTGCTCAAAACTGGGATTGGGCTTTGCATATTGAATCAACAGGTGATAACACTGAGGTTGTTGATGTTGTTAGGGATGGAAATTACCTGTACACATATGGGATTTTTAGGGGTACACTTACCTTAGGGGGTATTGATTATGCTTCTGTAGGTAACAATGATCTATACCTGGTAAAAACCAATCTTGATGGAGAAGTGCAGTGGGTTAGAATTGCTGGAAGTTCCGGTAATGAGTTGGCGTCGCATGTGAGGGTCGATGAGTCTCACAATGTTTATATTTCAGGAGGCTTTCAGAACAATTGCGATTTCGATGGTCAAAATATTATCAGCTCAGATGGTTTCGATGGGTTTATTGCCAAGTATGATTCAGGTGGTACTATTCAGTGGGCAAGAAATATTGCCTGGGGTACGGGAAACGATAGGATCACTGGTATGGCTGTTGATAACGATGGTACTGTTTTCGTAACAGGCCTTTTTATTAATGATGTCGTCATTGGAGATGTATCAACAAATGATACCTATAATGCGGGGACCGATCCCCGTCGCATGTTCGTAGCCTCGTTCAATACTGATGCTTCATATAATTGGTCGGTAGAATTTGCCAATACTGGCAGCCAAACCATCTTTCGTGCCCTTACTCTAGCCGAAGATAATTCCATTTATGTTGGGGGTGCCAATAATGGCACCATTACCATTGGAGGGAATGGTTACACCACAAGAGGTAGTGGTGATATTATTTTAGTGAAACTAAGTTCAAGTGGTGTGCCTCAGTGGGTTCGTACCGCAGGTGGTGGTGGAACTTCCGACGACCAACTGAATTCCATAGTTGATTTCGATAATAATGTTTATATTATTGGGTATGTTCAAAATACCGGAAATATTGATCAGAATGGTGTTGATCCACCATTATCATATTCTGCTAGTAGTGTAGATATTATTACTGCACGATATAATTCTGAGGGTAGCTTAATATGGCATACTGTAATTGGTGGAGCGGGTGCTGATAGCGGATATGGCATTCAGATACATGAGAACATAATGGTTTGCTCTGGATACTTCTCCAGTAATGTAACATTTAACGATGATATAATTGCTTCTGGAGGTGGTTTTGACGCTGGTTTCTTTGTATTCGATTTGGATGGGAACCCCATTACGGCTAGTTCTGTTTCCGGTACTCTCGAGGATAGAGGTCAAGCAGTTATTTATGATGGTGTTGGAAACACATACATAGGCGGGTTTTTCAAATCCAGCAATTTGAGCATAGGTAGTCTCGACCTACTTAGCAATGCATACTCCCCCTTAAAAGATGGCTTCCTTGCTAAGTACCAAAACCCCTTCTCAGCAACATTTACAACTAAGAAAAATGTGTCCTGCAGTGGCGGTTCCGATGGCGAGTTAACTGTTACCACATACTTTGGAACTGAGCCCTACACCTACTCTTGGACAAAAGATGGATCGGCCTATGGATCAGATACACACACTTTAACAAACCTCTCCGCGGGTGTATATGAGGTTACTGTTACTGATGCCAATACAAAGGAGGCCTCAACCACATACACCATTACTCAACCCACTGCTATTACAGCTGGCACACCCGATATTACTAACGTAACGTGCTTCGGCGGTGATGATGGAGCCATTGACATCCACCCCTCGGGAGGTACGGGTACCCTCACCTATTTCTGGACCACCGATGATGGGTTTGGCTTGGAGACCACCACTCAGGATCAGACCGGGCTTATTGCCGGCACATACTGTGTGTGTATTACCGATGCCAATGGTTGCGAGTTTACCGATAGTTACACCCTAACCGATCCTGATGAGATTGTTATTACAGGTTCTGTAACCGATATTACAAACCCGGGCAGTAATGGTGCTATAACTATATCAGATGTTAGTGGTGGAACTGGAACTTATCCCGATGATTTTTCCTTTAGTTGGGTAGGACCCAATTCATTCACCTCTTCAGATGAAGATATAATTGGACTTAGTGATGCAGGAGAATACTCGGTTACCGTAACTGATGGTGTTGGATGTTCTCAGGATAAAACCTATTCTGTTGTTGATGAGCAGCAGTTTAGCATTTGGATATCATCTAAAACCAATGTGCTTTGTAATGGCAATAGTACCGGTTCGGCTACAGTTAGTTACTTTAAACCCACTGGTTTTCCTGATAATCCTATTGCCTATAGCTGGACACTTAGCGGTGGTGGGGATGTTTTATCATCTGATGCAACAGTCGCTGGTCTCCTAGCTGGTACATACAAAGTAGTTGTGAATTATGATGATGACAACGATCCATTAACGGATAATGACCATATAATTGATAATATTCAAATAACTCAGCCAACAGCAATTACGGGTGGTGTAACCCCCACTGCTGTATCGTGTTATAATGGATCAAATGGTGTCGCAACGCTTTCTGTTTCAGGAGGCGTTTTGCCATATTCATATGTGTGGAAGGATGGCTCAGATATTCAGATTGCCACATCAAAAGATATCACAGGTCGAATAGCTGGAAACTACACTGTTTATGTAAAAGATGCAAATCTTTGTGAGGCTTCCTTCCCAACAACAATAACCCAACCCGATGATATTGTTATTACCATTGCTGAAACACCTGTTACTTGCTATGGCGAAAGCAATGGGGAATTATCAATAACCGATATTACTGGTGGTAATGGCGGGTATACCCAAGTTTGGTCCAATACTCTAACCTCATCAACAATTACCAACCTCAAAGCTGGCAATTACTCAGTAACCGTAACCGATAGTAAGCGTTGTAAGAAGTCAAAAGCGACTTCGGTATCTCAACCAAACCAAATTACTGCAACTTTTACTGTGACTGAACCAAGTTGCAATGGCGGCAGCAATGGTAGAATCGACATAATTGGTGTAGCAGGAGGCTCTGAATCGGGGTATGAGTTTTCAATTAATAGTGGATCATACCAATCAAATAACTATTTCATAAGCTTAACAGCTAATTCCTATATAATTTCCATTCGCGATGATGCTGGATGCTCAAGATCCTTCAATGTTAACGTTGGCGAGCCGAGCGCATTGTCAGTTTCTCATCTAGAGAATAAACCAACGTGTCCAGAATCAACAAACGGAAGTATTAGCTTAACCGTTTCGGGTGGAACAGGGGCAAAAACCTATTTTTGGACAGGCCCTAGTATTACTGAGCCGGCACAAAAGGATCAGTCGGGCTTAGGAATTGGTGATTACTCCGTGAGAGTAACCGATGAGAATAGTTGTTACCTCGATTATCCAATTACTCTTGAGTCAACTAATACGTCACCTAATGTATATGATGTTACCGGTGGAGGTGAGTACTGTTCGGGGAGTGATGGGGTTGCGGTTGGTCTCGATGGTTCTCAATCTGGAGTGAATTATCAGTTAAGATTAAATTCAGGTGACACTGGTAGCCCAATACCGGGGACAGGCAGTGCCATTAGTTTTGGGAATCAAACCGGCGTAGGTACATATACAGTGGTGGCAACAAATGCAACTACTGGTTGTACCATCGGAATGAATGGAAGTGCAATGGTTTCTATCGAGGCAACTCCTGTTGCCGGCTCACTAACAAAAGATCCTAATGTTGAAAATGTTTGCGAGGGAATTACAGTTTCAGCTTCTCTCACTGCTGGATCAGGTGGAAACGGGGTAGATGAACTTCAGTATAGGACTTATGATGGCTCTGGTTGGTCTGACTGGCAAGCCTATACTTCGGGAACTGATATTCAAGCTCCTGGAGTAAAACAGGTACAGATACACACTAGGCGACTTGCCGATTACTGTAGTCCATCTGCTTTCACTACTGTTAGCTGGGTGGTTGAGGAAACTCCATCAGAGGGTGTTTATGGTAAAACTCCCAATCAGGATGCTGTTTGTGAAGGAATTCCCGTTTCGGCAACATTATCGGCTAGTTCTGGCGGAAATGGTGTCGATAAGGAGGAGTTTAGAACTTTCGACGGAACGAGTTGGTCATCATGGGCTAACTATACCTCCGGTAATCTTATTTCCACTTCTGGTAATACAAGGGTGGAGATTCGCTCACAAAGATTAGCTGATTACTGCAGCCCATCAGGCTATGTAACGGTTATTTGGGATGTTGAATCTACCCCAAATAGTGGAAACCTAACCAAGACACCCGATGCTATCAATATCTGTGAGGGCACCCCCGTTTCTGCCACGTTATCCGCCGGCTCAGGCGGCAACGGCGTGGATGAGCTGGAGTCCCGCACAGATGGTGGTGCTTGGGCAAGTTACAACTCAGGTGGTTCTATCCCCACTACAGGTGTTAGCACCGTGGAGATCCGCACCCGCCGTACTGCCAGCTACTGCAGCTCTGCCGATTACAACACTGTTAGCTGGACAGTGGAGGCCACCCCGGTTCCGGGCACGCTGGCCAAGTCGCCCGATGCAACCCATATCTGCGAGGGCATACCCGTTTCGGCAACACTAACAGCTGGCACAGGTGGCAACGGCGTGGATGAGCTGGAGTTCCGCACCAACGGAGGCGCATGGGCAAGTTACACGTCTGGTAGTTTAATCAGCACAACTGGGCTAAACTCAATTGATATTCGTACTAGAAGAACAGCAGATTACTGTTCTGATGGCGTTTACAATACAGTAACTTGGGGTGTTGATCCACCGACTGTTGGTGGTTCAGTATCAGGAGAGAAAACAGTGTGTTATGGTAGTACAAGTGGAGTTTTAACGCTAAGTGGTCACACTGGGATTGTGCTTAGATGGGAGTCATCAGCAAATACAACAAGTTGGAATCCAATTAACCATAGTGCCGAAACATACACTTCCGGAAATTTAACTCAAACCACCCATTTTAGAGCAGTTGTAAAGAGTGGTGTTTGTGATGAGCAGGCATCAGATTTTGTAACTATTTACGTTGATCCTGCAACAGTTGGAGGTAGCGTTTCTGGTGGTGCACCGGTTTGTGAGGGTGAACTTAGCCCCGAATTATCATTATCAGGTCATGTGGGATTAATTGTTAGGTGGGAATCATCAGTAGACGGATCAATATGGAGTCCCATTGTGCATACGACTAGTTCATACACCCCAGGCATTCTCTCTTCAACTACTCAGTATAGGGCAGTTGTTCAGAGTGGTGTTTGTGAGGAGCAAAATTCATTATCAACAACCATAACGGTTAACCCGCTTCCCACGGTTACAGCCCCAGCAGACTTTGCGGTTTGCGCTGGCGATCCAGTAACCCTGTCGGGAACCGGAAATGCCAATACCTATACTTGGGATAATGGTGTAACCAACGGCGAAGCGTTTACTCCCACCGAGACCAAAGTCTACACGGTAACGGGAATCATCACGGCCACCGGCTGCCAGAGCACCGATCAGGTGACGGTAACGGTTAACCCGCTTCCCACGGTTACAGCCCCTGCCGACTTCGCGGTCTGCGCTGGCGAGTCAGTAACCCTATCGGGAACAGGAAATGCCAATACCTATACCTGGGATAATAGCGTAACCAATGGCGAAGCGTTTACTCCCACCGAGACCATAACCTACACGGTAACGGGTACCATCACGGCCACTGGCTGCCAGAGCACCGACCAGGTGACAGTAACGGTTAACCCGCTTCCCACGGTTACAGCCCCAGCAGACTTTGCGGTTTGCGCTGGCGATCCAGTAACCCTGTCGGGAACCGGAAATGCCAATACCTATACTTGGGATAATGGTGTAACCAACGGCTTAACCTTTACCTCCACCGTGACCAAAGTCTACACGGTAACGGGAATCATCACGGCCACCGGCTGCCAGAGCACCGACCAGGTGACGGTAACGGTTAACCCGCTTCCCACGGTTACAGCCCCAGCAGACTTTGCTATTTGCGCTGGTGAGGAGGTAACACTGATCGCCACGGGCGATGCCGACAACTATACTTGGGATAACAGCGTGATCGACGGCCTAGCCTTTACTCCAACTGAGACTACAACCTACACGGTAACGGGAACCATCACGGCCACTGGCTGCCAGAGCACCGACCAGGTGACAGTAACGGTTAACCCGTTGCCCACGGTTACAGCCCCAGCAGACTTTGCTATTTGCGCCGGAGAGGAGGTGACGCTAACCGCAACAGGAACTGCCGACACATACACTTGGGATAATGACGTGACCAATGGCGTAGCCTTTGCCCCAGCCGCCACTCAAATCTATACGGTAACTGGAACTATTACGGCCACGGGCTGTCAGAGTACCGATCAGGTGACGGTAACAGTTAACCCACTACCTATAGTTACAGCACCCGCCGATTTTGCAATTTGCGCTGGTGAGGAGGTAACACTGATCGCCACGGGCGATGCCGACAGCTATACTTGGGATAACAGCGTGATCGACGGCCTAGCCTTTACTCCAACTGAGACCACAACCTACACGGTAACGGGAACCATCACGGCCACCGGCTGCCAGAGCACCGACCAGGTGACAGTAACGGTTAACCCGCTTCCCACGGTTACAGCACCCGCCGATTTTGCAATTTGCGCAGGTGAGGAGGTAACGCTAACCGGTGAGGGTACTGCCGATACCTATACATGGAATAACGGCGTAAGTGATGGTGTGGCTTTTATTCCAGTCGAAACAAAAACTTATACAGTTACGGGTGTAATTGATGAAACTGGTTGTGAATCATCCGACGAAATCACAATTTATGTCGATCCTCAAACCATACCCGGAACAGTAAGTGGAGGATCGGTGATTTGTTCTGGTGGTGTTAGCGAACTGTTAACCCTTGAGGATTATGTGGGTATTATTGTGCAGTGGGAAAAAGCAGTTGCCCCTTTCGATACATGGATACCTATATCTAACACTTCTTCTACATATACAAGCGGAATCCTTACCGAAACCACTCGCTTTAGGGCCGTTGTCAAGAGTGGTGTTTGTGATGAATTACCCTCTGAATTTACGGAGGTAGAGGTTATACAATCGATAGGTGGTGAAATAATTGGGGAGTCGCTTGTTTGCCACGGCACAACCAGTGGACTTATGACCCTGCAAGATTTTGAAGGTGCGATACTGCGTTGGCAGTATAACGATACTGGGGATATCCTGCAGTGGAATAATATTCCCGGAACAGAGGGTTTAACCTCATATGAGAGCAGTCTACTTACCAAACCAACAGCCTTTAGGGTTCGGGTAAAGAATGGTAGCTGTGCTACTGTGAACTCCGAGGTGTTTAATGTTGATATTGAACCCCTTTCGGTTGGCGGTGAGGTTATAGGCGGCTCTGAAGTATGCGTGGGTCAAACTAGCGAAATCCTCACGCTTACAGGTAATCTTGGGGATGTACTCAGATGGGAATCATCAGTTGACAATGGCGATACTTGGGTGGTAATTGCGCATACAGGAACATCTTTTTCAAGTGCCGAGTTAAGTCAAACCACTATGTTCCGCGCAGTTGTTAAGAACGGTGTTTGCAACGAGGTCGCTTCCGATCCTACCACTGTAATTGTTAATCCCTACCCTGTACCTGTAGTTACAAATACATCCAGTTTGTCGGTTTGCGCAAGCGATCTGGTTTCGGTTGGACTTACTGTCGATATTGCCGATGCAATCTCGTATCAATGGTTGCTCAATGGTTTGCCAATTCAGGATGCTACGGCTCAAAATTTCACAGCAATTGAGCCTGGCATCTATTCGGTTGAGGTTGATGTCAAGGGCTGCTTGGGTACAAGCAACGAGCTGGAGGTGGTAATTGTTGATAATCCTGAACCATTAATCCTTACCGATGATCTGCTGTTCTACTGCCAGGGCGAGAATATCAGCGTTGAGCTGTCGTCGAGCATTGCCGATGCCGATACCTATCAGTGGTTGCTAAATAACGATCCGATTCAGGGTGCAAATTCCAGCACTTATCTTGCCACACAGGCAGGCATATATTCGCTTGGAATAGTTGTAAATGGGTGCATTGGATTAAGCGATGAGATAGAAGTCGTTGTTAATCCTCTTCCGGTTGTTAATGCTCCTGCCGATTTTGAGATTTGTGCGGGTGAGAGTATAACCCTAGCCGCCTCTGGCAATGCTTCAGAGTTTACTTGGAGTAATGGCGTTGAAGATGGGGTGGCATTCACTCCAGTCGAGACCAAGACCTATACAGTTACCGGTGAAATATTTGAAACAGGATGCACATCTTCAGCAGATGTTAAAGTGACGGTTAAGCCATTACCACAGCCAATTATCAACTCTCAATATAATCTCAATGTTTGTGCAGGCGATGAAATCGATATTACATTTAACGTTGATATTGAAGATGCGGATGCATATCAGTGGCTTCTCAACGGGCAACCCATTGATGGTGCTACAGCAGATATTTTCGTGGCCACCCAAACAGGCGATTATTCCGTGGAGGTTACTGTAAACGGTTGTGTGGGCACAAGCAATGTGTTATCCATTTCAATAATCGATAGACCCGATCCAGTTGTATCTGCGCTTTCGAATTTAACCATTTGTGAGGGTGAGGCGGTCAACGTTGATTTAACGGTTAGTATTTCCAATGCTGATTCATACCAGTGGCTCCTAAATGGTCTTCCCGTAACTGGCGCTAATAGTAAGGACTATACTGCAACACTCGAAGGTTTATATGCTGTCGAGGTTATTGTAAATGGCTGTTCAGCCATAAGTAATGAGTTGCTGATTGCAATAACTGAAAAACCTAATCCAGTAATCTCAACTCTCGACAGGACTACATTCTATGAGGGTGAGGTTGTAAGTGTGACACTCGACGTTGATATCGATAACGCCGATGCATATCAGTGGCTCCTTAACGGTGATGAAATTGCAGATGCAAATCAGCCCGAATATCAAGCAAATCAGGTGGGTACGTATTCAGTGTTGGTAACCGTTGACGGTTGTTCTGGGGTAAGCAACGAGATAGAGATTGTTCAAGTTGAGCAGCTGCTGCCTACAATCTCCACAAACGATCCTTTAACCTGGTGCGAGGGCGAGGCGATTGTTGTTAACTTTGAGGTAAGCGTTGCCAATGCCGATTCCTATCAATGGTATAGAAATGATGCTGCAATTGAAAATGCCCAAGCTGCATCATATATTGCCAATCTAAATGGTGAGTATAAGGTTGAGGTTACGCTCGGTGAGGAGACTGCTTTCAGCAATATGTTAGTAGTGTCTGTAACTCCTAAGCCAACACCTGTGATCAGTACTACCGATCCCTTATCTTGGTGTACAGGAACATCAATTAGCGTAGATATTGTTGCAGCTGTCACTGATGCTACAGCGTACCAGTGGATGCTTAATGATGTTGATATTGATGGAGCAACTTCAGCTAACTATACAGCAGAGAGCCCAGGTGAGTATTCGGTTCGAGTTGTGGTAAATGGATGCGAAGGAGAGAGCAATTCAATTGTTATTGTTGAGGATGATGAACTCCACCCAATTATATCAGCCTTAAGTGCAACCGAACTCTGCGAGGGCGATGAGATAAATGTTACCCTAACAGTCGATATTTCCTCTGCCGACTCTTATCAGTGGAAACTTAATGGCAACGATATCGAAAATGCAACACAATCGACATACGTGGCAACGCAGGCTGGCGCTTACTCTGTCGAACTGATTGCTGGTGCATGTTCTGGTATAAGCAATGTAGTTGTTATTGAGGTTAACCCATTACCCCAACCTGTATTATCAACTGATGACAAGTTTGTTTGGGGCGATGACGAGACTATTGCTGTAACCTTTACAGTTGATATAGACGATGCTGATGCTTACCAGTGGCTTCTCGATGGTTCTCCAATTGCAAATGCGGTGTCCAATAGCTTTGTGGCCAATCAGCCGGGTGAGTACAGTGTTATTGTTACAGTTGCCAATTGCGAGGGCGAAAGTAATAAGCTCAAAGTAGAAGTTTCGTCAACTCCTCATTTCACTGTTACATTCTCTGTACAGAATACTAGCGGTGCTCCAGTTGAGGGAGCTGAAATTACCGTTACTGGCTATAACCCTATAGTATCAAGTGCTTCAGGGGTGGCTACAATTCAGTTACCCGATGGTTCGTACAGCATAGTTGTAAAGAAAACAGACTTTAACGATTACTCTTCCGACTTAACGGTAGATGGCCAAGACAAAGCAGTAAGCATAAGTTTAATTGCTGTTAGCGCACCAGTAGATGAGTTAACGCAAATAAGTCTGTACCCCAACCCATTCAATCACGAGATTAGGATTTCGAACCCACAAATTGTAAGCCGAGCAGTAATAACCAATATGGCTGGACAAAAGGTGATGGAGGTTCAACTCGACGGGCAGGATAGAATCTATACTCAGGTGCTGCCTTCGGGTGTGTATCTGCTGCGCCTTATCTCAACCGATGGCCGAAGCGCCATATTCCGAATGGTAAAGGAGAAGTAGTAAATTTTCTTATTCAACAGGAGCCCCGTTTTCCGGGGCTTCTGCATTTATTGGTCAATAGATTGGCCGTTCTCTTTGGCGTTTGAAACTATTGCTCTATTTTTACCGCTACAAATCACCCCTCATACTATGAATGTACTACTGTTAGGCTCGGGAGGCAGAGAGAGCGCTTTTGCTTGGAAGTTAAGCCAAAGTCCTATTCTTTCAAATCTTTTTATTGCACCTGGAAACCCAGGAACTATTCAGTTTGGGACAAATATTGCCATTAATCCAACCGATTTTCATGGTGTAAAAGATATAGTTTTATCTAACGATATAAAGTTAGTTGTGGTTGGCCCTGAGGATCCATTAGTAAAGGGAATTCACGATTTCTTTTTGCATGATGTTGAACTTAAAAATATTCCCGTAATTGGGCCCACTAGAGCCGGTGCAATGCTCGAGGGCAGCAAGGATTTTTCCAAGGGATTTATGACTCGTCATGGTATCCCAACGGCAAGCTATAGGAGTTTCAACGTAAATCAGAAGGACGATGCCGTTAAGTTTCTTCAATCACTAAAATCGCCATATGTACTCAAGGCCGATGGCCTTGCTGCTGGTAAGGGTGTTGTTATCTGCAACGAACTACACGAAGCCGAGCAAAGCCTAAACCAGTTTTTCGAAGGAGAGTTTGGTGATGCCGGAAAAACGGTGGTTATTGAGGAATTTTTAAGTGGCATTGAACTTTCGGTATTTGTGCTCACCGACGGAAAAAGCTATGTTCTTCTTCCCGAAGCCAAGGATTACAAGCGAATTGGCGAAGGCGATGCAGGCCCAAATACAGGTGGCATGGGTGCAGTTTCACCCGTTCCCTTTGCCAATAACGAGTTTATGGCAAGGGTTGAGGAGGATATTGTTAAGCCAACTATTGAGGGGCTCCAAATAGAGGGAATTCCCTATGTGGGCTTTATTTTTGTGGGCTTAATGAATGTTGATGGCAATCCTTATGTAATTGAGTATAATGCACGGATGGGTGATCCCGAAACCCAAGTAGTTCTCCCTCGTCTTAAAACGGACTTTCTGGAGCTTTTGTTGAAGGCCTCAACTGGAAATCTGGCTGATACCGAGGTGGAGTTTTACCCCGACACAACTACCGCCGTTATTATGGTTTCGGGTGGATACCCCGGGGTGTACCAGAAGGGGAAAGTTGTATCGGGATTGAGGATAATTCCTAATGGTCTGGTTTTTCATGCCGGGACAAGTTTAAACAGCAATAACGACCTGGTAACAGCCGGCGGACGTGTATTTGCCTGTGTGGGAACAGCATCTAGCATTACCTCTGCGTTGGATATTTCTTACAACTTAGCAAAATCAATCGACTTTGAGGGCAAGTATTACAGAAATGATATCGGAAAGGATTTGATTAAATCTATCTAGTCAGCGGTAACCTATGCTACTAAAATTCTTCAAAAGACCACTTCCTCGAGTTCTGGTTGTAAATATGCTAATTGGTTTGCTACTATGGCTAAAAGGCATTGTAATTACCAGTACCGCCCTAGTGGATTATGGTGCATACCCAATGCCCCTTTTTAGGTTAATCACTTTCCTAGTAGGTGATAATTTTCTTGTTTCTAAACTAGTCACTTTATTGCTGGTTGCAATAATTGGGCTGTATCTTATTCAGGTAAATACCCGTCATATGCTACTCAGGCAACGCACGTATTTGCCCGCCTTGTTCTACATTCTTCTCGCTTCAGCCTCTTTGCCTTTACAAACAATAAATCCAGCAGTATTTGCTGCACTCTTGATGGTTGGGGCAATCGACAACTTGTTTTTGGCCAACAGCAGCAATCATCATTTAGATAATCTTTTTAAAGCAGGATTTCTTGTCTCCCTTGCCACCCTGTTCTACCTGCCTTCGGCTATTATGCTGATTGTGCTGTTTTTCTCAATTGTAATCCTCAATCTCAATGGTATTAGACCCTGGCTATCGACAATATTTGGATTTGTTACACCCTGGTTTTTTGTAGTTTTTTATTGCTATTTCTTTTACGATGACATAGATGGCGTTTTGCGGGATGTGTTATTGGCGGTAAACGCCTTAAAGGTGTCCTTCTTTTTTAGTGGCATAGTTTATCGTGTGTTTTACGGGTTTTTGGCAATTCTGCTACTTGTGGGTGGTCTCTATCTTTTGATATCACTACCCACCCAAAAAATATTAATACGCAAGCACAACACCATACTAGTTTGGATAATGGTTTGGTTCGGGTTGGTTGCCGTGTTTCCCCTTTTTCGATCATCAGAGATTCAGTATCTGATCGCAATACCCATCTCATTCCTGTTTTCTAACTTTTTTTCAATGGTTAAAAGTAGGTTCTGGGGGGAAGCACTTTTCTTAACTTTACTTGTACTGGTGGTTGTTGCACAGGTATTTGTGCCATAAAAAAAACCTGCGATGTCGCAGGTTTTTCTATTTTCGAGGTAGTCTATATTATCAACATGGCATCGCCATAGGTGCCAAACCTATACTTCTCTGATATGGCTAGCTTGTAAGCATCAAAAAGGAAATCGTAACCGGCAAACGCCGACACCATCATTAGTAGCGTAGATAGCGGCAAGTGGAAGTTGGTTACCATTGCGTCTGGTACGCTAAAGTCGTAAGGGGGGAAGATGAACTTATTGGTCCACCCCGAAAAGGGCTTAAGATACCCATCGGTCGAAACGGAACTCTCCAGAGTTCTAAGAACAGTGGTTCCAACAGCACATACCCTGCGGCGGTTCTCCTTTGCTGCATTCACAATTTTAACGGCATCGTCGGGGATATTTATCTGCTCCGAGTCCATCTTGTGCTTGGTTAAATCCTCAACATCTACGCTGCGGAAGTTACCAAGACCCACATGAAGGGTTATCTCTGCAAAATCGATACCTCTGATCTCCAGCCTTTTTAGTAGCTCACGGCTAAAGTGTAGCCCAGCAGTAGGAGCAGCCACAGCACCTTCGTGCTTGGCAAAAATTGTTTGGTAGCGCTCTTTGTCCTCGGGAGTTACCTCACGCCTAATAAATTTGGGTAGAGGTGTTTCCCCCAGGCGATACAGTGTGCTCTTAAAATCATCGTATGAGCCATCGAAAAGGAAACGAAGCGTTCGGCCACGACTGGTGGTGTTGTCAATAACTTCGGCAACAAGCACATCATCATCACCGAAATACAGCTTATTGCCGATTCGGATTTTACGTGCAGGATCTACAAGAACATCCCAGAGACGCTGCTCCTTATTGAGTTCTCTAAGCAAAAAAACCTCAATCTCTGCTCCTGTCTTCTCCTTGTTTCCGTACAATCGAGCGGGAAACACCTTGGTATTGTTAAAAACCATCACGTCGCCATCGTCAAAGTAGTTAATGATATCCTTAAATACTTTGTGCTCAATTTTTTTGGTTTTCCGATCCAAAACCATTAGGCGTGATTCATCGCGATTCTCGGAAGGAAATTTTGCTATAAGATCTGGTGGTAGGCTAAACCTATACTGGGATAACTTCATTGAAAAAAAATTTATATTGGAATTTGCAAAGGTAACTACGATTTATACGTTTTGGTTCATGTAACCAAATATTTTTTTTTGGAAATTACGTTGATTACTAGGAATATCTAGGAAAAACGGGCTGTAACGGGCACTGTGCACCTTATACGGGCGAAAATGCACTTGGTTACATTTCGGTAATAATTTTTTCGAATTCATCCAAACCCATGGCGTCGTTAACCGATAAACTGCCGATGGCAGTGCGGCGAAGCTCCACTAAATGGGCGCCAGAGTGAAGTCTTTCCCCAAAATCTCGGGCCAACGATCGAATGTAAGTTCCCTTACTGCATTTTACAAGGACTGTTACCCGGGGCAACGAAAAGTCAAGTAGCTCCATCTCAAAAATAATTATGGGCGATGGTTCAAGCTGCATATCAACACCTCGCCTGGCCAGCTTGTATGCTCTTCCGCCATTCACCATTTTAGCCGAGAAAAGCGGTGGTATCTGCATTTGTGGCCCCTTAAATCCAAGGATTACCTGCTCAACAAGCTCCTTGGTAATGTGCTCGGTGGGAAAATGCTTGTCGATTTGCGTTTCTAAATCGAACGATGGGGTTGTAGCCCCTAACTCAAAGGTGGCAATGTACTCCTTCTCGTGATCCTGCAGCTGTGGTACCATTTTAGTTGCCCTACCAACACATACAATTAATAGGCCGGTTGCTAAAGGATCGAGAGTTCCTGCATGACCCACCTTAATCTTTTTGTACCCTAAACGATGGTATAGCAACGAACGAACCTTGCTAACTAGATTGAATGAAGTCCACTCTAATGGCTTATCAAACAACAACACAACTCCTTCTCTCCAATCAGTTTCCTTGTCAAAAGTATACTTCATTATACTATAGGATATACGAAAGTATGGATACTAAGCCAACCACTCCACAGTAGATGGCAAATCCTGTTAGCTTCTTCTTCTTGATAAGCGAAACCATCCATTTGCAGGCCAGAAAACCAACAACAAATGCCGAAATAAAGCCCACAATAATTGCTGTTGTACCAGCACCAGCTTCCGATGAGAAATCGCCCGAAATTAGATCGAGAAAGTTGGCCCCGAGAATAGGGATTAACACCATCAGGAACGAGAATCGGGCTACTTCATTACGTCGCTTACCAAGAATTAGCCCTGTGGCAATGGTTGCTCCGGAACGTGATATTCCGGGTAGAACAGCAACAGCCTGTGCTATTCCTATAATAAAAGCATCGGTAAGGCTGATGTCCTTTTCACGGCTTCGCTTTATAACCATCGAAAGACCCAGTAGCGTTGCTGTTACAAGCAGCATCAATCCAACTAGTAATAGATTCCCGGTGAATAACCCCTCCACGCTATCCTTAAAAAATGCGCCAACAATTCCAACGGGAATCATGGAGAAAAGGATTAGCGCTACAAAACGGGTTTCCTCATTCCATTTGAACTTGAATAGGCCTTTGATCAGGTCCAGTATGTCGTTGCGAAAAACAACAATGGTGCTAAGCACTGTTGCTCCATGAACTGCAACGGAGAACGAGAGGCTTTCCTCAACCTCAACGCCAAGAAGCACTTTGCCAATCTCGAGATGTCCAGAGCTGCTAACGGGCAAAAACTCTGTTAACCCCTGAATTATTCCAAGGATTAGGGCATGTAATGTTTCCATTTCTAGGTGATTTGAAAAGTTGCTACTCCTGGTTAGCCTTGGGCTTTTTCATTATGGCGTATATCTGGAATATAAAGCCAAAAAGCACAACAATTGGGGCTAGAGTGATTCGCCTAAAGCTAAAAATGCTCTCGTCGAAAACATTGGGATCGTCGGAGCCTCCGCCAATCATAAGAATAAAGCCAAATACAATTATTCCCAAGCCAATTATCATCAGCTTGTAGTTCTCTTTTCCTAACGGGAAAAGGTCAGTAACCTCTTTTTCCTGTTGTTTGGGTTGCTTCTTCGACATACTTATAGAAAGATTATTAGTTTAGTAGTAAAGTTCGTCGGTTCTAAGCTTTAGGTATTTGCTTACGGCCATCGATGTTGATATTAGATTTATGATTACACCTGCAATTATTACTAGTCCAAAAATGGCCGAGAGCAGCTCAACTTGCCTAAAGTTAATCACCTCGTAAAACTCGTTCTGAACAACGTATATAACTCCACTTAATAAGCATAGGGCAAGGATAGATGCGTAGAATCCATGTAACATTCCTTTAATAAGAAAAGGTTTTCGAATAAAACCCCATGTGGCACCAACCAATTTCATGGTATTAATTATAAACCGTTTGGAGTAAACCGATAGCCTTATGGTATTGTTTATTAGCACAATAGCCACAAAAAGCATCAATCCACTGAAGATTAGTAGGATGGCGCCAATTTTCTGTACGTTTTCGTTTACCAGATTCACAAGCGATTTTTGGTAGAATACCTCTTTCACTGGCCTGTAAGCCATCAACTCGTCCTCAATTTTGCGAATGCTATCGGGATTGGCGTAATTCGCCTTAAGGCGCACCTCGATGGACGAGGAAAGGGGATTGTATCCGAGGAATCCAATAAAGTCCTCTCCCAACTCCTGCTGAAGCTCTTTGGCAGCAACCTCTTTCGGAATATATTCGGTAACGCGAACATATGGCGAAGCATCGAGCGTTTTTCGCAGGAAGTTGGCGTCAACCTCTCTCACATCATCGTGTAGGATAACGGAGAACCCAATGTTTTCCTTAACGAAGTCCGATAGCCTTTTGGCATTGAATAGCAGTAGCATTAAAATGCCCAGCATGAACAAAACCAGCGAATTGCTGATTATTGATGATAGGTATGAACTTCTCAGTCGCCAGTTAGAACTTGTTTTTTCGGCTTTCATAGTGGGTGCAAAGTTAGCTTAACAATCGAAAAATGATGCAACTACGGTTGTTAATTTTCAGAATACCAGTTTTTGTATACGCCAAAACCAATCCAGCCCAAAGCCATTAGAATAATTAATAGCGATGAGGCAAGATCTACTGCAAAACCTGTATTAAACATTTTTGGTTTAAACTCAAATACAACCTCGTGCTCTCCGGCAGGAAGCATAGCGCCCCTAAGCAGGTAGTTTACCCTAATGTGATCAAATTCCTCCCCGTCGATGGTAGTAACCCATCCAACAGGGTAATGGATTTCGGAAAACACAGCCAAGCGATCTTTGCTCAGGTTGTATTTATAAGTAAGCCTATTGGCTCTGTAGTCAACCAGCATAATGGTGTCGCTCGCGGCAGGAGCTGGTTTATAGCTTTGTACTTTATCGGCAAATCGTTTGTCAACAATTGCTGTGGTTGAAGGATCAAAGGAGTTAAGGGCTGCAATTTCCTGGTCGGCATTTTCAACAATCTGCATTGAGTCAACAAACCAAACATTTCCCAGTGCTCCTCGGTTAAACAGAGCAACTGGCCCCTGTTCCCCTGCATCAATTACGTATCGGGTGTTAAGCATATTAATCACATTAATGTTGCCTTGTGATATATGGTAATCAATTAGCTCCTGATATCTCCTAAGCTTAGCACCATGATAACCACCAATTGATTTGTGGTAGTACGAAGTGCTGGCATCATTAAAGGTGCTAACCGTTCGGTTATAAACTCGGAAGTATGGCGTTGGGTCCGAAAGAATTTGCCTGTCGGCATTTGTAGGAGTGAAAGGCATTTCGGCCTTCGACTGGGGCACAAAGTTGTCGCTGTTAAGGTAACGGCGATTAACTGTCCACATATCGGCAAGGATAAGAATACCTAGGGTTGCAATGGTAGGAGCCAGCTTAAACTTTTTGACATGGTACACAAATAGCGTAGCCGCTGAAAGCAAGATAAAAGCCAGTGAGCGAATGGCATCGGCTCGGAGCATGGCTTGCCGATCGAGTCGAATGGCTTCAAACATTTCGGCAGGATAACCCGAGGCAATGTACTGCTGGTCAACAGCGGCCTCAAAGCTGAAAAGTGAACCTCCAAAAACCACAAAGAAAAGGCAAATGCCTCCGGTAATCCCCGCAGCCCATTTAAGCCCATTTACAAATTTTTCTTTTGATACATTGCCATCAAAAAACTCTTTTAGACCTAGAATTGCAATTAGCGGCATTGTTAACTCGGCAATAAAAAGTATCATGGAAACCGTTCTAAACTTGTTGTATGCCGGGAAATAGTGTAGGAAAAGATCGGTGAGGGGCATAAAATTCCGGCCCCAAGCCAGCATAATGCCAAGTATGGTAACGCCCAGTAACGCCCACTTTAGATTACCTCGTACAAAGAATAGTCCTAATGCAAAAAGAAATATCACTATGGCTCCAATATAAACGGGGCCAGATGTTACCGGTTGTGGCCCCCAGTATCCGGGCAGTTGTTGTACTATGGCTTTTGCCTGAGCAGGAGGAACCCTATTTTTAGTTAAGAACTCGTATGTATTTGAATTGGTCCCAAAATCGCTGGCCGAAGCTCCGCCCATTAGGTTTGGGATTAGTAGGTTGAAGGTTTCCGCAATTCCATAGCTCCAAGCAGTTGCATACTCCTTATCGAGCCCAGAGGTTCTATCGTCTTCGCGGGTTGATAGCTCAGTGGCTCCCCGAATGGAGTACTTGCCCGACTCGTATGTGAAGTACAACCTCGAGAAGTTTGCACCAGCGGCTAGCATAGCCGCTATTACTAGTATGCCAACAGCTTTGCCGTATTTTGCGTATTCCTTATGTTTTATGGCATCTACTAGGTAAGCAATGGCTATTGCGGCTCCAATGAAGGCAGCATAGTACGTAATTTGAACGTGGCCTGCCTTAAGGTTTAGTCCAAGGAAAAGGGCAAATAGCCCGAATCCCCCCCAATATTTTCCTTTGAATGCTAGAAATACTCCTGCAAGCATTGGTGATACATAGGCAATGGCATGTATTTTGGCATTGTGTCCGGCTTCGATTATTATGAAAAAGTACGATGAGAATGCGTAGGCAAATGCTCCCACAATGCTTAGCCAGGGGCTAACGCCAAGGGTTAGTAAAAGGATGTAGAAACCAACTAGGGTTAAAAAGATATACCCTCCCGGACGCTTTACAAGTTTTGTTAGATCATCAATAGATTCAAGCAGATTTCCCTTGAATTTAGTCGATATTAGGTAAGCTGGCATTCCTCCAAACATGGAGTTTGTCCAAAGGGGCTCTTCTCCAAACTGTTCCCTGTGTTCAATAATTTCCTGAGCCGATCCTTTGAATTGAATAATATCGTGCTGCGATATACCTTTTCCTTGAAGGGCAGGGAAAAAGTAAAGGTTTGTGGCAATCAAAAAGGTAATAATGGCTACCAGATGAGGGACTAATTTCTTAAAGTTGGTTTTCATTGAACATTATCTGTTAGATGTGGATTATCTGAAGATCAATCAGCTAAAGGTATTAACTTTTTCAAAACAATACTCCCTATGTTTTTAAACGATTGGTTTTGTTGTCTATGTATGAAAATGAACAAATTATGGGCAAATCAATTAAAACCCAAAAGTAATAGTTTTGGTGTATACTTTTATTTTAAAAAATGCAAAAAGGTTGATTCAATTAATTTTAAAAAAACAAAAGGGGTGTTACTTCACCCCTAGTTATTTTATGGATTCCGAGTTTCGTATTCGGCTTAAAAAAGTCCATGTATTTGCGCGTCGATCTTGTTGATAATTGAGCTAAGGTCGGCAGGGTTCTCGGAGAAGTTTAGGTTGTCAACCTCCACAATCAGCAAATTCCCTAGCTTGTAACTTTCAATCCAGGCCTCGTAACGTTCGTTTAGTCGCTGGAGGTAGTCGATTCTGATACTTTTCTCGTAATCGCGGCCACGCTTCTGGATTTGCTTAACCAAAGTTGGCACGGTTGCCCTAAGATAGATAAGCAGATCGGGGGGTTGAATAAGCGAGCTCATTAGCGCAAACAGGTTCGAGTAGTTGCTAAAGTCTCGAGTTGACATGAGGCCCATATCGTGGAGGTTAGGAGCAAAGATGCGAGCATCCTCGTATATGGTTCGATCCTGAATAACCTGTTCGCCCTTACGCCTAATCTCTACTATTTGGCTAAAACGGCTATTCAAAAAGTAGATTTGTAGGTTAAAACTCCAGCGCTGCATGTCCTCATAAAAATCGTTGAGGTATGGGTTGTCGTCCACATCCTCATACTGGGGCTTCCAGTTATAGTGCTTGGCGAGTAATCGGGTAAGGGTTGTTTTTCCAGAACCAATGTTTCCTGCTACGGCTATGTGCATAGTAATTAATTGTCTGTGGTTTTTATGGATTGAATTATGTTGGGCTTTAAAAGTACAAAACTAATTGGGTTTTTACCTACCCGTTGCAGTAATTTTTTCGCAAGTTATCAACTTGTTGCCATCAAGGCATTTGGGTTCGCCCTTAATAATCAATGGGTACGTGTTGCAGCTACATCGAAAAAAACCGAAGATTTTAAATGGATCATGGATTGCTCGCTTTTCAACTAATCCGTTATGAATAATCCATAAGAAGTTTGCATCAACCATAAAATACTCATCATACAATATGTTGAATTCGTTCAATTTTGCACCGTAACTGTCGAGTTGTTGAATGGAATTATTGTTAATACCCAGGTAGATTAATCCATTTGCCTCCTTTAAACAGTTTGGGCTATACCTAGTTTTGATAAGTGTTCTCTGAACTATTCGGGTGAATTGCGGATTGGTTAGCAAAAGTTCGTTGCTTTCGCGATGAAAAAGCCACGCGCCCCCTCGGCTCGAACGACACGCAAGGGTTACTTCGCCCAGCGCAAGATCGGTAAAACTTACAGGTTCTCCAATGGCTAGGCCATCAGAATTCAATATTACTAATGTTTGAGGTTGGTGGTAGAAGATCATAACCCTAAACGGGTCGGACGTGTCGATATTGGTTGGTACTCCCAGGGAATGGCTATGGTAGTCGGTTAGTATTACACCCTGCTCATTGATTTTTTGAACCTTCGGACCATTTATAACCCAAAACTCATCGCTCGATGGAAGTTGTTTTTGAATTTCAGGTTGGCTTTGTGCTACAATGGAAACTAGCAGTAGAAAGCCTATATAGATTCTGGGATTGATGAGAGAATTCATCAATTTTGGGTTGATATCATTTTAAGCAGTGCATCCACATATTCACGGGTATTCGATAAGCGGGGTACCTTATTTTGTCCGCCCAATTTTCCTCTTTCGCGCATCCAGCTGAAGAACGTGCCGGGTTTTAATGAACGCACAATAGGTTCTGAGAGCGTAATTCCCTTGTATCGTTTTGCTTCGTAGTCGGAGTTAATGGAACAAAGAGCATTGTCGAGGGTTGTGGCAAAGTAGTTTATGTCCGCTGGAGCCACCTCAAATTCGATTAGCCACTCGTGTGCACCCTTGGCGTTATCGCCCATGTAAACGGGGGCGGCTGTGTACTCGCGTATCAGCGCACCCGTTTTTTCGCAGGCAACTCTAAGGGCTTTTTCGGCATTATCAATTATCACCTCCTCGCCAAATGCGTTTATATAATGCTTGGTGCGTCCTGTGATTTTAATCTTGTGCGGGAAGGTAGAGGTGAACATCACCGTGTCGCCAATCATGTATCGCCATAAACCCGAATTGGTGGTAATTACCATTGCGTAATTTTTGAAAAGTTCCACTTCGGCTATGGTGAGTGCTTTTGGGCTGGGAGAGCCAACTTCATCGAAAGGGACAAATTCGTAAAAGACCCCATAATCCAGCATTAGGAGCATGTCGTCAGTTTTGGGATCGTCCTGTATGGCAAAGAAACCCTCGCTGGCGTTGTAGGTTTCCATGTAGTGCATGTTGCTCGAGGGTATCAATCTGCGAAACTGCTCGCGATACGGGGTAAAGCTCACTCCGCCGTGCGTAAATAGTTCAAGGTTTGGCCAAATCTCCAGGAGATTATTCTTCCCGGTAAAGTCAATAATGTATTTTATCATTACTAGGTTCCACGATGGAACACCTGCCAGGTTTGTTACGTTTTCCTTAAGGGTCTCTTCGGTGAGCTTTTCGAGTTTTGTTTCCCACTCGGCAATCAGTGCAACTTTTTGGCTCGGGGTTCTGATAAAGTCGGCCCACCAGGGTATATTTTCAATTAGGATTGCCGAAAGGTCGCCATAGTACGACTGGTTGCTGAAGTTGTCTACCTGATGGCTTCCACCAAGGGTAAGTCCCTTTCCCTGGAATATTTTTGTTTCGGGGTAAAGGTCGGTGTATAAGGCCAGTACATCCTTGCCCCCTCGGAAATGGCACTCATCTAAAGCATCGCGACTTACGGGGATAAATTTACTCTTATCGCTTGTGGTTCCCGAACTCTTGGCAAACCACTTTGTCTCACCTGGCCAAATAACATTGGCCTCTCCTTTTCGCAGACGATCAATCCACGGTTTTACCCCCTCGTAGTCAACAATGGGTATGCTTAGTTGGAATTGCGAAATGGTTTTTATGTCATTAAAATTATGCTTAACGCCAAAGGCGGTTTCCTTTGCCCGGTTGATCATGTTGTGCAGAAGCTCTTCCTGAACCTCGCAGGGAAATCGGCGGAAAAGGTCAATCTGGTGAAGCCGCTTGGTGTTTAACCAGTTTATTATTGATGGTAGAATGGGCATACTCTTTACTTTGTAAGGTTTTGGAAAACAATGTAAAGGTAATAATATGAAAAATGTTTACAACTGGTTTGTTGTACCATTAAGTGTTAAAAAACGTGAGCTAAAAGATTTATGCCTTCAGCAACCTACTGGCAGCTAACCTAAGATCCTCTTCGCTTTTGCCAAAACAAATTCGAAGTCGTTGGTTATCCACGCTATCGTGATAGAATAGCGATAGGGGGAAGGCAGTTACTCCAATGTCTTGGGCAAGCCAGCCGCAAAAATCAACATCTCGATCTTGCGAAATTTTTTCGTAGCTCATTACTTGAAAATACCCTCCTTGAACGGGGAAAAGGTTAAATCGGGAGCCCTTCATGAGGGTTGAAAAAAGGTCTCTACGGTTCTGAAAATCGTTACGATATGGTGACCACAAGGGTTTATCCTTAAGGAAATCGGCCAGGGCAAGTTGTATGGGGAGGTTTACAGAGTATATCTGGTAGCGGTGTACCACCCGTAAACGAGCCGAAAGGTTTTCGGGTGCCAAGCAGTAACCAATTTTCCAGCCAGGTACACTTAAAGTTTTTCCTAACGATCCAACAATAATGCTCCTTTCAGCAAGTTTTGGATAACGTGCTATGCTAAACATGGGCTGCCCGTCGAACACCACATCGGCAAATGCCTCATCGCTGAGGATAAATATTTTGGTGCCGTTCAAAATGCGCTGTAGCTGCTCAAGCGACTCGTCGCTCATTACCAAACCCGACGGATTGTGGGGCGAGTTTAAGATTATCAACTTTGTTTTGCTGTTGATGAGCTTGGTGAGCGCATTCCAATCGATAGAAAAATCTGTTGGATTAAGCTGAAAGAATATGGGGCGAGCCCCTCGGGCTTCGATCGACGGTACATACGTTTCGAATGCGGGCTCAAAAACGATAACCTCATCGCCCTCTCTTACTAATGAGGAAATGGCAGTATAGATTCCCTGAATTGCTCCGGCAGTAATGGTAACCTCCAACTCGGGGTTATAACTGCATCCAAATTCGCTGTTATATCTTTGTGCAATAATTTCCCGCAATTCCAGCACGCCCTCACTGGGAGCATATTTGTTACGACCCTCAGATAAATGTTTTATCAGTGAGTTTAACAACTCAGGTTCACAGGGGAAATCGCTATGATCGTTTGAAAGGTTAACTGCCCCTGTTTCGTTTGCCATTTGAGCAAATTTTGAAACGAGGCCAAAGTATGGGCTCATCACAGATGTCTTAGCCATATTATTATTTCGGTTTTGTAAAAGTTTGCAAATATATGAAATTGACGAATCGAAAAACCAGAAATGCTCTTAAGCTTGTCAAATGACATACCAATTCACGGCATAGTTGCGCGTAGATTCAAGTATTGAAAAGGCTCAGAAAGGTTATTCCTCAAAAACCTGATTTAGGATTGAAAGCGATTTCATGGTTTGAACTGTATCCATGTGGAAGGTGAAGAAGTTTATCATGCTGGTTAAAAACTCGTTTCGCTGTCGTCCGTTTAGTTTCAACTCGTGGGCATCGGTGAACGTTGTAGTTAGGGTTAGAGATAAAATTCGACTTTGCTCTAGGGTGAAGAACATTGGGTGAGTAGGTTCGGTACTTAGAAAAAATCCGTTCTTATAGTCAAAGTATGGGGTTGTTGATGTGTGGGTTCCGCTTGGATAAAACCCTAGGTATCTTGTTAGCTGCGATAGGAATATTAGATGAAAGTTGGAGATTCCATGCTCAAGGGCGTCGAGGGTCTGAATTGAGAGCTCTAGGAACCGAAAGAGGGCTGGGTTGCTTTCTTCCTCGCGAATGGTTCTATATATAATTTCGCCAATAAACAGAGCAATCGCACTTTTTACTGGATTTAAATGCAGCGCTGGGTTGGTTTGCGATATCGAAACCTCTTTTAGCTTACCTAGAGCCTGGTTTTTTCCTGGATAGAAAACTATTTCGATGATATTAAGAGGTTGGAAGTAGATTGCCTTTTTGGCGTTTTTCCCCTTGCCATATGTATTATTAACCATTAAGCTTACACGGCCATACTCCTGCGAATACACGTAGGCAACTAAGCTGGTCTCCCCGAATCTAACAGTATGTAAAGCTATGCACTTTGCTTTTTTAATCATATAAGCAATATCGACTACTTAACGAAAAGTATTTTACCAACAGCTGTTTCTGAACCTTCACTATCGGCACAGAAGAAAAGGTAAACTCCTGTGGCAACGCGATTGCCATGTAGGTTTTTCCCATCCCAGGTGGCCTGGCCTCCCACACTGGTGATTTCGTATACTAGGTTCCCCGACACGTCGGTTATCTTCACATTTGTCTTATCAACTAATCCTGTAATTGTGATTGGACCCTCGAAATTGGGGCGAACAGGATTTGGAAATGCGTACACCTTACCAAACCGGGAATTGGGCTCCGTGGCAACATCTCTGTACGATACCGTTCCTCTGTCGGTGGCAAAAAATACTTCACCCGTTTTGGGATGGACTCCAATATGATAAATAGTATTTGATGGCAATGGGCTGTTCTCTTGGGTGAAATGATGAATTTGTTGACTTCCATCGGCCGATTGCAAGTACACGCCCGAACGTTGAGTCCCAAACCACTTTCGATTTCCTCCATCAACAGCAATGGCGCTAATGGTTTGTGTGCTTAAAAGGTAAGCGGCAAAGCCCTCAACTTCGTTGGGAATTTTTACGCGTTGAATCGAAAATTCTGAACTCTCGAAAACTCGATGAGGGTTATAGCTAACAAGCACGCCTTCGCTAGTGCCAACCCACAGGTAGCCATCCTTGTCGAAAGCGATGCTGGATATATCGCTGGGTAGCGATTCCCCTTCGGGGCTGGTTAGGTTAACCTTACGAGCGGTGTGGCTGCTCATCGAGGTGGGGTTGTCGCCCGGGTTGAGTGCAAATAAACCTCCACCCGAAGGGATTATTACCCATAGGTGACCTCTTGGAGAAAGTACTATGTCTGAGAGTCGTTGCGAGGAAATAATATCATCGTACGGAAAACTAGTCCACGATCCGTCGGGAGTTCTCATGGATATTGGATTTGGAACCCCAACATTGCTTGCCCATAAATTTCCTTTTGAATCGAAAACCACTCCACCAATCCGGCAGTATGGTCCAGGAATAATAGTTTGAAGTGAGCTGTTCTCGGGGCCATAAACTTCGTGTACTTGGCCATCGCGGTACATAATTATGCCGTGTCCCCAGCTCGAAATGAAGAATTCATTCGGATTGAGTGGACTTGCTGTAATTCTTACTGCATCGGTGAAGTCGAAATTTAATACGCTACTCCACTGGTTGTTTAAGAACTTATGATATGTTAATGGGTAGTATAGGTTTCCCCAAGCTGAGGATCTTGCTCCACCCAAAATGAATAATTCATCGTTGGTCGGCATTACGTAGTAAGCCCGATTATTGAATGGGCCATTTGGGGAAACACTTCTCCATCTCCCCGATTGGTTGAGCATTAAGCTAAGAAACTCGTCGGCAACAACTAAATTGTTATCGTTGTCAACAACAGTAAAGTTTGGATGAAAAGAGGGTTGGTTGCCGTAGTCTGTAACGGTACTGGGTGTTCCAGGAACAGCTTGGTATACGGTTATTCCCTGTCGGCTCGATATTACCAGTTGGTTAGTATTTGCCCACAGGTTTCGAACCTGGGTGAATTGTGTGTTAAGTGTGGTCCAGTTAAAACCATCGTAAACCCAAACCACATCGGGCGTTGTACCCCCGGTGGATTGGTTAGCAATAAGTTTATCAGCAAAAACAGCCAATGAATTATACTCGGCCGAAACAGAGGGAATCGCACTTTCAACACTCCAACTCTCGAAGTGAATTAAGAGCGAATTGTTTATGTCGGCACTGAGCAATCCTCGATCGGTTGCTGCATAAACTCGGTTGTTGTAGATTGTGGTTTGGTGCACCCAGCACTCAGTGCCACCGCTGGTTATAAAGTATGTGTCTTTTATCTCAAGTTTTGAGAGATTAATTACAACAATACCAAAGGCTGTGGATACGAAAAGCTCACCTTTATCGTCAAAAAAGAAGTGGTTTATCTGCTTCGATCCTTGCATCATCTTTTGCTTGATAAAGGGGAGATTTACAACCCTATCATTTAAAACAAGATCGATATTCCCATTCTCATATCCAACAGCAAGAATTTCGGTGCTTGCAGAATATGCAATGGTTGTGATACCTACATCGTTTAAACCATTAACTGTGGTGTGTTTCCCGATGTGACCATCCGAAGGACAATACCAAAATACGCCATTGGCCGAGGCGGCATATATTCGGTTAGGAGTAGTTGCAACAGCAATTAAAGCTCGGAACGAGTAGTGATCGCGCCATTTTCCAACACCTATCTGACCAAAACCTAACGAATGGTTTGCCAGAAGGAGTATTAGCAGCAGATTTTTCCACATATTTTTTAAGCGCTTCATTTTTTACTAAACCCAAAAAAATGTCAGATATTATGATCTGCACAAAAAAGGGTAATCAACTAAGGTGTGTTTCCTATTGTGAAAGTAAAAAATCGGTTAGTTTTTGCACAGCTAGTCCCCTATGGCTTATCTTGTTCTTAACCAAAAGATCCATTTGGGCAAAAGTTTGCGAGTATCCATCGGGCACAAAAATGGGGTCGTAGCCAAAACCTGCTGTTCCTTTCAACTCTTCAATTATCCTTCCTCTAACAATGCCCTCGAACCGATACTCTTTATCGTTAAGAATTAGCGATACAACGGTTCGGAACTGAGCAGTTCGGTTTGCTTTCCCCTTAAGCTCTTTAAGTAACTTTACAATATTGTCGCTAGGATTTTTTTGTTCCCCTGCATACCGGGCCGAGTAAACACCAGGAGCACCCTCAAGCGCTTCAACCTCAAGCCCGGTGTCGTCGGCAAAGCAGTCGGTTTTAAAAATATTGTGAATATGCCAGGCTTTTTGAGATGCATTCTCCTCAAGGGTTGCGTAATCCTCGGGGATTTCATCAAAAAAACCAATCTCATTAAGGGTTTGCAACCGGAACTTTTCTCCAAGCATTTTCTGCACCTCCATCAGCTTATGCTTATTGTTGGTGGCAAAAACGATATGGCGCATAATTTACCTAGTTACCTTGGATTTATGCACATTACTGGAATGTGGCCGGCGTAACCAACTATGGTTTGCTCGTGGGGCTCCATGATAAACTTGGTGTCGTCGCAAACCTTTGTGGTCATAATTACAATAAGGTCTGCTCTTATGTTAACTGCTATATCAAGAACCTCTTCGGCGTAGGGTTTTATGCCGGGGGCGGTATATATCTGGTATTTTGCCCCTTTTTCATCGAGGAAACGAACCGCCGAAGCCATGTTTAAGTCAACTTTAGCAACTAGTTCGGGATCGGAAACATTGGGTTTAATCAGGTGGAATTTCGATATGTAGTAGTCGCAGAAATATGAGATCCAGCCATGTTTCTCCTTGTTTTCAACTGTGAAATCTATAGGGAAGATGATATCATCGTAGCGTTTGTTCACGGGTGGTTCCTGAATAGTGATAAAAGGTACCGTTGATTTGGTTATCACCTTTAGGGTAGGTAGGTTAGACAAATCCTGCTTTCCCTTAACGCTGGCCGATCCCATTATCACAATGCTTGCGTTTATATCGATAGCCGCTTTGGCAATCTCATCGGCTACATCGCCAACCCTAACCAGAACCTCGGGCAGAACACCATACTTGTTTTGCGCTTCCTTAGCATCGGTCTCAAGTTTAATCTGAGCAGCAGCAATTTCAGCGGGTGACCCCACAACATGAATCATCGCAATGGTTTCGCCAACAACTCCCGAAACTCTTACTGCATGCTGAAGCGCATAGGAGGCTGGGGTTTTGAAATCCGTGGGGACAAGTATTTTTTTCTTGTGATTATTCATATATTTAATTAATTTTATAATGTTGAAGTTTGTTGGCTGCTTAAAATCTGAGCTCAATATATAGCTAATTATCTTACTAATTTAGTTTCTTTGCAAAAAACGCAAATAAACAGTTGGTTTTAGGGAAATATCAAAGGTCTAAGGTATGAATTTTCTGAATTTGTTGATTAAACTACAATCACTTTTTTTCTTTAGCCTTGCCTTTGTTGTTTATTGTCAGGGCAATAATTTGCAACCTGCTGCACGTCCCATTCCCACCGAGGTTAAGGTTAGTACTTTGCCTAGCAGTTTCATTTCCGAGAATGGGTCATTTATTACTGCTAACGAAACGTTCATACTACTTCTAAGGGGTAAGACTTTAGCCATTTTTGATGGCCTAAGTTGGGAGAATGTTGAATTCCCTCAAAAACCAATTTACACGGTTGCCCCTTCGGGACAAATATACTTTGCCTACAACAATACTGTTGAGGTGTTTCAATTCCAACCGAATGGCCTACTCCACCGTAAAAAGCTTTTCTCGAACCCTCCCATTGCCGGGGATGAAAGTATTTCGAGTTTTGCTGTTGATACCAACGATGTTGTTGTGTTTTCTATTCAGAATAAGCTTTGGCGATTTTCCACCGAATTTGAGCTGATTGATTCAGCATATCACCGAATTAGAATTATAAAATCATTAAAGGACGTTTTTTATACAAAGGATAATCGGGAGTTAGGATGTGTTTCTGATCCCATAGGCTCTGTTGAGAAAATGTCTGTGCCGGAGAATATAATCAGCTCACTTCTTTATGTAATTAGATCGCAAGACCAGTTGTACGCTGTTACGAGTGGATATCCATGGATTAACAAGCTGACAGGTGAGCCAAGCCAAACAAGGCTTTTCGATGGTATGAGTATTGAGCGCAATGCACAAATCAAAAAGGTTCAGACGGGACATAATAAGCTGTTTCTTCTTTTTGGGAGTAACGAAATAGTTGAAGCCAAGAACCAAGACGGAAAGGTCACTGCTTCGGCGATTGAAACCTCTGAAATAGCCGATCAGATTGTCGATATCCTGCCATTCTCCAACGAAACACTTCTAATCCTTAGCCCCACTGCTATACATAGTTTTTCCAACATGTCCACAACTGGACTTTATGGTGGTGGTAGCTGTAGTATGATTAGGCCACAATCTTTAGCTTTTGCCAATAATCTTATATATAGTGGTGCGACCAATGGTCTTTTTGTGGCATCCTATTCTGGTTCTCCAGGCCAACTTCGGTTTGGCTTAGTCCCGGGAATCGATGGCCCTGTAAAGCAAATCTTTTCTCATCCATCGGGAGTTTATGCTGTGGGAGCCAATGGACTTTTTACTATAAACGGCACAAGAGCGAACCTACTGATTCAAGTGCCCACTCTTTCAGGATCGAATCAATTTGCATTTGTGGAACAGTCAGATAATCTCTGGTTCCTTTGGGCAAGCGATAACGGGTTTTTTGGTAAGAGCCTCTCTAAGCCATTGGAAAAGATTAGGCGAATTGACTTTTCGTTCAACCTGCAGCAAATAGAAAAAGTATTGAGTCATAATGGCCATCTCCTCGTTAAGGTGGAGACCAATCATTGGTATGTTAAGGCTTTTGATGATGTTGATGAACCCTGGATATTGCTGGATAATGAGCTGCTGATGACTGGTGCCTTGTCGCTCACTACCAATCAGAATTCACAACCCTATTTAAAAATCAACGATTGCTTATATGAATTCGATTATCGGAATAGCAAGATAGATAATCTGGTTTTTTGTGACTCAACAAGTCAATATCTACCAGTTTTGGATAGTGAAGCTGGCTTAGTGATGCTAAGAATTTTCGAACCCTTTTCCGGTATTTATACCCTTTGGTTGTATAAGAGCGATTCAACAACTGGTAGATACGAACCAAAGAAACCACTTGCCCCTCTGCTTTCCTCGGAAGAGCTTAAGCAAGTATTAATGCTTCCTGATAGTACATTGCTTGTGGTCACAAATCTTGGAATTCACTACTACAAGAACTCCAATGTTTTTGGCGGAAAACCAACTGCAACCATAAATCGTTTGTTGCTCGAAAGGCGTGACAAGTCGTACAGTATTCGCGATGGATATGTGGTAGACGATAATTTTGTAGGACGAACTTATATGCCTGGATTACGAAATCTTCAGGTTAGGTTTTCGTCCAACGCGTCAGGTGGATGGGATACATCGTATGGCAATGCTCAATACTCAAGTTTTTTGGTAGGATTCGATA
This sequence comes from Tenuifilaceae bacterium, assembly GCA_034003245.1. Taxonomy (GTDB): domain Bacteria; phylum Bacteroidota; class Bacteroidia; order Bacteroidales; family Tenuifilaceae; genus Perlabentimonas. The sequence continues at coordinate 69,064 of JAVEYY010000023.1, forward strand.
TAAGTTGGACTCCGTGGACCAGCAATAGCATGCGCGAAATTAATGGGCTTCGCCCAGGTTCTTACTCACTAATGCTTAAGACTCGAAATTTCTGGGGAAAGGAGTCCGATATTACGTCGGTTGATTTTATCGTGAAACCCCATTTTTACGAAACGCCATTCTTTATTGTGGCACTTTCGGTTCTCCTGTTTCTAGTGCTTTACTCTACATTTAAGTGGCGAAGATACAGCTACACAAAAGTTCGCTTTAAGCTTGAGAGCCTTATAAATACACGAACCGAGGAGCTTGTTAGAGAAAAGGAGAAGACTGATAACCTTTTAGCCCGCGTGCTTCCAAAAGAAACAGCTTCGGAGCTAAAGGAAAAGGGAAGGGTTAACACGCAACGTTTTCAGGTTGTAACCGTTTTGTTTTGTGATATTGAGGGGTTTACTCGAATTACGGATGAGACCAATCCTGAGGCATTGATCGATCAACTCGACAGGTTTTTTCTTTACTTCGATTCGGTTGTTGAGAAGTATAGAATTGAGAAAATAAAAACCATAGGTGATGCATACATGTGTGCTGGAGGAATTCCTCAAAAGAACCGAACCAACTCGGTTGAGGTTGTGCTGGCAGCTTTGGAGATGATTCACTACATGAAGGATTTGGTTCGCAATGCCGAGCATGTTCAAGATATTTGGGAATTGCGTATTGGTATTGATACTGGCCCTGTTATTGCTGGTGTTGTGGGTCGCAACAAGCTCTCATACGATATTTGGGGAAGCACTGTGAACACAGCAAGCAGGATGGAATCGTCGGGTGAGGTTGGTCAGATAAATATCTCTGGAAATACTTTTATGCTGGTAAGCGAATATTTCGATTGCACCTATAGGGGCAGAATGCCCGTTAAAAATAAGGGCGATATTGAGATGTACTTTGTTAACGGTATCAAACCAAGTCTTTCGGTAGATCAGCTAGGTGTTGTGCCCAACTACGACTTTCAAATTCTCCTTCAACTGGTTAGACTTTGCGATTTGGAAGACTTTATTCTGGAGAAACTCGAAAAGGGATTGCCCCAGAATTTGTACTACCATAACTTAAAACACACCGTTGACGTGTATACTCAAGTAGAGCTCATTGGCCGATCGGAAAATGTTTCCAATGAGCAGCTACTGCTTCTCAGAACTGCGGCTCTTTTTCACGATGCAGGACATATGATTGATTACAGCACCCACGAGGAGATGGCGGTGAAGCTTGCCCGCGAAATTTTGCCTGAGTACTACTACACCGAAAAGCAGATTGAGGTCGTATCCGATCTGATTATGAGCACAAAACTCCCCCCAAAACCCAATAATTTGTTGGAGGAGATTATGTGCGATGCCGATCTCGACTACCTAGGAAGAACAGATTTTATTCCAGTGTCGAACATGTTGTATCGTGAATTACATGAGCACGGAAAGATTGGTACCTTAAGGGAGTGGAACGAGCTGCAAATTAAGTTTATAGCTAAGCATTCCTACTTTACCAAAACGGCCCGTAAGCTAAGAAATGTTAACAAGCAAAGCCAGCTCGATAAGCTTCGATCGTGGATGGCCGAAAATTAAATAGTAATTTTTCGTGGCTAGATTTGCTAGCATTACAATAATAATTGATATATTTAACGGGGTTTTTATTTTGATTTCATTTCAAAAATGTGCGTAATATGACTACTCCCAAAAAAGTTGTATTGGTTCCCTGGGACTTTTCCGATGGGGCTGAGATAGCGCTTAAGCATGCTTTACAGCTAGCCGAAGTAGCAGGAAACGATATACTGCTTCTGCACATAATGCCAAACACTTGGTTGTCGCAAATGCTTGGCAATAAGGCGGCTAAACCCGAAGAGATTGACGTTTTGAAGCGCCGTCTCGAGGAGGTAGCCGAAGGTATTAGCAAGGACACATCTTGTCATATCTTCTCTATGGTTCTGGAGGGTAACCCCACAAACATCATCAAAGAGTTAATATCAACAGCTAACCTAAACCTTATAGTTGCATACAAGAATTATAAGTATGGAAAGAAAAAGTTTGAATCGAGCTCCTTTATGCGCAGGCTTTCTGTAAAAAATCTGTCTATCCCATTTGTCATTGCCGAATCGGTGCCGGTGCATACTCACTATATCGAGATTGTTGTTCCGCTTGATTACGACAAGAAGTACAAGGAAACTCTCCATTGGATCATTTACCTCTCCAAGTACTACAAGTGTAATATCAACCTAATTAAGCCCTACATAAAGGACGAGGGTCGAAAGCGTAATATGGCCAACAATATCTACTTTACCAAGAAGATGCTCGATGGTAATAAGATTGTGTATGGTATCAAAACTGCCAAGCGACAAAATTCATTTAAGGATGAGGTGTTTAAGTTTGCCAACAATATCGACGCCGACCTAATACTGATCATGGCCGACAAGTACACCACATACGTACAGGAAAGCAAGGGGAAAGCCTCATCACGAATACCCATAATGTGCATAACCCCGCGTGTGCGGAAACTGCAGGGCTTTTACTAGTTAGCGGCATTCTATGCTTTTGCATTGTGACATATTGCATACCCCAATCCGTTGAGGTATGCATCTTTTATTGTAAAATACATCTATCATGAATAAAACGCTCAACCTTCAGCAGAGAATCTTTGTGACCGTAGTTGGGGTGTCAGCCATTATATACATACTTTCGGTTGGGTACATAAGCTTCAACTCGCGGAATGCAGCCATGAACGATGCCATGTCGGTTACCGTCGCAACCGCTCAGAAGTACGCATCCGACATGCGGATAATGCTGGAGAAAGATTTGATTACTGCCCAAACGCTGGCTCAAACCGTAAGATCATACACCCAAATGCCCGAAGAGCAGTGGAAAAAAATATTCCCAAAAATCTACACCGATGTTATGGAGAAAAATCCACATCTATTATCGGTTTGGGATAGCTGGGAACTAAAGCAGATTGATAAAAACTACACCAAGGATTACGGACGATATAAAGCAGAGCTGTGGCGCGAGGGAAACCAGATCAAAAGCCGTTTCTACCTTTCTAGCTTAACAGGCGATGGAGCCGAGTACGCTCGAATTAAGGCCAATCCAAAGGATTGGTTGGAAAATCCATACTTGGCAAATTTTACGGGCAACGAAAAGGATAATATACTGATGACGAGTCTTATTACCCCTATTACGAACGAGGGGAACTACATTGGTGTAGTTGGACTCGACATTGCCCTGGAAAGTTTGTATCATATAGTTAAGCAGGTTAAGCCCTTTGAGCAAAGTTTCGCTTTTTTGCTCTCAAGCGATCTTAAGTATGTGTCGCATCCCGATAGGGATCGCCTTGGAAGTAATGCCTTAGAGGATTACGAAGATATCTTCAATAACTTTGGCGTTGTAGAGCGTATTGCCAATGGCCAGGAAGTATCATTTATGGCTCACGATATAAATGGTATAAACTCTTTTTTTGTGTTTGCTCCAATCGTAGTTGGCCAAACACGTAGCCCTTGGTCCATGGCCGTTGTTGTCCCAAAATCGGTGCTGCTGGCCCAAGCCAATAGGAACCTAACCATTTCAATTATTGTTGGAATTATTGGGTTGTTGATACTGAGCACTGTTATTATCCTGTTCTCCCGAGCACTCTTTAATCCCATCTCCACCATTACAGGTACACTCAAGCGTATGGCACAGGGTAATGTGTCTGAAGATATGATTCTACCGGTTAAGGCAAACGATGAGATAGGCCAAATGACAGTGGCACTGAATACTACCATAAATGGGCTTAGCCACAAGGTCGATTTTGCCACAAGCATTGGCAAAGGAAATCTTGATGCCCATTTCATTAAGCTGAGCGAAGAGGATGCCCTGGGAAAAGCCTTAATGGATATGCGCAGTAGCCTAAAACAAGCTCACGATGAGAATGAGATGAGAAAAGCCGAGGATAATCTTAGACGATGGTCGAACGAGGCATTGGCCAAATTTGCCGAGATTCTTAGGCAGGATAATGACAATCTGGATAAGTTGTCAAAAGCAATAATTCGCGAGGTGGTGAATACCCTTGGGGCCAATCAGGGAGGGTTGTTCTTGCTAAACGATGATGAAGCCAATAACCAATTCTTTGAGCTTAAAGCGGCATTTGCATACAATCGTATTAAACACAAGCAAAAGAATATCCTAGTGGGCGAAGGGCTTATTGGCGCTTGTGCCCTGGAGAAAAAATCGATTATTCTAACCGAGATACCCGAGGGCTATATCGAGATTACGTCGGGACTTGGGGAGAGCACACCTAATGCTCTGCTTATAGTTCCTCTTATGCTTGATGATACTGTTTTGGGTGTGATTGAAATAGCTTCATTCAGCGAATTTGAAACATATCAGGTTGATCTTGTTGAGCGCTTAGCCCAGAGCATTGCATCAACCATCACAACGGTTAGGGTGAGCATTAGAACCGCTGAGTTGCTAACCAAAACTCAGCAACAAGCGGAGGAGATGCTGGCTCAGGAGGAGGAGATGCGCCAGAATATGGAAGAGTTGCAGGCAACTCAAGAGGAATCGACCCGACGAACTTCCGAGATGCAGTGCTTTATCGAAGCGCTTAATAACTCCAGCTTCGTTATCGAGTACGACTCGTTGGGTTACATTACTTCCATCAACGATTCATACCTCGATTTGCTCGGCCTTTCGCGCGATGAGGTAATGGGAACACATCATTCCGATAAGCTAGAGTTTAGCCCAGAGCAAAAGAGGGAGTACGATACTTTTTGGAGTAACTTACGCAACGGAATTCCCCAAAAACAGGTAAACCGATTTACGGTTAACAATCATACCTTCGTTTTTCAGGAAACATACACGCCAATTAAAAATGAGCTTGGTGAGGTTTACAAGATTCTAAAAATATCGAACAACATCACTAACCTTTTATAGTATTATCATTTTCGATTAATTTATATAAATTGACACACTAGTGTTGCGTTATAAGTCGAATAAATTCAGTTGATTATAGATATCTTTGATTTCATTGTTCTTTGAAAAGTTTGTAAGTAGTTCATTTATTGGCGTTTTGTCAAAAATCGAGATGCTCAGA
>JAVEYY010000024.1:0-73839 GCA_034003245.1 Tenuifilaceae bacterium
TTTCCTTTATTCACGGTTTTCTAACAAAAGTACCGTGTTTTGAAATCAAAAAATCAAAGAACGTCTATAATTTGCTGAATTATAAGATTATACAAGGTTTATTCTAAAAACAACGCAACACTAGTGTGGCATTACCATGAATTTGAACCCTGGCAGTTTGATATGCTTCTCGAAAAGGCTGGATGGGAAATTGATTATACTGAAAAGTGGACAGCACCAACATACCAGCTGGGTGTTCGACCCTTGCTTAGGTTTTTCTACCCACGATACTATGCTGTACATGCAATTAGAAGAGCTAATTAGCATTTTGGTGGGTATAGCCTAAAGCAAAATATCAAACCATGAACTTTATCTTCAAAATCCTGTTACTTTGATAATAATGATTAACTTTGCGCTCGTTTTTCAATATTTTTAGCAAATGATAAGAATAACTTTTCCCGATGGCAACTCACGCGAGTTCGATCAAGGCGTTACAGGCCTTGATATAGCCAAAAACATATCCGATCGCTTGGCCAAGGAGGTCCTTTCAATTACCGTTAATGGTGAACTATGGGACTTAACCCGACCAATTAACACCGACGCAGCAGTAAAACTCCATAAATGGGACGAGGAGGAGGCCAAGCATGCCTACTGGCACTCATCGGCTCACCTTATGGCCGAGGCCGTTGAAAGCCTTTACCCAGGAGTAAAATTGGGCATAGGACCAAGTATTGAGAATGGTTTCTACTACGATATCGACTTTGGGGACTACTCCGTTTCCGATTCAGACCTATCGAAAATTGAGGCAAAGATGATGGAAATAGTTCAAGCCAAGGAGCCCATTACACGTAAAGAAGTTTCTAAAGCCGAAGCGCTTAATACTTACACTCAAAAGGGCGATCCCTACAAGGTAGAGCTTATAAACGACCTTGAGGACGGAACTATTACATTTTACTCACAGGGAAATTTCAGTGATCTTTGCCGTGGCCCACATCTTCCCGATACTGGATACATCAAAGCATTTAAGCTTTTGTCGCTAGCAGGCGCTTACTGGCGTGGTAACGAGAAGAATAAGCAGTTAACCCGCATCTACGGGATATCATTCCCCAAAAAAGCTCTACTCGACGAGTACTTGGTTATGCTAGAGGAGGCTAAGAAACGCGATCACCGTAAGGTGGGTAAGGAACTTGAGCTATTCACCTTCTCTCAGAAAGTAGGACAAGGGTTACCTTTGTGGTTACCCAAGGGAGCACAGCTGCGCGAACGCCTTGAGAATTTCTTGAAGCGTGTTCAGAAAAAGTATGGCTACGAGCAGGTTATCACCCCGCATATTGGTCAAAAGGAGCTTTACGTTACTTCGGGCCACTATGCCAAGTATGGCAAGGACTCGTTTCAGCCAATCCATACACCGGCCGAGGGCGAGGAGTTTCTGCTGAAGCCCATGAACTGTCCTCACCACTGCGAGATTTACAAGTCGAAACCCCGTTCCTACAAGGATCTACCCGTTCGTATGGCTGAGTTTGGAACCGTTTATCGCTACGAGCAGAGCGGTGAATTGCATGGTCTAACTCGAGTAAGAGGATTTACACAGGACGATGCCCACATATTTTGCCGTCCCGATCAGCTAAAGGAGGAGTTTGTTAAGGTTATCGATATAGTACTGTACATATTTAAAACACTTAACTTTCCCGAGTTCACTGCACAAATTTCGCTTCGCGATCCTAACGATAGGGAGAAGTACATTGGAAGCGACGAGAACTGGGAGAAGGCAGAGCAAGCAATTATTGTGGCAGTTAAAGAGAAAGGCCTACAGACAACAACCGAACTAGGTGAGGCAGCATTCTATGGGCCAAAACTCGATTTCATGGTGAAGGATGCCATCGGTCGTAAGTGGCAGCTGGGTACAATTCAGGTTGACTATAACCTGCCCGAACGCTTTGAGCTGGAGTATATTGGAGCCGACGACAAACGTCATCGCCCCATAATGATTCACCGCGCACCCTTTGGCTCCATGGAGCGGTTTGTGGCTGTTCTTATTGAGCATTCTGGCGGTCGATTCCCTCTTTGGTTAGCTCCCGATCAGGCTGTTGTTTTACCAATCAGTGAAAAATTCAATGATTACGCAAAAAAAGTTGCTGATTTCTTAAATAATTGCGATATTCGCACCCTGATTGACGACAGGAACGAGAAGGTGGGTAAGAAGATCAGGGATAATGAGTTAAAGCGAATTCCTTACCTGTTAATTGTGGGCGAAAAGGAAGCTGATGAGAACTTAGTTTCCGTTCGTGTTCAGGGTGAGGGCGATAAGGGGCAAATGAAAATGGATGATTTTGCCAATTTGGTAGCCGATGAGGTTAAAAAACAGATAGAATAATTGAGTACTAACTAATTTAAAGGAGGACCGAAGCATAGCTACACCGAGAATCAAAAAAGGTAACGAGCAAGAGAGCAAATACCTTAAGAACGAGCAGATTCGCACACGGGTTGTTCGCGTCGTTGGCGAGAACATCGACAACGCAGGCGTTATGTCCATCGAGGAGGCCAGGAAACTGGCTAGCGATTTGGACTTAGATCTGGTTCTTATCTCCGATAAGGCCGATCCTCCAGTTTGCCGCGTAATTGATTTCCAGAAGTTCCTTTATCAGCAGAAAAAGAAGCAGAAGGAGATCAGAGCTAATGCCTTGAAAGTAGTAGTTAAAGAGATTCGGTTTGGACCCAATACCGATGAGCACGACTACAACTTTAAACTTAAACATGCTGAGAAATTCCTTGCCGATGGAGCAAAAGTGAAGGCCTATGTATTCTTTAAAGGCCGCACCATTCTCTTTAAAGAGAAAGGAGAAATTCTTCTCCTTAAGTTTGCTCAGGATCTGGAAGAGGTGGGAAAGGTCGACCAGCTGCCTAAACTCGAAGGCAAAAGGATGATCATGTTCATCTCCCCCAAATCGGTAAAAAAGAAAAGCTAGATTTTTTTTTGTTAACCAAATATAATTAAGGAGAATGCCTAAAGTAAAAACAAATTCCGGTGCAAAAAAGCGTTTCGCTTTAACCGGTACAGGGAAGATTAAGCGGAAGCACGCTTACAAGAGCCATATCCTTACTAAAAAAACCACCAAGCAAAAGCGTAACCTTACGCACTCTGGTTTAGTTAGCAAGGCCGACACCAACAACATTATGAAGTTGTTAGCGCTTAAGTAAGAAGTTTTACCGCTTACATTGAAGTTACTTGATTTTTTAACTAGAATGCCTTAGCACATAAGAGTTCGAAAGACCGAAACGCTAATCATTCGCAAACAGAAGTTTAATTATGCCACGTTCAGTAAATGCAGTTGCATCAAGGGCAAGAAGGAAGAAGATTTTAAAACAAACCAAAGGGAACTTCCTTAGCCGGGGTAACGTTTACACCGTTGCCAAAAACACCCTTGAAAAAGGGATGCAGTACGCGTATCGCGACCGCAAAAAGAAAAAAGGAGAATTCAGAGCACTTTGGATTCAGCGTATCAATGCCGCTACCCGCTTGTATGGAATGTCGTACTCCGAGTTTATAGGTAAAGTTAACGAGAAAGGTATCGCCCTTAACCGTAAGGTTCTTGCCGATATGGCGATGAATCACCCCGAGGCCTTTAAAGCCGTAGTTGATTCTCTAAAATAGATTGAGACTATAGTCACAAAAGAATTATACCTAGAGGTTGCCAGTATGGCAGCCTCTTTTTTATTCCATCATCCTTTAAATCCGATAAAATACTAAAGCTCCGCTTGGCCTAAACTTTTTGGGACTGTTTGTTGTTATTCCAACATATTTTTTTACCTTTACTATAAATACTCAATTTATGTACAATCTGAAGCCTATACGATTACCCGAAACCCAATTCACCCCCGAGGTGAATTTGGATAAGGATAGGAGTAGGTTTGAATTTTATGGCAAATCATTACCCGAAGACTGTAACGAGTTCTTCAACCCAATAATCGACTGGTTTAAGCTGTACGTCACTACCCCCAATCGCGAAACCATCGTAGTCTTTAAACTCGACTACTTCAACACCTCAACATCTAAAAAATTCCTTGAAATCCTGAATATCCTCAAGGAGATTCATCGTCAAAAAAAGCCCATTATTATCCATTGGTATTACCGCGTGGGCGATGAGGATATGTTTGAAACCGGTGAAACTTTCTCCGAAATGGTTTCACTCCCCTTTAAAATTATGCCATTCTAGCACCAAGTAGCCTGCACTTTTTTCCGACACAATCCCCCTTCTGTCAGTAAAAATGACAGATATGTTAAGGTGTGTTAACAATCAGTATACTAATATCATAAGGTACAGGTTTTGTACGTTTTCATGTTGAAAACTAAAAATTGAATACTATGAAAACAAATAGATTTTTTACACCGCTCCTTTTTTCAATCATTGGTGGACTCGTGGTTTTCTTTTCAACCCAGTACTTAGATAAGCAGTCGACCGTAATTAAGCATATACCGGTTTCAGTGCACGACACCATGCCTGTTAGCATGGCCGCGTTTGCTACCAGCACTGGTGAGATAACCGATTTTACATTTGCTGCCGAGAGAACTATTCACGGCGTGGTTCACGTTAAAACAAAAGCCATGCGGTCGCAACCCGATTACTCGTTTGGCAACCCTTTTTACGATTTCTTTTTTGGCCCACGCCAACGCGATTCACAGCCAGTAATGGGTTCCGGATCAGGAGTAATTATTAGCAACGACGGCTATATTATCACCAATAATCACGTTATCGATAAAGCCGATAACATAGAGGTTGTGCTAAATGATAAGCGAACTTTCGACGCAAAGGTAATTGGCCGTGACCCTAGCACCGACTTGGCTGTAATTAAGGTTGAAGCCTCAAGCCTGCCATTTGTACCATTTGGCAACTCTGAGAATCTGAAGGTAGGAGAGTGGGTGTTAGCCGTTGGAAATCCCTTTAATCTTAACTCAACGGTTACAGCAGGAATTGTTAGCGCAAAGGCACGTAATATTAATATCCTCTCAAATCAGTATGCCATTGAGTCGTTTATCCAAACCGACGCTGCCGTTAACCCTGGCAACAGTGGAGGGGCATTAGTTAACCTCAAGGGCGAATTGGTAGGAATTAATACCGCTATTGCTTCGCAAACCGGCAATTTTGCTGGATACTCATTTGCTGTCCCAACATCCATTGCCCAAAAAGTAGCGCTCGATATAATTGAGTTTGGAGAGGTGCAGCGTGCCCTTCTGGGTGTTTCAATTAGTGAAATTACACCCAAATTGGCCGAGGAAAAGAAAATCAAGGATTTAAAGGGTGTTTACATTGCTGGGGTCTCCGAAGGCGGCGCTGCCGAGGCGGTTGGCCTAAAGGAAGGCGATATTATTCTGGAGGTTAATGGTATTGAGGTGAACTCACCAAACCAACTCCAGGAGCAGATTAGCAAGTTTAGGCCTAAGGATAAGGTGGAAATTCTAGTAAATAGAAGTAATAAAAAGAAACAATATGAGGTTGTGCTACGTAACATGAGGGGTGGATTCGAGGTGGTTAAGTCCGATGAGATTGTTGATGTACTAGGTGCAGAGCTTAAGGAGATAGATGCAAATCTAATGCGTAGACTAGGGATTAGAAATGGTTTGCAGGTTATTAAGCTTAAGGATGGGAAACTTAAAGAACAAGGTGTAAAAGAGGGGTTTATTATTACCCGAGTTAACCGTACAAGCGTAACCACTGTTCAGGAGTTATATCAATCCTTATCCACTTTGTCGGGAGGAGTTCTTATTGAGGGTGTATATCCTAATGGTTTAGTGGCATACTACGCAATTGGGATATAAGTTTTACCACAAAGTATTTTAACTTATTATTGCGGTTAGATTCTTTCTAGCCGCAATATTTATTATCTTTGCGGGCTTTTTTAGGCCTATAACGGTTGTATTTAACCTTTTTTGTTGCATCGTTTTTCAACATTTACTTGCTATCAACGTTTTATACTTGACTTTATATTCAAATTGCCATAACTTCGTGAAAATTTAACGGTTTGAGATGAGACAACTTAAGATTACAAAATCAATTACAAACAGGGAGAGTGCTTCGCTTGATAAGTACTTACAGGAGATTGGAAAAGAGGAATTGATCACGGTAGAGGAAGAGGTAGAACTCGCCCAGCGTATCAAAAAAGGGGATCAGGAAGCACTTGAAAAGCTTACACGGGCAAATCTGCGTTTTGTGGTGTCTGTTGCTAAGCAGTATCAGAATCAAGGGCTAAGCTTACCCGATTTGATAAACGAGGGTAACCTAGGATTGATAAAGGCTGCCGAGAAATTCGATGAAACCCGTGGATTCAAGTTTATCTCCTACGCTGTATGGTGGATTAGGCAATCAATTCTTCAGGCTCTTGCCGAGCAATCGCGTATTGTTAGGCTTCCCCTAAATCAGGTTGGATCTCTCAACAAGATAAACAAAGCATTCTCAAAGTTTGAGCAGCAGTTCGAAAGGACTCCTTCGCCCGAAGAGCTAGCCGATTTGCTAGAGCTGCCCAAGGAGAAAGTGGCTGATACCCTTCGTGTATCGGGTCGTCACGTGTCGGTTGACGCTCCCTTTGTTGATGGCGAAGAGAATAGCCTACTCGATGTGCTGGTTAATAGTGATTCACCCAATGCTGATAAATCGTTGCTTAACGAGTCGCTTTGCCGTGAGATTGACCGTTCGCTAGCTACACTGACCGAAAGGGAACGCGATATCATAAAACTTTTCTTTGGAATAAGCTGTCAGGAGATGACTCTTGAGGAGATTGGTGAAAAGTTTGGCCTAACCCGTGAGCGTGTTCGTCAGATTAAAGAAAAAGCCATTAGACGGCTTCGACATACTTCACGAAGCAAGCTGCTAAAAGCATACTTGGGATAATTCCCCAACAAAAAAGCCCCTGAAAAGGGGCTTTTTTAATTTTTAGATGTTGGTTACTGGCAATCTCTGCACTCGTCAAGGTTTTTGTTGTAAACAGCCATAGCACGTTGGCTCATCCCCATGCTGGAGAATCCGCCATCGTGGTATAGGTTCTGCATGGTGATTTTGCGCGTGAGATCGCTGAAAAGCGTGATACAGAATCCTGCGCATTCATGAGCATCGGCATTGCCTAGTGGCGACATGCGGTCGGTAAAGTCAAGTAGCCCCTCAAAGCCCATTACACCGCTACCAGCAGTTGTAAGAGTAGGCGATTGAGAAATGGTGTTAATCCTAACTTTTCGTTCGCGGCCAAAAATATAGCCAAAGCTGCGTGCAATCGATTCGAGTAGAGCCTTAGCATCGGCCATATCGTTGTATCCATAAAGGGTTCGCTGAGCGGCTATATATGAAAGTGCAAGAACTGAACCCCATTCGTTTATTGCATCGAGTTTCCAAGCTACCTGTAGCATCTTGTGAAATGATATGGCAGAAATATCGAGGGTTTTTGAGAAGTTTTGGTAATCCAAATCATCATAAGTTCTGCCTTTGCGAACGTTGGGCGACATCCCAATGGAGTGAAGCACAAAATCAACTTTTCCACCAAAATGGGCCATCGCTTTCTGGAACAGATTCTGTAAATCCTCAACGCTGGTGGCGTCGGCAGGAATAAGTAGGGCGTTGCATTTCTTAGCGAGTTCTTCGATAGTGCCCATTCGCATTGCAACCGCAGTGTTGGTAAGCACCAGTTCTGCACCCTCGGCGTGCGCCATCTCGGCCACATGCCATGCTATGGAGCTCTCATTCAGCGCTCCAAAAATGATTCCCTTTTTTCCTTTGAGTAAATTATTAGCCATACTTTATTATGTTGATGAATATTTTCCGAGATAAAATTTAAACGGTCATTTAACCAGTTTAGTTAAACAAAGATACGCCTACGATGTTCGTTTTGAAAATGTATTTGCGAAAAAGATTTTCAGCAAATCATCCTAAGGATTTGCTTAGCAGGTGTTTGGCGTTTACTATGGCGGCATCCGAAATTTTCTCGCCGCTGAGCATTTTTGCAATTTCTAAAATGCGCTCCTCCTTATTAAGGAGTTTTATTTGGGTAATGGATGTTTCATGATTATTCTCCTTGTATACAAGGTAATGGTGATTGCCCTTGCATGCAATTTGGGGCAAGTGTGTAATATTAATTACCTGCATACTCTGAGCCATTGTATTTATGATATTGCCAACCTTATCGGCCACTTCGCCAGAGACCCCAGTATCAATTTCATCTAGAATGATGGTGGGTAGCCCTTTGGTTTTAACCATTAGCGATTTAAGGCTTAGCATTAACCTCGAAAGTTCTCCGCCCGAGGCCACTTTCGAAAGCTCATTTAGGGACATTTGCTTGTTGGCAGAGAAGAGGAAAGTAACCTTATCGATACCGTATGAATTAAAGTCGGGGAGTGTTGCAAAATCGACTTTAAAATCGGCATAGGGCATTCCCAGCTGAGCGAGTAACGCTTTGATGTTTTGCTCAAATTCGGCACTACCACCTTTTCTTGTTTGGCTAATCTCCTCAGCAAGATCCATTGCTTCGGCTCTACAGGCAGCAAGTTCTTGTGTTTTCTTTTCAATTACATAATCGTAATTGGTAATCTCATCAACCTGAATTCTAAGGCTATCGCGTATTGCAATAAGTTCCTCGGAGCTGCTAACCCTATGTTTTTGCTGGAGATTTAGCAGCATGTCGAGTCGTTGAGAAACTGCCTCGAGCTCGCTGGGATCCAGCTCAACCTTTTCGTTTTTTATCTCTATTTCCTGGGCCAGATCTTTCAGCTCCAAACGGCAACTCTCAATTCGTTTGGTCATATCGCTGGCGGTGATGTAAAATCCTGCAATCTTGCTCAAGGAGGCTTCAGCCTCTTTTAGCCACATGAGAATTGAATTCTCGTCAGAATTTAGCAGATTAAAGACATTCAATAACGACGATTTAATCTCCTCGGCATGGGCAAGCTGCTGTTGGAGATTCTCTAGCTCTACATCCTCACCAGCTTTAAGTTTAGCTCCTTCGAGCTGGGTAAGTTGGAATTGGAGGTAATCGAGATCGGATTTTGCCTTCTGCGATTTGGCCTGTAACTCGTCTAGCTCAAACTTAAGAGTTTTGTATTTCTCGTAATGTTGCCTGTAAGTGGCAAGCCGCATTGTGTTTTCGGTGTACGAGTCGAGTACCGAGAGTTGAAAAGTGCTATCGGAAAGTAGAAGATTCTCGTGCTGCGAGTGAATGTCGATAATTTGACTTACTAAATCCTTAAGAATGTTTAGAGTTACGGGAATCTCGTTTACAAATGCTCGTGACTTACCGGCTGGATTAATATGTCGTCTGATAGAGGTTAGATGGCTATACTCAATATCGTTGCCGGCAAAAAAATCTTGCAGATTGTATCCCTCGAGGTGGAAAGTACCCTCAACCACGCAGGGCTTTTCCTTGTTTTTAAGAACGTTTGTCTCCGCTCTATTCCCAAGGATTAATCCCATTGCCCCAAGAATAATCGATTTTCCAGCTCCGGTTTCACCCGTAATAATGTTTAACCCCTGATGAAATGAGATCTCAAGGTTATCGATTAAAGCGTAATTCTGTACTATTAGATTTTTAAGCATGACCCCAAAAAGTTAGTACATTACAGCAGCAGAAACGGAACTTACTGGTTAATGCCGCTGGTGTTAATGCGATTATATTTTGATGCATTGGCATTATCTACCTCAGTTAGAATATTCACGACCCGAGTTTTCTCGGCTGGGAACGATTCGGTGAATAAACTTACCAGCTCATCGCTTTTAGCATCGAAGAAAACCTGTAGCAGATACATGTAGGGATCGGGTTTTTCGCGGTAAACCCGTTGAATGCTGGTTAGCACTTCGGCAATTTCGGCACGACCCTCTACCAACTTGTCGCTCATACGGTCGAAACCCATGCGATGATACTTGTAGTTAACCTCTCGTATGGGCCGATATTTTGGGTTGATAATATTCTCGATAAGCCAGTACCTGTTTTTTCGATTACCCTCGTAAGCTTTCCAACCTCGTTCGCCATCGGTGGTATTCTGGGCATTATTGACAACACGTTCGGCCTTCTGAAAGTACTCACTACCACCTAGGTACGAGAACGAGTCGTAATCAAATCCAAGGATAATGTAAGCGTAGTATGCCAGGATAGATGTTAAGTTGTTGGTGTGCCTGGTATCCGAGAACTCCAATGGATCGAACTCGATATAGCGGAACTGCAGATTATTGTCAACTATATTAAGCATTGTGGTATTGTACGATGTGCCGAAGATTGGGCGGCGCGATTGAACCTGTATAGATCCACGGAACTCATTGGAGCCAATCTGCTCGTTAAGGGTAAGGCTAACAGTACACTCAATGCGCTCGTCCTGGCCGTAAATGTGGTTAGTCCACGAGGTATTGTTCATAAACTCGTAGATGGCCGTTTGCAGGGTTTGAAATAGCTGACGGTTTGTACCCTGAATTTTCTGGGAGTTTATCTGCACGTTGCACCGTAACTCCTGAGCGAAAGCAATAGATGGAATTGCAATCAGAATCGTTAAAGCAAGAAATTTCTTTAAGTTTTGCATAGCCGGACGTTTGTGGGTGAAGCTATGTATTAAGCATTATGAATGCTTTTGACCAGTGTATCCACTATATCACGGGCAACTTCCTGCTTCGATTTAAGAGGGAATGGAGTAGCCTTGCCCGTGCGATCGATGATTGTAATTTTGTTAGTATCAACATCAAATCCTGCGCCTGTGTCGTTGGTGGAGTTAAGAACGATAAAGTCGAGGTTTTTTGAAGTAAGTTTCCTCTTTGCATTGTCTAGCTCATTCTCCGTTTCCAGGGCAAATCCAACAAGTGTTTGCTTATATGTTTTAATTTGCCCAAGCGACTTGGCAATATCGGTAGTGGGTTCAAGATCAAGTATCAACTTGTCGCCCTTTCTTTTGATCTTCTCCTTAGCAACCTGAGTTGGGGTGAAATCGCTTACAGCCGCAGCAAGAATAGCTATGTCGCAACTTGGGAAATGCTCAGTTGCTACCTTATACATATCTGCTACAGTTTTTACCCTGTGGATATTTATGCGAGGGCTATTAGGGAGCATTTTAGTGGGCCCGGTGATAAACTCAACCTGTGCACCTCGTATTGCGAGTTCTTGGGCAATTGCTGCTCCCATCTTCCCAGATGAGTGGTTCCCAATAAAGCGAACCGGATCAATGGGTTCGTAGGTGGGTCCTGAAGTAACAAGAATCTTTTTACTTTTTAAGTGGCCCTGCGTTTCGAAAAAATCGCTTACAGCTTTAAAGATATTTTCAGGCTCTTCCATTCTCCCTTTTCCCATCAATCCACTGGCCAACTCGCCTGTAGCCGCTTCAATAATTATGTTCCCGTAACCCTTAAGTGTTTCAATATTCTTTTGGGTAGTTGGATGCTGGTACATGTCCAAATCCATTGCCGGAGCAACCATCACGGGACATTTTGCCGAAAGATAAGAGGTGAGTAAAAGGTTGTCGGCCACACCAGTTGCCATTTTGGCCATGGTATTTGCCGATGCAGGAGCAATAAGGTAAAGATCGGCCCAGATTCCCAGATCAACATGGCTATTCCAATCCCCGTTTTCGGGATTAAAAAAATCGACAAGGATTGGGTTCTTGGAAAGTGTTGCTAGGGTTAGGGGAGTGATAAACTCTTTGGCAAGCGGTGTCATTACAACTTTTACGCTGGCACCTTCCTTTACAAGGAGGCGAACCAGTGTAGCCGCTTTGTATGCGGCTATACTGCCAGTGATGCCGAGGAGAATATTTTTCCCTTTAACCATTTAATCACTACTGATTCTGCGTTTCGATACTTTTCCTGTGATATAATTTTGAGTCGAGAAACTCCTGAAGTGCAATAAGGGCAGGCTTTGGCAATCGCTCGTAAAACTTGCTGATCTCAATTTGCTCACGATTTTCGAAAACCTCTTCTAGGTTATCGGTGTAGTAGGCAAACTCCTCCAGCTTGCGGTTAAGCTCCTGCTTCATCTCCTGGCTAATCCTGTTGGCCCGTTTACCAACAATCCTAACCGATTCATAGATGTTTCCTGTTTCACGATCGAGTTGAGTGAAATCCTGTGTTGTTGTGGTTAAAGGTGCTGTTACCTTTTTGAAATCCATAGCTTTACTTTTTTTTCTTGTTTTCAACTACTTTTATGCTGTTGGCGTAAATTCTTTCGGCATCACGCTTATACTTGGTCTCGGGGTATTCGCCCAGTAAATTGTAATACTCATCTAGAGTATTCTGAAATCTTTCGCGGCGCTTCTCAGGCACGCTGTTATCGGCAAGGTTATATGAGGCATCCAGAATCATGTAGAGCATCTCCTCGCGGTAGTGGCTATCGGGAAATTCTATTGCGCTATTTTTAAGGGCGGTAATGGCCGCTTTAAAATCTCGCATATCGTAGTAAAGTTTTGCGCTAAGGAACGATTTTTCTACAAGTTTAGTCCTTAAGTCCTTGAGCAGCAAATTCACTTCTGCTTTTTTTGAAGAGTTGGGATAACGGTTGATAAACTCCGAAAAAGCTGATATGGCTGCCTGTGTGGGCTCCTGATCGAGGAGAGGTCTTGGCGAAGACTTATAGAAGCAGTAAGCGTACATAAAATCAGCTTGTTCAATGAATTTACTCCGGGGGTAATCGCGCCTAAACCTATCGAAATAGTGGGCAGCCAAGAGGTAATCTCCCTGATGAAAATAACCGTTTGCCAAGTAGAATTCTATGGTATCGGCTTGTTGTGTTCCTTTGTAAATTGGGGTCAACTGCTCAAAAATGGTGGTGTACTTGTAGTGATCTTTAGCCTCGTAGTATTCTAGCCCCTTTTTATACATAAGGGGGTAATCCCTGCTCTTGAGGAGTTTATCGAAACCGCTGCACGAAACAATTACGAAAGCCAGCAGAACAAAGGCCAAAAGGTTAATTTTTCTCATAGTGTACAAATGCAATTTAATTTATAAACACCAATTTTCTATAAAAATTGTGCCCCTTATTTAAGCGAGCAAAGATAGCAACTTAATTGGAAAATGTGGTGAGGGTGTGGAGTAAAATTAGCACTCAAGCAGTTAAAAAGTTTTAATTCACCGCTAAATTCAATTTGGGTTGAATGTAATGGCTCCCGAAGCATCTCTGTATCAAAAATAGTGTATTTTTGTGGGAGTTTACTATATCGTTTAACCAAAACATTACACAGTGGACATTTTTGACAAGTTAAGAAAGAGTATGGGCCCCATTGGCCAGTACCATAAGGAAGGTCATGGTTACTTTGCTTTCCCAAAATTGGAGGGAGAGATAAAGCCTTGGATGACATTTAGAGGCAAGGAGGTTTTAACCTGGAGTTTAAACAACTACTTGGGTTTAGCGAACCATCCCGAAGTTCGTAAAGCTGATGCTGAAGCAGCGGCTCAGTACGGAATGGCTTACCCTATGGGTGCCCGGATGATGAGCGGCCAAACAAAAATGCACGAGGAGCTAGAAGCTAAACTTGCAGCATTTGTAGGCAAGCCTGCCGCTTACCTGCTTAACTACGGCTATCAAGGAATGGTGTCGATTATCGATTCGCTACTTTCGCGCAACGATGTAGTGGTTTACGACTCCGAATCGCATGCCTGTATTATTGACGGGTTAAGACTTTTTCCGGGTAAAAGGTTTGTATTTGCGCATAACGATATGGATAGCCTGCGTAAGCAGCTAACCCATGCCACTCGTTTGGCCGAGAAAACAGGAGGTGGAATTTTGGTTATCACTGAAGGGGTTTTTGGGATGGCTGGTGATTTGGGTAACCTTAAGGCTATTACCGATTTTAAGGATGAATTTAAATTCCGTTTGCTTGTTGACGATGCCCACGGCTTTGGAACTATGGGTGATACAGGTGCTGGAGTAGGTGAGCATTTTGGAGTTCAAGATAAAATTGATGTTTACTTTGGAACATTTGCCAAGAGCATGGCAGGAATAGGAGGATTTGTGGCCGCCGAGGAGGATATCATCATGTTTTTGATGTACAATCTCCGTTCGCAGATCTTTGCTAAATCGTTGCCGATGCCCATGGTTATTGGAGCATTAAAGAGGTTAGAATTGCTACAATCGCAACCCGAGCTTAAGGGTAAATTGTGGGAGGTGGTTCATGCACTGCAAAAAGGACTCGTGGAGGCTGGATTAGATATTGGAAAAACCGAATCGCCTGTTACGCCGGTGTACATGAAGGGTAATGTGCCCGAGGCTACCAATATGGTTTTCGACCTTAGAGAGAATTACAATATCTTCTGCTCAATAGTTGTTTACCCCGTAATTCCAAAAGGGCAAATACTTTTAAGGTTGATTCCAACTGCTGCCCATACACTCGAAGATGTTAAGATTACGATAGAGGCATTTAAGAAGTGTGCCCAGAAATTGAAAGAGGGCAAGTATTACGCCGAGAAGATGTCGCAAGTTTAACGTGTAATTCATTGACTCAATAGGAAACAAGGGTGTCAACTTACTTTGACACCCTTGTTTATTATTTCCCTAAGCAGATAGAAAAACTCAAATTGTTTTTCTGACCCTAAATGTTTATTATAGTTTTTGGGAGTATCAAGTTGATTCTAGGGACAACTCCAGCTTACAGCACATCTACCTGTCTTGTTCTAAATTTGATTATTCAAGTTTATGTGCCAATAAATGATATTGTTCCATTGAGAGGAAATTATTCTTAACATATAAACTAAAAGTTATGTAGGCATATTACGGGGAATGCCTATCTTTGCAGCCAATTTTTAAAATCGTGTTTTTATGGAAATCAATGTATTAGAGTGGATTGGCTATGCAGCATCGATAACTATTGCCCTTTCGATGACCATTAGTTCAATTCTTAAGTTCAGGGTGGTAAACCTGATTGGGGCAAGTCTTTTCTCAACCTATGGTTTTTTGATAGGAGCCATACCTGTTGGGGTGCTAAATGGAATTATTGTAATTGTTGATATCTACTACCTCTACCAAATCTTCTCCAAAAAGGAAGCTTTCGAAACCCTTGAGGTTCAAACCAGCAGTGCGTATTTGCTTCGGTTTATATCATTTCACAAAATGGATATTCAGAAATTTTGTCCAGGGTTCGAGTATACACCAAGTGAGGAGACTGTTAACTTTTACGTGCTGCGCAACATGGCCGTTGCTGGTCTTTTTCTGGCAAAGAGGAAGGACAATGGCGTTTTGAAAGTTGAGTTGGATTATGCAATACCTGAATTTAGAGATTTCAAGAGCGGAAGGTTTGTGTATAACAATCTTCGACCCAAATTTATTGAGATGGGATACACCAAACTTGTTTCTGATATGCCCAGCCCCGAGCATGCTAAGTACCTTATGAAGCATGGATTTGTTAAGAATAGCGAGGGAATGATGGAGAAGGTTCTGTAGTTTACCATTTGGTTTTTTAAGCAATTTAGCACCAAGTTTTTTGTGATTTTTTTATTTGGGTAATATTTTATTATTACATTTGCAACCTCAAATTGCCCAGATGGCGAAATTGGTAGACGCGCTAGTTTCAGGGACTAGTATCAGCAATGATGTGCAGGTTCGAGTCCTGTTCTGGGCACAGTAGTATATCAGGTCTAATCCCATAGCTCACTTTGGCATATAGTACAGCTAGATGATGAGTTAAGGAGAATTAACAAGTTCTTTAGTTTTTATAGTGTTATGCCCAGGTGGTGAAATTGGTAGACACGCCAGCTTGAGGGGCTGGTGCCCGTTAGGGTGTGCAAGTTCGAGTCTTGTCCTGGGCACGTTGTTTTTTGATGTAGTTGATTTTCAGAGTGCTCCCCAGCAATTCCTGTTTAGTTCAAGCTAAAGCTCAAACAAACAGGTTATGAAAAGCAACTATTCTAACGTAGAGATTTACCCAAAAGACCACGACATGGCCAAGCCATGGCTCGTGGTCTTTTGGTTTGCTGACCCCAGTACTGGTCAGAGGAAACGCTTCCAGTTCCGCGGGGAGATCAACCGCAAGAAGAACCTCAGGGATCGGCTGCGCGAGGCGATGTCCATGCGCGACGCCCTAACGCTCATGCTCGAGGACGGGTGGAATCCCTTCAATGGCAACATCGAATTCGAGAAGGAGGAGCGACACATCCCTCTTCCAGATCTGCTTGACCGACTGCTCGAGGTCAAGAAGTCATCCATCAAGCCCAAATCTTACCGGAACTACTACGACGGCCTCCGCTGGTTTAAGGAGTGGCTGAACCGAAAGGGGCGGGGGAGAATCCTACCCCAGGCTTTCACCGCCGTTCACGCGAGGGGGTACGTTGACTACATCCAGCTGGAGAAGGGGTGCAACGGGAAAACGGTAAACGGTCAGGTTTCCTACCTGAAAACCTTCTTCAACATGATGGTGGAGCGGGAGATCATACCCAAGAACCCCTTCAACGGCATCAAGAAGCTCCGGCATGACATCGGCAAGAACATCGCCTTCAACAGGGATGAGAAGGGTAGATTGGCCGAAATGCTCCGGGAGGCAGATGAGCCCCTGTACCACTTCGTACTGTTCATGTACCACTGCTTCCTCAGGCGGTCGGAAATTATTCGGGTGAGGGTGGGGGACATCGACTGGGTGAACAAGACCATTCGGGTGAACTCGCAGGACACCAAGAACAGGCGTCAGGAGTCGGTGGCCATCCCATCGGGGTTCGAGCCTGTTCTTCGGGGAATGAGGCTGGAAAGATACCCAGAGGGCTACTACATCTTTAGCCGTAACCTACGGCCAGGGAAAGACCCGCTGGTCAAAGCAGATCACATCACGGCTCGGCACAAGCGATTCATGGAGTTTCTCGAAATTCCTGCAGGGAAAACGCTGTACTCGTGGAAGCATACCGGGGTGGTGGACTACTACAACGAGGTGCGAGACCCTTACCCCATCATGCAGCAGCTCAGGCATCACTCGCTATCGATTACCATGGTTTACCTTAAGTCCTTGGGGTTGCAGCCTAATAATGTGATTAGGGATGCGGTGGTAAAGCTATAATGGTTTATTAGTGAAAACCTCCTCGACCGTTGCATTATTCCAATCCATCCATAACTCATGTTCTGAGTGATATGAATAGTAAAGTTTTTCTTCCTCTTCGGACATATCTGTTAAATCCTTTTTAACTGGGCATTTACCCTGAATCCTTTTTGCTTTTCGGTCTAAATTTCGCTTAAGTTTCAATGCGTCCTCTTTCTGGGTGTAGATGCCCCCTATCCACCACCGGAAATCATCCCAATCGCCTGAAGAGCATTTAACAATGTAAACTGTTGATTCCATACGATGCAATTATAATTGCAAAAATAGGATTTTTTAGAAACTATTCAATGTAATATTGGTGATGAGAAAAAGTAGAAAGAGATGCAGAAGTTTAATGAAAACTAGACATTAATAAAGACTAACTTCGTTTTATCCTCAGAGGCTTGGACTAGGTACAGATCATTTGCTTCAATGCACTCGTAAACCTTTTTATAAAGACTGCTTATAGTGTCTCGCGTAAGGTTCTCGCTCCCCATCGACCCTGTCTTTGGATGGACATACATAAGGTAGATGCTGTCCTTTACGAACACCAGTAGGTAGTAGACCCGATACCCTCCGCTTCCGCTTAATCGCTTTTTTATGTATGGGATATCATCGCTGTTGTTTAACCGGGTGCCTGACTTTACCTCGTGGATATTCTTACCGTTGAAGAAGTATTCGATTATATCCTTTTGAAGAGTGCTGTATGACTTGTTGCGGGCTAATCTCTCAACATTTCTCTTGAAATCCTCTATACAATAAATATTCATTAAGAAAGGGCGAGAAGTCTGGTGGTTTCGATGAAATTGGGGCTGTTAGGTAAGTAGAAGAATACGGAATCAAGATCTTCAATGGCTTCGCCTAAATCGTCAATAGCGAGTTTTAATGATCTAATCTCCTCTTTTGCTATGCCCTTTTTTCTTAGGCTACCCATTTTTACGTACTGACGAATTAGAGAGGAGTGCAGGTCTTTACCCGCAGAAATGATGTCATTAAGGAGTCTAAGGCAATCGTCATCTAGGTTGTTGAACCAGGTTATTTCTTGAAGCCTGATGTTAATGTTATTTATTTTTTGGGTTTTGCTTTTAAGAAGGTCTTTAAAACCGTTTATGCTGTCCAGCAGAACATTAATCCTCTCATCTGAGTTTAGGGGGCTCTTTTTCTCATCAAAGGAGAATGACCTAACGTTGCTGACAGTCTCTTTAATTTGCTCTTTGTATATGCAGTCCATCTTTATGAATTTTATACACCTAACGGCTGGGGGTGTGTTATTCAGTAACGTAATTCACGGATAATTGTTACTTGAATTCCGGAACAAATATATTAATGTTAATTCAAATATAAACAATTTCACAAAATTATTAACATTATTTGTTCTTTCGGTTATTGTACTCATCAATCAGCCTATTGGCCTCCTCATCGGTAATGCTATCAGGTTGGTTTTCTCTTATGGGCATAAAGTTAAAATCCTCTCTAAGAACATTCTTCCGCTCCAGCTCCATGTGCTCAATCCCGTCAGGGATATCCACAGGGCCATTCTCCAGGTAGTCGGTAATGTATCGAATCTTCCAGTTCACGTTGTCGACGTACAGGGTGTTGGGCAGCTTCCTTATGGCGTTGTCAATCATGGAAAGGGAGAAGGCAGGGCAGAAATCGAGCCTGTTCTGGTTGGCCTCCTCCACGAGAATAGCCCTGATCTGCTCCTTGTTGATCTGCCAAACATTCTCAGAAACGAAATGGCCGTAGTGATACCAGTACCTATGCGGCCAGAACGAGGGGAGGATGTACCTTTCTATGCTCTTGAGCTTCTTGCACCCCCAGCAGCCCCCATCGTTGCAGTAGGTGCTCTTGTCGTAGGTCTCTCTGTAGAAGTTGTAGTAGCAGTACTTGAGTTCCTGGATGGCGTAGAACCACTCGCTCAGCACCCGGTAGGGGGCAAGGGGTTTCCCGTTGAACAGCACGGTGCAGCCAGCCCATCGCTTCACGTTGTGGATGATAAGGTTAAAATCTTCCCATTGGGAGTAAAGCGAATCGGCATCGGGGATGCGCAGCACGTTGGTATCACCCTCTTCAAAATCGGGGAACCGCCGGCAGTGCTTTAGCACCTCCTTGAACCTTTTGGCCGTGGATTTCTTGAAACGGATCTCGATCATTTTCTAATACTACCCAATGAGGTACTAAGTATAGTGTTGGAGTTTTTACTGTCTATCTGATTGCTTAGCATTGTATCGTCGTCAATTGTAATTTCAGTATGATCTTCTTGTGTTAAGTAGGTATAGGAAACAGTATACATCCTATAGTTGCTAGAGAGATCGTAAAACGGTGACTCTTCGGGTAAAAATCTGAAAGAAACCTTCACTTTTTCTATTCCTTCTTCAGCCGTAATAATGTTACTTTCACCACCCTCCGGAGGTATGGGGTCAAGGTTTATCTGTTTTGCAATATCTTCTCCTCTATAACAAAATACTATGACTTCCCAGAGAGTTCCATCAAGATACTCCATGTCAGAATTCATTTCAGTTACATTATTAATAACCTGAAAGGTGGTTTCTTTTTCCTTGCAGCTCATAAGCGCAATAATTGCTAGGATGAATAAAATACGTTTCATAATCGCATAAGGTTTAGGTTGATAATAGTCAAATATATGAAAATAATTAAAATCCATTCTCAGTCTCCCTTTTTATCTCCTTTAGGTAAAACAGTTGCATCACCTCTTTCAAGTTCACTTCAAAATCGTCATATTCAGAATTAAAGGAGTGACAAGTTATTATGCCCTTCTCAACATTGTGGGCAGTAACCTCCTTAATACAAATGCCCTCGGTTTTATGCACTATGATAAATACCCTAGGGATATGTAGCTTATACGTCCAGTACTCCTTGTATAGCTCTCTTCCTAAAACAACATCGCCAGAACAGATAGCCCTTCGGGTATTATCGTCCATGCTGTCGCCCCGCACCTCGAAGGCCACGTAGTTTCCACCACTGTATTTTTTTGAAGCAACATACAGGGGCTGTGCCTCCATAAAACCAGCATCGCCAAAACCACTCATGTAGCCACCATAGGCATATTGGCTAATAAGTGGGGCGGTAGTTACATCGTGCGGAGCAAATCGGCGGGGTATGGCCCCGTTCTCACCCTCGAGCAGGGGTGAGCCTTGGCCAGTGAGGAGCCAAGTAGGGTTAACTTTAGGAAATGTTAAAAATATTTTCTCAAGTGTATCGAAGCTAGGTTTTTTAGTCCGGTCTTTAATTATGCGTCCAATAGTTACATTATTGTTAGAATATCCCAAAGCCTTGCTAAACGATGTAGGGTTAAAACCTAATGTTTCAATTAACAATTCCAATCTTTCACTAATTGTTTGTTGAGTATTCATTTTGTTTGTTTAAATTTGTGTCATCAGTAATTCAGACTAGTACAAACTAACACCCCACAGCCATGAGCAAAAGAAGCAATCCCGTTGAGCCTCCCAGCGAGGTATGGATTAAAAAAATGTCGCCTGAAACCGAGGCAATGCTGGAAAACGCCTTCAGGGAGATGGGTAGGAGCTCGCTTAATCATAGGTCTCAAGATTTAGAATCAGCTTCACCAGCTCTCGATAGCCTTGAATGCTACGTTGTGCCTCTACTGCTAACAGTAAGTCTGTTAGGAGCTGCTTGTTGTATTGGGATACTTTTAGTGAGGGCTGCACTGTTTCTAGTAGTTGGCTAACGAGCCCCCCGCAGGTTGTAAAGTAGCCGTTCTTACTCGAGTGCAGCAGTGCCGCTAGCATGTAGTTTAAGTAGTTAAACTCCTTGTTCTGTACGGGTTCATTAACCAGCTGGCTGTAGTAAAAATCAGCCACTGCCTTTGAGGTTAGGCACTGCGAGCGGTTTATCTCAGAGATCATCAACCCTTTGACCTTCTCCACCTCCTTTAGCTTCTGTCTAAAATTTATGGTGGTGTAGATCTGCCAGCCAATAAGGAGCATTACTAGTAACGAAAGTATCCCTACCGTAATGCTTAATACTATCCCTATATCCATTGCTCTATCGTATTGTAGTGATGCTACTTATCATCGTAAATTTCAATGCCTTCGAGTTTGGCTTTCTCGATAAAGTACTCCCTGGCAATGGCCGAACTGGCCACCAAGGTAGAAAGCCCGCTGCATAAAAAGTAAATGGTTAACCCAACGACTAAAAGAGTTACTAGGGCTATAGTGCCAGCATAGGCGTCAATTTCTAAAGCGTAGTAGAGCGCTCCAAACCCAAGAATTATAGACAGACCAAGAGCTACGTTGCCAAAAGCCTTAATGGGCTGCGCCCCGGATTTCTTCTGGTCTACAAATATGCGTTTAGCTGGTTTTTTCGATTCCGAAGGCTTCTTGTTCATACCCTTTGCAACCATCAATTCGCCGCATTTAGCGCATTCAGTGGTTGAATCCTCGTTGGTAGTACCGCATTTGCATTTCCACATAACCGTATTTTTTAAAACAATAATACATTAATCAATAATTTGATAATCAATTATATATAAAAATATATGCAAAAAAGACGTAAATAATTCACAAAATGATTGTAATTCACAAAAGTTTGTTTGTATTTGCAGAAGCAATCTAAAGCAAATCACAGCAGAAGCAACCAACAAAAAGAACGTTATGACCACACAAGCAAACACACTGGCCGGGGCGGTACGAGGGCTAAGCGAGCCAACCGCCCGCACGGTAGCCCTGGGGCTACGGCTGCTCAGGTTCGCTCCTTGGCTTGGTAAACGATCCGGTACAGCTCGTTGCGTATCACGAGCAGCGCATCTGTACCTTGCCCTTCGCGCTGGGCTTGGGCAACTATGGCATCGAGCTCGGCAATGGCGGCGGTAGCATCGTGCAGGTGATGCTCAATGCGCCTGCCCTGCTCAATATCATCGAGGGCCCGCTGGTAGAGCTTGAGGATTAGATCTACCTGTTCGAAATTAGGGTTTGGCATATCCATTCATTTTTAGAACGTTCTTTCACTTTTTGATGTGCTCGATGGCCAGCTTCAGGGCGGCAATGGTCTCGTCCTTGGCGGCAATGGTTTGCCGAAGACTATCTAGCTCCCTGTTGAGCCGGATTACTTCGGCTTTTAAGTCAAGCGCATCAAAACTGTTTTGATTAATGGAATTATCGGCTAATAGTTTACGTAAAATTGCGTGTTTTGAGTTGGGTATATTCCCCCCAGCTTCCCAGTTTTGGATAGTTCTAGGGTGTACTCCAAGCATTTCAGCAAGTTTTTCCTGTGAAACACCCAACTTTTCACGTAAATCTTTAATCTTTAATTCACACATATTCAATTAAATGCAAAGTAATTTTCAAAAAACACGCAAAAATGTGTGTTTATATTTGCAAAAACACACAATAATGTGTATATTTGCAGAAACAAAAACCTAATACCATGACCACACTAACCCAAACAACCCAAAGCACCCGCTACGATTTCGCTCAGCATGAGCGGGTGGTATGCCAGCGATTGGCCAGGCGCAACGCCAAGGTATTGGCCTTTGACTTTGAGAACGGCGAACCCGTGAGGGTTTTGCGCACCGTAATAAAAGCCGTAAAAATTGGCGGTAACTGGAGGGTTGTGCTGAACAAGCCCCTTCCAACAGGAGGCCAAGCTATTGACCGCTCCCTGGTTAGCGAGTTATCATAATTTAATACAAAGAACGACATGAAATCACTAGACGTACATTTTTCGGAACTCCCACTGGAATGCAAGGTGGTAATGGCCGCCAGCTCCCTAAAGGAATTTGATGAGCAGGTTGAACGACTACAGACGGTGCGAGCCCAGTTTGAGCTTATTGCGAATCCGCAAGTACCAGCTGACGAACATCCTCATACCGCTCATCAACCGTGATGAGGTATGCATGCTCTTTCCTTGAAGGGGCTACAAGAAAAACGATTGTCATCTTGTCTTGGGGTTCAATACGAACCACGTTTGACAGGTTGACCAGCACGGGAAATCCGTTCGAGTGAAGTTCTATGAATTTATTCATAAGCTATTGGAATTAGATAAACAAAACTACATACAAATATAAACAAAATCAAACTAAAATTTTAGCCAAAATGGAGAGCAGGGAGAAGACGCTGAAGGAGAGGCTACCGCATAACGCCATAAGCGATATTACGGAGCTGGTGGGCATGAGCTATCAGGTGGTGAGCCGGGTGATTAACCGAACGGTGAAGTTCAGACGGGCAGATGGAAGAGTGGTGAGGGCTTGTAGCGTGGAGAGCGAGAGGAGGATACTTGACGTGGCGGAGAGCTACGCGAAGCGGCATGAAGAGCTCAAGGAATCCCTGCGCTCCGTTGGCTAACAAACGATAAGGTCATGAATATCCCAGGCATTACTGACAACAACATTGAGATTTTCGCCTCAGACTACCCCGAGTGCAAAGCGATGCATAAGGGTCGCGTGGTTCGATTCTGGGATTTGCCCGAGCGCACCCTGGATAGATTAACGGGCATGGCCCTATCTGACCGCGAGGCGATGAGAACCTTCCGCGAGGAGGGCATCAAGAGCGAGAAGCTGATGGTTGAAATCTGGGTGTGGTGCAACCTGGGCAGGTTTGACTACATACCCGACTTTGAAACCAATAACGGCAGGGTAAACCTTGAGTACCATGACTGTGGCAGGAGGGGGAAATGCCCTTGGGAGTTCAGGCGGTGCAAGCGGCTAAAGACCCAAACCGATACCCTAACCCCCAGGGAGACCGACTACCTCAAGCAGACGGCCAAGGGGTTTACCGATAACGAGATTGCCGAAAGGATGAATCTTAAACCGAATTCCATGATCAGCCTTGCCCGGCGGGTGAGGGAGAAGGTGGGCGTGAGCAACCGGGCGGGGCTGGCATCATGGGCGATGAGGACAATGCTATGACAAGGCAAGATGCAAAGAAATTGAAGCAATTAGCAGGAGTGCTGGGGAGCGCCCTGAAGGAGGTGCAGGGGCTTCTTGAGAAGTATGAGGAGCCCCAGCCACCTCGGAAGAACCATAAGCAGGAGAGGGTAGAGAAGTACCGATACAAGTTCCTCTCCGGCCAAATGACCAAACGGAGAGCGGTATGAACACAGACCTTTTTGGAATTCTTGGGAGGGCATTAGACCCCCAGAGCCTAGCGGTGGAGAGCACCAGCGCGGCCATCGACGCGATGACCAAGAACCGCTTTGAGCGGATGAGCTCAGAGCAGAGGAAGAGCACCCGGCTTTACTACCAGCGAAACATCGCCATGGAGGAAGGGAAGTACCCGAGGCCTAAGGGGGCAACCCCCATGCCCTGGATGCTCGAGGGCTGGCGAAATGAGCTGAACCAGCTGGAGCGAACCATGCGGGGAAAACGTGAAATCTAAATATAAGAATATGACGTGGAGCGAGTACGATGAGCGGTATGGGGAGTCAAGGGAGGACTTTCTCGAAGCGGAAGAGGAGGACGTTGAGCGATGCAGCTACTGCGGAGGTTCAGCGAGCATCACCAGAAGAGCATTCAGGGTAGATAACCAGATCAAAACCGAGCCGATATGTTCAGCATGTTTAGCCGAAGAGCTACCAGACCAAAGCCCATCACGGGAACCTGCACGGGTTGCGTGAGGACGAAGGAGGGGTTAACCTTCCACCCATACCTACACCCCTACGAGATGAGGGTGTACGGGGGCTACTTCTGCCCCGAGTGCCTTGAGGATTTCGATGTGAAACGGCTGATTATAGCCACAAAAAACCTTAAAAATGCTAGCAACAAGAAAAGCCAAACAGGAGGACAGCAACGTGTGGTTCTCCAAGGAGAAAAGGGCTGGAATCCTTATCCAGCCCCAGTTTAGGAAGGCCACCTACTTCGTGAACGGCGAGAACGTCGATACCCTCTGGTACGAGAAGGACGCCACGGCCAGCGAGGTGGAGCAATGGGTCGAGGCCAAGCGAAAGCACTACATGAGTTTACCCCAATAATCACTTTAAAAACCCCACATGTATGACAAACACGAATCACAACGGGAGCTGGCTTGACAGCTTAGACCCCATTAAGCTGGTGGACGATGAGAAGGTGAAAAAGCAGTTCATCACCACCTACTCGAAGATCCACCGTAAGAGCGAGAGCGATGCCGAGGTGGTATGGGAGAAGGAATCCCTGTACTACAAGAAGGCGCTCACCGACAACGAAAAGCTACGCTCCTGCACTAGGCTGAGCTTGTACTCAGCGTTTCTGGAAATCGCCATTCAGGGCTTGTCCATTCAGCCCGGGCAAAAGTCAGACGCGTACCTTGAGGCTAGAGCCCAAAAGGTTGGTAACAACGACTGGATAACCGTTTGCTACCTACGCATCACCGCCTACGGTGAGCTGAATCTTCGAATCCAATCAGGTCAAATCCAGCGAATGCTTAACCCCGTGGTGGTGTACGAGGGCGATAAGTTTCAGCCCCGAACTAATCAGCAGGGCGAATTGTACGTGGAGTATGAGCCCAACATCCCCCGAAAGAGCAAAACCATTATCGCCTGCTGGGTAAGAATCATCCTGCCAGGGGGAATTAGCGACTTCAAATGGTTAACCCAGGAGGATATTGACAGGCTCAAGCGGTACTCCATTCCTAGGGGTGGTCAGAATCCTAAGCCCAACGCCCTATACGAGGCCAACGAGGGGCAGATCGACCCCGGCTTTCTGGAGGCTAAAACGATCAAGCATGCCATGAGGGCATACACCAAGCTGAGGGTTGGCGATAACGTGATGTTCGAGGAGGAGGAGCTGGAAACCCAAGCGAAGGAGACTAACGCCCAAGCTCAAGGTTTTGACGATCCAGCCCCGAAATCAGGTACGGTTACAATTCCCGGATTAGACAATGACGAAGCATTTTAAAACCCCACAACTATGCAAGCAGAAACTACCAATTTACCTGCCATCAACGTGCAGGAGTTCCAGAAGATCGTAGGGGAAGCCCCTGCCATACTGGACAAGAACAAGAACTCCCTGAGTAAAGCCAAGGAGGTTGGTCAAATCCTTTTTGACTACATCGAAAAGGACGGCATGAGTGACCACTACGATGTTGAGTTGAGTAAGTACATCGGGAAGCTCAAGATCACCCTTAACAACATGAACGCTGCCCGAAAGCCCTTCACACAATTAGTGGACAGCTTCAAGAAGATGTTCACCCAGGCCGAGGCAGATCTGAAACCCCTCCACGACAAGGCGCAAAGCCTAAGGGACGAGTATGCCACCAAGAAGATGGAAGAGCAGCGCAAAAAGGAGGAGGAAGCGCAGAAGAAGCTTGATCAGGAGAGGGAACGCATTGAGATCAGGAAGCGGGTGGCCATTATCCTCTCGGAAAAGATGCTTGAGATCACAAGGAAAGCCAAGGAAGAGCTGGGAAACATCCTCGAAAATTCCACGCTGGAAACGCTGGAGGAGGCAAGGGAGACCATTTCAGGGTTTCCCATTAGCACCCCTAAGGATGCTTTCAACGCGATTGAGGTTAAGATCACCCCACTGCACTTAACGGCAGAGGAGGTACAATCGCTAGTAACGGAGGTTAAGGACTCCAGCTACATCGACGAGAACAGCAACCAC
Organism: Tenuifilaceae bacterium; assembly: GCA_034003245.1. Taxonomy (GTDB): domain Bacteria; phylum Bacteroidota; class Bacteroidia; order Bacteroidales; family Tenuifilaceae; genus Perlabentimonas. The sequence goes on from JAVEYY010000024.1 coordinate 26,532, forward strand.
CAGTCGGCCATCGTGAGCTACAAACGGGAACTGATTGACAAGCTCCCCTCAAAGAAAGCCGAGCTGGAGGAGCTTGCGAAAGCCGATGCAGCCGAAGCGGAAAGGCTAAAAGCGGAAGCCGATAAGCGAAAAAAGGAGGAGGCTGAGCGCTTAGATCGCGAAGCGGAAGAGGCAAGGCGTAAGGCTGAGGAGGAGGCCAACCTCAAGGCTACTGCAGAGACGACCAACGCCATGGTAAACTCCCAGGCGGAGATATCCTTCGAGGAGAAGCCCAAGGTGAAGGAGGGCTACGAGATCACCCTCAAGAACAGCGCAGCCTACCTGGTACTCGCCCAGTTCTGGTTTGACAAGGAGGGCAAGGGTTGGACGGCCGACAAGGTGGAGAAGATGACCTTCGCCCGAATCAAGAAGTTCTGTGAGGACTACGCCATCAAGCATGAGGAGAAGGTGAATTCCCCCTTCGTGGAGTACAAGGAAATCTTCAAGGCGAAGTAAACCCTATGCGCATAGGCTTAGTATTTCGGATGCAAAACCCTTTGAGAAATAGCCTTAATCGGAAAGCGGTTTACGGAGAATGTAAAAATTGAATGCTATGCAAGATCCATATTTTTTAAGGAAAGAGGTTTCCAACTCTGACCTATCGAAATTGAAACAAGAGCTCTACCCAAGACCCATGCCCGACCCAACACAGGCTTACCGGTTTGGTAGCCTTCTGGATGCTATGATAACAGAGCCCGATCGGGTGGACTACTTCAAGCGATCCCACGATGGTGACGTTTTCGACAGGGGCACTTGGGAAACAGCGCTAAGGATGAAAGACGCCTTTTGGAGGGATGAGCTTTGCCAGAACCTGATGCAGGGAGTTGATTCGCAAAAGGTGATGATCAGGCAAAGGGTTCTGAACTATCGAGGGGTGGAGTTTGAGCTGGGGGTGCGCTGCAAGTGGGATGGTTGGAGACCTGACCTAGGATATGGTTTCGATATCAAGACCATCACTGCAGAAACGCAGAGCCAGTTTGAGGCGGCGTTACGGTTCTTTGATTATCACCGTCAGCGCGCTTTTTATATGGATATTGCCGATAGCAACTACGACATCCTGATAGGTGTCAGTAAGAAGAACTTCAAGGTGTTTAAAACCTTCATCAGGAGAGGGGACGCCCTCTACCGGGAAGGGTACGAGGATTACATCAACCTAGCCTACCGATGGTGGCTGATTAACGGGGAGGCAGCCTAATGGATTTCGCAGTACAAGGCCATAAGGATAAGGAAAAGGTGATTGCCTACATCACCGACCTGCCCGAGGGGAAGAGGTATCACGTGCGGGTTTCGCTCAAGCGCGAGAAGCGCACCGTTGATCAGAATAGCCTGTACTGGCTTTGGATTGCCTGCATAATGGACGAGACGGGAAACGAAAAGGAGTTCCTGCACGAGTTCTTCAAGGGCAGGTTCCTGGGCTACCATGAGCGGGTTGTCTTCGGTCAGGTGGTCAAAACCCCAAAGACCACCACCACGCTTGACACCAAGCAGTTCACCAACTACTTAGAGGATATAAAAGTTTTCGCTGCAGCGGAATTAGGGATCATACTGCCTGATCCCGAGGATAGGTACTGGCAGGATTTCTACGACAGGTATAAACTATTTCTAAACTGACATGGATAAAATTCAAACAAAGAAGGATGAAGTGGTAAAGGCCATTTCGAAGTACGAAGAGCTTGCGCTGGTCCAGGGAATGTTCCTACGCGAGGCCGTTTGTAAGGGGTGGACTGAGGATTTTGTTGATGAAGATACTTCGGAGGTTGTTACTATTGAGAGGAAAGAGGTTCTCTTTGACAAAGCCACAGCCCTAACCTCAGATGTTGTTTCCAAACTTTTGTTCTACTTCCAGTGCGGTGATGTTAAGGAGGTTGTGGTGTCGAATCAGTGTAGGGCTGCTTACGAGGCAAACTACGGAACGACAACCTACATCGCAGTGGCCGAGATTGGCCCCAAGCGGAAGAAGTATAAGTTTCTCTTCTCGGCAAGCAGCATACCGGTATGCGTTGATATTCTCAAGGACTACATTGAGCTAAACTTTCTGGGAGGGTATAGGATCATCTCCATAAAGGAATTCCAGACCAATCTGATTGTCGACGATAACCTTGCCCGAGAGAATGCACCTGCCGATGAGGATGCCCTCAATAAGGATAAGTTTTACCAGATCACGGCCATTGTAAGCATTGATGAGTACGAGTACTCTACCAATGCTGTGGTTAAAACATTAGACTTGGACAAGGCCATGATCTTACTCAAGAGGAGAATTGAGGAGGCTGATCAAGATCAAGAAATTTCCACAAGGCTAGAGGAGGCTAAGCTGCTATCAGTGGACTACATAATTGAGAACGATTTTGTTGCTGCCTACCTGACCGAGAAATGAATAAGTCAACCATCAACAGGCTGGATAGGGTGTTTTCCGAATTCATAAGGCTTCGGGATGCGAACGCCAATGGCTACGTGAGGTGTATTTCGTGCGGAAAGATTGACCATTGGAAAGAAGTTGACTGTGGCCACTACGTGAATCGAAAACACCTATCCACTCGGTGGCACGAGAAGAACTGCAACGCCCAGTGTAGAGCCTGCAACCGTTTCGATGAGGGCAACATGCTGGGGTACACCAAGGGTTTGGTCAATAAGTATGGGCCATCGGTACTCGATGAGTTGGACGTGCTTAAGCACCAAGTAAGTAAGTTGAATGACTTTGATGGTGGGTTACTCCTTAAGCATTATCAAGACAGAGTGAAAGAACTAAAGAAGCAGAAAGCAGCATGAGTTTTCAAGATAACTTCCCCCTTCCCGAGCTGAAAGTAAACATCCCGATCAAGGGCAAAATGTACGATTTTCAGAAACCAGGCACCGCCTTTCAGATCAGGGAGCAACGATTCATAGCCGGTGATGATATGGGGCTGGGCAAAACCCTGCAGACCATCGCAGCGGTTACAGCAACGAACCAGTTCCCCTGCCTCGTGATATGCCCATCATCGCTAAAGATTAACTGGGAGAAGGAGTGGAAGATGTGGACCGATCACAAGCCGATGGTTCTTTCAGACCCTATGAAGAACACCTTCCCCCTATTCTGGCAAGCGGGTATAGCCGATGTTTTCATTGTGAACTACGAAAGTTTAAGGAAATACTTTGTGGCCGATATGCCCAGGAACAGGAAGGAGCTAAAGCTGAGCCAAATCAGGTTCTTTGAGAATATCAACATTTTCAAGTCAGTTATCATCGACGAGGCGCACCGGGTTAAGGATCCCGGCTCCATTCAGTCCAAGCTGGTTAGGGGAATTGCCGACAGTAAGCCATTCATTGCAGCCCTAACGGGAACACCTGTTATAAACAATGCAACTGACATTGCCCCGATACTGGCCATAATTGGGAGGGTTAAGGAGTTCGGAGGTTACTCGCACTTCGTTGATAGGTACAATACCAAGGATGTAACCATTCTGAACGAGCTCCGCGACAAGCTATACTCCACCTGCTACTACCGAAGGATGAAAACGGAGGTGTTAGACCTTCCACCCAAAACCAGACGATACATTGAGGTGGACATTGAAAATCGCGAGGAGTACGATCTGGCCGTGGAGGACTTGGTAAGATACCTAATTGAGTACAAGAACGCCACCAACGGGGAGATAGCAAGAAAAAAGCGAATGGAGGCTTTGGTGAGAATCGGCATCCTAAAGGAGATCACCGTTCGGGGAAAGATGAAGGCGATGGTAGAGTTCATTAAGGACACCCACGCCAACGGCCAGAAGCTAATTGTATTTGGCCACCTCAAAGAACCTCTCAATGAGTTAAAAAAGAAGTTCCATTGCCCCAGCATCATGGGATCCGATTCAACGGTTGAGCGGGAGCATTCCATTGAGAGGTTTCAGCAGGATGAAAAGGCGAACCTGATCATTTGCTCCCTGAAGGCCGCAGGGGTTGGCGTGACGCTAACGGCGGCCAGCAACGTGGCCTTTTTAGAGCAGGGTTGGCACCCGGCCATCATGGACCAGGCTGAGGACAGGGCGAATCGGATTGGGCAAAAGCACCCCGTTACCTGCCATTACCTGCAGGGTAGGGACACGATCGATGCCTGGGTAAACGGGATCATTGAGGACAAGCGCAAGATCGGCAACGCCGTGATGGGAAGCGATGAGGAGGAGCAGAAGGATATGGACGATAAACTTCTAAGCATGTTCATGCAGAAGTATAAGATAACCCACGAGGGGAGCAACATGGCAAGGGATTCTAAGAATAGTGCCTCCATTACTAAAACCGTTGGGAGAGAAGATTCACAGACTGAAATTAACGGTAGCCATGCCCCGCTGAGATGATGATAGGAGGGGGCGCTCAGTTCCTGCACGGGAACCGCCCCTCCTTAGTTTTTAACTTTTTAATTAAATGTACTATGGTTAACAAGGTAATTCTAATCGGACGAACGGGGAAAGACCCCGAGATCACCAGCCTGAGGGATGGGGTAAAGGTGGCGAGAATTTCACTGGCCACAAGTGAAGCCTACACCAACAAGGCTGGTGAGAAGGTGGAACAGACCGAATGGCACAATCTTTCGATATGGCGTGCAGGTGCTGATATAGCAGAAAAGTACATTTCGAAAGGACAACTACTTTTTGTAGAGGGAAAACTCCATCACTCCACATTTGAAAAGGATGGAGTAAAGCACTATAGGACAGAGATAGTTGTTGATAAATTCAGGATGCTTTCAGGAAGACCTGCTGAGCAAACCCAACCTATTCCAGAGAATAGTACCCCAGAGCCTCAGGGGGGGGATGATCTCCCATTCTAAGCCTTATGAACTACATTGAATTGATAAACTGGTTTTGGCAATGCGATGAAGTCTGGGAATTCACCGCCATTGAAACAAGGTTGTACTTGTACCTCTTGAAGGTCGCCAACGCGCTTTCGTGGCAACAGAATCCGTTCTGGCATTCCGATATAAAGACCTGCGTTGGAGCAAGATGTAGTGTAAAGAGTTTGAAAACGGCTAGAAATAGGCTGGCACAGTCTAACCTAATTTATGTTACACCGGGTGGGAAAGGGTACGGGGACAAAACTAGGTATGAGATTTTACCACCTAACGGGATACCTAATGGGCAACCTAAAGGGATACCTAACAGGATACCTAAAGGGCAACCATTAATTAAACTAAATCAAACTAAAGAAATACCCCCTATACCCCCAGGGGGGAAACGAGACGGGGAAAAAGTTAATGGGGCGATATTGACCCTCCCTTTTCAAACCGAAAAGTTTACTTCCCTATGGAATCAGCTGGTAGGTATGCCCAAGTGGAAGAAGAAACCGCTGACCTCACTTAACCTAGCCCTAAAGAGGCTGGGCAACTATGACGAGCCATTTGCCTGTGAGCTGGTTTCGCGAGCCATTGAGGGCAACTACCAGGGGGTGGTATTCGCCAACACGGATGAGGAGTACTCCAGGAGGAGAAAAAGTGACAATGGCCAAATCATGAGGCCTGTTGACGAGAAGAGAAAACGTGAAATCCTAGAACAGTTTGACAATGGAAATTAGCCAAGTATTCGAGCAGCTAAGAAGCGTGCACAGGGTTGACGTTCAGCGAGTACCCCAGAGGATCTCCTTTGGGGACAGGGGGCAATGCCTTCGGCTATTTCAGGAGGCGTTTACCACCGTAGACCAGAGTATTCAGAAGTATGAGCACCTAGATGAGTACAACCACATCGTTGACTGGATGGTGGACAATCGGGGCAAAGGCTTATTCCTTCAGGGTGATGTAGGCAGGGGCAAATCCGTGATTATTACAGGCATTATCCCAGTGCTGATGTACGCCACATTTAGCAAGGTGCTGACCCCATACCCTGCCGAGGTAATACCCGATAAGTACAAGCAGTTGATATCGGCCTGGGCGGTCTGCATTGATGATCTGGGTACAGAGCCAAAGGTTAACGATTTCGGGGAGAGGTACGAGGGGTTTCCCCATATAGCCAACGCCGCCGAGGCTAGATTAAAATTGATGTTCATCACCACTAACCTGACCTCAGAGCAGCTGCTTGAACGGTACGGAGAGAGGACGGTCGATAGGATCAGGAGGCTGTGCCGGATTGTGAAGTTCAACGGTAAAAGTTTTAGAAAATGAAGAAAATCATTCTCAAGGGCAATGAAGGGGTGGAGCGCATAAAGCGCGAGGTGGCCTTGGAGTTTGGGATATTCCCCGAAAAGGTTTTCCTGAAAACCCGCAAGAGGATAGTACTCGACCCCTACTATGCGGCATTCAAGCTCATGGAGGAGTTGATGGGGCTGGATGTCAAGGCCATCATGGCGATTGCCGGCAGGGATAGAACCTGCTACTACCACACTGCTGATGCCACCAGCAACCTCTACGAGACCGACAAGGGCTTCCGGGCAAGGGTGGACAGGATTATCGAAAGAATTACTAACGAAGAAATTGAGAAGAGCAATGTTCAACAGAGATTTTTATCCAACGCCCAGAGGCGTTATCGACTTAATGCTATCACAGGTAGATTTGACGGGAAAAGTAGTACTGGAGCCCTCGGCTGGATCAGGCAACCTGATCGAGTACGCCCTGGAGTTCGGCGCCAAGGAGGTGCTTTGCTGCGAGATCAACGAGGATCTGGCCAAGATCTGCGCAAGTAAGGGTAGGCTTATAGCCAATGATTTCCTTACCGTTCGAGGCGAGCAGGTCAGCCACATTGAACTAGTAATCATGAACCCACCCTTCAGCGCGGAGGAGGATCACATCAACCACGCTTGGAATATAGCCCCCGGGGGCTGTCAGATCATATCCTTGTGCAACTGGCAGATGTACAGCAATTCTTACACACGGAAGAGAACGGAGATCAAGAACCTTATCCACCTGAACGGCACGATTGAGAATTTGGGTGAAGTGTTCGCCGAGGCCGACAGGTCAACCCGCATAGACATTGGGTTGATACGGCTATTCAAGCCCAAGGCTGACCAGTTCGAGTTTGAGGGGTACTTCGATATGGAGGAGGATGAGGACATCCAAGAGAATGGCCTGATGAAGCGCAACGAGATCAGGGAGGTGGTTGACCGCTACGTGGGAGCCGTGAAGATGTTTGACAGGGTGATGGAGGTAAACAAATCCCTTAACTCGGTAATCAATCCGATCGCACAGCACATGAGCATTTTATTCGGAGCATTCGAGAAGGCCAATGGGAGGTACTCCGAGCTTCGAGGGGCAGAAATCTCCCGGGAAAAGTTCAAGAAGGAGCTGCAGAAGTCAGCGTGGAAGACCCTATTTGATAAGTTTGAGATGCAGAAGTACGTCACCCAGTCGGTCATTGCGGACATCAACAGGTTCGTGGAGCAGCAAACCGCCGTGCCCTTCACGATGCGGAATATCTACAGGATGATTGAGATGATTCACGGAACCCGGGAGAGCCGAATGAACAGGGTGCTGGTCGAGGTCTTTGACCGTATCTGCAGCCTTTCCGCGGACAACAGCGAGGCGGGGCAGGGATGGAAAACCAACAGCGGCTACAAGGTGAACAGGCGATTCATTGATACCTGGGTTTGTGAGCACGATAACCGTTGGCCAACTAACTACGTGAAGGTCAGGGTAGGGCATCGGGATCATATAGAAGACCTAATCAAAGCCCTCTGCTACATCACAGGGAAAAACTACGACCATGTGATTAAGAGACGATGCTTTACTGAGGAAGGTAAGGAGTACTGGGCTCACAACTCGCTATACTCATTCTTCTCGGACAATAGAACTCCCTGGGGTGAGTGGGTACAGTGGAATGACTTTCTGAGGGTACGTGGTTACAAGAAGGGCACCATGCACTTTGAGTTCGTGAGTGAGGAAGTTTGGATGGAGTTTAACATCCGAGTGGCCAAGATCAAGGGCTGGGCACTACCGAAGAGAACGGACAAGAAAAGTAAGGGAACTGAGCGCACCCGTGGGGCAGGGGTGGAGGTCTACGAGGGTACATTATTCAACTAATACAGATGACATGAATAGCCTAAACAACATCAACCTATCGGAGGTCGTGCTATCGCTGCATGGCTATCAGAAACATCCGAGCTACGACTACTGGTATTTCCCAAACGGAACTGAGAGGGAGCTGTATAGAGTTGAGCCCATGACCTGCAAGGAGGGCACTTGGTTTGCCTACCTTCCCTGCTACTTCAACCCTGTGCTTCGGGAGCTAAGAACGCTGGGCGAGCTAAGCAATATTCATCAAGCCTTACGATAAGCCATTAGTATGAAAGCAGTACAGCTCAACCTATTCGACGCTGAGCCAAGAGCGGAACAAGTGGAAGAACCACTTTACAATGAGTACTTTCAGAAGAGTTTCAGCTGGGTTCCCGAGGTGGGCAAGGAGGCTTCCATTCAGGTTGCCATTGCTGAGAATCTCAGTGGAGGAAGTAACTACTGCAGCATGGCCCGTGTGGTGGTCAAGCGGATTGAGGGGCGGTTTGCCATCGTGGAGACCACCGATGAGTACGTGAACAGGCTTATTCAGGCGGGGTGGCAATTCCCCCAAAAGGAAACCTACCGGGTGAAGCTGAACCAGCTTGGCCCCAACTTTTACGAGAATAAAACCCGACATCGTCCATGCCCAACAGGCGTAAAGTGCCGCGAATGCCCTCACTACAGGTTTGACTCCAAGCTGGGGCTTAATGACCATAAGCGGGGCATTGTCAACACCAAGGGCAGTAGAACCGAGGTAGGCCATTGTTTACCGAGCCGAGGTTCTACCTATGGCGACTGGTGGGGGTGGTGTGATGTTAATAATCCAGAGAAATGAAAACGCTCCTTTCCCTATTCGATTACTCAGGCAATTGGGCTTGTCCATACCAGGAGAACGGTTGGAATGTAATCCTCTGGGACATTAAGCATACAACGGATATGTTCTGCCTATTCTCTGATATTAACGATGCCTGCGCAGATTTTTTCTACGAGAACATCTTTGACAACTTTGGAACAGTTGATGGCATTATTGCCGCCCCTCCATGTACGGACTTTGCCGTGTCAGGCGCAAGGTGGTGGCCAGAGAAGGATAGAACTGGGTCAACCGCAAAGAGCATCGAATTGGTATACCAAACCCTTCGAATTGTAGATCTGTGTCAACCTGATTTTTGGGCTTTGGAGAATCCTGTTGGAAGGATTTCGAAGCTAGTTCCAGAACTTGGCAGTCCCTGGTACTTTCAACCCTACTGGTTTGGTGATCCATACACCAAGAAAACGGGGCTATGGGGAAACTTCACTCCACCCGCTAAAACCAATGTGGTAGAGCCAATAATCTTTACTAATGCCAACGGGAAGAGAGGGTCTTATATGTGGGCCAAACTGGGAGGAAAATCAGAGAAAACCAAAGAGTTAAGAAGTGAGACCCCTATGGGTTTTTCCTATGCTTTTTACGAATCAAATCATTAGCGAATAACTATGAAAATGAAAGTTTATGACAAAGAATTTGAGGTGGAACTTCTAAGTTTTGAGGACAACTCAAGTAACGGAAGCATATTCCGTAAAGTAAGTTTCACGGTAAGAGGTGAATTGTATCACTACACTTATTCAGGAGGAGCCATGATGGCTCTAACGGCGGTGGTGAAAGAAAATCGCGAAACAAATAATTGCGATGAAGTATATTCCTCTTGGAAGCACATTCCTGACGGTTCTTATTACTCTGAAATAGGTCGTAGATTATCAGTTGAGCATCGAACTTTAATCAATTAGTATCACTAGTGGGCACTAAAAATTAATAATCGTTCTTTGAAATTCTTTGTTCATCGCACTTAAGTGTGGTTTTAGTAGCGTGACGATTTGAATTGAAAATCGGACTTTTGATGCAAAACTCAAAAGACATGAATCAAGGCAAATACATCTTCGCTCAGATCACTGAATTTTTGCCCCGTAGGGTATTCGATCGAATAGTAAGCAAACACCAAGGCAATAAGTATGTAAGATTTTTTACTTGCTGGAATCAGATGCTTTGCATGGTGTTCGGGCAATTGACAGCAAGGGATAGCATGCGCGACCTGATGCTCAGCCTGGAAGCACACCAAACCAAATACTACCATTTGGGGCTTGGATCCGCTATCTCCAGAAGGAACCTTGGTAAGGCCAACGAGAATCGTAGTTCAGTGATATTTGAGGAATTTGCCTACATCTTAATCGAGGAGGCGAGGAAGAGCTGCTACCTAACGGATTTTGAGGTTAAGGTTGATGGCAACGTCTATGCTCTTGATTCAACTACGATTGATCTCTGCCTGAGCGTATTCTGGTGGGCTGAGTTTAGGAAAACCAAAGGGGGTGTAAAAATGCATACCCTGTTCGATGTGGTAACATCCATCCCCAGCTTTCTGTACATATCTGAAGCCAGCCTGCACGATGTAAATGTACTAGACATCCTTCACTTCGAGGCGGGTAGCTTCTACATCATGGACAAGGCGTACATTGACTTTCTTCGGCTTTTTAGGCTTCATCAACAGGGAGCTTTCTTTGTTACCAGAGCCAAGGAAAATATACGCTTTAAGCGTATGTACTCCAGACCAGTTGACAAAGGGACAGGATTGATTTACGACCAGATTGGAAGGCTTGAAAAATCGAAATCCCGAGAGAAGTTTCCCGATAAGCTCCGAAGGATCAAGTACTATGATGGGGAGAATAATACCCTATTCGTCTTCCTAACCAACAATACTGATTTGGAGGCTCTAGAAATTGCCTACCTGTACAAGAAACGCTGGGAAGTTGAACTTTTCTTTAAATGGATGAAACAGCATTTGCGTATTAAATCCTTCTGGGGAAATTCTTTGAATGCAGTCAAAATCCAAATCTATTGTGCCATCATTGCATACTGCCTCGTGGCAATAATGGGTAACAAGCTAAAAGTTAATCGTCCAATCTACGAAATCTTACAGATTCTCAGCATTTCCCTACTCGACAAAACGCCTATAAGAGAGATACTTACTAAATGCGATTACAAAGATGTCAAAGAACAAAAAAATAAACAACTAAAAATCAGTGGGTTTTAAGTGCCCACTCATGAATTAGTATATGAAAAAAACAGGAACAAGGGAGTGGGCTGAGAAAACCATTAACCTCTTCACGGGAAACTGTGCTAACGGGTGTATATACTGCTATGCCTCTGCCAACAACAATCGATTTGGTAAGCCGGGCGATAAGGTGCTTAAGAAAGATATCCTTCGTCATAACTACCAGAAGAGGGAGTACCTGACCATGTACCCCTCTACCCACGACATCAGGCTTGAGGATATTGAACTGCACGTTGAGTTTCTGCAGAACTTTCTGAGGAGCGGCAGCCCCATGCTCATCGTATCAAAACCCAGCCTACTGGTGGTTGAAAGGCTATGCAAGGAGTTGAAGCCCTTTCGGGATCAGGTTGAGTTCCGCTTCACCATCGGTAGCTCCAACAGCGCAGCGTTAAGCTTCTTCGAACCCGAAGCCCCCCGGTACAGCGAGCGCTATGCCTCGGTGATCAGGGCAAGCACTCTGGGCTACAGGGTTAGTTTGTCCATTGAGCCCATGCTGGATCAGCATCCCGAGAGGGTCATTGAGGACATGAAGGAATTCATAACGGGTGACATCTGGGTGGGCAAGTTGAACCAGCCGCAAGCCCGGCTAAAGCTGAACGGCCATGAGGACAAGCTGGCCAAGGTGATGAGGCTGGTCGAATGGCAGTCTAACAACGAGAACATCATGGAAATAGTTTGGAGGCTATCCAAGTACCCCAACGTTCGCTGGAAGGATAGCATTCAGGAGGTGATCAATGCGAGCCCATGCCTTTGGGTTAAGGATGGGTGCATACACTCGAACACGGAGCTTTGTAACCCGAAATGTAAGGGTTATGGGTTGTAGTAGAAACTAAAAATTAGTTAATGCCATGAAAAAATTAAGCGAAGAATTTATAAGAGTTTCCATCCACATGATGATTGATGGAGAACTGATAAACATGAAAAAGGTCAAGTATCAGAGGGGGCGCGAAACAATTGCATGTACTCTGGACGATCTTGGAAGAATAATTTTCATGTGGGAAAGGATGTTCAGCGGAGGAACCACATACGCCATGGATGGATTTTTGCAGAAAGCCGAGAAAAAACTACCCAAGAAGAATAACGAAACGGCACAGTCAGTATTTGAAAAGTATTGGATCAACCTAGAAAAAACTATTAATCAGGAATTTGAAGAGTTGAATAATGGGGACGCTGATCCAGACGCTACCCTATTCCCTGAAGTGAATGACTATTTGACCTACTGCATAAGTCAGGAGTGCAACGGATTTAACTTGGCCACCCTTCCTGTACAGTATGGCTTTTTATACTGGTTATTCAAGTATGTGATGAATGGTTCAATCGATGAGGTTCAGGCAGAAATCCACAACGTACCTGATTATATTAAAGAAATTGTGGATAATAGGATTGTGAAAAAAAATTAGCAACGTATTTAATGATTCATTAATCAAAAGCATACAATTATGGGATTATTTGGGTTTATCGGTGAAATCACCACGGCGGCAGTAAAAGTAGCAATCACCCCATTAGCCGTAGTTAAGGATGTCGTTGATGTGGCGACTGGCAACGAAGCAGAAAGCACGACTAAGTTAATTGAATCAATCGGAGACAACATTGAAGAGGGCTTCGATAAACTAACGGGTGAACTTTAATATGTGTGATATCTTGGATTGCAAAATGCAGAGATTTGTAGAGAAGTAAATCCTTTACGTGATGTACAGTAAAAGAACATGGTTAAATAAGGAGAATTCCCCTTCAACCGGAAGCGTTGTTGCTTTTGATGGTGAGACCTTATGGAAGGGTAAAAAGATCAGGAATACATTTTTATCTGTATCAGACTGTTTCGTTTCTGCCAGGCTGGTAAAGACTGATGATGATTCAATAGGTGATTTTATCGACAAGATGAAGTTGCTCAGGAATGAAATTGACCTGTTTATAAGTCACCTTGAAAAGAGGTAACGTTTTGCATAAGACCAGTAGCGGAATAGGAAGCAGTACACTATCCACCGCTATACGCTTAATAAATTGTACTGCACTAACATACACCACCGAAACCGCTATTGGTTTTATGCGGTGTTAGCAAACGGCTTTATTTATGAAACCAAATTTTTCAGAAATTTTTTACGACCCTAAAACAGTCTGTTGGGGGCATGGAAATAATATAGTTGGGTTAAGAGAATTGGCAAGAATTATAATTAGAGAAGAAACGCCAGAGGAAGACTCTGAATTAAAGGCTGATTATCAAAAAGCTGAATCAATTTATAATCAATTTATAAACATAAATCAGAAATTCAAACCAAGTGGCAAAATGGCGAACAATGATGTTATTGCTAAAATAACAGGAATAAATTCAGAAAAGCAATATGTTTCTTGGAAGCAAACAAATACTGATGAATTAATCAAGCGTGACAATTTTCAGTATAAACCAGCAAAAGGCAAGTTCAATATTAACGCAATGATTTCACTAATTAAAAATGGCGAGATTGTCTGTCTTTAAGCTGTTTGCTAACTTCTATGTATCATTTTCATACCCTATTCCAATGATCATCAGTGATAAACATATGGCAATTTTAAAGATTCTTTCAGAAAAGCTTAAATACTTAAACTATTCTCAGAGAACCATTGAAATGTACACTCATTACGTTGGAGTATTCTTGGAGAAAACTGGAAAGTACCATCAGCATCTTACCTCGGAGGACTTTAAGGCGTTTTTGAATAGCTATGATTTTTCTTCTGTGTCACAGCAAAATCAAGTTATCAGCTCAATCAAGTTTTTTTATGAGAGGGTTTTAAACAGGAGGTACGAAAAAGTAGACTTTAAACGCCCCAGAGGAGAGAAAAGATTGCCAAAGGTTATCGATAAGGGTTTTGTACTTCAAAAAATTTCTGTAATTAAGAACCTAAAGCATAAGGCTATACTCTCCTTGGCTTTTTCAGTTGGACTACGGGTCTCAGAGTTGATAAACCTTAAGATAAGTGACGTTGATTCCAAACGCATGGTGATAACAATAAGACAGGCTAAGGGGCGAAAGGATCGAATACTGCCCCTTAGCCCCGCAGTTCTTGAACTTTTAAGATTATATTATGCTGAGTATAGACCAAAGAATTATCTATTCAACGGGCAGTCATCTGAGAGGTATTCGGCAACAAGTTGTAATCAATTAGTTAAGCAATACCTAGGGAAGGAATACCACTTTCATCTTCTACGGCACTCATGTTTCACTAGCTTGCTGGAAAGCGGAACGGATATAAGAATAATTCAGCGAATTGCAGGGCATATGTCCACACGAACTACAGAGATATACACCCATGTGAGCTCTCAGTTGTTATCAAAAGTACCTTTACCCATCTAAGTATTTCACAAACCCCCAAAGTTACTCACAACCCTTTTAAGCCTCAGCGAGTTTCCCTACTTTTGGGGAAACGATTGAGTTATGAGCGAGAGATCAGTGCTGAGGCTACTCAAGAAGAACTACCCTGCCATTTACGACGAGCTTTCCCAGAAGCCTGTACTAGATGATCTGGAACGGGTAGGTGACCTGGTTAGATTATTCCTTCAGGTCAAGAGCATTCCCCTTGAAGATTTGGTGAAGAACAGGGATCAGTCCCGGATGCAGTTTATTACAGTTGTAGTTAAAGCCTACGACCCTGTCTTTTTTATCGACCAGGACAAGACCCTCGTGCGGGGTTTACGGGAAAAGCTGGCCAGCGTTCTCTACTGTCATGAAACCCAAATATCTCACACTCTCTCAACTGTGAGAACATACCTCAGGGTCTACAAGCACTTTCGGGAGGAGGTTGGCTACATTTACGGGAAAACCGTAAACGTGTTGAAAGATGAAAGTGCAAATCACCTACAGGGAGCTTAGCGAGCTGACCCCGTACCCCAACAACCCGAGGGTCATCACCGAGGAGGCGTTGGCCGACCTCTGCCAGTCCATCGAGGAGGATCTATTGTATTTTGAAACTCGCCCCATCATCTGCTCCGACAGGACAGGAAAGTTGGTAATCGTAGCGGGAGAAAAACGCTACCTCGCCTCCATCAGGCTGGGGAAGGATAAAGTTCCCGTTGCCGTTATTCCCGGATTGACAGAGGAGGATGAGAGGCGAATCCTAATCAAAGACAACGGCTCTTTCGGGAACTGGGATTACGACATGCTCAAGGATCTCCACGCCCAGGGGTGGAGCTTCGAGTTTGCCAAAACCTGGGGGGCTAACATAGACCTATCGCACTTTGAGAGCGGGGGCAAGAGCATCGTCTCGGATGACTTCGAGCAGGCCGCCAACCTCACCTACGTTCACTACAACAACTACCGAATTCCCGTATCCGATGTGGAGGCCGCGAAGCTGAATGCCGCCATTGAGCGTTTCCTTGAGGAGAACGGCACGCTGATCGGCTTCATCAACCATATACTCCCCGACGATGAATAGGATTCTGGACATAAAGATCGCCAACATCAAGGGGGCATCCTACAACCCGAGGGCAATCAGCGAGGAGCGAATCGCTGCCCTGCAGAATAGCCTAAAAACCCTTGGGGTCATCAAGCCCATCATCATTCGGGGGGAGGATGGTACGATCTTGGCCGGTCACCAGAGAACCAAGTCAGCCTCCCTCTTGGGGCATGAAACCATCAAGGGCTTCGTGCTCTCCAACGTGAACACCACGGATGAGGTTCGGTTCAACCAGCTGCACAACCTCTCAGAATGCGAGGTTTCCGATAGAGCCCCAAGGCTTAGGGTTAAAACCAAAACCCCAGTTGGGGAATTCTCCATCGTTAAGAACAAAGACATCACCATCATTTCTCCGGGGGAGAAAAACCAAGCGGTGAATCAGATCTCCAAGCTTATACTTCGGTACGGGCAGTTCGCCAATGCAGTCATCAACGAGAGGGGTGAGGTGATCATCTCCGCCGTTTACGCCAAGGCGGTTAAGCTCATGGGTCTTGACCTATGGGTTTACACCATTCCGAGAGATAAGGAGAAGGAGGCGATTCACTTCTTCGCGCAGGAGTATGGCAAATTCTCCTACGAGCACATTGAGAAGAAGACCTTCATTCAGAGCCTTGCCCAGAAGCATAGGCTCAGGGGTGAGAACCGATCCCACAGCACCCTGTACGAGAAGGTTGTTATCCCTTCACTGACGAAGGAGTGCTTTGTGCTAGATTTCGGTGCAGGTCAACGAGATTACGCCAAGATGCTCACCCGGAAAGGGTACAACGTGCACACGCTAGAGTTCTTTCTACGAAAGCCAGGTCAGGATGTCATCTGGATGGAGGAGATCGAGAGGGACTTTGCCCGCGTTGAGAAACACCTCGCCACCGTTGGCCAGTATGATGTTGTGGTCTGCGATAGCGTTTTAAACTCCGTCGATAGCCTTGAGGCTCAGGATGCTGTTCTGGCAACCCTTTCCGCACTGTGTAGAAGTGGTGGAAAAGTATTCTGGTCAGGAATACCCTTAAAGTTCAAGCGACAGCATATCGACCGCAAGAACACCTTTGACGCCAAGGAGGCTTCCGCCTTCCTGGATGATAACGGGTTCACAGGAAACTATCGCTACGGTGAATGGTACTTCCAGAAGTATCACACCCGGGCGCAGGTGGAAGAGTTGAATCGGAAGTACATTTCTAGCTCATTTGTACTTTTCGACAGGGGTATAGTTTCAAAAGGGGGTGAACTATACGGTTCTTCATACCAAGTGGCATCTACAAACAGCAAGCAGCTGACCGAGGAGCAGTATGAGAATGCACTGCGGTTTGAATTCTCTTTACCACTACCTGCCGGAGCTAGGCATGCCTATGCTGATCGGGTTATTGGGGCTTATCGAAAAAGTAAAAATTTCTAATTGACAAAACAACTTGACAAATGGCTAGGAGAAGTAAGGGTGAACGGGAAAGGGATCTAAACCTCATTGCTGAGCTTTACACCAAGGGAAGATCTTACAGGGAAATAGCCTTTGAGGTTAACCAGCGGAATGGTAGCAGCATAACCTACCAGACTGTTTCCAACGAGGTCAAGAGGCTCTTGGCAGAGTGGAAGGAAACCCGTGAGGACATTATAGATCACCAGAAATTTATTGAGCTGGAGAAGATTGACCGCTTGGAGAGAACCTACTGGGATGGCTACGAGAAATCGTGCCAGCCTGTCAAGAAGTCTTCCACCAAGAAGAAGGGATCTGTTCAAGGGGTGAACGACATCGAGACCGTTGGCACGGAGGAAACCCGTGTTGGTGACCCCCGGTTCCTGGATGGGGTTAAGTGGTGCATCGAGCAACGCTGCAAGATCTTTGGAATTAACGCGCCCCAGAAGTTTGACGTGGAGACCAACCTGTTTCAACAGCTAATGCAATCGGCAACAAGTGAGTGATCAATCGACAGCACATAGACCTTTTCAAATTGTGGCAGGCGGACTGGAACAAGTTCACCCGTGATGTTCTTAGGGTCAATCTCGATCCTGAGCAGCAGGCCATTCTTTCCGCAGTGCAAAACAACCCAAGGGTATCGGTAACATCGGGAACGGCGAGGGGAAAGGATTTCGTGGCGGCGGTGGCTGCCGTTTGCTTTTTGTACCTGACCCCCAAATGGAACAGATTCGGTGAGCTGATTGAGAACACCAAGGTAGCCATGACCGCCCCCACCGATAGACAGGTGGGGAATATCATGTACCCAGAGGTGTCGAGGATTTTCAGGAGGGCAAAGGTTCTACCCGGCCGCTTGGTGGGCTACGACATTCGCACAAGCCACGAGGAGTGGTTCTTAACGGGCTTCAAGGCGAACAAGGATAACCAGGAGGCATGGTCGGGCTTTCACGCTGCAAACACTATGTTCATCGTAACGGAGGCATCAGGTATTGAGGAGATAATCTTCAACGCCATCGAAGGGAACCTACAGGGAAACTCAAGAATCCTGATCGTATTCAACCCCAACTCAACCACAGGCTATGCAGCCAGATCTCAGAAAACGCCACGGTGGGAAAAGTTCAGGCTTGACAGCTTAACCTCCCCCAATGTTAAAGCAAGATCAGTTGTTATTCCTGGTCAGGTTGACTACGAATGGGTAAAGGATAAGGTGGGCCACTGGTGCACCCCCATTGACCCCAAGAATGCGGATGAGGTGGAGGGTGATTTCCAGTTTGAGGAGGCTTGGTACCGGCCAAACGATTTGTTTAGGGTTAAAGTCCGAGGTATGTTTCCCAAGGTGTCTCAGGATGCTCTTATACCCTTGGAATGGGTGGAAGCAGCCCAAAGAAGGTGGCACGAAAGGAAACGAAAGGAAGGAACATTGCTTCGACTCGGGGTTGATGTGGCAGGCATGGGCAGGGATGAAACCATATTTTGCCATCGCTACGATAACTACGTAACCAGCTTTGAGTCGGTGGGAACGGTGGGCAAGGCGGATCACATGAGGGTGGCAGGTGAGATTACACACCACCTCAAGGGAGGATCGAACAAGGCTTTCATTGATACCATTGGTGAGGGTGCAGGTGTGTACTCGAGGCTTGAGGAGCTGGAGTTTGCCAATGCTTTCTCCTGTAAGTTCTCCGAAGGGGCTGAGGGGTTATGCGACATCACGGGGGTTTACAAGTTCGCCAACATGAGAGCCTACCTGTTCTGGTGCGTTCGTGATTGGCTCAACCCAGCGAACAAAATGGAACCTTGTCTGCCCCCCTGCGATCAGATCCTCGAGGAGGCCACCGAGATTAAGTGGAAGTTTCAAAGTAACGGTTCAATCATCATCGAGCCCAAGGAGGACATCAAGAAGCGGTTGAAGCGTTCGCCTGATTATTTTGACTCTTTAGCCAATACTTTCTATCCGCACGATCAGCACCAAAATCAGAGTCAAGATTTAAGCGGAATCTTTTTTTAGATTTTATAATGGGTAAGTTGGTGATCATTTTTCAGCGTGTGAAATTCATCCGCCGATATGCTTGCGTAACATTTTCCTGCATCACTATATATCTCAATTTCCGAATTGTCAAAGTAACGCCATAATGCCCTACCAAGCCAATTAATTCTTTGAGGAACTTTTCTTTGAGTAATCCTAACCTTCCAAGTATTCTGATTTAGCCAAGAAATATCATCGTCCCTAAGGATTGGTGTTATGTTCAATCCAATCTTTTCCATTTGGCATTTGCCTGCAGCGAGGTCAAGCAAGCACCTAGAATTTTCAGGGATTCTTCTCTTTTTGCTCACAGTTAAACAAAGATGATAATGTAATGATACATATTGCATTGCTGCCTGTAATATACGGATTATTTTGTAGAAAAAATTGCAATGGACATCAAAGAACTACTGAGAGGCAAGCCAGAGGATGTGTACAAGAGCCTTTCAACGAAAGCAGAGGCTAAAATTCCGTATGAGGACATTAAGAAGCAGCTCGACCCAAAGGAGCACGATGTCTTTGATGTTGTAAAGCGTCCCATGAAGACCGTTAAGCGTCCAAGCGGTCGAAAGGATTCTACAGGTAAGGATGTTTTAACCGAAAGTAAGCAGGAGGTCAATCGAATTGGCATTCCCTTTCAGCGCATCATTGTGAACCGTGCAGTCGGGTTTCTTTTAGGGAATTCGGTTAAGCTTAAAAACTATGCCGAAAAGGATACCCAAAAGAGGTTGTCGGAGATGATTCAGAAAACATGGGATGACAACAAGCTGGATTACTTCAATCGCAAGTTGGCAAGGAAAGTATTCTCCGAGTGCGAAGTCGCTGAGCTATGGTACCTCATAGAGGAGAAAGGTTCATTCTGGCAGAATGTGTGGCAGAAGATTAAGGCTGCTGTGAATGGTTCTGCAGGGAAGTACCGCTTGCGTGTTAAGATGCTCTCCCAATCGAGCGGGGATAAACTTTACCCTTACTACGACGAAACGGGTGATATGGTAGCCTTCTCACGGGAGTACCAGGTGACAGAAGAGGGCAAGAAAATCACACGATTTGATGTTTATACTGCTGATTACCGTATGAAGTTAGTAAAGAGGGATACTGGATGGGAATTAGAAAAATCAGAGGCTAACCCATTCAAAAAAATTCCTGTTATATATTACAAGCAGGACGAACCCGAGTGGTACTTGGTGCAGTCCATGATCGATAGGTTTGAGACCCTTATTTCTAACTTTGGCGACACCAACGACTACTTCGGTTCACCAATGATTTTTACCCGAGGCAAGATTAATGGATTCTCTGAAAAGGGTGAGCAGGGAAAAGTACTACAAGGCGATAAGGATGCCCAAGCGGAGTACCTCTCATGGGATAGCGCACCTGAGGCTATTAAGCTGGAGGTTGAAACTTTGAAGGAGCTAATCTACTCAATGACCCAAACGCCTGACATTACTTTTTCACAAATGAAGAGCTTAGGAAACCTCTCAGGGGTCGCATTGAAACTACTCTTTATGGATGCTCACCTAAAGGTTGAAAACCATATTGAGCTGTTCGGTGAAATGTTTCAACGTAGAATTAACCTCATAAAGCAGGTGATGGGAAATGTGGTGGATGTTTCCTTGGCACAGGATGTTGAACTGTTGGATGTAGAACCTGTGTTCACTCCTTACATGCCAAGGAATGTTAAGGAGGATATTGAGATGCTGGTTCAGGCAACAAACAAACCCGTGCTTTCGGTTAAAACAGCGCTAGAGCACAACCCGCTGGCAAGCGACCCAGAGACAGAACTAGCACTTATTGAAGAGGAGGCAAAGGCTGATTTAGAAATCCGACAAATGGAATTGGGGGCAACGTTTAACATTTAGGTATGACATTTCAGGACCAGCAAATACTTCAAAAGATACTTGCTCAAGACGTTGCCATTGGTAGCGTCTTTAGCCTTTTTATTCGGCAGGTTACCCCTTTGCTTGAGCGGTACAACTATGGCAGCAAGGAATTGTGGGTGAAGAATGGGTTGGTGGAGCAGCGCATTGATCGGGAAGTGGAAAGGCTTAGTGAGAATCTTAAAAATGTGGTTGTTGGCAATCAGAAGTGGGCGTGGAATTTGGCCAACGCTAAAAACGATAATCTTGTTGAGCGTTACATCAAGGGTTTGGCGTTGCCCGGGGTGGAAGGTCTTTTTGCCGCAAACCTCAGAGCCTTAGACCAGTTTATCAACCGCAAAACGAACGGGTTAAACGTATCAGAAAATATATGGCGAACCTCAAAGCAGGCTAAGACTCAACTTGAATACTACTTACAGAGTGGTATTGCGGAAGGTAGAAGTGCCGCCACCATCTCTAGGGATATTCGTCAATTACTCGATGATCCCGATACGCTATTTAGAAGGGTCAGGGATAAGAACGGCAACCTTGTTCCCAGCAAGCCGATGAAGGGTTACAACCCTGGGCAGGGGCGGTATCGCTCTGCCTACAAAAATGCTTTGCGGCTTTCAGCAACCGAGATCAACATGGCCTACCGCTCCTCAGACCATGAGCGCTGGCAGGGGCTTGACTTCGTTGTCGGGATTGAGATTAAGCTAAGCACCGCGCACCCCAGGGAGGATATCTGCGACCACATGAAGGGGCGATACCCCAAGGATTTCAAGTTTACGGGTTGGCATCCATTCTGCATCTGCTTTGCCGTTCCTATTCTTATGCCTCAGGAGGATTTCATGAATTACATCGAAGGTGATGACGATACCAGAATGGCAATTTTTCAGAGGAACAGGGTTCAGAGCATTCCGTACTCAGCCAATCAGTACCTTGATAAGCATCAGCAATCCATTGATGGATGGAAGAAGCCACCAATATGGGTGAAGGATAATTTTGTTGGGGATAAAATTGGCAATGGCCTTAAAGTAAATATTCCTAATATTAGGTCAAAAATAGTAGGTAAACAGCTAGTAATTTTCAGCGGAAGTCTTGAGGAATTCGCTAATAAAATATTTTCCACTTTAAGAACAACAAATGAGGTAACCAAAGTAGGTACGCTAGATAAAATAATAGTTGCAGATTTAGCAATAAAAGATTTTGTCACTAAAACTAATGAGGTTTTCATTTCAGATAAAAAAATATTGAAATATAAGGATCATCCCAAAGATACCAAAGGGGCAGTATTAGATGTAAATTCTATAGAAGAGATCAAAAGAGCAATTAACTCACCTTTATATATTTACGAAGACTTAAAGTCGAAAGCTATAATTTATATTTATGTGACAGATTATAAAGATAAATATCTTAAAGTAGTTATTCATCCAAACTACAATTTATCAGGGAATTATATAAATCTTATAAAGTCAATCGGAGTTGTAGACAAAGATAAGATGAGCAATGCAAAACAATATAGAAGAATAAAATAATAAAGCCACTCCTTAAAAGTGGCTTTATAAAACAGGGAGAGACTCGAACTCTCGATATCAAGCCCATTACTGGGGTTGCTCGCTCCCAACTGCGACCATCCTGTCATTGCAAATATACAACAAGTATACAACAAAAGTCAAATTTCTAATGAAAAAATATTCTCACACTTTTCAAACTAGGTATCAAATTTTGACACCTAAAGTAACACCTAACCCAAACCTAAAGTACAACCTAAACCATAACCTAAAGTACAACCATTAATTAAACTAAACTAAACTAAATATATTCCCCCTTCCCCCTTAAAGAAGAAAATATAAATCTCACACTTTTCAAACTGTGATAGACTAAACAGCCATTTACTTTCCTATCCCTTTGCAACCCTGTATTTTGGCTTACTGATAACAGTAACCAAAACACTACCCATGAAAGAGAAAATTTTACAATTCTTGAAAACCAAGCTAGCAGGGGTTCAGGAATCTTACCTAGCTGGGGTTGCTGAGCAATACAGCAAAACCATCACTGAGGAGGCTCAGATTGAAACCGTGTTTTCCGACGGGGTCATCGATGCCATCAAATTCTCTGCAACTCAAGTCCAAGCAGAGGGCGACCGAAGGGCTAACGATGCTGTGAGAACAGCCGTGGAGAACTTCAGGAAGAAGCACAACCTTGACGAGAATGGCAAACCCATTCAGCAGCAGCAAAAACAAACCGATCCTAATGAACCCGATTGGTTTAAAGCCTATCGAGAGAAGCAGGAGCAGGAAACCGCTGCGCTTCGTCAAAAGTTGGAAGGGTACGAAAAGAAGGAAACCATTTCTGCACTTACCTCCAAGGTTAAGGCGAAGCTGGCCGAGAAGAAGGTGCCCGAATCATTCTTAAAGGGTCGCAATCTGGAGGTGGAGAGCGAGGAGCAGATCGACACGCTGGTTACTCAAATCGAGGGTGATTACACCACCTTCCATCAGGATTTGGTGAACCAGGGAGTAGTGATTGAGAAGCCATCTGGAGGAGGTGGCGATGAGGGTAAGTCGAACATTGACGACTACCTCGCTGAGAAATTTCCTGAATCTAAAAACTAAACAACTATGTACGTAACTAGTTCACAAGACTCTGAACGTCCCCTAATGCTCGAGAAGGTATTGGAGGACATCCCAGGCGGGGGAACGGTGGAGAAGGACGACTTTAAGACCACCACTTCAGTGATGAAGGAGGGGGCAGTCCTTGGAAAGGATTCCAACGGGATCTACCACCCTGTAAAAACCGCCGAGCTTCATGCTGAGGCTGCAGTTGATGCAACGACCTACCAGGTGAAGAAGAACCATGAGTTCAAGGTGGGTGATTTCATTATGGATGCTGGCAAGACCAGCAAGGCGTATGCGATCACCGCCATTAACACCGCTGAGGCGGATTATGACACCATCACCGTGGGCACTTCCCTTGGGAAGGTTTTACCCGCTGGTACCGTTATGGTGCAAGCTGCTGCACAGGCAACCGCTCTTGCGGGTGGTTCCTACAAGTACTCACCCGAGGGTATTGCGCTCAACTCCGTTGACCTTACCCTTGCAAACCAGGGATGCGGGATTTTGGTTCGAGGAACCGTTATTCAGTCCTTGCTACCATACCCTGTGGATTCCAGCATCAAGGCTCTTTTGCCACTAATCCGTTTCGTGTAATCTACTAATCATTTAAGCAATGGAAAGAACACTTTTAAAAGAGATCACGAAGGCTAACGTGGAAGCATACGTTAACCGGGCGAGGGAGCAGTTCCTACAGAGAATGTTCTGGAATAAGTTTTTCCCTCTGAAGTACACCACGCAGCTCACTTGGGAGTCACTCTCAGGAAGCGGGGGTAACCCTGTTATGGCTGATGTGGTTGAGTACAATTCATCTGCACCGCTCAAGACCAGAAGGACTGTGAGCAAGAAGACTGGTGATATTCCTAAGATTGCCATCAAGCGTCAAATGGATGAGAAGGACATGAACGAGTATAACGTGATGAAGGCATTTGCCCAAGGCGATGCTAACAAGAACGCTATTCTTGACCTCGTGTTCAACGACATCAATTTCTGCTATACTGGCGTTATGGCACGTACTGAGTTTCTTGCTATGCAAGCGCTCTCATACGGTTCTTTGTCCTTGGACAAAAACAACAACAATGGCATTATCACTGAGACCACTGTTGATTTTGGAATTCCAGCCGCGCAAAAAACCGCTGTGGGTACCATCTGGGCTACTGCAGCCAGTGCGACCCCTGTGAAGGATATCGAAACCGTAGTTGACAATGCTAAGCAGGCTGGTTACTCCATTGGCTACATCGTAATGGATAGAGCTACGCTTCGCCTTATGCTTGCCACTACTGAGGTTAAAGATAAGTACGCTGTTTTCCAGCGCATCAGCACCAACAGAAAAACTGAACCAACCTTTGACGAGCTTAACGCTATGCTAGAAGCATACATGCTACCCAAGATCGTTGTGGTTGATTCAACTGTAAGGTTTGAGAATAAGGCTCACAGCCTTTCCTCAATCAACGCTTGGAAAACTGGCTACGTAACCTTTATTCCTGATATGGTGATTGGTAATATCATGCATGGGCCAATCGCTGAGGAGGCAAGTGCAGAGGTGAAGAAGAAGGCTACTTTAGTAAAGAGGGATCATATCCTTCTGACCAAGTGGTCTGAATTGGAACCTTTCGGTGAGTTCACTAAAGGACAGGCAAACGCCTTCCCACGCTTTAGCGATGTGGATGGGCTGTTTATCCTGAAAACTAACGGAACCAGCTGGGCTTAATGACAAACCTTGATGCCATACGATCAACGGCCATTGGCTACCCTGTTGATGAGAATACCCTGAATCGGGTGCTCATCGACAGGGGGCTAGTTGCTGATGCTGAATATGCAGGCAAAAGCAAAGTCTTTGAGTTGGCCCATGCAGATCTACTCGTTGCATTGCTCAGTGCTGCCAATGTTCAGGAGGGGGGCTTTCAGGTCTCAATGACTGACAAGTCCAATTTTCTCAAGGTGGCATCTGGGATATACGACAAGTGGGATGAGTACAATCCTCTCAAGCAGACACCCTCAATTACAGGAGTATCACCATGGTAGTTCAATACCCTCATAGCATAAGCGTAACGTGGAAAACCCAACCCACTAAGGATGCTAATGGTGACTGGGTGGAGGGAATACCTCAGGTTTTTACCTCAGCCTGCAGGGCTGAGACCAACGGGGAGGGCAAAACCTTAACGGGTGTTGATGGAAGGGCCATCAACTTCTCCTTTGCGGTTTACCTACCAAAAACGGAGCAAGTGATACCCTATGGGGCATCTGTGGAGATAAGCCTTAGTGCTAGCCAAGTTGTTAGGGGCGAGGTGAAGAACCAGCAGAACGGACAGCTAAACTCACGGCTATGGGTATAAAGGCTAAATTCAACAGAGCGGATGTGCGCAGGATGATTCAGCGCGACTGGGCTAAGATTGAGGCTAACCTTTTCTCGATTATGGCCTACGTTGGTGAGGAATTCGTTACAAACGTTCGGAGCGGTATGCAGATAGATCAGGGTGCATTCCCAAAAGGGGACTATCGAGATCAAACGGCAAACCTAAGAAGCTCCGTTGCCTACTTCATCCTTAAGGATGGAATCATTGTACGAAAGAATTCTGTTGGAACAGCCGAAGGACAGCAAGCTGCACAAGGTATGTTAAACTCAGTTCCCAAACTACGCAAAGGCTATCAGCTGGTTGGAGTTGCAGGTATGGACTACGCCTCTAGGTTAGAAGCTATGGGTTACAACGTAATCAGCTCTCAAGCTGAGGTGGCGATGATCAATCTATCGAAGCAGCTAAAAGCCTATGCAGCCAAAAAGGGCTTTGATATGGATATTGACTTCACAGGCGTAATGGTTCAGATGCGATGAAAACACCCACCGATGCAGTGAACTTTGTGTATGCCCTTGTTGATGACCTGGGCATTGAGGCGTTTAAGCACACCAGCTCGGGGAAAGGGGAAAGAATTGTGGTGAACACCCTACCCCTAACAGGTGATATCCTGCAGCGGTGCTATGTAAACGTGAACGGGTTTGTGCCCGATATTCAGGTTTCAGGCAGTACGCCAGTACCCAACACCAAGCGGCTTGAGGAGGTAGAAGGGTTAATCGTCAACGTGTTTGACAACCACACCAACTCAGGCGATATTCATATCTACATCGAATCGGTAGGGATTGAGAGAAACCCCTCGTTCGATGAGCATTTTATTAACGTCAAATTGAAAGTAAATCTTAAAAATCCATAATCATGTCAGCAGAAAAATACACACTCGGGTTGAAATGGGTAAAGTTTGGTACCCCAACGGGCACTGCTACTATGCCCGCAACCCTGACCGATTTTGCTAAAACGGTAAAAGGCTCGATGACTGTTGATGAGTCAGAATCCACCATAAAGGACTTCAACGTGGAGGAGGTAGACGCTCCAGTTAGGCAGGCCATTACCGAGAATGGTAAACTTACGCTAGTATGGAAAGCGTACAACCTTGACCCCGAAATTATCGCAGCCGTTAAGGGAGGAACTAGCACCGCCACCAAGTTCTCTGCACCGGCCAAGTCGGTAATCATCGAGAAGGCGTTGGAGGTGAAGTCGATCGACAACGTGGTGTTCGCCATACCCAAGGCCAGCATCGTGGCGCGAGTGACAGGTCAGATTGGAACCGATGATATGCTCCAGCTTGAGGTGAAAGCCACGGCTATTGACCCAGGCGATGGAGGCAGTCCCTGGTTTATCGAGCATGGAGTAGCTGATCCTACCTAGTAATTAACCATACTTACCTAGCCCTGCTCCGGCAGGGCTTAACCTAATTATTATGGAACAGCTAAAATTTATATACAAACTTTTCAACTACTCAGAGATGAAGGTTCAAGTGGCAGGGTTCTACGGCGCCCTCATGTCCGTAATCTGCGCCTTTGCAGAGCGATTCCTAGGAATTTCTGTGGGGTTATTCCTACTGCTCTTCCTGGTCATGATTACGGACTACGCCACTGGGCTTCGGGCAAGCAAGAAGGAGGGTAAGAAGTTTATCAGCCGAAGGGGGCTGCAGTGGCTATTCAAGTTTGGGAGCTACATGGTGTTTCTCTCCATTTCCTTCTTACTGAGGAAGGAGCTGCTAGGAAACGGCCTGCAATGGCTTGATATTCCCATGCAGCTAATCCACTTCTACATCCTAATCCACATCTTCACCTGGGAGTTGAAATCAGTAGATGAGAACTTTGAGAGGCTTGGCTTCTCGTTTCGAATTCTCAAGCTGGCTGACGATATCTTCACTACGATAAGAGAAATCTTTAAAAAGCGGATCGATGAGCATAAGTGAGCAAGGGTTGGCGCTGATCAAGCATTTTGAGACGCTCCACGACGGGGATCTGTCTACCATTGGCCTACAGCCCAAGATGTGCCCCGCTGGGGTATGGACTGTAGGCTACGGTAGGGCACTACTGGGGGTTGATGGGAAGTTCCTGAAGGGGAAAGAGGGGAAAGCGGAGGCATACCGACAATACCCAAACCTTTCTGAGAATCAAGCAGAGCAGATGCTCCGGGAGGATACGGCAGTTTACGGGAAGCGAGTTCTCAAGCTATGTCAGGAGCATAGTATTGCGCTAAAACAGCATGAGTTTGATGCCATTGTTTCGCTAGCCTACAATTGCGGAATTGGTGCGTTGTACGATTATGAGAGGAAGCGAGAAATGGCCGTGCTCAGAGCCTTGAAGAAAGGGGAGGGTGTTCCCGAGGCAATGGCCCTTTGGATTAAGTCAGGGGGTAAGGTGATGCCGGGACTTGTGCGAAGGAGAAAATCTGAGGGGCATCTATTCAGAACGGGGAAGCTTAACTTCTTTCAGAAATGACAATACCAGACCCCAAATTCTGGATTGGCGATGAGGTCTATCACGTTACGCCCGATAGCCCCAAAGGGATCGTGCTGGATGTGCTGTACTCTTGCAGGACTAACCTATTCGACTACCTGGTTACCTTCTCCTCAGAGAGGGAATCCCTACTATACAGTGAACTCGAACTAAGCAACCATAAAAACTTTATCTAATGGAGAAGAATGCCGCCAGCGATCTGCTGAACGAGGCCGTTGAGTTTCGGATCGGCAAGCGCAAGTTTAGCATGAAGAAGTTGAAGTTGGGTACCATCGTTAGGATCTCCAAGCAGGTGCTCAGCATGCAGGATATTGACCCCGAGCAATCGGCCATACAGAGCGTGTACTCCAACGCGGCAAATCTCAGGTTTGCCACAAGAATTTTAGCCATCGCCCTGCTGAACTCCCGTTGGATAGGTTGGCTCTACCCTTTGTTGGCCAGATGGTTGATGTACCAACTTGATACTGCAGAATTAGCTCAGCTAATGAAGGTCGTAGCCTCACAGGTAGGGGCGCAGGACTTTTTTTTTACTATGACGTTGACGAGGGGGATGAACTTTCTGACGAGGAAAAAGGAAAGTTCAGAGGGGGAAAATCAATTTACGGAACCATAGCCATCATTCAGGAAACCTTTGGCTACAGCCATAGGGAAGTGCTATGGGGTGAGAGCTGGGCATGCCTCCTCATGAAGCTCAGCGATAAGCCCCGCTACTCATATAAGGATAAAATCAAAAAGCTTAGAACCAAGGAGGAGGTGATGAAGCACCTTGGGAAATACGCAAGAAAACCCTAATGCCATGCCCGGACTACACTTTGAATCATCCATAGATTTTCAGCAGCTGGATCGACAGCTTAAGGTGATGGAGACCAAGATTTCTGAACTGGCTCGAACCACCGAGAAGGCGGGCGATGACATGGACGCCACCTTTAAACGCGTTGGGGCTGCCGTTGGGGCGTACTTATCCTTTCAAGCCCTTTCGGGTTTCGCCATGCAGGTGGCCAACGTTAGGGGGGAATTCCAGCAGCTGGAGGTGGCCTTTAACACCATGCTGGGCAGCAAGGAGAAGGCCGATAAGCTGATGGGCCAAGTGGTGAACCTGGCCGCAACGACCCCATTCTCCCTCACCGATGTTTCGCAGGGTGTAAAACAATTACTGGCATACCAAGAATCCCAAGAAACGGTTATAGACACCACTAAACGGTTAGGAGATATCTCTGCAGGTCTGAGCGTCCCCCTCGGGAGGCTTATCATGGTTTACGGGCAGGTTCGTGCTAAGGGGCGGCTTATGGGTGATGACCTCAGGCAGTTCACAGAGGCGGGTATTCCCATGATCGCCGAGCTGGCCAAGCAGTTCGATGTGGCCGAGAGCAAGGTGTCTGAGATGGTGTCTGCAGGAACGGTTGGCTTTGCCGATGTGCAGAGCGTGCTGAAAAGGCTTACCGACGAGGGGGGCATGTTCTTCAACCTCATGGAGGAGCAAGCCAAGACCATTACCGGACTTATTTCCAACTTGGGCGATGCCTGGGATAGGATGATGAACCAGATAGGGGAGAATAATGAGGGGCTGATCGCTGGTAGCGTTACAGGGTTGATTGAGCTAGTTGAGAACTACGAGAAGGTACTCGATATTCTTAAAGTTTTAGCCGTAACCTACGGTACATATAAAGCGGCAGTAGTTTTGGCAACTCTAGCTAAGAGCGGTATGACTGCTGCGGAAATTTTGCACTACGGTTGGATTGTTATGGTGCAAAAGGCTCAAGCCCTACTAAATAAAACGATGCTGGCCAATCCTTTCGTAGCTACTGCCACAGCAGTAGCCGCTCTTGTTTCGGGGCTCGTTATTTATAATAAGTATGCAAGGGAGGCATCACAGTCACAAAAATTACTGGCAGATATTTCTGGGGAAGTGTCGGCCAAGATGCAGCACGAGAGCAACGTGCTTGCTGTGTATAGGAGGAGGATTAGTGAAACGCTACCCGGTAGCAAGGAGCGGGTTAACCTAGTAAGGGAACTAAACGATAAGTACCCTGATTTATTAAGGAATATTGATGCAGAAAATTCATCGGTTGATAAGCTGAATGGAGTTTTTGACACCTATATAGCCAACCTAGAGAAAACCATACGCTTGAAAGTTCTTGAGGAGCAATTAACCCGATTGGTGAATGATGCGCAGGAAAACGAGGCAAAGTTTAGGGATAAGTCTATAGATTCCAATGAGCGATATAGAGTTAACAAAAACCTTGAGGCAAAAAGGCAAGAACTTTTAAAAGAATTAGAGTACCAGAAGGATTTGGTTGATTACGGTGAGCAAACAGCTAAACTGTTGAAGGAAAAAAGAGCCATAGAACAAGAACTGGCCGAAATTCCTGAACTGGTCAATGAGCTACGAACAACGAGTCCACAAACATTTGAGGAATTTAAACGGGAACAAGAAGAGATAGCACAGGCCTTGATCAGTTCTGGACAAGTAATTGGTTCTAGTAAGGTTAATCTTGAACAGGCTTATGCAGACTACTTGGCAACCTTTGACCAGTCGACCAATGACTACGAATCCAAGGTTAATCGGTTGAATGAAATCAACAAAATTCTTGAAAAAGGCTTAACCCCAGAAATTGAAGGGCAATCGATAAAAACCATAGAAGACCTAAAAAAAGAACTCTCTAGCCTTGAGAATGCCTACAACAAGGCAACCGATATAAACGATCAGGCGGAGCTGGATAGGCTGGCAAAACTCATAATCGCCAAAAGGCAAGAAATTGAGAAGTTCAAAATCGAATCGCAGAAGTCGGACAAGCGTACCGACCTTGAAATATTTGAGGACGATCTTAAGAATCGCAA
Source organism: Tenuifilaceae bacterium (assembly GCA_034003245.1). GTDB lineage: Bacteria > Bacteroidota > Bacteroidia > Bacteroidales > Tenuifilaceae > Perlabentimonas. The sequence continues at coordinate 57,565 of JAVEYY010000024.1, forward strand.
GGAGCTCTACGCCCAATTCGAAGCCTACAAGAAGGTGGTGGGCGAGGAGGAGGCCAATCAGATGTACGCTGACCTCAGAAAGCAGGGGGAAGACTACATCACCTACCTACAGTCGTTGCTCAATACCCTTCCTGCAGGCGACAAGAAGGCGATAGTGGCCACCGAAATAGTATCTACAGGCAAAAAGGCTGATGTTGACACCGCCAAGGATTTGGCCGAAATCCTCAAGAGAACGGCCACATTTCACCAGCAGTTACTCGCCTTGGATAAAAAGTACCAAGAGGAGAAAGAGCTACTTGAGAAGGAGGGGGCTACGGAAAACCTTCGGGTTCTCACCGAGCAGTACGAGGCAGAACGGCAAGCCCTCATTGAATCGAACAGGTTGAAGTCAGAATCCTACCAATGGATCTTTGCCGATATAGAGCGAATGAACCGCCAAGCCCTCAAGGACTACATTCAGCGGCTCAGGGAGGAGGTTAACGCCAAGTCGTGGAGCGATGAGGCCAAGCTTAAGCTGTCCGAAAAGTTGGCGCAGGCTGAACAGAAGTTAGCCGATATTGTGCCCGAAAGGTTAAAAGATGTGGCTGGGGTGCTTCGCGAGGCAGCTAACCTTGCCGGGGAGCTCGATGAGGAGCTGGCCAAGGCCATTAATACCGCTGCCGAGCTGGCCGATGCGGCTTCCAACATTGCCATGGGACTGGCTACCTCCAATCCATTTCAGGTTGCGGGTGGAATTATTCAGGCCGCCACATCGTTGATCAAGTACTTCTCCAGTAGTGAGCAGATAAAGCAGGCCACTGAGGAGCTAACCGAATCGCTCAGCAAGATGAATGAGCAGCTTGAGCGACAGGCAAGGCTACTCGAGTGGCTGGGGGGAGCTGATAAACTGGCCGCCTTCACCAAAATGATGGGTGACCTTGGGCAAACAGCCGATGATACCAAGAAGAAGCTTTATGACCTCGTTCAGGAGATGAGCCGGGGCGGTACAACCGGGGTGTGGTATGGCAACCTAGTGCAATGGTCGAAAGGTGAACTCGGAAAGGCGAAGGAGGTGGATGCCTTTAAGAAAGCCCTAAGTAAATCGGGTCTTGAGGTGGGTAACGCGGAGAACTGGACAAACGATGACTGGATAAGACTTATCGGAAACGCCTCGGGTGAAACCAAGAAGCAGCTGGAAGCCCTCTACGATCAGTGGGTGGAGCTGCAGGACAAGCAGGAGGAGTACTACCGGCAGTGGGCTGAGTACTCCACGGGCATGAGCTTTGACTCTTTCACCAGCGAGTTCTTGGAAGCCTTGAAGTCGGGTGAGCGTTCAGCAGCAGACTTTGCAGACAACGTGGAGGATATGCTGCGAAACGCAATTATTCAAGGATTCAAAACGAAATACCTGATAGACACCCTTGAACCTTGGTATAAGCAGTTTGCCCAGTTCAGCGAGGATGGGTTAACACCTGAGGAGGTGACCGCTCTTCGTCAAACGCTCCAGAGCGTTTTTGCTGATGCTGCAAGCGCTTTTGAAGCGCTGGGTGATATGGGGGTAGATATGACGGGATTAACCGACAGCGCGAACTCCCTTTCCGGTTCCATTAAAGGGGTAAGTGAGGAGACTGCAAGCATCCTGGCAGGTAGGCTGAACTCCATGCATCTAACCATGAATGAGCATTTAAAGGTTGCCCAACGGGTTCTGCTCTACCAGGCAGAGACTGCATACAACACCAAAGAGATCATGACGGTAAGTAATCTACTTTATGAGATCAAGCAGGCCTTAACAAGCAATCGGGGTACAAATCAGGAAATTATTAACAGAAGAGCGGAGGGGAGATAATGGTTAACCGGTATTTCATAGATGGAAAAGATTTATTCCTTGAGTACGGGATTACTGTCCTGAAGAGCAATGGTGAGCTGGATCTACCAAAACCTAAAAAGAGGTTAGAGATAGATTGGCCAGATAGTCACGGCCTGTCAATTGATGCAGAATTATCCTTCGTTGGTGTTAGGGAAATTGAACTTGAATGCATGCTCATACAGGAGCAGAATACTCTTGCTGTATCTAAACTTAGTGCTTTTAACTCATTATTGATTGCTTCTGGTTTTCGTCAGATGAGGTGCTATAAGACAAATCCCAAAGTTCATATGGTTAAGCTGAACGATGGGATACGCGTTGAGAGATTCGATCAGGGCAAGACGTTGCTCTTTAACGTTCACCTGATAGAACCAGAGCCCGTCTCTAGGCAGTTCCAAATTGATATTGTTACCGCCAATGATGCCGTTACAGTTAATGTGGGCAGCGGTGCCACAGGTTCTCTAACGGTTTATTGGGGTGACGGGACAAAGGAGGTTGTTGTCTCATCAAAAACACACAGCTATCCTGTAGGGAGCATTCCTATCATCGTCGTTGCAGGTGATTTCACTAAAACTCCAAATTTTAGCATTTCAGCATACATCAATTACACAACCGTAACACCTCCTGAGTTATGATAGTACAGCTGTACAGAAGAACGGGTGATGTCTATACTGAGGTGATTATTGATGAGAAGTCAATTCACTCAAAAAGATTTATGGGCGAGGATGGCATCAGCCTTGAGATTGCTAGTGCTTTACCAATAGATTTTAAGATAGATGATTACATCCTGCATGAAGGCAAGACTTACGTTCTGAATACAATTCCACGTCTTATAAAAAAAAGCTCTAATCGATATCAATATACGGCTTTATTTGAAAGTTTTAAGTTTGAGCTGGGTAAGGTTCAGTATCTAATCTTTACGGATGATCCAGTAAATCCAGCACCATTGGCATCTTTTCACCTGACTGGAACAGCTGAGCTTTTGATCGACCAGGTTGTGGTAAACATGAACCGGGTTGACGATCTTGGGCGATGGGGCATTGAGGGGACAATTCCCAGCACCCCCCATCAAACAATTTTCTTTGAGGGTGATACGTGCCTTTCCGCATTGCTAAAAATTTGCGAAGAGTTTGGGCTGGAATTCGTAGTTACTGGAAGGAAAATAACTGTGGGGTATGAGATTGGAGTAGTGCATAATGATAGGATCTTAAAGTATGGAAATGGTAATGGACTTTATGAAATAGAGAGGGTAAGTGTATCCAGCAAGGAAGTCATTACGAGGCTTTACGCTTTTGGTTCAAGCAAGAATATCCCAGCAGATTATAGGAATTATAGCCCGCGTTTAAAGCTTTCAAACGATTTTGTGGAGGCAAACGTGGATAAGTATGGAATCATTGAGCATACAGAAATTTTCGAGGATATTTACCCCACGCGGAAAGGCTCTGTGACATGGGTAGACTCGGTTAACTTTCTCAAATTTAGGGATAGTGCCATTGACTTTGACCTCAATAGTACCCTTTTGGCCGGAGTATCGGCAAAAGTGCATTTTGTATCGGGTATTCTTGCTGGTTACTCTATGGAACTTAGCCAGTATAATCATAGTCTAAAGGAATTCACTCTGCTTGTTAATAAGGATGAAAAGGATTTCGAGGTACCATCTGCAAGCATTAAGCCCGAAGTAGGCGACCAGTATGTATTGTTGGACATTAAAATGCCTCAGAGTTATATTGATCAGGCAGAACTGGAACTAACCGCCAGGGCACAAGCATTCATTGACAAGTATTCCTCTCCCCAAGTAGAGTACAGGATTATGTTTGATCCGATTTACTTGAAGTCTTTGCCTATGGAGATTAACCCTGGGGATAAGATCTACGTTGGCGATGAGGAAATTTCCCTGAAGCAGTCAGTAAGGGTTATGGGCATATCGTACCCGTTGGTTTTTCCCGAGAGGCTTGAGATAAACATTGCCGAAGAGGATACCCCATCAACTGAGAAGTTAATATATCGAGAGCAGCAAAAGTTAGCCGCTGTTGTTTCCACTGCGAATGCAAAGTATGCCTCATTATCCCTTCTGCAAAAGCAGGTGAGAGACTTGGTGGGAACGGTGGGCTCACATAATCATGATGATCTATACTACTCAAAATCCTATATTGACACCAATTTTGCTTCTGCCCTACACTATCATTCTGAGTACCTAACCGAAGGGTATGCTAATACCCTGTATGCTTCACTAGGGCACAATCATAATAGCCTTTACTACACAAAAAGTGAGTTGAACACCAGTGGGGTTGCAAGCATAGTTCACTGGGATAAAGTGTTTAATCGGCCTACAACTCTTGGAGGTTACGGCATAAACAACGCATTTTCCAAAACGGAGAGTGATGCCAGGTATGCGATCTTCAGCCATAATCACGATGGCGATTATGCAACTGCAAGTCATACACATACATTTGCCAGCTTAACCAGTAAACCAACCACTTTAAGCGGTTATGGCATTACCGATGCGGCTAGTAGCACGCACACGCACACATTTGCCAGCTTAACCAGTAAGCCAACCACGCTCAGCGGGTACGGCATTACCGATGCGGCAGCTGCCAGCCACACCCACACCTTTGCCTCCATAACCAGCAAGCCAACCACGCTTTCAGGTTATGGCATTACCGATGCGCTAACCGAGGCGCAGGGCAATATCCTGTACGCGCTGGTGGCGCATAACCATAGTGGCGTGTACGCGCCCGCCAGCCACACCCACGGCACCGCCGACATTAGCGACCTGAGCAGCTACGCCAGTTTTACCAACTACTACACCAAAACCGTTGCCGATGCCCGCTACGCTGCCTTTGTCCACAACCACGATGGGGATTACGCTAGTGCTTCACACAATCACGATAGCACTTATTTAAAACTTGCTGGAGGGACACTAACAGGAAAATTAACACTTAATAATTCAACATCAATTGCACCAATAAATATACCTCGAAATGGAACAACAAACCCAACTACAACAGTAAGTGGTGATCTATGGTACAGAAGTAATAACTTATACTATAATGATGAAGGTACTGTAAGAGCGGTTGCGCACACTGGCAGTTGGGCAGCAATGAGCGTTGCTGAGGGGCAAACGGCCACGGCAACCACATCAAGGTTTGTCAGAGCGGATTACCTTAAGCAAATAATCGAGTACCACGGAGACAACAAGTACTCCTTGCTGGGGCATACACACTCGGATTACCTCACTGAGAGCATGGCTAATACTCTCTACGCATTAGTTGCGCACAACCATTCTGGAACGTATGCACCTGCTTCGCATTCACATACAACAAGTAACATCACTGATTTAAGCAGTTACGCAAGTTTTTCAAACTACTACACCAAGACTGTTGCTGATGGAAGGTATGCAAGTTTTACCCACAACCACGATGGGGACTACGCAAGTGCATCACATACACATACTTTTGCTTCATTAACTAGTAGACCAACTACACTCTCAGGTTATGGCATTACCGATGCTTCATTATCAACACATACACATACTTTTAGTTCAATTACCAGTAAACCAACAACTTTGGCGGGTTATGGTATTACAGATGCTGCACAAGCAACACATACACATACATATCAAAATATCAATTCAAACACTTCAAACAACATAGCGGGTAATGTTGATAATGCTGATTTATGGGGTAATGGAGTTAGTATAACGATGGTCGATAATAATAATGCTACTTATCCATATGGTTGGGGCACTGTTGCTACCTTTAAAAGGTATAGTTATAGGATGTTTCAGCTTTACGCACCACATCAGGGGAACAGATTATGGCTGAGGACAATGTATCAAACCAACCCGACAACTTGGACAGAGATAATAACGAATGATAATTTAACCAAATCTAAAATAGAAGGGTTACTAACTGGTGATATTTTAACGCATACACATAGTCAGTACTTAACCGAAGCCAACGCCAATAATCTTTACTCCCTAGTTGGTCATAACCATACAGGGGTTTACGCCACCGCTAGTCACACCCACGGCACCGCCGATATTAGCGACCTGAGTAGCTACGCCAGCTTCTCTAACTACTACACCAAGACTGTTGCTGATGCCCGCTACGCTGCCTTTGCCCACAACCACGATGGCGACTACGCCACGGCCAGCCACAACCACACCTTTGCTTCGCTAACCAGCAAGCCTACCACGCTTTCGGGTTACGGCATTACCGATGCGGCAACATCAACACATACGCACACTTTTTCATCAATTACATCAAAACCCACCACGCTGAGTGGCTATGGGATTACCGATGCGCTGCCCCGTACTGCTGATATCACGTCCACCTCGTCGAGCATCACCATAAGCAGCACCAACCAGGGCACGTATAACGGCAAAATTCTGTACACCAGCAGCAGTAGTAGCATAACCATAACCCTCGATACCAGCGTGAGCACCGGGTTTCAGCTCACCGTAATTCGTTACGGCACTGGCGATGTGGTTTTTGCCGCCCAGGGGACAGGAGGTGTTATAAGAAGTGGCCTTAATAAAAATAAGATCAAGGAGCAATATGAGGGCGCTACCCTTGTGAAACTTAACTCTACAGAGTTCATCCTTATGGGAGCCTTAAAAACTTAACCAATGATTACAGCGCACGGCATACTGCAATCGGGAAGTGATGTGATAGCCACAATGGCTGTTTCTACAGTATCCCTTTTCTTTAACGGCAATGCTGGTAGTCAGAATATTACCGTCGAGTTCACACAAGCCCTTACCCACAGGGTTCTTGTTACTAGAATAGATACTGGGGATGGCTTAACATGGATAAGTTTTGATGAGTCAGACATTACTTCATCCCCGACTACAAGGGCTTGTTCAGTAATGAGCTTGAAGAGCGGAACTAGAAGCGCACAGGTAAGATTTCGTTTGCAGAAAATAGATGATAGTTCAATAATCGATACGCAGTATGTTAATATTACTCAAACAGCACAAATCTAATTACTAACCAAAACAAAAAAGTTATGGAAACGAAAGAGCAAATCAATTTAATCTACAACGCGTTGCATATGCGCGAGACCACCACTAGCACCTCCGGTGAGCAAGTGGAAGTTCTGTCTCTTCAGGGCGAACAACGTGAGTTGCTTAAGGCAAGGCTCGTGGAACTATTGCTATCTCTTAAGGAGACAGGGGAGGTTTAGCGATGAAACAAAAATTAACCGTTCAGCAGGTGGTGAACGCCTTCGCCCGCCCCCTGCTTTCTAGAAACCCAATACTGTTTGGAAAATCTCCCTTGGAAGTGCTAGTGGATTCCATTCAGAAAAACGATTATAGCCGTCGTTTAAGCATTTATCCTGGTTACAAGGAGCTCAGGGATGTGAACAAACTCTTCTCCGAAGATAAGGATAAACTAATCGAAAGGTTGGTGAGCGAAAGCGGATCCAACCCGGAAGAGGTCAAGGAGGTGCCATCAGAGAAAAGGGGTGATTTTGATGCAGAAGTAAAGAAAATGCTATCTGCGGAGTATGAGATGAAAAATGTGCTCCGCTTCTCATCAAAAGAGTTAAACGATAGCGAACTGCCTATTTCACAATGGGAGTTGGTTGAGCCCTTTGTTGATTTCAGACCCGTTAAAAGTTCACACAAATAATTTCTTTTAATTCTAGGTTAGGATGAAAAAGGTATTACTAGGAGTTTTCCTTACGATTATAGGAATTACTACCTATTTGGTTTTCTTTCCAAGAGTACCTGAAGGGAAGGTAGTTGTATCAAAAGTATATCTCGACAGCTTGGCCATGATCGCCTCTCAAGTGCCCGATACGGTTGAGAAATCTGACACGATTTGGCTTAAGCCCGATACCGTTAGAGTGGAGAAAGAGCCGCCTATACCGATTCCTGTGGGCGAAATCCTAGCCTACTCGGATAGCCTTGTCACCCCCGATTTAACGGTGTGGCTCTGGGATCGGATACGCAGGGATGGAATTATTGAGAATCGCCAATGGGCTTACAGGTTAAACCTACCTTACTACGTAACAAGAGAAGTAAGTATTTATAAGCCTGTACCCATGCCTTACCCGGTTATTCAGAAGAGAAGAGTGATGTATAAATACTACGCTCAGGCAGGTTACGATTTGAGGCACGGTTCACTGGTCTTTGGGGGCGGGGTCATTCGGGGTAGCTGGATGGTCGGACTGGAGGGAGGGAAAGACCAGCTTGAGGTGAAAGCAGGAATAATATTCTAAAAGAAAGAATATAGTATTATGAAAGACCGCTACTATGGGCGGTCTTTTTTTGTTTATATTTGCATAAATGAAATTGATTCTCAATTGTTCTTTTCATGCTTGGACTGTTCAGTAAATGCTCTGATAATTAGCTTGATGTAATTTCTCCACCTCAAACAAAAGCTCAAACAAAATGGTGGATTTTACCCCAGTTTATACCTCAAGTTTATTTATTATATTACTGATTATCAACTACAAAAGATTCTGAAATATTAAGCCCGCCCAATCTTGTCCTGGGCACTTGGTTAAAGCGCAATCATTTGTAAAATAAGTGGTTGCGCTTTTTCTTTTTAATAAATGCACCACGTTTGCACCACTTCTTTTTTTGCCTAGCTCAGGGTGGCCGCTGCGATAATTAGCGCACCCACGCACGAAATAAGAACCACAACCCCAATAAACATAACCCAACTGGCCGTTTTCTGGCTGTGGGATAGGCTGGCATTTTTGACCATTAGCGAAAACATAGGATCATTGCTTAGCTTCTCGGCCAACGCCGCTTCGTCAAGCTGCTCATTCTCCTTTTTAAACCTTGCGAGGTACGATCCTAGAGCTGCATCCTTTTTCTTCAGCTCGGCTGTTACCCATTCGATTGCTTTCATAAACCTTTGGTTTTTGGTGAACAATAAGGGTCTACTGTATCACTGTGATACAGCAACTAGTTGTATATCAGCACAAAAGTATAAAAATAATTAAAAAACAACGTTGTTTTTTAAGAAAGTTTGACCAAACTTTGCCAAATAATTTAAAACTACTATCACAATGGCAAAAGAAACTGGCAACAAAACAGGTCAACGCACCCTGGTAGCCGTCGACGACGTGCTGAACGACTTCTCGGCTACTGATATTAAGCAAAAGTTTGAGTTTATGTTCCAGCAAACGCTCCAAATGGCCGACGGTATGGACGGCAAAGACTTGGCCGAAATGTTCGAAATGCTGAACCGGGTTGCCTACGTTTTTAGCGTAAGGGAAACCGAAAAAAAAGGAGGGTAAGCCATGCTAAGGATGCCACAAACAGAACTAGAATACCGCAATGCTTTGATAGATGCAGCCGAGGCGGGGGCAACCAAAGCCCTTATGGATGTTGGGCTGTTAAAACCCTACTTGAAACTCAGGGAGGCTTACCGCCTGTATGGTGAGGCCATAGTCAACCGATGGATCAGGGAGGGGCTGGTAAGGGTGATTAAGGACGGCACACGAAATGCCAGCGTAAGGATCGACAGACTGGAGCTGCTAACTGTAGCCAGAACAGCCAACAGGGCAACCTACTTAACTACTGAGGAACGTAAGTAATAGGCTTGTCCAGATTTGGACAGGGTAATAACTCAACAATACATAGAAATTTCAAAGGGAGTCGGTTAGCCCGACCCCCTTTTTTAACCGATACAATTAAAAGTTTAACCTTCAAAAAATCAATGTTATGAGAACACAGAATCACGGTAAAGCAAGGCAGAGGCAAGGTATTAAGACCAGCACAAGGGTAAGCATTATGCACCCAGACGGCACACGTGAGGAGCTGATCCCTGTATGGGAGGCAAGTAAACCCCACAGCAAGGCGGTTGACGCGCCAACTTCTGAGCTGGAGTAACGTATAAGTCAAAAATTCAAAATGATGAGCAAGGAAATTGGCTATAAGTTGCTAAAGGGTGAAGACCTTTTCACCTACTTTACTCAGGATCACCCCGACAAGGAGTATGCAAGCGTTGTGGCATTGTTGCCTGATGCTGTGGGTGATTATCAGTATTCGTTAAGACTGCTCGAAATGATTGTTATTTGTGGAGCCAAGCTAGTAGCCATTTACCCAGGGCAAGGTGAGGAGCCAACGCCAACTATGAAGTACCTTGGCGAAATTATGGACGGGGGTTTATACGTTGATCACAGCCCCATGCTGGAAACCAAGCAAGGGTGATGGGCTAAGCCGAGTTTTCGGCTCAGTGGTAACGGAGTGATACTGAACGTTAACGAAAAATTCCGCTGATGTACTTTAACCCATGTTTCGGATAGCTTCCATTACATCGGAGTGTCTTTTCCCAGTCAGTTCAGCAATTTCTCGGCTGGTTAGCCATACAGCAACGGACGGAATTTTCCGTTGGTTAATGCTCAGGGAAATTTTCCCTCAGTGCTGAGCGGAAAACTCCTTACAGTAGCCAAAATGGTTTAAGATTAATGGGTGGTGTGCTATTCCACCCATTTTTGTTGAATGGTGGTGCAGGGTGGTGCACGTATATAAAAACAAGCTATTTGTTGTATATAAAAACGGGTGAGAAGTTGTATTTTGGGGCTGTGGGGTACGTAGTACGTAGGTCATCAAAGGGTATCCACACTACGGATACCCCTGCTCAATTTTGAGCAGGCCCCTATAAACAATCAATAGGGTATTAGTTCAATTAATACCCCACCCCAAATTTGGAGGAGCCCCCTATTGTAGGGGCATGGCTGAAATTTCAGCCGATCTAGTGGAATATAGCGTTTCTCTATGTTGCCTGATTTACAATGAGTTGTTACTGCCTATATTGGTTGATGTTTTAGGACAATCGAAAATTTGATTGTCCAGGTGTTACATTGAATGTAAGTATACAAGTATACCTTGGCGGTTATGCATTCCTCAAAATTGAGGAGTGGTTCACAATAAGGCGGTTAATCAGGCTGAATGAATCGTTCTGTCAGGTCTGTAGGGGGCCTGCACAGAATTGTGCAAGCCCTCCCACATTGGCTGGTATCTCAGCCAATCTATTTAAAATTCCATAGCTCAGTTCTGAGCTGTGATGAAAATAAGGTAGTTACTCAATCCAAATTTGGATTGAGCAGGTAAGCAAAAAAGGTCAGCCGAATTTTCGGCTAACCTTTCACCAATTAGGGTCTCCTCAATTTTGAGGAGTGTATCACCTAGCTTGCCTTTGCAGAGCCATAGCGTACAGCCCTCCTATGGTTGTGGCCATGTAGTTAGGGTCGGGGGTTGTACCCACTCGGGGCAAGTCCAAGCGGTCAGCATCAAAACAGGCGTTCACTATCTCAAAGTCCGACCGGATCATGTCCGTGTGGTTTTCACAGGCGAACATGAGTAGCTTCATCTCGGTATCGCTAAGGCTGAAATGGTACTTCACAAAATCGTAATGCTTCTCGATATGCTTGGCGGCTCTAAGGCCGTGTTCAGGGTCGTGCCCATCGTTTTCTCTACAGAAGTCGTGAAAGTACGCGAACGGGCGAATAACCCTACTATCAATACCCAGCATTTGGCAAATGGCGTTCCCGTTACGCTCAACCCTAATGCCGTGGGTGATGCCGTGAATCTCTTGGTTTTCGTTATGCATTGAGGGCGCTATGCCAGCCATTCTTCTTGCTGCCTCGTATTCCCTATGAGCCTTATCCATATATTGATCCTTAAAATTGTTGGAAGCTGCAATACTGTAAGCATCAGTCATGGCCTCGTACTGTGGAAAAATGGCCTTAAGCTCAGGCAGTGTTAACACCTTGATGAAGTTAGCCTCTGTGAAAACCACCTCCATGTCATCCGCGTGGAATATGTTGTTTTTATCAATTTCGAGCTGGAGAAACTGAAAGGAAAATCGACAGTTCAACCCGTCAGAAAACGGATGAAAAAAGTAGTCACACCTACCTAGCCTCACCTGTTCGCCCGTGAACCCGTAAACCCCGAGGTGCGAGTTTGACCTCACGGCCTTGGCCTCGTAATCCCATTGGGACTGGTTAACGTGGAAAAATGGTGTATGCTGATCGTTGTTGTATCGGTACACCGTGAGCCTGTTCTCGGGCTTTATCTCGAAGGGTTCAGCAAAGAACTCCAAGGGGTTCTCAACCCTGTTGTTGTAAGGGTCATCAATCTCAAATCTATTATGCATTGTTTTGTAGGTTTTGCAGGTTTACTTCGATGCAAGCTGTGTGGCAAAAATGCCCCAGTGCTATAATCTTTGAATGTTTAACAATGGGAACCAATCCGTTTTTGGATCGGTTCCCGTTACCTGCTAAAGGATGCCCTCGGGGTTTTCCCTCACGCTCCATTCAAGGCTTTCCTCAGAGCGTTCTGCCTTGAAATAGCGACGGAAAAAAAAGGCTGGTACATCCAACGGGATAGAGAGGTTTGCATCCTGTAGGGCTTTGGCAAATGCCGTAAGGGCGTTTGCAGCCTTTTTTTGAGCCTCCAGCAGTTTCTCGGCTTTGGGGTTGGCGTAATCCCTGAAAGCGTCCAGAACGGCCTCGATTGCGCTCTCAGGCATATAAGGCGCGCCCTCATCCGATACGTCAAAGAACTGAGCCAGGCTGATCGAGTCTAATGGCACATTTCCATCCTTATCGCGGGTATAAGTCAATTCCTCAAACATGCCGTAAGTATTACCACCAGCCCAATTGTTGCCCACAATCCCAGTGAATAGCTGCTCGAACTGGGATTTGATGCGGTGGATATTCTCCTTGAATATGTCTTCCATGGCAGCGCGCCCGGCAGGGCTTTTGAAAAGCAGCATATCAGCCTCCATTACTTCACTATAAGCTTCCTTTAGGGGTTCGAAGTCGCCCGTTATCGCCTGTACTACTATGGCCTTGGTCGGTGTAACTCCAATCTCTTTGATGCTTCGGCACGCCTTTTCAAGGGCTGGGATATACTTATTCTGATAATCGGTAAGGAACTGCTCAGCTTGATCCCTATTCTGACGGATTACCGTTCTTATTTTGGCTGTCTCCTCTGCTTGAGGGGCTTTAGCCTTGGTTGCTGTTGTCGTCATCGGTCAAATGTTGTTAAATGGTTTTACCTGCCAGTGGATTTTCGGTCTTCTTTACCCACGCGTCCACGGCGGGTGAAAGTTCTCCCTCCTGTTGCTGGATGCTTTCGGGCTTTTTCTCTGTTTTCAGGGTTTGCAACTCTTCTCTAAGCGGTTGAATGGCCGCTGCCACACTTTCGCTTACTAGCTTTTGAATCTCTTCTGTGTTCATCGTTTTTGTTTGTTAAGGGTTAAAAAATTGGTTGTGGTGCAATTATGGTACATTTTACTGCTGTTTGGCTGTTAATTCATTGGTATTCAGTGTTTGGTTTGAGTCACGTACAGACTCGAACGTTATCGAATCCATTCCTAAGCTTGCTGCCTCGGCTATGGTGATAACCCGCGCACCCACTCTGTTTGCCTCTGTATTTAGGCGTTTAGTATGGTAGTTAACGTGCCTCTTGAGCCGTGTGGACCAGTTGGCGGTATCTTTGTTATTTAAAACTATCATGATAGTCTTAAAACAGGGTCCGAAATATTTCAGCGTTGTAGTGATCTCCTTGTGGGTAACTTCGCCGTTTTTTCCATAGACCGTCTTAGTCTCAACCTGCTTTAGAAAACCACCCTGGAGAAGAATCCTCATCCCTCTAAGCGACAATACCTTCATTTGCTCATTTTCTTTCTCCATTGCTCGCACGCGCGCGCGCGCGAGGGAAACTGCGAATTGCGCACGTTCTTTCTCCCACTTATAGAACACTCTTCGCGAAATACCTGCTAATGAGCAAATTTCAGTTATGCTGTGTTTACCTCCTTCGATAAGGTCACATATCTGCTTCACTACTTTTTGATTGTATTTCGTTCTATTAGGCATCGTTTAGGTTTCGTTAGGTTGTTATAAACTCATTTTTTGGCTCAAAACGGGCTAAATTTTGACCTCAGATAGGCTCAAACCCCTGTAATCGGCCTTCACCTTCATAACCTTTCGGTAAGAGGCTAAAACAGCCTCTATTTTGCGTTTTGGGATCACGGCCTCAAGGGGTTTGGTCATGCTCACCTCAAGGGCTTCTCGGCCTTGGTTCGGCTTTAGGTGTTCGGGCTTGCCCATCGATAGCTGGGTGCCAGAAATAGTGATAGTTTTGCCGTTAAGTTGGCACTTCACGCTGTGAATAGTGCAGCAGTATTTCAATACAGTTGGATCGATTTTCATTTTGCGGTATTATTTAAGTGATTCAACAAATTCGTCAGGGTTGTACTCGGGCCACTGTGAGGAGAAACCCGCCTCGCTAAACCGGGTCATATCGTGCTGGGGCTTGATCTCGATCATTCCAGTGATCCCTCGCCTGTTCTTAGCGATAATGAGTTGGTAGTTGTTTTCGAGGTCAATCCAAGGGAATACCACAATATCAGCATCCTGCTCAATGGCTCCCGATTCCCTCAGGTGGTGCAGCTTAGGCTGTGATTCCGAGGCCTCACGGTTGAGCTGCGATAGCAGAATAATTGGCACTTTACTCTCAAGCCCGGCCTTTTTGAGGGTGCGGGTCATTAGAGAAACCTGCTGTTCCCGGATAGCCTTCTTGTCGGTTGGGGTGAGTAGCTGGAGGTAATCAATAATTACCATATCACACTGACCCCTTTTTTTGTTTTTGCGAGTATTGGCTGCGATTTGGTCGGCAGAAATCCCAGCCTGATCGTACCACAGTATAGGCAAATCGTATAGGTTGCCTGTAGCCTTGTGAATGCTGTTCCATTCACTATCTACTTTTCCATCCCTCAGGCTGGAGCGGTTCACGCCGCTTTCTCCTGCGATCATTATTCGAGTGAGGTCTTCACTTGTCATCTCAAGGCCGTAGAAGTTTACCCACTTACCCTGCGAGGCGGCCACCTTGGCGAAGTGTAGCGCAAGGGAGGTTTTGCCCACGCCCGGACGGGCTGCTAGTATGATCAGGTTGGTAGGCCTCCAGCCTCCTGTATATTTGTCAACCGTCGCGAATCCAGTTGTTATCCCTGGGGCTTGCCCTTTTTTTGCCTGAATGCAGTCCTGCTCAATCTCACTTAGGGCTGATTTGATCACCTCGTACTGGGTGCGGCCACTATGCCCCCCAACATTGCTGGTAATTTCATCAATGGCCTTGCTAGCATCGGTTATCAGCTCATCAACATCGTTGCTCTCATCAAACGCCTTGGCTTGCAGTTCTGAACTAATTCTGATCAGCTCGCGAAGCATGGCTTTTTGTGCCACTACTTTTGCATGGTACTCCAAATGGGCTGCTGATCCAACCCGTGAGGTAAGGTCTGCTATGTAGGCAGGTCCGCCCACCTCTTCCAGCTTACCCCTGCTCATGAGCTCCTGAACCACTACTAGCAGGTCGATGGGTTTGTTTTGGCTGGCAAGGTGTGCAATTATTTCATATATAGCCCTATTCTCGGCCTTATAAAAACTCTCAGGGCGAAGTATGCCCTGTACCCGCTCGAAGGTGTTTGCCTCGATCATAAGGGCTCCAAGGATTGCTTCTTCAATCTCGATAGCCTGGGGCGGTATTTTATTAAACTCAGTCATTTTAGGTAAGTTTTTGATATGTGGTTTCCTTGTGGGGTGTGCCGTTCAGCTTGCCTTTTTCCCTTGCAACCCAGCCATTTATTGCTGCTTTCCAGTCTTTCATCTTGTTTCTACCAACTTGCCAGCCGTTGCTTGAGTAGTGAGAAAGGAACTTCTCAGCCTCAATGGCTGCTTTTAGCGATAGCTGTTTTTCTGCAATCTTAATGGCAAAATAGGCTTCAATTTGTGAGAGGGTGGGAGGGGTGAAAACCACTCTCTCTTTCTTCTTTTCATTATTAACATTATTGTTTGTGGTTATTTGTTGGTTATTTGTTGGTTGTTCTGTTGGTTGTTCTGTTGGTTGCTCTATGCCCTTTTGTGGTTGATAAGTCCCCCATTTACAGATAGTTATTACACTAAATTTGCTGGTTGATTTGATGGTTATTTCGTTGGTTGATTTTAGCCGTTCTAGCGAAGTCCTTATTTTCTGTTCAGACAGCTTCAACTCTTGCGCAAGTTGCTTACGCCCGGTAACTAGTTCCCCAGCCTCTATGGTTTTGCCCTGCCACTTCTTAGGCTTGTGATTAGCCTTTAGTAGCAAGTGGATAAACAAGCGAAACGTGTTGGGTTCATTGTACCACTCCCACTCAACTATTTGCCTATGTAAACTTATCCAACCTTGCATTACGCGTAAATTTTAGTGTACCTTTCGATCAGGCACGGCATTTTTTCTATCTTCTCGATTAGTTGTAGGGCTTCGGCTTTGCTCCCTCTAAATGATAGCAGGCACCCAGCAAAATTCACTTTGCTTATGGGCTTGCTGAGGTCAACTGGGTAAGCATACCCGGTGTCCATGTCGGCTATGATGCCGTACTTCTCTTTTACAATAGTGGTTTCCATCGCCGCAACTTTAGTAAGGG
>JAVEYY010000025.1:0-73149 GCA_034003245.1 Tenuifilaceae bacterium
AGCGTTCTGAACACCAGGTTTTCGAGCTCACGTAGGTTAGTGAACTTGCCCACCTCCATAAGTGGTTCAAAGTTGTATATTCCTCCATCCTCCAGCTTAAGGTCGCCCTTCATTATTATTTTGTCGTAAAATATAGTTGTATCCTGCATAACAACTCTACCGTCGAGCGAGCTGGTAAGCTTGCCGCTGATGTTCTCGTGGGTAAAGTCTTCCTGCCCAAAGTTCTCGCCATCAACCAGCATCTGGTGGATATCCATTCCAAATATCTCGTTCTTGAACATCACGGTAGTAAGGCTATCGTTGCGGGTATCGTATACAGCCGAGGTGACCATGTTGCCCCCAAAGGCATCGAGCTTGAACTTGTCGATAACGTAGAGGCTTTCATCGACCCTGAAGAGGGTTGAAAGATTTTGAAGAAGTATATTGCCGTACTTTACGCTGTTAACGGCCATGGTTCCGCGGACGATATAGGGAGGAATATACATCTCCTCCTCGTCGGGGCTAATGGTACTCGATTCGTCGGCCACTATTTCAGCAGTAGGAATGCTGTCGGCAGAAGCAAGCTGAGTTGTGTCCTCCTCGACCATGTAGGCAAAGGGGGCGTAATCGATATCGCCAACCTTTATGTGCGTGTTCACAATGATGGTTTGATCCTTTTGCTCGAGAAGAAATGCCTTGTAAGCGTTCCATACCTCGGTGGAGTCCATCCAGAAATCGATGCCATGGGCATGACCATAAAGATTATCAACGCGAATGGTATCGTTGGCCATGGCAAAGTTGAGCGATAAATTCTTGACTTGCGCCAGGGTGTCGCCAAACATTTCGAATGAGAAGTTTTGGAGGTTTGCCTTTAGCCTGGTTTGCTCAAAGGCAATCTTCATGGCCTGATCCTCGATGGAGTCCATATGAACATTGCCGTAGGAGTTGATTTCGACCAATGCCTTACCCGAGATGTGTTCGATAAGGGAGTCGGGCATAAATGGAACAAGTTCCGTGAAATCGAGGGTCATTCGGGTATCGGTTTTGAAATCAACCATATTTAGACCTTTTACGTAGGTTTTTCCCTCAATAATATTGTTGCCCATTTTAAGGTAGTACGACTCTAGATCCATTCCCATATTATCCATATCGCGGACATAGCCCAGAATTGTCCCCTTAAGCGAGGAGTTTTGTAAGGCTACTCCGTAGCCTGGAGCTTGGAGCGAAAGATCTTTAATCACGATCTGCTTGTTGGGCTTGTAGGAGAAATCGACGGTGAGGTTTTTAACCTCATCAATAGAGTCGAGTGCTGTGGAGAGGTTTCGTATTTTTAGGTCGAGGCTTGTGCGCTCAAGGAAATAGTCGGCGCTCTCCATGCCAATGTCATCGGGGAGTACGCCCCGAGTGGCCATGTTAAAGGCAAGTGTTCCTGTAAGGTATTCAACAGTGCTGTCGGGAATAAAGCTGCTAAACTCATCTAAGTTAATCTTGCCGCTGGCTTTCACGTTATAGCTTGGCTTATCGAGGTTGGCAGCGCTAAAGGCAACGTCGAAATGGCTTTTGGCAGTGGCAACCCTAAAATCGGTAAATTGAGTGCTAACAGTGGTGAAATCGTTGGGATTTGGAATATTCATCGATCCTGCAAATGACACATGCTTAATCTCGGGGTAATCGGTGGTAATAATACTGCCTCGTTTGAGCGACATGGTAGCCTGAACGTGGGGCAGGAGCAGAGTGTCGTAAACATAGCCTTTAATTTTTGCCTCCATATCCATTTGTCCGGTGATGGCAATTAGCCCAAACTCCTTAAGCATCTCCACGGGGGCGTACTTACTAATCTCTTTTAAGTTTAACTCGGTAAGTGCAATGCCCATATCAACGTAAATGGAATCGCCCATAGTAGCCTTTCCGTTGGCTTGCATGCTTGCGCCATCGGTAACCAGGTTAGCCGATTCGATGGTTATGTTGCCATCGTCGTAACCAACGTTGAAGCTCAATGCTGCTTGGTTCATCAGGTGAACGTTGTAGTCCTCGTAGGTTAAATTTGATAGTAGAACGCTGCCGTCAATTCTCCCAGCGTAATACTCATTAAGCACTTTCCCTTCGATATTTAACTCCGGGATATGAACCCTTGCTGAGGCTTTCATCTGCTGGTCGCTGAAGTTCACCGTAACTTTACGCACTGTGAGATCGCTAAGCAGTACATCGAGCAGTGTTTCGGTGGTGTCGGTGGGTTCCTCCACGACGGCGGTATCGCTGGCCATTAGAAAGTCGATGTTGCTATGTCCGCATGAATCGACAAGGTAGTTGAGGGTAAAGCCTTCGACTTCGATTTTTTGTATCTCGATTTTACTCTTAAAAAGTGGACGAGTTTTAAGCGACACGTACAGCTTGTTGAGGTTAACCAGTGTATCGGCAAAGGGATCCTGATTAGGTTGGATTGTACTTTTGTGATGCGCACCCAGCGTAAATCCATCGAACTGAACCGTAGCGTAAGGAAACTTACGGAAAAGTAGGAGCGAAACGTTGTCGACTTTTACGGGGGCCTCAATCATCGTGCTAACCTCCTTAAGGGCAAGCCGGGTAATTGTATTCTCGGAATGTAACGCTACTACAACTAAAACAATCACCAGTAGCATAATGGTGAGTATTGTGTACGCTAGGATTTTACCTATTTTCTTAAGGATGCGTGTAATTTTCATAATAAATGCTTTACGCGATGATTGTATGTAGAAATATTTATTCTGTGTTTTAACTCTAGTTCCAGAGGCTTTTAAACCATCCAATACGATGTTTCCTGAGTGCCGCTTCAAGTTTGTCGCCCCTAAGGTTAACCTCAACAATTACCCCTTGGCCATCGACCAGAAAGCTTGAGGGAATCATACGGATGGAATAGTCGAGGGCAGGCTTACTCTTCCAGCCTAGCAAATCGCTAACATTATAGGGCCAACTCAGCTGATCCTCCTCAATGGCTTTAAGCCATGTGTCGCGTTTGGTGTCGAACGATACGCTAAGAACGGTGAAGCCCTTGGCGTTTTTAAACTCAGTGTCCTTGTACTTATTGTATGCCTGTACGAGTATGGGATTTTCCTTGCGACAAGGAGCACACCAGGCTGCCCAGAAGTCGACAAGAACCATCTGTCCTCTCAAATCCGAAAGCTTTACCTCAATCCCATCGGGGGTTGACAATACAATATCCTTGGCAACCTCACCAATCTTGAAGTTTTGAGCCAAAACGCTGTTGGTCAACAGTAAGAGTAAGATAAACCCAAATATATTGAACTTACTTTTCATGCTTTTTGAGCTATTTGTCATGTTGAAATTTTGAACTGCACAAAGAACGATAAACTTAGAAAATATTTGACAGATTCCATAATGCAGATGCAAAAACTTAGCCATAAATTTTAGTTGATTACTGCGGTGGAATTTGAAAAGAGCTAAGATGTTTTTATTCCCGTTTGAGGCCCCATTTATTTTAAATGATATCTTATTTAAAGATCTTCATTATTGCTTATTCGCAATACTTAACCAATCTTTGCGTTACATTTGAGCCAAAACCCAATGGTCTTTAGCCAAAAAGCAGTAATATTGTAGTCGATTTGAAAACCAATTCCCATGCGTGGATATTCTCGTATTAGTCTTCTGATTCTATGCATAACCCTTTTAGGGGTCGATTCTAGCGCACAAGTATTTGCTCCCAACCGCGACTGGGTTTCGCCAACCAATTACGCCAACTCAACCCATCAGGATTCTGTTTTTCTCTTCTTCGAAAGTAGCTCACCCAATATAAGCGCCCAATTTTCCGACTCTTCAGCATCGACTTATATCTGGTATAAGTACGACAAAGACTTTGTTGTGCCCGCTGGGACTAGCTTGATGCACAGGTTTCGATCGCTCGAGGGTTTCACCGACTCTTTAATTACTAATGCCGAAACAGGCGGATACATGGTTGACGTTAAGCGAACCCTCGACGACAGCGTAGAAACCTACATTGCCTGGGTAATGGTTGATGATATTACGATAGAGTCGCTTGACTTGGTCAGCAACTCGTGTTCAAATCTTCAGCTAATTCTCACAACCGCCCCCGTTTCGGCCTTCGATGTGAATTCGAAGTTTGCTTACTACGATATTTCCCGCGATGCACACCAGGAGATTTCGATACTTGGCTCGGGTGGCTATTTTGCAACAAACTCATTCGAGTCGCTCAATCCCGAAGTTGAGGTGAACTCGCAAATACATCATTCGCTAATACCCTTTATTTTCATCGAGTTTGAGAACTCCAAAAATGGTACAACCCATGGCCCACTTTACGATGCTGCCTACAAGTTCACCCTAACATCGCCCTTTGGGCGGGGAGAGCTGGTGGTGCAATCACCAGAGATAAAGGCTGTGGCCACTAAGGCCGATTATGATATTTTCTTCTGGGATGATGATAGCAGTGACTTTGGAAGTGTAGAAACAGCCGATGTCCCAAATGGAGAGGCATTGCTAAGGATGAAGTTAGAGAGTAAGTCGATTAATGTGGATTCGCTTTACTGGAACATTATTAACGATAAGTTACGCTTTGCACGGGGCGGCGATAGTATCGTGTGGTCGTACAAATCGTTAAATGATAATCCTTTTGTTGAGCCAGATCCAAAGAAAATGGTACCAGGCATCTACGGAGTTGAGCATATCTCTGTAAAGAAAACTGATGGAGTTGTTTGTCGAGACGAGTTGCTCCGCCTGGTAGAGGTAGACACATCATTTATTCAAAATATCCCCAATGTATTCACTCCGGGCGGCTCGAGCCCAGTATTTAAGATTTCCGAAGATGATCTGCACTCTCTTCGGTCATTCAAAATTGTAATTGTGAACCGGTCCGGACAGCAAGTTTACCGATACGTAGGTGATCCCAAGCAGTGGCAGGGATGGAATGGGAAAATTGACGGGACTAAGGGTGACGCCCCTTCGGGTGTATATTATTTTGTTATCGATGCAGTTGGCTGGGACGGTATTCGCTACCGCGATGGCCAGTACAAGGGATTTCTTCACCTTTACAGGTAACCTACGCAGTCAATACAATCTGCTAATAAGTCGTTTAAATATAGATTTTCCCTTTACGCAAGGCCTTGTGGTAAATGGTGTAATCATAATTAGGTCAATTGAGTGCGGTTTTACAGCGTTATTTGCAAAAAATTCATAAATTTGGATGGGACTAATACAATACAATTATGCTAAAAGAAACAGTAAGTCAATATTTTGAGGATAGTATTCGCCAGAATTGGGGATTCCAAGCTCTTTCAGATTATAAGGGAGAGAATTTTTCCTATGGCGATATAGCCTGTACCATGGTTCGCTTACACAAGTTTTTTGATTTTGCGGGTATTCAACAGGGCGATAAGATTGCCCTTATTGGCAAGAATTCGGCTCGATGGTGTTCGGTTTACCTCTCGGTGGTTTCATACGGAGCAGTTGTAGTACCCATTCTTCCCGACTTTAAACCAGCCGATATTCATGAAATAGTGAACCACTCCGATTCCATTTTACT
This sequence comes from Tenuifilaceae bacterium, assembly GCA_034003245.1. GTDB lineage: Bacteria > Bacteroidota > Bacteroidia > Bacteroidales > Tenuifilaceae > Perlabentimonas. The sequence goes on from JAVEYY010000025.1 coordinate 5,510, forward strand.
TTTTGCCGAGCAAAGTCTCTTTGATAATTTAGATTTTGAAAAGATGCCTAACCTCATGGGCTCGTTACGAATCAACGGTAATTCAATCCAGGCTCAACGAAACCCTTCATTGGTTGATGCATGGGAAAAATCATCAATTGATAAACCCATTGATAAGGAATGTGCTAAGGTTGAGAGTTTCTCGCTTCCCAAGATTGAAAATGATAAGCTGGCAGTTATTAGTTACACCTCAGGAACCACTGGTTTTGCAAAAGGTGTGATGATTCCTCACAATAGCCTAGCAGCTAATATTCGCTATGCGCAAAGGAACATGCCCTTAAATCCGGGCGACAGAATTGTATCGTTTTTGCCATTGGCACATACTTTTGGGTGCGCCTTCGAGTTTCTTTTCCCATTCACTCTAGGATGTCATATTACAATTCTCACCAAAACACCATCGCCCCAAATTATTCTTCAGGCGTTTAAGGAGGTACGGCCCTCACTGATTCTATCGGTACCTCTGGTGATAGAGAAAATTTATAAGAAGCAGGTTTTGCCAGCTGTTAGTAAGCCTTCCATGAAAATATTGCTGAATATCCCTGGAATTAGTAGCATTATTCTTAAGAAGATAAGGGCAAAGCTTGAGATGGCTTTTGGTGGAAACTTCCGTGAGCTTGTTCTAGGTGGTGCACCCTTTAACCAGGAGACCGAGAGCTTCTTTAAACGAATGAATTTCCCTTTTACCGTTGGGTATGGTATGACAGAGTGTGGCCCATTAATTAGCTACATTAACTGGAGGGAAAATCCATCTGGTGCATCAGGACGAATAGTTGATACGCTTGAGGTAAAGATTGACTCGAACGATCCTCAGAATATTGCAGGAGAAATTATGGTGAAGGGCGAGAATGTGATGTATGGATACTATAAAAACAAGCAGGCTACCGACGAGGTACTCGATGCCGATGGATGGCTTCACACAGGAGATCTAGGCCTTATCGACAAGAAAGGGAATATATTTATTAAAGGGCGAATAAAGAGTATGCTTTTGGGAGCAAGCGGAAAGAATATCTATCCTGAGGAGATTGAATCGCTATTCAACAACAAGTTTGGGGTTGCCGAAACCGTTGTGGTTCAGCGGAACGATAAGTTAGTTGCCCTAATCTTTCCCGATCAAGAGTTTGTTCATAAGGAGAACCAAACACCCGACAGCCTGAAGGCGCTTTTCGAGCAGTACAAGAAGGAGATTAACGACCAGCTTCCAGGTTACATGAATATTTCGCAGGTGGTGATACAAGCAGAGGAATTTGCCAAAACGCCTAAGCGTAGCATAAAGCGTTTCCTATATAGCTAAGGATTCATAGTATTTAATATAGAACAGAAAGGGCTCCGACTAATTCGGAGCCCTTTCTGTTTATAATGAGGAGAACTATTCTACAATCAGAATCGATTCAATTGTATCGCCCTGCCTAATCTGGTCAATAACCTCAACCCCCTCGTAAACTTTTCCAAAGCAGGTATGGTTTCTGTCGAGGTGGCTGGTGTTGTCGCGGCTATGACAGATAAAGAACTGCGATCCGCCTGTGTTCCTTCCTGCGTGAGCCATGGAAAGAACGCCCTTGTCGTGGTACTGGTTATTCCCAGAAAGTTCGCAGTTTATGGAGTATCCTGGGCCGCCAGTACCAACCCGTCTGTCGGTCATATCTTTTGAGAATGGACATCCTCCTTGAATTACAAAGTTTGGGATTACTCGGTGGAATGCAAGTCCATTGTAAAATCCCGATTCGGCTAGCTTAATAAAGTTGGCCACAGTATTTGGGGCATCCTCATGGTAAAACTCAACCTTCATCACCCCCTTAGGCGTGTGTATTTCTGCTTTCTTCATATGTGTTTTTGTTAAAAGTGATTAATGCGCAAAGGTTACTGACTACAAAAGTTGGGCAAATTTAGGAATTTAAAAGTTTACAGCAAGCCTCTACTTTGAGCAAGAGTGTATATTTGGTCTACAATCTCTTGGGTTGAAAGCGTAGCGCGATTTAGTATTAGGTCGAATAGTTCACTGTCGGGTTTATTGCCCCTGAAAAAATCCATAAATGATTCGCGTCGTTTGTCGGTTTCCTTTACTAAGGCCATCGCTTCGTTTGGGGTTAAGTTAAACCTGCTCTTAATAACATTGACCCTCCAGCAGTAAGGCGCAATAAGCCTAACGTGAATGGAGCGCTTTATGTGCTTTGCAATTACGCAGCCTGCCCTACCCACAATTATTGAATGACCTTGCTCCGAGTAGGAGCGGACAATCTGGGCTATTGCCCTCTTAATCTGAATGTCGCTCAGATATTTATCTTTGGAGAATAGGGATACAATATCCCCAAACATCGACTTTTCCTGTGCCCCAAATATATGAGATATTTCATGGGGTTTTGTTTCCAGGGCTTCGGCAGCATCGTGAAGTACTTGGTGGCTCACAAAGAACCATTCTTCCTTCTCTTTGCCTAGGGCTTGAGCGTTAATTTTGGTGGCAAGCATTTTGCCTACCTCGCTTCCAAAGCATCCATACTCACGGGAGAGTGTAATAACAGGCCCATGTTCGGGCTGAGCATCCTCCTCCTCACGCCGAACCCTTTCGTGCATGTAGTGTAGAAATAGATTCTCCATGATTTTTCTTCTAAATTTATGAAAAAAAGTCATACCCATAGGCTTGGTTGGGCATATTTTTTTGCAAAGAAACCTTACATCACTTACCTAACCCTTTGTGGAATTACTCTTGTAGCACAAAAAAAGCCCCGGAATAACTCCGGGGCTTAAGTATTTAGAAGGAGAATATCTATTCCTCTTCCGATTCCTCTTCGTATGCTTTAAGCAGCTTGTCCTGAACATCAGCAGGAACTTGCTCGTAGCTCGAGAATTTCATGCTATACGTTGCCCTACCACTAGTAAGCGAAGAAAGGGCGGTGGAGTACTTGTTAAGTTCAGCTAGTGGAACCCGGGCATTCACTTTTTCGAAACCCTTAATGCTATCCATCCCAAGAATAATGGCTCGACGGTTTTGCAGGTCACTCATTACGTCGCCCATCTTGTCGCCAGGAACCAAAACTTCAACCTCGTAGATTGGCTCCATGATTTTAGGGCCAGCATTCTTAAAGGCGGTTCTAAAGGCGTTTCTACCTGCTAGTTTAAAGGAGATTTCGTTTGAATCAACGGGGTGCATCTTACCATCGTAAACAGCAACGCGAATATCGCGGGCATATGAGCCGGTAAGCGGGCCTTCCTCCATCTTCTCCATAATACCCTTAAGGATTGCGGGAAGGAAACGGGCGTCGATAGAGCCTCCTACAATACAGTTGTAGAATACTAATTTTCCACCCCATTCAAGTTTTACCTCTTCCTTACCCCTAACGCTAACGTTTATCTCCTTGCCATTTACCTTGTATTTTACGGGGTCGGGAGCATCCTCGGTATAAGGCTCAATAACCATATGAACTTCGCCAAATTGGCCAGAACCACCACTCTGCTTCTTATGGCGATAGTCGGCCTGAGCAATCTTTGTAATAGTTTCGCGGTAGGGAATTCGCGGTGGCAAGAAATCAACATCTATTTTATAAAGGTTGAGGAGTTGCCATTTCATGATGTTTAAGTGATGCTCACCCTGACCGTATACTATAATCTGCTTAAGTTCCTTTGAGTACTCAATAATTATTGTTGGATCCTCTTGGTGAGCCCTGTTGAGGTACTCGCCCATCTTTTCAGTATCCGACTCGTTTTTGGCCTTGATAGCAGTTCTGAACTTAGAGTTGGGGAATGTGAGCGGAGCGAATGAGATGCTTTTGCCTGGCACACAAAGGGTGTGGTTAGTTTTGGTGTTCTTAAGTTTAACAGCTGCACCTATATCACCAGCCACTAGTTCGGTAACTTTATCTCTTTTCTTACCGGCTACTGCGAAAAGCTGCGACAGGCGCTCTTTCCCATCGTTTGTGGTGTTGATTAAATCCATGCCTTCCGTAATTTTCCCAGACATCACCCTGAAGTAGTTGATCTCACCGATATGGGGTTCAACGGAAGTTTTGAACACGAAAAGCGAAGCGGGCTCACTGGCAAGGCATTTAATTTCCTGGCCTTCGGTCGATTTTGGTGTAGGTAATTTGTCGGGGCTTGGGCAAACGTTAATGATAAACTCCATTAACCTTTTTGTCCCAATATTGCGCTTGCCCGATACGCAGAAAACAGGGAATAGGCCTCTTGTTAGTAAGCCGGCCCTAATACCAGCACGCATTTCATCCTCGCTAAGCGTACCCTGCTCAAAGAATTTTTCCATCAGGCTTTCGTCGTTCTCGGCAGCGGCCTCAATAAGGGCACTCTGCAGTTCAGCCGCTTTGTCCATCTCATTGGTCGGGATTTCAAGCTCTTCCCTCTCGCCTGTGTCGCCCTTAAAGCGATACATCTTCATCATGAGCACATCGATAAAAGCATTGAATTCCGTACCAGCGTTAACAGGATACTGAACAATGGCAAGCTTCGATCCAAAGCTAACCTTAAGGGACTCGAGGGTTTGCTCAAAGTTGGCCTTGTCGTGATCGAGTTGATTTATGGCGAAAACCATTGGTTTGGCCAGCTTTTCAGCGTGTCGGCCAAAAATCTCGGTACCTACCTCAACCCCATACTGGGAGTTAATCACCATAATGGCTAAATCGGTTGGACGCATGGAGGAGATAACTGCTCCCACAAAATCATCGGAACCTGGGGTGTCAATAATGTTGAGCTTATGGTCTTTGAACTCGGTGTATAAAACAGTCGAAAAGATTGAACGTTGGTTTTGTTGCTCAATTTCGGAGTAGTCCGAAACGGTGCTTTTCCCTTCAATAGTTCCCTTGCGGTCAATAACTTTCCCTTCAAACATCATGCTCTCGGCCAGAATTGTTTTCCCTGAGCCGCTGTTGCCCAGCAGGGCGATGTTCCTAATGTGTTCTGATTGATAAGTTTTCATGTAAACTTGCTTTACTGCTGTTTAACAATACGATAATTACTTTTTCCTGAATAAAGTACTGCCTGTAGATGCCTTTTATTCAATTAAAGCCCCCAAAAATAGTAAAAATTTGGTTTAAACAAACTTTAGCATGTATTTAGTGCGTAACGCAAAAGTGACTGTTTCAAAACATGCTGCTCGCTAGAATCTGGGTGAAATTATGCTTTGTGTACCAAGTTGTGTTTCGGGGCAAATATTTTTATTTACCCATTGCATAAACAATTGCCTCAATGTGTTGGAGTTTAAAAAATAAACACGTACCTTTGCGCCCGCAATTTCCGGAAACAGAAATGGCTCAGAACAAATTATTTGGGGTAAAATGTTTTGGTATTCAATAAAAAAGAATACCTTTGCAACCCATTTTACAGGGAACTTTTTAATTAAACCAAGATGTATATATGCCTACTATTCAGCAACTAGTAAGAAAAGGAAGGACTGTAATCGTTGAGAAGAGCAAGTCGCCCGCTCTCGATGCTTGTCCACAGCGTCGTGGGGTATGTGTACGCGTGTACACCACTACTCCCAAGAAGCCGAACTCGGCTATGCGTAAAGTTGCCAGGGTAAGGCTTACCAATGGAAAAGAGGTAAACGCTTACATTCCTGGCGAGGGACACAACCTGCAGGAGCACTCGATCGTGCTTATCCGCGGCGGAAGGGTAAAAGATCTACCCGGTGTTCGTTACCACCTAATCAGGGGCACCCTTGATGCTTCAGGAGTTGAAGGTCGCAACCAGCGCCGCTCCAAGTATGGCACCAAGAGGCCTAAGAAAAAGAGTTAATTAACAATTAAACAGTTTGTTTAAGAGATGAGAAAATCAAAACCAAAGAAGAGGATACTTTTGCCCGATCCTAAGTTCCAAGACGTGGAAGTTACCCGTTTTGTGAACAATATGATGTACAGCGGGAAGAAGAGTATCGCGTTCAACATCTTTTACGATGCCCTTGATATCGTAGAGAAGAAGATGAAAGACGCAGAGAAGAGCCCTCTCGAAATATGGAAGAAGGCCCTCGAAAACATTACCCCTCAAGTTGAGGTTAAAAGCCGCCGCGTAGGTGGAGCAACTTTCCAGGTTCCCATGGAGGTTCGCCCCGACCGCAAAGTTTCTTTATCCATGAAGAACATGATCTTGTTCTCGCGCAAGCGCTCGGGTAAAGGGATGAGCGAAAAACTAGCTGCTGAAATCATGGCGGCCTACAACGAGGAAGGTGCAGCATTTAAGCGTAAGGAAGATATGCACCGCATGGCAGAAGCAAACAAGGCCTTTGCCCACTTTAGGTTTTAAATTTTGAATACCTTATATTAATAGAGGCAGAGAATTAGATGAGCAGAGATTTAAATTTTACCCGTAACATTGGGATTATGGCCCATATCGACGCTGGTAAGACAACAACTACCGAGCGGATACTGTTTTATACGGGTAAAACACATAGGCTAGGAGAGGTGCACGATGGAGCTGCTACCATGGACTGGATGGTTCAGGAGCAGGAGAGGGGTATTACTATCACATCTGCAGCAACAACAACTTTTTGGAACTACAATAACCAGCAGTATCAGGTAAACATCATCGATACCCCTGGTCACGTTGACTTTACCGTTGAGGTGGAGCGCTCGTTGAGAGTATTGGATGGCGCTGTTGCCGTTTTCTGCGCTGTGGGCGGAGTTGAGCCCCAGAGCGAAACCGTATGGCGTCAGGCTGACAAATATCGTGTACCCCGGTTAGCATTTGTTAACAAAATGGATCGTTCAGGTGCCGATTTTCTAACTGTAGTTGGTCAGATCAAAGAAAGACTTGGTGCTAGACCAATTCCCATTCAATTACCCATTGGCGCTGAGGAAAACTTCACCGGTGTAGTTGATCTAGTTGAAAACAAGGCCGTGGTTTGGTACGAGGATGACAAGACCAAAACCACCCAGTATCGCCTTGAGGATATCCCCTCGGATATGGTTGACGAGGTTAACGAATGGCGCGAGAAGTTGATCGAGGCTGTGGCTGAGTACAACGATGATCTGCTCGAGCGCTTTTTCGACGACCCCAACTCCATTACCAAGGACGAAATCCTAGAAACAATCCGCAAAGCAACCATCGACATGTCGATAGTACCTGTGCTTTGTGGCGCATCATTTAAAAACAAGGGTATTCAGCGCTTGCTGGATGCCGTGGTGAGTTTCTTGCCCAGCCCACTTGATATTGGCGCTGTGACTGGGACCCACCCCGATTCAGGCAAAGAGGTCGTTCGTAACCCTGACTCAAAGGAGCCATTCTGTGGTTTAGCCTTTAAAATTGCAACCGACCCATACGTGGGTAGGTTAGCATTTATTAGGGTGTACTCCGGACAGTTGCCCAGCGGTAGCTATATCTTTAATACTCGCAGCGGTAAAAAGGAGCGCATTAGCCGCCTTTACCAGATGCACGCCAACAAGCAGAACCTAATCGAACTCTGCGATGCTGGTGACATTTGCGCTGCCGTAGGATTTAAAGATTTACGTACTGGTGATACGATCTGTGACGAGAAACATCCTGTCGTGCTTGAATCGATGACCTTCCCCGAACCTGTAATTGGGCTTGCAGTTGAACCCAAAACTCAGGCAGACCTCGATAAGCTTGGGGTTGCACTTAACAAGCTTTCCGAAGAAGATCCAACATTCCAGGTTCGTACCGACGAGGATAGCGGCCAAACCGTAATCAACGGTATGGGTGAGCTACACCTTGAAATTATTGTGGACAGATTGAGGAGAGAGTTTAAGGTTGATATCAACCAGGGCGCTCCTCAGGTAGCCTACAAAGAGGCTATCACCCAAGCAATCGAACACCGCGAAGTGTTCAAGAAACAAACGGGTGGTAGGGGTAAATTCGCCGACATCATCTTCACAATTGGCCCAGCCGACGAAGGCGTTACTGGCCTGCAGTTTGTTGATGAGGTGAAAGGTGGAAACATCCCCAAGGAATACATACCATCTGTGCAGAAAGGTTTTGGATTGGCTATGAAGAATGGCGTACTTGCAGGGTTTGCCTTAACTAACCTTAAGGTAACTCTCAAGGACGGTTCGTTCCACCCAGTTGACTCCGATTCCCTTTCGTTCGAAATTGCGGCTCGCCAGGCGTTTCGCCATGCAGCCCCTAAAGCTAGGCCAGTTCTGCTGGAGCCTATAATGACTGTGGAGGTAGTAACCCCCGAGGAGTATATGGGCGACGTGATTGGCGATTTTAACAAGCGTAGGGGACAAGTTATAAGCATGGATTCAAAAGGCGGTGCCCGCGTAATTAAAGCCAAGGTTCCATTGTCCGAGCAATTTGGATATGTAACCGTACTACGGACACTCACTTCCGGAAGGGCTACCTCATCAATGGAGTTTTCTCACTATGCTGAGGTTCCTGCCAACATTGCGAAGGAGGTTGTAGAGAAGTCCAGTGGTAAAATAGTAAAAGAAGTCGATTAATCATTTACCATTTGTTGTAAAATGAGCCAAAAGATCAGAATTAAGCTGAAATCTTATGACCACAACCTAGTGGATAAATCGGCCGAGAAGATTGTGAAAACTGTTAAATCGACAGGTGCAGTGGTAAACGGGCCAATTCCCCTTCCCACGCACAAGCGCATCTTCACCGTGAACCGTTCCACATTTGTGAATAAGAAATCGAGAGAGCAGTTTCAACTTAGCTCTTTCAAGAGACTACTCGACATCTACAGCTCCACCCCAAAAACAATCGACGCTCTAATGAAGCTCGAGTTGCCCAGTGGAGTCGAAGTAGAAATCAAAGTATGAGAGTGACAAATTAATCAGTTATTGCAATGTCAGGATTAATAGGAAGAAAAATCGGAATGACTTCCGTTTTCAGTGCCGAGGGTAAAAATATACCATGCACTGTTATTGAAGCTGGTCCCTGCGTTGTTACTCAGGTGAAAACTGTAGAGAATGATGGATATTCGGCCCTACAGCTCGCCTTTGACGATAAGAAGGAGAAGCATACCAGTAAGCCCATGCTAGGCCACTTCCAGAAAGCCAAAACCTCACCCAAACGTAAGGTTTATGAGATTCAGGATTGGAATAAGGAGTACCAGCTAGGCGATGTAATTACCTCAGAGATTTTCCTTGAGGACAACTGGATTGACGTTACTGGCATAACCAAAGGTAAAGGTTTCCAGGGTGTTGTAAAACGCCATGGCTTTAGTGGTGTTGGTGGTCAAACCCACGGTCAACACAACCGCCTTCGCGCACCCGGTTCGCTTGGAGCAAGTTCATACCCCAGCAAAGTTTTCAAGGGTATGCGTATGGCAGGTAGAACCGGTGGTAATACCGTTAAGGTTATCAACCTGCGGTTAATTAAAGTTATCCCCGAAAACAACCTGCTTATAGTGAAAGGTTCAATCCCCGGTCCTAAAGGTTCATATTTAATCATTGAGAAGTAATGGAAATAAGCGTACTTAATACAGCAGGCCAGGATACCGGGAGAAAAATTGATTTAGATGATCAAATTTTTGGTATCGAGCCTAACAATCACGCCATCTATCTCGATGTGAAGCAGTACTTGGCCAACCAAAGGCAAGGAACACATAAAGCCAAAGAGCGTAACGAGATTGCTGGTAGCACTAAGAAACTTAAGCGCCAGAAGGGAACAGGAACTGCCCGCGCAGGTTCTATCAAGTCGCCCCTTTTCCGTGGAGGAGGACGCGTATTTGGCCCTGTACCCCGTGACTACAGCTTTAAACTTAACAAAAAGTTGAAGCAGCTAGCACGTAAGAGCGCCCTTGCCTACAAGGTGAAGGAGAACTCAATCCTTGTGCTGGAAGACTTCGCAATTGAGTCTCCCAAAACTAAGGAGATGGTAAACATCTGCAAGAATCTCAACCTAACCAACAAAAAGTCGGTATTTGTGCTGAGCGAACCAAATAATAATATATATTTGTCGTCCAGAAATTTACCCAAACAAAAAATTGTAACTGCATCTAACATAAATACATACGAAATTATGAATGCAGGTACATTGGTGCTGGTAGAGAGTTCAATTGATGTTTTGAACAAGATGTTTAAAATAGCATAATCCCTGTAGCCATGAATATTATTATTAGGCCACTGGTAACCGAGAAGATGGAACGGCTGAGCGAGAAGCTGAATCGTTATGGCTTTATCGTAGAAAAAACAGCCAACCGCTTGGAGGTAAAAAAGGCCGTTGAAGAGCTTTACGGGGTAACCGTAAAGGATGTGAATACAATGCGTTACGGAGGGAAGCGTAAATCACGCTACACTCGTACCGGCGTTATCGCTGGTAAAACAGTTAGCTTCAAGAAAGCTATCGTAACGTTAAATGAAGGAGAACAGATTGACTTTTTTAGCAACATTTAAGTAAAATGGCTGTAAGAAAACTAAAACCTGTTACCCCAGGTCAAAGACATAAAATTATAGGTGTATTTGACGACATTACAACTACTACACCTGAGAAATCGTTATTAGCCCCCCTAAAGAAATCAGGCGGACGCAACAGCGCCGGCCGGATGACCATGCGTTACATGGGAGGTGGGCACAAACGTCGTTACAGGTTAATTGACTTTGCGCGCAATCGCGACGGAGTGGCTGCTGTTGTGAAAACCATAGAGTACGATCCCAATCGTTCTGCTCGCATTGCCTTGGTTGTATATGCCGATGGCGAAAAACGCTATATCATTGCACCCGCTGGCCTCAAGGTAGGCCAGACCATTATGTCGGGTAAAGGCGTTGCCCCTGAATTAGGCAACACATTGTACTTATCGGAAATTCCCCTTGGTACCCTAGTACACAACATCGAGTTGAAGCCAGGACAAGGCGGAATTATGGCTCGTAGTGCAGGCTCCTATGCCCAGCTACTTGCACGCGAAGGTAACTACGCCGTTCTGAAACTGCCCAGTGGTGAGATTCGAATGGTGCTTATCAGCTGCAAGGCTACCGTGGGAACCGTATCTAACTCCGACCATGCACTTACCCGATCAGGTAAAGCAGGCCGTTCACGCTGGTTAGGCCGTCGTCCACGCGTTCGTGGTGTGGTTATGAACCCTGTTGATCACCCCATGGGTGGTGGCGAAGGCCGTTCATCAGGAGGACATCCTCGCTCACGCAAAGGTATGCCCGCCAAGGGTTATAAGACTCGCTCCAAGAAAAAGCAGTCGAGCAAGTTTATCGTTGAACGCAGGAAAAAGTAATCTGAAAATCGTTGAACTATGAGTCGTTCATTAAAAAAAGGTCCATATATAGAGTACAAGTTGGAGAAACGCGTTCTTGAGATGAACGCCACCAACAAGAAGCAGGTTTTTAAAACCTGGTCGAGAGCATCTATGATATCGCCGGACTTTGTAGGCCACACCGTAGCTGTACACAACGGGAATAAGTTTATCCCCGTATATGTTACCGAGAATATGGTAGGACACAAACTCGGAGAGTTTGCCCCCACCCGCACATTCCGCGGCCATGCCGGCAATAAGAAGAAATAGTAATTAGATCTTAAACCAAGAAATAATGGGTGCAAGAAAACGTATAGCAGCAGATAAAATGAAGGAGGAGAGGAAAAACAGGGCTTTCGCCATCCTGCGAAACAACCCCACTTCTCCCCGTAAAATGCGCTTGGTTGTTGATTTGGTTCGTGGTAAGCAGGTCAATAAAGCCCTCGATATCCTAAGGTACACTCCAAAGGAGTCTGCACATAAGGTTGAGAAGTTAATCCTTTCGGCTGTCGCCAACTGGCAAGCCAAAAACGATGGCGTTCGCCTTGAGGATGCCAACCTGTTCGTAAAGGAAATCTTCGTTGACGAGGGACGCATGCTAAAGCGCATCCGCACCGCTCCCCAGGGGCGTGCCCACAGGGTAAGGAAGCGTTCGAACCATGTTACCGTTGTTCTAGACAGCGCAGTTATTAACGAAACTCAAAACACCAAGAGCTAAATGGGAAATAAAGTTAATCCAATAGGCAACAGGTTAGGAATCATCAAGGGATGGGATTCTAACTGGTACGGTGGAAACCATTACGCTCAGAAGCTAGTGGAGGATAGCCAGATTCGCGAGTACCTTAATGCCCGATTGGCAAAGGCAAGCGTTTCTAAAATCGTGATAGAGCGTACGCTTAAGCTTATTACCGTTACTGTTCACACTGCCCGTCCAGGAATTATCATCGGGAAAGGTGGTCAGGAGGTTGACAAGCTAAAGGAAGAGCTCAAGAATATCACCAGCAAAGAGATACAGATTAATATCTTCGAAATTAAGCGCCCAGAGCTTGATGCCATGATCGTAGCGAGCAACATCGCCCGTCAGGTAGAAGGCCGCATATCGTACCGCAGAGCCATTAAAATGGCCATTGCATCGACCATACGCATGGGAGCCGAGGGTATTAAGGTGCAAATCTCGGGCCGCCTAGGTGGTGCTGAGATGGCCCGTTCCGAAACCTATAAGGAGGGAAGAATTCCCCTACATACTTTTCGTGCTGATATTGACTATGCTCTAGGCGAAGCTCTCACCAAGGTGGGTCTAATCGGAATTAAGGTTTGGATCTGCAACGGCGAAGTGTACGGCAAGCGTGATTTGTCTCCAAATGTTGGCAAGAGTGCCCCCAGCGCACCCGCAGCCCGCACGCAACGACCCCCACGCGGAGCGAACAATCGCAAGAAAAAGAAGTAGATAATCGCATTTAATCGATTTTAGGAAATGTTACAGCCAAAGAAAACAAAATTTAGGAGGCAGCAAAAGGGCCGCATGAAGGGCAATGCCCAGCGCGGAAACCAGCTTGTATTCGGATCCTTTGGAATCAAATCGCTAGAGACCACCTGGATAACCGGAAGACAGATTGAGGCTGCCCGTCAGGCCGTGACACGTTACATGAAACGTGAAGGTCAGATTTGGATTCGCATTTTCCCCGATAAGCCCATCACCAAGAAACCCGCCGAAGTACGTATGGGTAAAGGTAAGGGTGCTCCCGAGGGATTTGTAGCGCCAGTTACTCCCGGCCGCATCATCATTGAGGCCGAAGGAGTTCCATACGAGGTAGCAAAAGAGGCACTCCGCTTAGCCGCGCAGAAGTTGCCTGTTACTACCAAGTTTATTGTACGCCGTGATTACACCGAAACTGAAAACTAGTTGAGATATGAAAGCGACTGAGATAAGAGAACTTACAGTGAAGGAAATTGAGGAGCGCATTGAGTCAAATGAAGCTCAACTACTGAAGTTGAAAATGAATCACACCGTTTCGCCACTCGATAATCCCATGAAGATTAATGAGCTGCGCAAAACCATCGCAAGAATGAAAACCATTCTCACCGAGCGTACTAGTCAGAAACAGTAAAGCCATCTTTCAACAATGGAAAATAAACGAAACTTAAGAAAAGAAAGGATTGGGCTAGTGGTTAGCAATAAGATGCAGAAATCTATTGTAGTAGCCGTTAAGCGCAAGGTTAAGCACCCAATCTATGGCAAGTTTGTGAATAGAACCACCAAGTTCTATGCCCACGATGAGCAAAATACTTGCAACGTTGGCGATACCGTTCGGATAATGGAGACCCGGCCCTTGAGTAAAACAAAGTGCTGGAGGTTAGTAGAAATCATTGAAAGAGCTAAATAGCCATGATACAGCAAGAAAGTAGACTACTAGTTGCCGACAACAGCGGAGCCAAAGAGGTTCTTTGCATTCGCGTGCTCGGCGGTACAGGCAAGCGCTACGCTCGAATTGGTGACAAAATTGTTGTTACCGTGAAAAGCGCATTGCCTAGCGGTGATGTTAAGAAAGGAACTGTTACCAAGGCCGTTGTGGTTAGGACTAAGAAAGAGCAAAGAAGGCCCGATGGTAGCTACATCCGTTTCGACGATAACGCCTGTGTACTATTGAACAATCAGGGGGAGATTAGGGGTACCCGTATTTTCGGACCTGTGGCCAGGGAACTGCGCGACAAGTACATGAAGATCGTGTCCTTAGCACCCGAAGTATTGTAATCTGACAAAATCGTTATTACGATGAATAAGAAATTACACGTAAAAAAAGGGGATATGGTATTCGTTAACGCTGGCGAATACAAAGGCAAGAAGGGTAAAGTGCTAGAGGTTTTGGTGAAGAAAGACCGTGCCATTGTAGAAGGGGTAAACCTTATCTCAAAGCACACCAAGCCCAATGCTAAGTACCCCCAGGGAGGCATCATTAAAAAGGAAGCTCCCATCCACATCTCGAACCTTATGCTGGTGGATCCCGCCAGCGACAAGCCAACTAGGATTGGCCGACGTTTGAGTGAGAGTGGTAAACTAGTTCGTTACTCTAAAAAATCAGGGGAGGAGATCAAGTAATGGAATACGTACCAAACCTCAAGAAAAAATACTACGAGGAAATCATTCCTAACCTTACCAAGGAGTTTGGTTACAAAACCGTGATGCAGGTTCCAAAGCTGCAAAAGATTGTAATCAACCAGGGCGTAGGGCAAGCCGTAGCCGACAAAAAAATGATAGAAACCGCTCAGGAAGAGCTTTCCATCATCGCCGGCCAAAAGGCAGTTCAAACCACCTCGCGCAAGGACATCTCGAACTTCAAGCTTCGTAAGAATATGCCCATCGGGACTAAGGTTACCCTTCGTCGCGAAAGAATGTACGAGTTCCTGGAAAGGCTTATCGCCGTTTCGCTGCCTCGTATTCGCGACTTCAAAGGTGTGAACAGCAAATTCGATGGTAGTGGTAACTACAGCCTGGGCATCCAGGAGCATATTATCTTCCCCGAGATCGATATCGATAAGATAAACAAGATGCTTGGACTAGAGATTACCTTTGTAACTTCATCGAATACCGATGAGGAGGCCTATGCACTTCTACGTGAGTTCGGTATTCCTTTTAAAAATGCTAAAAAGAACTAGGGTATGGCAAAAGAATCAATGAAAGCCAGAGAGGTGAAGCGCGCTAAGCTTGCTGCCAAGTACGCTGAGAAACGTGCCAAACTGAAAGAGGAAGGCGATTGGGTTGCACTGCAAAAGTTACCTCGCAACGCAAACCCCATTCGTCAGCGCAACCGCTGCTCGGTGACTGGTCGTCCACGTGGATATATGCGTCAGTTCGGCATCAGCCGTATTACCTTCAGAGAGTTGGCTTCAAAAGGGCTAATCCCCGGTATTAAGAAAGCTAGTTGGTAAATACATAAATACAACACAGAAATGGTTACTGATCCCATTGCAGATTATTTGACCCGCTTGCGTAACGCCATCATGGCGAACCATCGGATCGTTGAAGTGCCTGCCTCAAAGGTAAAACTGGAAATGACCAAAATCTTATTCGATAAAGGTTATATCCTCAACTACAAAATGGAGGAGGACAACAAGCAGGGTATGATTAAAATCGCACTGAAGTATCACCCCGAGAGCAAGAAGAATGCCATTAAGCATTTGGAGCGCGTAAGCCGTCCTGGCCTTAGGAGATATGTAGGTGTTGAAGAGATGCCCCGCGTCCTAAACGGCCTGGGTATTGCTATCCTGTCGACCTCAAAAGGCGTTATAAGCGATAAAGAAGCCCGCACCCAGAATGTTGGAGGCGAAGTGCTTTGCTATGTTTACTAATTTTTTAATGACTAATTGAAATGTCTAGAATTGGAAAAAAACCTGTAAACTTACCCGCAGGAGTAACCGTAAAGGTTGGCTCCGACAACGTGGTAAGCGTGAAAGGCCCTCTAGGCGAGTTGACTCAGGCTGTACATCCTGATATCACCGTTGCTGTTGAGGGAGGTGAGGTTTCCCTAACTAGACCAACCGATCAAAAGCGTCACCGCTCAATGCACGGCTTGTACCGTGCGTTGATCAACAACATGGTTGTTGGCGTTTCAACTGGTTGGACTATCCAACAGGAACTTGTTGGGGTAGGCTATAAGGCCGAGGCTAAAGGGCAAGTGCTCGAGATGAGCCTAGGTTTCTCACACGATATTCATTTTTTACTACCCAAAGAGGTATCGGTTGAGGCTAAAACTGACCGTAGGAGCAACCCTATTATCACCCTCAAGAGCATCGATAAGCAGTTGCTAGGTGTGGTTGCCGCTAAAATTCGTTCAATCCGGAAGCCCGAGCCATATAAAGGCAAAGGTATTCGCTTTGTGGGCGAAGTGGTGCGTAAGAAGTCTGGTAAATCAGCTGGTGCATAACCTGTAAATTGTTAATAATTATGGCTCTAAAGAAACAAGAAAGAAGAATCAGGATAAAAATGCGCTTGCGCAAGAGAATTTCTGGAACCCCAGAAAAGCCTAGATTATCCGTATTCAGGAGCAACAAGCAGATTAGCGTACAGGTTATCGACGATGTAAACGGCGTAACCCTTGCATCTGCTACCTCCAGAGTGAAAGAAATTGCTGAACAAGCAAATATTACTAAAACTGAACAAGCCCGCCTTGTTGGTAAGTTAGCTGCCGCAAAGGCCATTGAGAAAGGTATTACCTCCGTTGTGTTCGATCGTAACGGGTACCTATACCATGGTCGCGTGAAAGCACTAGCCGATGCAGCAAGAGAAGGTGGCCTTAAATTCTAATAGCGATGTCGACAAATACAAGTATTCGTAAAGTAAAGACAGCTGACCTTGAGCTGAAGGATAGGTTAGTTTCCATACAGCGCGTTACCAAAGTTACCAAGGGTGGTAGAACCTTTAGCTTTTCGGCCATTGTAGTGGTTGGAGACGAGAATGGTATAGTTGGATACGGCTTAGGAAAAGCGAGTGAAGTAACATCCGCTATTTCGAAAGGAATTGAGGACGCCAAGAAGAACCTAGTAAAGGTGCCTATTTATAAGGGAACTATTCCTCATGAGCAGGTGGCCAAATATGGTGGCGCTCGGGTATTCATGAAGCCAGCAACCCATGGAACTGGTGTTGTGGCTGGTGGAGCGATGAGGGCTGTGCTCGAGAGCGTTGGTGTAACCGACGTGTTGGCTAAGTCGAAAGGCTCTTCAAACCCTCACAACTTGGTTAAAGCTACTGTGGCTGCTCTTCTCGAACTACGCGACGCCTATGCAGTTGCCGCCGTTCGCGGGGTTGATCTTGGTAAAGTGTTTAACGGTTAGATTTCGGAGTTATGGCAATGATAAAAATTACACAGATTAAGAGCCGTATAGGCTCATCTAAGCGACAGATTGCAAATTTGAAGTCGCTAGGGCTACGAAGGATCAACCATAGCGTTGAACGCGAAGTTACCCCCGAGGTTTTGGGAATGATTGAAAAAGTTAGACACCTTGTTCGCGTAGAACAATAGTGATTAGAAACCTTCATAATGGTTAAAAGATATGGAATTGCACAATCTAAAGCCCGCCACTGGATCTACACACAAGGAGAAACGCATTGGGCGCGGAACCGGTTCAGGTCATGGCGGCACCTCTACAAGGGGGCACAAGGGGGCGAAGTCGCGCTCGGGTTACTCCAAGAAAATCGGATTTGAGGGAGGCCAGATGCCTATGCAGCGTCGCTTGCCCAAGTTCGGTTTCAAGAATAAGTTTCGCAAAGAGTATAAAGCAATCAACATTGATGTTTTACAAACACTGGCCGACAAGCACAATATAACTTCATTCGATGTTCAAACCTTTATCGACGCTGGTCTCGTTTCAAAGAACGACCAGATTAAGATTTTGGGCAACGGAACGCTTACCGCTAAGCTTGATGTGAAAGCCCACGCTTTCTCACAAAAAGCCATCGAAGCCATTGAAGCAGTGCAAGGAACAGCCGTAAAACTATAACTTGATGAAATCTTTTTTTGAAACAATTAAGAATATCTTTAAGATAGAGGATCTGAGAAATCGAATCCTCTATACTTTAGGTATACTGCTTATTTACCGTTTAGGAAGTTTTATTGTACTTCCAGGTATCGACCCAGCTCAGTTGGGTGCACTCAAGAACCAGACAGCCGACGGAATCATGGGGCTACTGGACATGTTCTCGGGCGGAGCATTTAGTAATGCCTCAATTTTTGCCTTGGGGATTATGCCCTACATCTCTGCCTCCATCGTGGTGCAACTTCTTGGGATAGCCATACCTTACTTCCAACGGTTACAAAAAGAGGGCGAAAGTGGCCGACGTAAGATTAACCAGATAACCCGTTACCTAACGGTGATTATTCTGCTACTTCAAGCACCCACATACTTGGCAAACCTGCACGCGCAGCTGCCAACTACAGCATTTGCCCTTAAAGGTGTATACTTCACCATTTCCTCTACAATTATCCTTATTGCTGGTACCATGTTCATCATGTGGCTTGGTGAAAAGATTACCGACAAAGGAATTGGCAATGGTATCTCGCTAATCATCATGATTGGTATTATTGCTCGATTACCATTTGCCCTGACAGCGGAATTCTTTCAGCGTTCCGAGGAGATGGCTGGAGGTCTTGTAATGTTTCTGGTTGAGATGATTATCCTGTTTGTTGTGTTCATGTTCTCCATTCTGTTGGTGCAAGGAACACGCAAAATTCCCGTACAGTACGCCAAGCGTATTGTTGGGAACAAGCAGTACGGTGGCGTGCGTCAGTACATTCCCCTAAAGGTGAACTCCGCTGGTGTAATGCCCATCATCTTTGCTCAGGCATTAATGTTTCTTCCAATGATGTTGGCAAGCTTTGATACAGAAACCACTACTGGTATTGCGGCTGCATTTTCTGATTTTACTGGTTTTTGGTACAACTTTACGTTTGCCCTACTAATCATTGCATTCACTTACTTTTACACTGCGGTTACCATTAATCCCAACCAAATGGCTGAGGATATGAAGAAGAACGGCGGTTTTATCCCCGGTGTTAAACCCGGTAAAAAAACTGTGGAATTCCTCGATACTATCATGTCAAGGATTACCCTTCCGGGGTCTATCTTCTTAGCATTCATTGCTATCCTACCAGCCTTTGCCATGATGCTGGGTGTTAATAACCAGTTTGCCCAGTTTTTTGGCGGCACGTCATTGCTAATTCTTGTAGGCGTGGTATTAGATACGCTTCAGCAAGTGGAAAGTCACCTGCTTATGCGTCACTACGATGGGTTAATGAAGACCGGCAGGATTAAAGGAAAATCGGGAATGTAGATTCCCAAAAGTAAACGTTCTTTACAGTAATGTCAATAGCAAAGACGGTTGAAGAGGTTGAACTCCTAAGGATTAATGCCGATTTGGTGTCGCGTACCCTAGCTGAAGTGGCTAAAGTTATTCAGCCTGGCGTAACCACGCTCCAACTCGACAAAGTTGCTGAGGAGTTCATCCGCGATCATGGCGCTGAACCGGGGTTTTTGGGATACAATGGATTTCCTAACACCCTGTGTACATCGGTAAACGATGCAGTTGTTCATGGAATTCCGTCGAAGTACGTGCTAAAGGATGGAGATATAGTATCTGTTGATTGTGGGACCAAGTACAAAGGTTTTTATGGCGATTCGGCCTATACCTTTGCTGTTGGTGAAGTATCGCCAGAGATTAAAAAGCTCCTTCGGACCACCCGCGATTGCTTGTTTCATGGTCTTATGGAGGCCATAGATGGGAATAGGGTGGGCGATATCTCCTTTGCTGTGCAAAAGCATGCCGAGTCGAATGGGTTCTCTGTTGTGCGTGAGTTAGTAGGACACGGATTGGGGAGAAATATGCACGAGAAACCTGAGGTACCCAACTATGGGAGCCGAGGCCGAGGCGCTAAGCTTATCGACGGAATGGTAATTTGCATTGAGCCCATGATAAACATAGGCACCAGGCAGGTTTACCAAGAAAACGATGGATGGACAATCCGTACGTTCGACCACAAGCCATCAGCTCACTTTGAACTTACTGTTGTCGTGCGCAACGCAAAGCCCGATGTGCTGTCGACATTTGAATATATTGAGAAGGTTTACCAGTTATAATAAACTTAAGAATAATTATGGCCAAACAGACTGCCATAGAGAAGGACGGAACTATAGTTGAGGCACTATCGAATGCCATGTTCAGAGTTGAACTCGACAATGGACATGTAATTACCGCTCATATCTCTGGGAAAATGAGGATGCATTACATCAAAATTCTTCCCGGCGATAAGGTAAAGGTTGAGATGTCGCCCTACGACCTGTCAAAGGGGCGCATCACGTTCCGTTATAAGTAACTTAACCGATAATAAGTATTGCGATGAAAGTAAGAACTTCAGTTAAAAAACGCAGCGACGATTGCAAAATCGTACGGCGTAAAGGGCGTTTGTACGTGATTAACAAAAAAAATCCGAAGTTTAAACAACGCCAAGGATAATTTATTAACTTTGTACCCTAATTTTTTTAAGGAGAAAATATGGCACGTATAGTAGGTGTTGATTTACCCAAAAACAAGCGAGGCGAAGTTGCGCTTACCTATATCTATGGTATTGGGCGAAGCAGCGCGCGCAAAATCCTTCAAACTGCAGGTGTTGACCTAAACACCTTGGTGAAGGATTGGAACGATGACGATATCAATAAGATTCGTTCCACCCTCAACGAGCAGTTCAAGGTAGAAGGCGAACTCCGCTCTATCGTACAGCTCAACATAAAGCGATTAATGGACATTGGATGCTACAGGGGAATCCGCCATCGTATTGGTTTACCTGTTAGAGGACAAAGTACCAAGAATAATGCTAGAACCCGTAAGGGCAGAAAGAAAACCGTTGCCAACAAGAAGAAAGCGACTAAATAGAACATAGGTTATGGCAAAGAAAACAGGAACAACTAAGAAGAAAGTTGTAAAGGTTGAAGCAGTAGGGCAGGCACACATCCACTCCTCATTCAACAATATTATTGTTACCCTTACCAATAGTACCGGTCAGGTTATATCTTGGTCATCGGCTGGCAAAATGGGCTTTAGAGGCTCTAAGAAGAATACCCCCTACGCTGCTCAAACAGCAGCTGGCGACTGTGCAAAGGTGGCTTTCGATCTTGGTCTTCGTAAAGTTAAAGTTTACGTGAAAGGCCCAGGATCGGGAAGAGAATCGGCCATCCGGAGCATCCACTCAACTGGTATCGAGGTTACTGAAATTGTTGATGTAACACCACTGCCACATAACGGTTGTCGTCCTCCCAAAAGGCGCAGAGTATAATTATTTGGTAGATAACAGAATTATAAAAATATTGAGGAATGGCAAGATATACTGGACCAACCACAAAGATTGCTAGGAAATTTGGTGAGCCCATTTTTGGCCCCGATAAGGTTCTTGAAAAGAAGAACTATCCCCCAGGAATGCACGGCCTGAACAAGAAACGCAAGAAAGTTTCTGAATACGGCACGCAGCTCCAGGAAAAGCAAAAAGCAAAATTCACCTACGGTGTGTTAGAGCGTCAATTCGCCAACACATTCGATAAGGCATTGCGTATGCCTGGTGTAACTGGTGAAATTCTCCTCCAGCTTCTCGAGTCGAGACTGGACAACGTTGTTTATCGCATGGGTGTTGCACCTACACGTGCTGCCGCACGTCAGCTGGTGTCGCACAGGCATATTACCGTTAACGGTAAGGTGGTGAATATCCCATCGTACAGCCTTAAACCAGGCGATTTAGTAGGTGTTAGAGAGAAATCGAAATCACTTGAAATAATTACCGAGTCATTATCTTCCAACCGCCACACCAAGTACTCTTGGTTAGAGTGGAACAACGATCAGTTGGTGGGCAAGTATATGACCAATCCCGAGCGCTCCGATATTCCCGAGAATATTAAAGAGCAGCTAATTGTTGAACTATACTCCAAGTAAAAATTAAACCGAATGGCAATTCTGGCATTTCAAAAACCCGATAAGGTAATAATGCTTGAGTCTACCGATACTTTCGGTAAGTTCGAGTTTCGTCCTCTTGAGCCAGGCTATGGAATTACAGTGGGCAATGCCCTTCGACGGATTCTTTTGTCGTCGCTTGAGGGTTACGCCATCACTTCCATTAAGATCTCAGGTGTTGACCATGAGTTCTCTGTGATCCCTGGAGTGGTGGAGGATGTTCCCGAGATTATTCTTAACCTGAAGCAAATTCGGTTAAAGCGCGTCGTGGAGGACATTGAGGATGAGAAAGTAACCATCTCTATTTCTGGACAAAACGAGTTCAAGGCTGGTTTTCTCTCTAACTTCCTCACAGGCTTCAAGGTGCTAAACCCCGATTTTGTGATCTGCAAAATGGAGCCAGACGTTAAGCTCGAAATTCAGGTTACCATCCGCAAGGGTAGGGGCTACATCCCCGCCGAGGAGAACAAGGAAGAAGATGTTGAGTTTGGCGTTATTCCCATCGATTCAATCCATACCCCCATCAAGAATGTGAAGTTTGAGGTTGAAAACTACCGGGTAGAGCAAAAAACCGACTACGAGAAGTTGGTATTCGAAATCCTTACCGATGGAAGCATTCATCCAAAGGATGCCCTGAAGGAGGCCGCCAAAATCCTGATTTATCACTTCATGCTCTTCTCCGACGAGAAGATAACTCTTGATGCCGACGATAAGTTTGCCAACGATGAGTTCGATGAGGAGATTCTTCACATGAGGCAGCTGCTTAAAACCAAGCTGGTTGATCTTGACCTGTCGGTTAGGGCGCTCAATTGCCTAAAAGCCGCCGATGTTGATACCCTTGGCGACTTGGTGAGGTTTAACAAGAACGACCTGCTGAAGTTTAGAAACTTCGGGAAAAAGTCGCTCACCGAACTCGAAGATCTGCTACAAGCTATGAATCTTTCGTTCGGTATGGATATATCAAAGTACAAACTTGACAAGGAATAATTACGATGAGACATAATAAGAAAGGAAATCATCTAGGACGCACATCCTCTCACCGTAAGGCTATGCTAGCCAATATGGCTGTTTCGCTGATAAAGTACAAGCGCATCAAAACAACTGTTGCAAAGGCCAAAGCACTTAGAACTTACGTAGAGCCGCTAATCACAAAGAGTAAGAACGATACGACACACTCTAGAAGAACCGTATTTGCCTACTTAAAGGATAAGGAAGCTATTACTGAACTGTTCCGTGACGTTGCAGTTAAAGTAGCCGACAGACCAGGTGGTTACACTCGTATCCTAAAAACTGGAACCCGTATTGGCGATAACGCTGAGATGTGTATCATTGAACTAGTTGATTACAACACAACCTACACCACTGAGAGTAAACCTGCAAAAACTGCTGCTAAACGCACCCGTAGAGGAAAAAAAGGTGCTGACGAAGCGCCTGTAGCACAACCTAAAGCCGAAGTGGTTGAAAAAGTTGTTGAAGCCCCAGAAGTTAGTGCTCCTGAGGTGGAAAATACAACAGAGGAAACTAAAGAGGACGAACAATAGGTTTGTTTTCAACATAATACTTACGGAAGGGATGGGCTATATTAGCTTAATCCCTTTTTTTTAGTACTTTTACCTGTCATTAAACATTTAAAATTATTGAGATGGGACAAATTGTTAACGTACATGCACGTCAAATACTCGACTCTAGGGGTAACCCTACCATCGAGGTTGATGTAATGACCGAAAGCGGTTATTTTGGAAGAGCAGCCGTGCCAAGTGGCGCTTCAACTGGAGTTCACGAAGCCGTTGAGCTGCGTGATGGAGATGCAAGTCGATATCTTGGGAAAAGTGTAATGCGCGCTGTAGAGAATGTGAACACTACAATTGCTGAGGAAATTGTTGGGATGCACGTGCTGGAGCAACAGCTTATAGATGAAACCCTGATCCAACTCGACGGATCAGAGAATAAAGCGAACCTAGGTGCGAACGCTATCCTTGGCGTATCTATGGCAGTTGCCCATGCAGCCGCACAGGTAACTCAACAACCTCTTTTTCGATATATTGGCGGTGTAAATGCTTGCACGCTTCCTATACCCTTAATGAATATCTTGAATGGAGGATCGCACGCCGATAATAGCATCGATTTTCAGGAATTTATGATTATGCCCATTGGTGCCCCCAGTTTCAGCGAAGCGCTGCGTATGGGTGCCGAAGTATTCCATAACCTGAAGGCTGTTCTTAAGAAGCAAGGCTATTCTACTAACGTGGGCGACGAGGGCGGTTTTGCACCAAACCTTAAGTCGAACGAAGAGGCTATCACTGTTATTCTTAAGGCCATTGAGAATGCGGGTTACCGTCCTGGCGAGGATATTTACCTAGCCCTCGACCCCGCTTCATCTGAATACTATTTGCCCGAGGAGAAGGTTTATCACCTGCATAAATCAACTGGTGACAAGCTAACCTCAGCGCAGATGGTTGACTACTGGAAAACTTGGGTAGAGAAGTATCCCATCTTGTCGATAGAGGATGGAATGGCCGAGGACGATTGGGAAGGTTGGAAACTGATGAACAAAACCCTTGGCAACAAAATTCAGCTGGTAGGCGATGATTTGTTTGTTACCAACGTGAAGCGCTTACAGCGTGGAATCGACGAGAGCGCTGCAAATAGCATTCTGATTAAGGTTAATCAGATAGGTACCCTTACCGAAACTATCAATGCCGTTCGTTTGGCTGATATTAACTCCATGACATCGGTTATGAGTCACCGTTCCGGTGAGACAGAGGATACTACCATTGCTCACTTGGCAGTTGCGTTAAACACAGGACAGATTAAAACGGGATCGGCATCACGCTCCGACCGGATCGCTAAGTACAACCAGCTCCTCCGTATCGAGGAGATGCTTGGTTCTTCGGCTCGTTATCTTGGAAAAAACTTCAAGTATTTGAAGTAATCTAATTATCTTAAAAAAAGGGCTCATCATTACTATGATGAGCCCTTTTTTTGTATCTTCACAGGGTATAATCAAACTCAGACATGGCTTTTAGTGGATTTGTCCATTTTTGTTGGAGCCTTTCATTACTAAATGTTGTAGATTTGAGTAAAGCAATTTGTTGATTCTGAGTTTGAAGAGCCAGAATACCCAATTCGTTTAACAAGGTTATTCTGGGTGTTGATTGTACACGAAGAATCTTTGGGTTTGACATGGTCTCTATGTACTGTTCTTGTTTTTTTGCCGATTTGCGACTCATAAAGCGAAAGTACACTGTTGGAACAACTAAATATTGCGATTATTATTGAGGTTTGATGGTTTTTTTACTTGATCTTGATAATGCTATTGTGTAATAAAATTTTTTAAAGTGATTATTAATATTCTACCTGTAAAACTTATGTATCGCGTTTATTTGGTTTTACTTACGATTGTTTTTTTGCAACCAATCGTGGGTAATTCGAGCAATGTGGAACAGGTAGTGCAAACCCAACTTTTTAATATTGATAATGGACTTTCGCAATCCAACGTTACCAGCCTATATCTAGATTCCTATGGTTTTTTATGGGTTGGAACACAGGATGGCCTTAATCGTTACGATGGATATTCCTTTAAAACCTACCGTAACAATCCACTCGATGACACATCGCTCTGCAACAACAGTATTCTTTCTATATGCGAGGATAATCAAGGGAATATTTGGGTTGGAACCTGGGATGGTCTAAGCGTTTTTCATCGACTTGAGGATAAATTCACGAGTTTCTATCATGACCCCGATGATCCGAAATCTATAAGTGCCAGTAGAATTTTTGATGTTTTGAAAACACGCGACGGAGCAATTTGGGTGAAGACTATTGAATCGCTTGACTTGTATAACCCTACAACCAACTCATTTACCCGATATCCTCACTTCTCCGATCCACATACTTTTCACTCCGACATCAACGATTTTGCAATTTTTGAGGATAGCGAGAATCGGTTATGGATTGGCACTAAGGATGGATTGCTTTTTTTCGATAGGTCGTTAGGCCTCTACAAGCGTTACTCTCATGACCCCAAGAACCTCCTGTCGATAAGTAGTAACAGAATAACCAGTATTATTGAGGATAATAAAAGTAATTTATGGGTTGCCACAGCCAATGGGCTGAATAGGTTTGTTCCCCAAAGGGAAACATTTTATCGTTACGCCAACAATTCGAGGGAAGAAGCTAATTCTACGGAAAATGTGATTAATACCCTATTTGTCGATAGCTACGGCCGATTGTTGGTTGGAACAAGAACAGGCTTGTTTGAGTTTTCTTTAAGCAGAGGTTCCTTTAGCCGATATGCAGCCTATGCCGATGGGAAGAGGATTTACACTACATCAATAAACTCAATAATTGAGGATACCTCAAAAATTATTTGGGTTGGTTCACAAGCCGGACTTGTGAAATGGGATACAAAAGGGAATAAGTTTAATCTATACGGAAAGACTATAAGTAGCGATAATCTATTCTCGAGCAATTCAATTGCATCGTTGTTCGACGATGGCTTGGGGCAGGTTTGGGTAGGCACCTGGGGAGCCGGGTTGCATCTATATAATCGGCGTACAGGCAGTGTGGTAAAGTACTCGCAACGCCTACCCGATCCTTATAGAATTGCCAATGACTTTGTGCATGCCATTACCCGCTTAAAAAACGGAACCTTCCTTATAGGCACGAGAAGTGGTGTCCAGCGTTTTAATCCTGCAAGTAGAACCTTTACCGATTTTTTTAAAGATTTTGGTTTGGATGCGTCTGGAATATTTGCCGATAACCGAGTTTACTCTATTAAGGAAGATGGCGAGGGTAATATATGGTTTGCCACACGTTTGGGGCTCCATCGGTTCAGCAAGAAATCTTTAGAGAGTTTTTACCATGTTCCATCTGATTCAAATTCGATCTCATCAAATGAGATTCACTGCATTGAACTCGATGGGGACTTCCTTTGGATTGGAACATTCAACGGCTTAAATAGGCTCGATATTAAAACTGGAGCGATTAAGGTTTTTAGAAGAGGAGCACGATATAAGGAAAGTGAGCTAATTTCGAACGATATTGTTTGTCTAAGGCTCGACTCAAAAGGATCCTTGTGGGTTGGAACACCCTCGGGGCTGCACAAGTACGATGCACAGAAAGATGAGTTTTCCCTTTACACTCAAGCCGATGGACTACCTAATAACCTGGTTTATGCCATTGAGGAGGATAGTAATGGAAATATTTGGGTGAGTACTAACTGGGGTCTCGCCAAGTTGGACCCAGTAGATAATACCATTCAGTCGTACGACGTAAGCGATGGTCTTCAAAGCTACGAGTTTAACGTGGGAGCTAGCCATAAGTCAAAAACGGGGGAATTGTTTTTTGGTGGTATTCAGGGTTTTAATGCATTCTTTCCCGAGTCTATTCAGCACAATCAGTTTGTGCCCCCAATTGCCATTACATCCATCGAGTTTATTGGTTCGCAGGGGCAACGTGAAGTGTCGGTTTTGGGTAAAAAGGAGATAACCATCAAACGCGATTACTCTCTTATCAACATAGAGTTTGCTGTGCTCGATTTTACTCATCCTTCCAAGAATATCTTTAAGTATAAGATGGAAGGACTAGAGGATGAGTGGATTGATATCGGAAATCGGCGCTCTGCAACGTTCTCGAACCTTAAGGAAGGCACATACACGCTGCGTGTAATTGGAGCAAATAGCGATTTAGTTTGGAATGAGGAGGGTGTATCGCTTAAGATTATTATCCGAACCGATTTTTGGAACTCGAGATTAGCCTACTGGATGTATGGATTTTTGTTTGTTGGGTCAATTGTGCTTTTCCTGCGATCGCGTACCCAAATTCTCCGACGAACCAGCCGGCTACTCCGTGAACGAGAACATACAATGGCCGAGGTCGAAAGCCAAAAGGAAGCGTTGCTAATTCAGAACAAAAGCATCACCGATAGCATCAACTACGCTAAACGAATTCAGGAAGCCCTTATTCCCTCGGAGCAGCACTTCCGTAAAATACTGCCCGAGTCGTTTATTCTTTATCTCCCTAAAGATATTGTGAGTGGTGATTTTTACTGGATTAATGAGACCAAAAACAAGATTTTTGTTGCAGCAATCGACTGTACAGGCCATGGTGTGCCCGGTGCGTTTATGTCGATAATTGGAGTAGAACTTCTGCGGAATATCACTAACGTGATGGGTATTAACGATGCTGCCGAAATCCTGAACCGCTTAGATATGGGAGTACACGATACATTCTCGAAAGGCGTTGGCGATGTCAATGTGACTGTGAAGGATGGAATGGATGTTTCGTTCTGTGTAATCGACAAGGAGCAGAATGTACTGCAGTTTGCCGGTGCATTCACCAACCTGTATATTGTAAGAGATAGTAAGATAATTGAGATTAAGGGCGATCGTTACTCTGTTGGAACCGGTGGCGAACCTGACAACCCCCTTTTTAATAGCCACCTCATTACCATTGAACCCGACGATATGATCTACATGTTTACCGATGGTTACGTGGATCAGTTTGGTGGCCCCGATGGCAAAAAGTATAAGTTCCGCCGATTTAGGCACCTTTTACTCAATATTCATAAGTATCCCCTGGAAATTCAACGAAAGTACCTGCTTGGAAGCATGAACGAATGGAAAGGCAATCACGAGCAGGTTGACGATATCCTGATTATTGGAATTAAGCCCGATCTTAGCGTATTGTTCTAGCATACTCTGTTTTACTTCTCACCATGATTAGATTGCTTGTTGTTTTACTCCTTACTGTTTTACCTCTACACACGGATATTCGCTCGTTGCAAACGCCAACCTATAAAATGGTTGACATAGAGTATATGAGGCGAATTTTAACTGGAAGAATAGATTATAGAGGTGATGCAAATTTTGTAAAGGTGCAGCCTGAGCATACTGTTAGGGAGATGTATTTGGAACAAAGAACTTATAATGCCTTTTTGCACATGCATGCCGCAGCCCTCGCGGATGGTATTAGGCTTACCATAATTTCTGGAGCTAGAAATTTTGATTACCAACGGCGAATTTGGGAAGGCAAGTGGAGCAGCCTTAGGGGTAATTCTGTCACCGACAAGGCATCATCAATTCTTCGATATAGCTCTATGCCTTCAACATCTCGGCATCATTGGGGTACCGATATCGACTTAAATAGGCTTGATAATGGCTATTTTGAACAAGGGAAGGGTCTTGAGGAGTATGAGTGGCTTTGTGCAAATGCATCCAGGTTTGGGTTCTGTCAGGTCTATACCCACAAGGCTGAATCAGGTCGAACGGGTTACGAGATGGAGAAATGGCACTGGTCGTACATGCCTGTAGCATCGGGTTTGCTTTGGCACTACATTAGGCTTATTAACCATCAGGATATAAAGCAGTTTAGCGGGGCAGAGGTTGCTTCCGAACTCGATATAATTGGACAATACGTTCTGGGGATATCAAGTTGCAATTAGGGCTTTAACAAGTTTTTCATCTTCTGAATTAGCACCTCAATCTGGAATGGTTTGCTAATGTAATCATCCATACCAGCAGCCAGGCACTCCTCCTTATCACCCAGCAGGGCGTTAGCAGTGATGGCAATTATTGGAGTGTGCGAGTTGGAACTAGACTCAATCTCTCGAATTTTTTTGGTTGCCACAATACCATTCATTATTGGCATCTGAATATCCATAAGGATTATGTCAAATCGACTGGTGCCAAACTTATCGAGGGCTTCTTTGCCGTTGTTGGCAATGTCGATACTCTTAACCAGCTTTTTTAAGCTAAGCACTACAATTTTCTGGTTTATTAGGTTGTCCTCAACAAGGAGAACGTTGGCATTTTCGAGCTCAACCGAAGAGGCAATTTGAGGTTCGGAAATTTGAGGTTCCACAATCTTTACCGGAGTTTCGAGAACGGTTTTGGTTACCTCTTTAGCCGAGGGCTTGCTAAGGGTGTATGGGAATGAGAAAACAGCATCTTCTGCACTAAGGGCAATGCTCAGCTTGCCACCATTGCTCTCAATTAACTTCTGAGTAATCGATAGCTCTAGCAGATCGATATACATTTGAGTGCTAGCTGAAGTAAGCGACGATTCGTTGGTGACAAATAGGTTGTGCCCCTCATTTAAAGGGAGTAGAATTGGCTTGTTACTGCTAAGTTCAATACCAAGCTCAATAAATTCGGGCGTGTCCTTTATGCGTGAAACTTTAATGGTCACATTCGCCTTACTGCTGCTCCGATTTTTTAGAATACTCTCAATAAGGTTTAGGAATATCTGCTTTATTCTAACCGGATCACCAATAAAACTTTGGGGAAGGGTTTCGTCAATTTTTAGGGTAAACGATGTTTGACTTGAGTTCTGTGTTGAGAACAGCTTAATTGTGCTGTTAATTGTGCTATGCAGATTAAAGTTGATGTTTATGCTTCCACGCTCTTTAATATCAACATTTGAAATCTCCACCATGCTGTTAACCACGTTCACCAGATTGTTGGTTGATGCATGGATTGTGTCAATCATATCCTTTTGCTTCTCGTCGTTCGATATGTTTTCGAGGATATTGGCCACCACCATAATGTTATTCAGGGGAGTACGAATTTGGTGCGATAGATTAGCAATGAACTCCTCCTTTAGTTTAAGTGCGCTCTTTTGGTCGAGCAGCTGCTTCTCGAGGTGGTGTGAATAATTCTGCTTTATGGTGTCGTATAGGTATGCAATTAGAAGGATTGTAAGAAATGCGAGGATTCCCACAATCTTTATCTCCAAGCTTAGGTCTGCAATGTTCTTGGTAAGGCCGGTTGGGATAAACAATACTGCAACCATAATTACAAATAAACCCAACGCGAATTTTGCACCCCTGTTACTTCCTGATGCGCTTATGGCTAATAAGGGGTAAAGGCTAACGGCAATTACGGCTAGCTCAACATGGGGAGTAACTATTAGGTGGTAAAGTAGGGCAATTCCGGGTAGCACCAGTACAACAGGCACAAACTTGCTGGTTAGCTTGTTTTG
This sequence comes from Tenuifilaceae bacterium, assembly GCA_034003245.1. GTDB lineage: Bacteria > Bacteroidota > Bacteroidia > Bacteroidales > Tenuifilaceae > Perlabentimonas. The sequence continues at coordinate 36,166 of JAVEYY010000025.1, forward strand.
GGCAAGCGTTACAATAAGCAAAACAATAAGTACGGTAAACGCCGAGAGCACAACTCCTTGTATTATGAGCGACTCGAAAAAGGATAATGCCGAAATAACTGCAAAGAAGATAACCATAACCACCGCGGCTACACTTATCGACTGCATCTGGGCCAGATTTTCTTTCTCGTACTTATCCTTTAACTTGAATGAAAGAAGGTTTAAAAGGCTATTGGCTGGGTTCATGCCGTATAGAATTATGTTATTTATTTTGTGCCTAGGTAAGCGTGGTAAGTATAAGACATTGCGCTACTGGTGCTTGGTGTTTGTTTTCGATGTAAAATACTAATCGCTTATTCAAAGCTAAATATATAAAAAAAATCATTACGTTACAGGGATATCCCATATTTCTTAATTAATACAATACATTCACTAATGTAACGTAGGTGTAACCTTGTCAAAATTCCTAATAAAACAATTTCGACACGTATGTCAATTGAAAATGTATTTTAGGAGATATAATTTAACGATTAACCAAATTATTTAAACGTTTTTTGTCATATCGATTACGCACCAAATAAATTTCTATATATTTGAGAAGGTGTGTTTGCCCTTTATGGCAAAATATTATTGCCATTGTAATCCTTGTTTGGATTGATTTTTGATGATTTACAAGTTGTTAAACCAAACCCAATGCAAGCCGTGAAAAAAATTACGTTAATTGCAGTCATCCTTTTTGTTGCAGCCCTAATGCATGGGTGCTACCTCGATGACTTTGACAACATAAAGGATATTCAAGTCGAGCCCATATCGCCAACCTATGGGTTTCCCCTGATAAACTCAACCGTTAGTATTAACGACCTGGTGAAGGGGCTTGGAGAGTCAGCATATGTTAAGCTTGAGAACGAGAAAATCTATATCACATTCACTCAATCGATGGATCTAGATGTAGACTTATCCAGTTTTAAAATCCCTGATAAGCAGTTTAGTGGAACTCTGCCCATTGTTGGGGGGGCAGCCTTTGAACTGTACGAACCCGATTACGTTACCATTGAGAACGACTCTGAGATCAAGTTGGTTGAGTTGAAGGCAGGAAATTTGCAGATAGATTTTGAACGAGATTTTATTGATGACGACATGGTTTTTCGGATTATCATTCCTTCACTGGTAACCGACGACTTTCCCGATGGTGTTGTGATTTCTCCCTCTTGGAATATAGATCCCTACCATTCAACAGCAACCATTTCTCTCGCTGGGGCAGTCTTAAACCTCTATGTTGATGACACCGCAAATGGGGGAGGCGTTAAGTATAATACCTTCTCTTATGCCCTAGAAGTTAACTCAACAGGGAACTCTTCGGGTCAATTTGTTTCCAATTTCTCTATCTCCGGAGTGGAGTTTCAAAAGGTTATGGGACTGATTAATTTTGAGATGGATATGCCAGCCCAAGAGATGAGCCTAGATGCCTTTAGCTCCATTGTTGATGGAAATATTTACCTCAGCAATCCAATAATTGGGTTCGATATTGGCACCTCATTTGGGGTTCCTACTGCGCTTGAGGTTACTGGAATTGAATTTAAGAATAGTAAGGATGAGTCGCTAACCCTTCAAAACGAAGGGATTCCTGATGAGAATACCTTCTTAATTGGAGCAGGGACGAAGAACTACTTGCCTTACGCTACCCTTGAAGAACCCTACGAGGTTGGTTCGTATGTGCTTAGTGGCGAGAATTCAAACGTTGACCAAGTTTTGCCATTTACGCCCAATAGTATGTCGATGAATGGGAAGTTTTATTTGGGTCAAGCGAAGGAAATGCCTGCTGATCCTCACAGTTTTTTTGTGAACGATACCAGCTCATTTGACCTAAACCTGAATATTGAAGTGCCCTTAGAGGGAAGTATAGAGGGGCTTAAGTTTAGCTACGACCTGTACGATATGTCGTGGCCAAATCTCGATGATTTACCCGAGATAAAGGATTTCGATTACACCATTGAGCTGTTGATGAAAACAACCAACGGAATACCTCTAACATTTGGCTTGCAGACAATATTCTTCGATGGTGGCGTAGTTGTCGATTCACTATTCAACAATGTGTTGGTGGAGAATATAATTGAGAGCCCAGAAGTAGATACACAAGGAAATGTTGGCCAACCTAAAGAGAAAAAGACAACGATTGCCATATCGAAGGACAAGTATGAGAAGATTTCCAAAGCAGGGAAACTTCAGCTAGTGCTTCAATTGGATACAGGTACACCTGAAAATCGAGAGGTGATTTTTAAAACCTCACAGGAACTGGAGGTACAACTCTCGCTAAAGGTTGATATTATGATTGATCCCGATATTTAGCGGTTCCGAAACCCAATTCGATAACAATTAGAACATTATAGTTGTGAAAAGAATAGCCATAGTAATAGTCGCACTTACCGCATCGATGACTGCGGTTGCGCAATCGGAGCTAACGCTGCCATTCATGAACAATGTGTTCCAGAATACCTACTTAAATCCAGCGGTACGATCGGAACATACTGTTAGCATTGGATTGCCGGTTCTCTCATCTATCCAGTTTCAGGTAATACATAACGGTTTTGTGCCCAACGCCTTTTTAAGCGTTGTAAACGATACTACGCTTTCCATATCGCCAACCAACCTCGACAAGCAGTTGCGAAATCAGAATATGCTTTTCGCCAATGGAAGCCTCGACCTGTTTCACCTTAAAATGCGAATTCGAAACTGGGACTTCTGGTATGGCATTCGCCAGAACCACCAGTTAGCATTCTATTACCCCAAATCGATACTTAGTCTTTTCCTGGAGGGTACAGAACAGTACAGGGACAATGTACTAGATTTAAGTGCCTTGGGACTCAATGCTTCGATCTACAGAGAGCATACCTTTGGCGCGGCTACAGAGCGTGGAAAGTGGGTGTTTGGAGGTAGATTTAGCATATTACATGGATTAACAAATGCATACCTTAATCCCGAAAAGTTAGGCATTTCTGTGGATGATGATATGTATTCGCTTAGCGTTGAATCGAAGGCAAAGTTGAAAACCTCAGGTATTCCTGGTGATTCACTTATGAACGTAAATTTCGATCAGTTTGGCAACTTTGATGATTTTAATGTGGGTAGCTTCGCCGATTTAAAGGAGTTTATGAACTCAAACTATACAGCCAATTACTTCACCCGATTCCGTAACCCCGGAATCGCATTAAGTGGGGGAGTGTCGTACAAGTTAGACTCGAAAACAACTTTCTCGTTTGCCTTTAGCGACTTGGGCTATATAACCTGGAGCGATAGCACAAAGGCTTTCAGTGTTGAGGGTAATGCCGAGTTTAAAGGTGTTGACGCCCTTAGTGCAGTTCTTGCTGGTGATCAGTTTGAACCTGATACTATTATCGATCAGTTTTTAAGTAATTTTACCACTGACGAAACTTTTGCCGATAGTTACCGAACATGGCTTTCACCCAAGTTTTACCTTTCGGCAAACTATCAGCTGGCTCGCAGAACTACTGTAGGTGCCAGCTTTTATGGCGTTGTGAATCGGAGACTCTATCCTGCTTTTACCGTTGGAATCACTCAGGGAATGGGTCGAGTTTTCAACTTAGCCCTTTCCGCATCGATGAATCAACGAACCATTACCAATGTGGGTTTTGGACTTTTAATTAAACCGGGTCCAGTACAGATCTACCTACTTGCCGATAATATATACACACCTTTGGTGGATCCGCTCACATTCACAAACCTGAACTTTCGGTTTGGGATGAATCTGGTTTTTGGAAGGGTTAAGCCAACCCAGGGTCTTCCTTATATGTAATAGCCAATAGTTGTAATCAGACATACTTTCTGTTATGAAAAGAATATTTTTGATTTGTACCATAGTTTCATTGTTTCTCTCTTTTACTCAGGCACAAACTTCGTTTGTGCCAGTAAACCTCGGGAGCAACGTGAACTCCGAGTACGCTGAGGTAAATCCGGTAATCTCGTGGGATGGAAAGACTTTATTCTTCAATAGGATAAATCATCCCGAGAATACATTTGGGTCAAGCGACAGCCAGGACATCTGGTATTCCACTCTTCGCGACGATGGTACATGGACAAAAGCCCAACGCTTGCCCGAAACCGTAAATATTGGCCAGTACAATGCCATTCTTTCGGCTTTAGATGATGGCGTATCATACCTTATTCTGGGGAAATTCAACCGATCGGGTAAACATTGGGTTAAACGAGGGTTTTCAATTGTTCAGCACTTGGGCAATGGGCAGTGGAGTAAGCCGCAAGCAATTAAGGTTAAACGTTTTTCCAAAATTAATAAGGGCAAGGCAATTACTGCCTATATGACTCCCGATCGCGAGTTGTTATTTATCACATTCTCAACTCATCCTAATAGCAAAAAGCTTTCGCTGTACGTTTCAACAAAAAAGAAAGATGGCGTATACTCCCGCCCCCGATTTGCCGGAGGTGGCCCGGGAAATGCAATGGATCCCCGCTCGCTTGAGGCTCCTTACCTTAGCGCCGATAAAAATCGTCTATACTTTTCGGCCGATTATGGTGGTCGTAGGGCAAATCAGAATATCCACTTTGCTGAGCGATCCGACAAGGATTTTAGGGAATGGAGAATGCCTCAGCCTGTTACCGATACCATTAATACTCCCAACTGGGATTCGTATTTTAAGATGAACGCTAAGGAGAGTTGGGCATATTACAGCTCAACCACCAACTCGTTAGGTAAAGCAGATATTTTTAGGGTAAAGATTTTTGAGGAGAGACCTTACCTTAAACTTTCAGGTTTAATTCTCAATCAAGCCGATCAAAAGTTAATGCTCGATGAAACTGATTACAGCATTCTGGTGAATGGAGAAGAGTTTCCTGAGTTGGAAGTCAGCAAGCCTTCGGCTTCGTTCGAGGTGCTTTTGCCATTAGGTCAACTATATACCCTACAGCCAACTATGGCAAATTGGAATGGGATTTCTGCAGATATCGACCTTAGAGGGGTTCGAGAGTATTCCGAGGCCAAGCTAAACCTCTACTTCTCATCAATTCCCTATGCGCTGGTTAAGGGTCGTGTTGTAGATACCCGAACCGATGAGATTGTTCCCTTAAGTCTTAATCCGAAAGTATTGATTAATGGAGTAGCTTCCGATTCCGTTAAGTACGATCAGTTCTCGGGAGCCTTTCAGGCACTTTTGCCACTGGGCCAATCGTATACATTTATGGCAAAGGTCGATAACTTTACATCTACTCCTGTTGTAATTGATGTTACCGAGGTAGCCACTTACGTAGAGCACGATATATCGCTGCCGGTAACTTCGTTCCCTTGGGTTGAGGTTTCGGGAAAGGTGCTTGATAATAGCTCGCTAACACCCGTTTTAGCCGAATCGCGACCTGTTCTGTTGATAAATGGCCAAGAGGCCGATTCTATCTATATTGATCCCGTTTCAGCCGATTTTATGGTACGTTTACCCTACGGTAAATCATACACCATCGGCGTTAAAGCCGATAATTTTAGAACATTGGACAATCAGGTAGACTTGAGTTCCTTCGATCGCTTTTTAGCTATTAAACAGAATGTTTTTGCCGAACGGATGGATGCCAACATGGTTACTCTTACAGGCAAATTGATCGACACAAAATCGGGAAAACCATTGGAGGAGGGTTATAGCGTGAAGATGCGAGTAAACGGCGTGGAGTCGCATGCCTTTACATTTGAGCCCAAAACAGCAGAATTCAGTCTACGCTTACCCGTAGGATTTAACTACGATTTAACGCCAAGTGTTACTAATTTCTACAATAAGTTCGAACCGGTTGACCTGACCAAAACCGCTCCGATGTCGAAAATTGTTCGGAATTTTTACGTAACCCCCATTGAGGTTGGCCAATCGGTCGATATTCAGGATATCTACTTCGAAACGGGTAGGGCAGGCCTTATGCCCCAATCGTTCCGATCGTTAAATGCGCTAATCGAGTTCCTAAAGGAGTACCCAAATGTGAGGGTCGAAATTGGCGGGCACACCGACAATGTGGGTTCAGCTGCAGTTAACCAAAAAGTATCGGAGGATAGGGCTCGCTCGGTTGCGCAGTACGTTATTGATCAGGGTATCCCCGCCGAGAGGGTTGTATCCAAGGGTTATGGGTTCTCCAAACCCAAGGCCAGCAACAGGACCGCCGAGGGGCGCGCTCAAAACCGAAGGGTCGATTTTACCATAATTGGTATATAGAGAGCAGTATTTTTAGTAGTTTTGTACTTTGAATTAGGAAGGTTTGACTTATGGCCTTCCTAATTCTTTTATTTGATTATTTATCAATATTATGAGTTCAGAATTTCATAGGCGTCGTAGGAAGTACGAGGAGATTTTCAACAGCACATCGCATGGGATTGGGGTTTTAATTGCCATAGCGTGTACAGCCATAGTGGTAACTCGAGCCGCTCTTTACGGCGATGCCTGGCATATAGTAAGCTACAGTATTTTTGGTGCAGGAATGATTATCCTTTACATAGCATCAACCCTTTTCCATGGTGCAAAAAACGTGAGGGTAAAGTATAAGCTTAATACATTTGACCACTCATCCATTTTCGTGCTGATAGCGGCAACATACACCCCATTTACGCTGGTTGCCATTCGAGGCCCTTTGGGCTGGTTGCTATTTGGTATAATATGGGGGTTAGCCATAGCGGGTATAGTATTTAAGGTTTGGTTCTATACCCACCGCTGGCGGAATATTTCGGCAATTCTTTACGGGGCTATGGGGTGGATGTTTATTATGGCCATTGTTCCCATAGTACGCAATTTACCCACCGTTTCACTGGTGTTTTTACTGGTGGGCTGCGTAACCTACACTTTAGGGATTTTCTTCTACATAAGGAAGGATATTCCCTTTGGTCATGGGATTTTTCACTTATTTGTGCTGGCCGGGAGCATATGCCACTTCTTTGCTATGGTTTTTATGATATAGCTATAGGCTCGAAAGGATGGCCTTAACCTTATCGGCAATTGCTTTTCCATCGGCTTTGCCCGCCAGTGCTCTTGAGGCCATTCCCATTACCTTGCCCATATCGGCTGGCCCTTTGGCTCCAAGTGTATCAATAATCCTTTTAACCTCATTGGTTAGTTCCTCTTCCGACATCATTTTTGGAAGAAATGCCTCAATGTGGTTCGCCTCCTCCAGCTCCTTGGAGGCCAGCTCGGGGCGATTCTGCTGCTGATATATTTCAGCGGCATCCTTGCGTTGCTTTACCTGTTTTTGGAGCAGCTTGAGTTCCACCTCTGGGGTCAGGGTTTCACCTCCACCTTTCTCTGTTTTAGCTAGCAGAATGGCACTTTTAATGGCCCGTAGGGCTTCGAGTTTCACCTTTTCCTTGGCCATCATGGCAACCTTTATCTCCTGATTAATCTTCTCTTCGAGTGACATGGTTTTTGCTTTTTGTGGTTATGTAATAATATATTGAGTTGAAGTTTCTTTGCGATTCTGTGCTTAGGGGCTTTTTTTGAATCATGTAAACCCAAATGCATTGAACTCGCCTCAGATTAGTTTTGGCAAATTTAGTTTTCTTATGCGAAGAAGCTAAATTAAATCCAAATCAAATCAGTTGTTTTAGGTAAATGCTAACTTTGCAATTAAGTACCCTGCTTAATGGTTAAAACCTACTTGTAATGAATTCTATTAATACTGTAAAACTCGATAAATTAAAGTTAATTCCATTTCAAGTATTACCAATATTGTTCCTTATCGTTTATGTAATATTCCCAACCCACAACAGCACAGTCGATGGGTATGGGTATGCTTGTCATGTAAAATTTGGCGAAGCTCTTTTTCAATCGCATCACTTGCTTTACTCTTTTTTAGGGTACTTGTGGTACAACCTATTTGCTGTTTTGGGATTTAGTTTGGATGTGCTAAGTTCCCTAATTATAATGAATGCTTTATCGGCTTCAGTTTCGCTGATGCTGTTGGGGTATATTCTAATGCATTTATTTGGCAACAATGCTAAAGTATTGTCGTGGATTTTTTTTGTAGGTTCCACATGGGGCGTAATGCGATTTGCTACTGAAAACGAGACCTACCTCGTGCCAATTGTGTTCTCTTTGGCAGGGAGTTTATTCTATTTAAAATTACTTGAAATTCCAGAAAACTAAATTTTTACTGCTTTCAGGTAGTTTAGCAGCGATAGCTTGTCTGTTTCACCAAATTCACGTTTTCTGGTGGTTGGCACTATTTGTAGGGTTATTGCTGCAGCGAAAAATTATAAATGGTCTACTTTATGCTATTCCTGCACTAGTTGTACCTGTTGGATATATGCTAGCCGCTTTTGTTTACTACAGCATCCCAGTTGAATTTAATTCGTTTCTTCAGTTTGTACTTCGCGATTTTTACTCGGGCCATGCAAATATTGAAACTGGATTAACGGGTGTTTTATTTACTTCCATGAGTTTTTTTAGGACATTCCTTCAGGTTCATGGCTATATTTTTGTTCTATTAAAAAATCAACCATTTTATATCTTGGGTCTTGCAATACCTTTCGTCTTTTTTTTAGCGGCTACTTTTTCCCTAAGGTCAATATCCTTTACTTTGAAAATTGATGCAAAAGCTTTCTTTACGCCGCATATTATTGCTTTTCTTCTTCATTTTATCTTTGCATTTATATCGATTGGAAATGCTGAGTTTATGGTAATGCTACCCTTTTTAATGGCGCTAACAATCCCATTTCTTGTTCCATCTGAAACAAGAGTAGTTTCGTATATTGCCTCTGGTATGTTAGTCTGGAATATTTTACTTGGTGTTTTGCCACTCCACACCTATGTGTTAGACTCGAGTTATATGGTAGCCAATAAAGTCCTTTATGCCGGCGATGATACTACACTTTTTATTTGCAACAACAAACCACACATCCAAAACATTGTACTCTACAATAGTGGTAAGAACCCTTTGAATCTAGTTTCGGGTATCAATAGTACTGATGAAACTAATTTAAAAGAGAGTATTGAATCCTTGTTAGAGCATGGAGTGGTAGTTTACACGGACTGTTTATATCGTCCAAAAACGCTTTCGCGAGCGAGTCTTTTAACCGGAAACAGAGACGATGTTTTTGAAGGATTTTCGTTGTTAAAGATCGACTCGGTTGAGACCATTTCGGGGCGGTACTACTTTGTACAGGTTGAAATGAATAAAGAAAACTCCACTTTTTAGGATTAGTAATTTTTGAAAGAATAAACTCTTAGAATAAGTATTTGGCCTCGCTTTTAACCTCGGTTCAAGTATCCCAGAGAAACTAGTTCATTGTTTTAATCGCACACTAGTTTTACTCTTTTTCGGATACTTTTAGCACAACCTAGTTGCCATTTTGGGTGCAATTCTGTTTTTTTTATGTATTGGGTGCTGTATTATAATCTCTCAAATAATCCATATATAATTGGATTTCCTTCTCTTAAGGATATTGTAAAGTCATCTATTACAATGCTTTTTTTGCCTTTATTCCAAATATATATCTTGACAATTATGTCATTGTATTTAAGGTGAATGTCCGACAACTTAATGGAGTGATGCACTGTTGTCCAGCCCGATTTTTGCTGCTGGGGTAAGATAAACTCGTTGAAATTTGCTCCACCCCAGTAAATGGTTTTCCCATTAGATTCTAATGAAGCAACTAAAACCGCTTCGAAATCGCCTTTAGATTTTACTTTTACAGATATATCAATATAGTTATTCTCATTTTGCATAATCTCATCAAGTGCTATCGTAAATGATGGTCCCCATTCTGCACCGTCATTTATTAGATAAGCATTTTCATTCGAAGAGTCATTGGTAGAAATTATATTTACTGTGTCAATCGAATTCCAGCTTTTAGGTATACCTGAGTCGAAACTCAGGTAACTAATTGTGTTTTTTGTGTTACCGGTTTGTGTTGAAAATAGGTAAGTTGTACCTCCTATATAGTTGTTTTGAACCTCAATACTCGGGTAATAATCCTGGATTAGAGGTACCACATTTGGTGCGACTGAAGACAAGCATCCCAAGAATAGCTTACTGTATTTATCCTTTCCCGTTTCAAGAAAACTCTTAAATTCCTTTATGTTCTGAAAAGAGTTGGAGTAATTTACAAAACCTGTATCAATATTTAGTTTGGCGATGTAATAGTCCGAGATTTTATTATGGGAGTTAATTATATACACAACATCACTGTGGTCCTTTTTAATATTCTTGTAATCTACCAGAATGTGCTCATATGCAGATTTGTAAAACAGGGTGTAGTGTTTTCTACTATAAATCAAGGTTAATGAATTGGTTAGAAGGATTAAGGACACAAGTAATAAATTGATTTTAACGCTCTGTTTCTTAATGATTCCATATAGTGTAAAAAATAGTAATGGGAAACTAAATATCAATACCGAGTATTGGAGTACAGCGCTAACATAACGAGAATAGAAAAATCCTATTAAAAATGGAGTAATAAACCATGCAAACGACAGCGCTATCAACTTTAAGTTAACCTCCTCTTTCTTCAGATAGAATAGCCCAAATAGAACTAACCCAATGGCTATGATTATAACAAGTAGCGAATAGTTAAATATGTAGCATAAAAACTCAATAAGAAAATCATTATGGGGCCTCCCCAACCAACCTTCAACGCCTCCTATACTTAACTGATAGAAAAATATTTTTAAATGTGGAATATATAGGATGAAGATTATCAGAACAGATGCTAAATACTTAATCAAATGTTTTCGTGGGATATAAAAAATACCGCTTATACCTACAATTGCAGCAAATAGTAAGCTGAAATGATGATTATAGGCACATAAAGATGCTGATAGTATAAACAGCACACTATTTCTACCAAAATTCTTGTGTGGACTCATTATAAGATTACTCCAGAAATGAATCATAAGCAGCGAAAATAGCAATCCGCTTATATATGGTCGGGCAATTTGACTATACATTATCGCAAACTGAATGCTGGCAACATATGCAGCAGAAAGTAGCCCAACGGTATCATTGAACCACTTTTGCCCGATATGATAGATTAGGTAAACCGACAAGACCCCAAAAAGAGAGAAAGGTAATTTTACAATCCATTCCTCATATCCGAATAATTTTGTCCAATAATATAGAAAAACCTGAATTCCAGCGGGATGTCCATCTGTTTTTACACCGCTCTCAATTAGTTCAGAAAAACTATCAAAGTTTAATCGAAACAGTGCGCTAAACTCATCATGAGTAAAAGGAATTTTTAAATAGTTATAAAATCTAAGAACGATGGCAATAAAGAGAATTAGTAATAATATAGCTTTATTTGTCAGTTTCATTCTTTTTGATTTTGGTTCCCATTTATTGCACTAATGATGACCTCAATGAATTGAATGTAAAAGTGAGTTTGAAATTCAGGTTACATACCTTTACCAAAGTCTCAAAATGGTTTTAAAATTTGTAAAATATAACACCGTGCGCAGCCCAATCTGCACATACATCTTTAGACTACCCATTTCTATACTCTTACTAAAGAATCGTTTTGCTACTGCTAATCTACATTGTCGTGTAGGTACGCATTGTCATTCCGTAGGAAAATATCGCCGTCCTCTTGATTTAGCGTGTATCGCGATACATTTGGCTTTTTGGAGATGATGGTGTCATCGAGTTTAATGTTCTTACGCTTGTAGGCGGGAATTTTTTCCAGCTGATCGAACGACTCCTTTGCAGGGATTGGTGTTGGTTCGGAGCGAACTACTTGCCCCCTTGTTGCTGGTGCAGCCTCCTTTGGTTTTGATTTTACGGTGGAAACCTGAAAATCGAGCTCGTCATCGGTGTTGGACTGGGGCTTTAGGTCGTACAGCTTATCGCTCTGGTCAAGATCGAACTCAATCATTCGTTGCCACTGGTCGGTTTTGGTTTTTTCCCTTTTTGGCGGCGCTGCGGGCTTATCTTTTACCTCGAATAGGGGCTGATTTACCTCGCGATTGGTAGATTTGTTTCCATCCAAAGGAATAACATCAACCTTTTTCTTGCGAGCGTAAAGTTCTGGGATGCTGTTTGTGCCAAAACCTGTGGCAATAATGGTTACGTTCAGCTTCTCTTCCAGTCGTTCGTCGGTGCCGTTACCCCAAATCAGGTCGGCATCCTCGCCTGCGGCTGCTTGGATATAATCGGTAATCTGACCAATCTCGTCCATGGTAATTTCATGGATACCAGAAGTTACGTTAAGCAGGATATTGCGAGCTCCCGAAATATCGTTGTTGTTAAGCAATGGCGACGAGAGAGCCTCTTCAACAGCCTTTATCGCCCTGTTTTCGCCCGATGCCGTGGCCGAGCCCATAATGGCAACTCCGCTGTTAGCCATAACGGTTTCAACATCGGCAAAGTCAACATTTATATATCCGTGAACCGTAATTATTTCGGCAATACCCTTTGCTGCTATGGCCAGCACATCGTCGGCTTTTGAGAATGCCTCAGAAATCTTCAAATCGCCGTAAATTTCTCTTATCTTCTCATTGTTGATAACCAGCAATGAGTCAACATGTTTTTCCAACTCCTCAATTCCCTCCATGGCCTGGGCAATACGGCGCTTTCCCTCGTTGCGGAAGGGGATGGTGACAATGGCCACGGTTAATAATCCCAGCTCCTTTGCCGCCTTGGCGATTATAGGAGCCGCTCCAGTACCAGTGCCTCCACCCATTCCGGCAGTAACAAACGCCATCTTTGTGCCATCGGAAAGGGCGTCAATCACATCTTGTATGTTTTCAATGGCGGCTTGCTTGCCAATTTCGGGTTTGTTACCAGCTCCACGCCCCTCTGTAAGCGAGGAGCCCAGCTGAATTTTGGTTTGCACTGGGCTATTTTCAAGGGCTTGACCATCGGTGTTGCACACCACAAAATCAACATCCTTAATGCCCAGCTTAAACATGTGGTTTACGGCATTGCCTCCGCCGCCTCCTACACCAATAACCTTGATGATAGATTCTTTGTACGTTGGCAAATCGAATGGTATTAGCTCTTCGTTCATGGCCTTGTAATTTATTTCGTTCTTCTACAGTTGATCCTTTTTAATCGCCTTTGGGGCTACATTACGGTATCGTTTTCCTCGAAAATCTCGGTGAATTTGCGCTTAAATTTATCGAGCAAATTGCTCTTTTTTATCTCCTTAGGCATAATTGTTTCCTTAACCGCTGGTTCTCCGTTTTCTTCACTCTCATTGTTTAACCTACTGCATGTTTCCATTTGCTCAATACCCTTAAGCACAAGACCAATGGCGGTGGAGTAGGTGGGTGAGTTCACCTCCTCGTCGGAGTCGGCAGTAAGGTGCTCGTTGGGGTATCCAATGCGTACATCAAAACCAGTTTTAAACTTCACCAGTTGCGATAAATGACGGAGCAAAGCACCGCCACCGGTTAGGACTATCCCAGCGCTCATCTTATCGGCAAAGCCTGAGTTTTCAATCTCAAAGGCTACGTAGTCGATAATCTCTTCCATCCGGCTTTGGATGATGTAGGCCAGACTTTTGAACGAGATCTCCTTGGGTTCTCGCCCGCTAATACCGGGGATTGTTACAATTTTATCTTCAGGTGCAATATCGCCAAGGGCTGATCCAAATTGCACTTTTAGCTGCTCTGCCTGACGTTGTAAGATGGAGCATCCCTCTTTTATGTCGTTGGTTATTACGTTTCCGCCAAAGGGGATTACAGCCGTGTGGCGAACTATGCCATCGAAGAAAACGGCCACATCGGTTGTGCCCCCACCAATGTCGACCAGAACTACACCCGCCTCCTTCTCGTCCTCGGTTAAAACAGCCTCGGCTGAGGCTAGTGGTTCGAGAATAAGATCGTTAACAACCAGATCGACCCGATTAACGCATTTTTCGATATTTTTGGCCGAGGCAGTTTGTCCAATCACAATGTGGAAGTTAGCCTCGAGCCTCTTGCCCGACATGCCAATTGGGTTTTTTATGGCACCCTCATTGTCGACAATGAAATTTTGTGGCAATACATGCAGAATCTCCTCGCCAATCTCGGTGGGGATTTTATACATGTCCTCAATGAGTTTTTGCACATCGTCAAACTTAATGACATCATTTTGCGGGTCGAGGTTGATGTAACCACGGTTGCGCACGCTGCGGATGTGCTGTCCGGCAATCCCTACGTATACGTCGTTGAAAACTACTCCAGATTTCATCTGTACATCCTCCACGGTGCGCTGAATTGAGGCTACGGTTTCCTCAATGTTCAGAACCACTCCGCGCTTTATACCCGTCGACTGGGCTTTGCTGTGTGAAACGATCTGGAGTTTTCCATTGGGAGATTTTTTGCCAATAATGGATATAACCTTGGTTGTTCCAAGATCAATTGCTGCTACATACTCGGTTTGTTGTGCCATAATATTATCGTTTTGTACATACTACTTGATTGCTATACTTTAGGTTAATCTGCTTGTATTTGTTCCAACCCTCCTCGGGGAGTGCCCTCTCGTAAAAGAGTTTTAGCTTGGCTAGTTTAGTTTCATAATCGTTTAAATCGCCCAGGATAATTGTATGTGGTCCTATCCTTGGAATGAGCTCAATGTTATTCGGATTATCAACATACACCTGTGTTATTTGGGCTTTCCAAAAGGGATCGCTGGTGACAAACTGTGCAAATTCGTAGAGTTTGCAGATAAGTGGACTACTCTCGTTAACCTTTTGCCCAGACCATTTCATTACTTCTAAATTGGGTTCGAGATCGAAAGGCTCTACAATATTTCCGTTAACAACAAGTACATGCGATGTGAACTTGCTCGAAAGGGGCAGTATTTGACCCTCGGTATCGATATAGTAGCTTTGACCGTAGCGATTAATAACCCGCATTATTGGTTTGCGCTGTTCAATGTCGATGGATAGCTTCCCGTTGATGGTTTTGTAGGCTTCGGCCCGTTTAACCGCTTGCATGGTGGCTAATTGCTGCTCGATGGCGTGAGTATTAATCATCGAAATTGGGATTCCGATCAGGTTAGAGTAATTCCGCTCAATTATTTTTAGAACATCGGCCTTGGTTACAAATGCATTGTTTAGGCTGTCGGCAATGGAGACGCTGATGGCTGTGCAGTTAACTAGGCTCGACTTGCTCTTGGCAAATGCCAAGGCAGCCACAAGGTAGCTAACAACCAGCAGCCACTTAGTGAAGTTCCATAATGCCGTTTTCCAAGCCTTCATGCTATTTGCCCTCCCTTTTGCTAAGCAATTCCACAATCTTTGGCACCTCGCGATCGATATTTCCAGCGCCCATTGTTACCAGAACATCGAGTTTCAGTTTGTTTAGTAAATTCTGCAATTCACCAAGCTTGCACATGTGTTTGTTCGAGCATATTACTCTATCCATAATAATTTGTGATGAAATACCCGGAATTGGTAGTTCACGTGCGGGATAGATATCTAGAAGAATTAGCTCATCGAGCAAGCTCAAACTTTCTGCAAACTCAGAGTAAAAATCTCGGGTGCGCGTGTACAAATGGGGCTGAAAAATGCCTGTTATTTTCCGAAGTGGAAACATCTCCCTAACCGAGTTCACTGCTGCCCTTATCTCTTCAGGGTGATGCGCGTAATCGTCGATATAAACCGTTTTGCCTACATGCTGAATGTCGAATCGGCGGGCAATGCCCTTGAAGGTTTTTAAGCCTTGCTTTAGTATTTCAGGGTTAATGCCCCATGAGAGAGCTGCTGCCGACGCGGCAACCGAATTCTCCACGTTATACTTGCCCGGAATGCCCAGGGAAATTCCCTCGATTAGTCCAAATGGCGTCTGCAAGTCGAAAGTGTAGTATCCATTGGAATTGTGGATGCTTTTAAGGCAGAAATCAGCTGCTTGAGTGATAGAATAAGTATATGTCTTTATGTCGTTTCTTAAAGCTGCAATTTCCTCTAAGCCCTTCTTTATGATTAGCGTTCCGTTAGGCTCAACTTTGTTGATAAAATCAACAAAGGCTTGCTTAACCTGATTGTGATTGTTGTATATATCAAGATGATCGGCATCAATTGATGTTACAATAGCCAGTTGAGGGGTAAGGCTCAAAAAACTACGATCGAATTCGTCGGCCTCAACAACCAGTCTCTTTTGATCCTTATCGGAAAGGATTAGGTTGCTGGCGTAGTTTTTCGAAATTCCGCCCAGAAAAGCATTGCAACCCTCGGGAGTGGAGTTTAAAAGATGCGCGAGCATGGTTGAAGTGCTTGTTTTACCATGAGTTCCTGCAACTGCAGCTGTTTGGTAGCTGCTTGCAATTAATCCTAAAACTTTTGCCCTTTTTTGTATGGTGAAACGGTTGGCCTCAAAATATTGCAGCTGATTATGATCCTTTGGTACAGCGGGTGTGTAAACAACAAGAGTTGAATTTCTATCCTCAATGAATTCTGTAGGGATACTCTTTATGTCGTCGGTGAAAGTAGCCGAAATTCCTTCGCTAATGAGTTCAGCTGTGAGGGGCGATGGAGTGGAGTCGTAACCAGCAACTTTTAGGCCTCGATATGCGAAATATCTGGCTAAGGCGCTCATACCAATGCCGCCAATTCCTATTAAGTAAACTTGCCTAATATTGCCTGTTTCTAAACTCATAATTACACCAAAGGTTTATTGCTGTTTTGAATTCCCCAAGGAATTCAGTTTAAAGTTATTACAAAGATTTCAACATACTATGCTGTACTCATGGCAATTGACATCGCTTTTTTTGCAATATCGGTTGCTGCGTTTGGAAGTGCCATGCTCAATATATTATTGCTTAACTCTATTGTTAGGCCTTCATTATCAATTAGTTTAAGGGCTTCGTTTACAAGATCTTTTGGCGCGTTTGCATCGGTTACCATTATGGCTGCGCCTTTTTTTACTAACGCTTTGGCGTTCATGGTTTGGTGATCCTCGGCCACGTTAGGAGAGGGCACCAGTATGGTGGGCTTGCCCACCATACAAAGTTCTGAAATGGTGCATGCACCGGCCCTCGAAATCACGATATCGGCGATGGAGTATGCTAAATCCATGCGGTTAATGAAATCGTTAACTCTTATATTGGCTGTTGCCTTGCCCTTTAACTTTTCCCTAATCTCCTCGATGTAAAACTTGCCCGTTTGCCAAATTAAGATTGTGCCTTTGCTGGCAATAATCTTGTCGATATCGCTAAGAATACTATGATTTATCGATCGTGCACCAAGACTTCCTCCTACAACAAGTATAACCTTACTACCCTTAGGAACATCGAAGAAGTTGTGAGCCTCATCGGTTTTGGGCGAAATATTGTTTAGTCCTTGCCTGATGGGATTTCCTGTTAGTAATATTTTTTCCGATGGAAAATATTTTTCCATTCCCTCGTAGGCCACACAGATTGCATTTGCCTTTTTGGCCAGCAACCTATTGGTTACCCCAGCGTATGAGTTTTGCTCCTGAATTAGTGTTGGAATGCCCATACGTTGAGCCGTTTTCAAAACTGGGCCGCTGGCGTATCCGCCAACACCTACCACTATTTGTGGATTGAAATCCTTTACAATTCGTTTGGCAAGCCGCAGGCTTTTCATCAGCTTAAAGGGGAATGCCAAATTTTTCGTGGTTAGCCTTCGCTGCAGCCCAACCACGGGAAGTCCCTCAATTTTATACCCAGCTGCTGGCACCTTTTCCATCTCCATGCGCCCCTCGGCTCCAACAAAAAGGATTTCCACATCGGGATTTAACTCCCGAAGCGCGTTGGCTATGGCAATGGCGGGGAAAATATGCCCGCCTGTTCCACCTCCGCTAATAATCGCCCTTAGGTTCTTCTTCTCCATCGAATAGTTCCTCCTTGTTTTGACTACGGCTAATGCTTAGTAGGATGCCAAACGAAGCGCTGGTGAAAAGTAATGATGTTCCACCCATACTCACCAGTGGTAATGGCTGTCCGGTAACGGGAATAAGGTTCACTGCCACTGCCATATTTATCATGGCCTGGAAAACCAGTATTAGCGTTAAACCCATGGCAAGAAATGCCGGGAATGTGCGCCTGGCTTTTTTTACAATTAACCCAGTTCTGTATAGTAAAATAAGATACAATAGTAGAATTACCATTCCTCCAACCATTCCATACTCCTCGATTATGATCGCGTAGATAAAGTCGGAGTAGGGATGAGGGAGTAGATTTCGTTGGGTGCTATTCCCTGGGCCTTTGCCCACAAGTCCTCCAGTGGCAATGGCAATCTTCGATTGCTGGGCTTGATAGTTGTCACCGCCCTCGCCCGAGGAGTAGTTTTCAATCCTGTTTTTCCAGGTTTGAACCCGGCTAATTGAATTCGTTTGTAATGCAATAAATATAAACAGACCAACCAAGACTATTCCAATACCAGTAAACCCGAGTAGCTGCTTAAGGTTTACTCTTCCAATAAATAGCATCAGCCAACACGATACGCCTAGCATTGCCGCTGTAGAGAAGTTGGCTGGTAATATCAGTAAACAAACTACAACAATAGGGATTATAAGTGGCAGAAATGTCTTTTTGATATCATCGAGATTGTTTTGCCTGAGAGAGAGTGTGCGTGCCACGTACATTATCAGCGCTAGCTTGGCAAAGTCGGAGGTCTGGATTGTGATACCCAATCCTGGAATCTCCAGCCATCGTGCTGCTTGGTTGATACTAGTCCCAAAAAGTAACGTAACGAGCAAAAGGGGAATGGCAACGTATAGAATAAGCGGGGCAAGTGGCGAGTATACCCTGTACGAAATTAGATGTACCAGAAATATTACAGCCAAGCCTGCTCCTAAAAAACTGAGTTGCTTAATGAAGTAGTAGGCAGTATTGCCTCCCTGATAACGATATGCAAGAGATCCCGTTGAACTGTAAACAGCCAATAGCGATACAATTGATAGTAAAACCACTATCAACCATATTACCCGGTCGCCCTTGAAATATCTCCTAAAAAAGTTCTCCATACTAGCTTATGTGCCTCTATAGATTTCTAACTGCTTCTTTAAACTTACGCCCTCGATCCTCGTAATTGTCAAATAGGTCGAAACTGGCACATGCAGGCGAAAGCAATACCACATCGCCAGGCGATGACAGCTTGTAAGCATGCATAACCGCCTCCTCGGCCGAGTTGGCATCGACCATGATTGGCACCATTGGGCTAAATGTTTGGTGAAGTTTGGCGTTGTCAACTCCAAGACAAACTATTGCTTTTACCTTTTCCTTTACAAGTTCGAAAAGCTCAGTGTAATCGTTGCCCTTATCTAATCCGCCTGCAATCCATACAACGGGCCCTTTCATGCACTCCAGGGCGTACCAAGCCGAGTTTACATTGGTGGCCTTTGAGTCGTTGATGTATTGAACTCCTCGCACTTTGAAAACGGGTTCCAACCGATGCTCCACACCCTCGAAGGTGGCTAAACTCTCGCGGATAACCTCCTTGCGGATATTTAGTACATGGCCAGCAATACCTGCTGCCATGGAGTTATACACGTTGTGGCGACCCTTGAGCGATAGCTCGTCGATGGACATGCTAAAATCGGTGCTGTGGTAGTTTATTTGCATAAGTTGGTCGATTAGGTACGCGGTTTGATTTTCCTGTTTCTCCTGTGAGAATGGAAGCATCTCGGCCTTCACCACAATATCCTTCAGATGCTCTGTTGTAACGTCGTTGTCGGAGCAGAAAATAAAGCATTCATCCTCCGATAGGTTTTGGGTAATTCTGAATTTCGACCTCACGTAGTTCTCCATCTTGTAATCGTACCTATCCAGATGATCGGGCGAAATATTAAGCAGAATGGCTATGTCGGCCTTAAACGTGTACATACCATCGAGTTGAAAACTGCTGAGCTCTAGTACGTAGTAATCGAAGTTCTCTTCAGCAACTTGCAAAGCAAAGCTTTGTCCAACGTTTCCAGCCAGTCCCACATTTAACCCGGCCTTCTTTAACATGTGATAAATAAGCGTTGTTGTTGTTGTTTTGCCATTACTTCCCGTAATGCAGATTTTTTTAGCGTTGGTATATCTGCCCGCTAGCTCTATTTCCGAAATAACTGGAATGCCCTTCTCAATTATTGCCTTCACCATTGGAGCCTTTTCGGGTATTCCTGGCGATTTAACCACTTCATCTGCATTGAGGATTAGCTCAGGGGTGTGTGTCCCCTCCTCCCAGGGTACATTGTACCTGTTCAGGATCTCCTTGTACTTGGGCTTAATTGTTCCCATGTCGGACAGGAAAACATCAAATCCCTGCTTTGCAGCTAGCGCGGCAGCACCCACACCACTTTCGCCACCCCCAAGCACAACAATACGGTTTTTACAATCTCCTGTTCCCATGACTATCGGATTTTTAGGGTTACCACAGTGAATATTGCCAGCAACAGGGTTACAATCCAGAAACGGGTTACGATTTTTGCTTCAGGATATCCCTTCTTTTGGTAGTGATGATGCAGTGGCGCCATTAAAAATACTCTGCGACCCTCACCAAACCTGCGCTTGGTGTGTTTGAAATAGCTTACCTGAATCATAACCGAGAGCGTTTCGACAAAGAAAACGCCGCATAGGATTGGTATAAGCAACTCCTTTCGGATAAGGATAGCGAAAACAGCAATAATTCCGCCAATGGCTAAGCTGCCCGTATCGCCCATGAAAACCTGAGCCGGATAGCTGTTGTACCATAAGAATCCAATGGCTGCACCTATAAATGAGGCCATAAATATTACCAGCTCGCCCGAGTCGGGTATATACATTATGTTGAGGTACTCGGCGTAAATAACGTTACCCGACAGGTATGCGAATACGCCAAGAGTAGCTCCCATAACTGCACTTACGCCAGTGGCCAAACCGTCGAGTCCATCGGTTAGGTTTGCTCCATTCGACACGGCCGTAACCACAAAAATTACCACACCAATAAATAGAATCCAAGCAAGTTCTTGTGCCCATGACCCTTTAAAGGGGATTAGAAACTCGTAGTCAAACTCATTGTTCTTGAAGAATGGAATTGTGGTTTTTGTAGTTTTCTGGTTTGCCGATAGTGTTGGCTTTGCATCGTTTGCCTTGTCAACATGCTCAGCTGCTTCAACCTGAACGGTTATGGTTGCCTTTTGAACTTTTTCCCTAATAACAATATCGGGGCTCAGATACATGGTTAGCCCAACAAATAGTCCCAGCGAAACTTGACCTAGAATCTTTAACTTTCCCGATAAACCCTCCTTGTTTTTCTTGAAAACCTTAATGTAATCATCAGCAAAGCCAACTAATCCCAGCCAAAGCGTGGTGACTAGCATTACAATTATGTAGATGTTTTTGATGTTTGCAAAGAGGAGTACAGGCACAATTATCGATAATAGTATTATTACACCGCCCATGGTTGGAGTTCCCTTTTTCTGAAGTTGTCCTTCAAGACCAAGGCTGCGAACATCTTCACCAATTTGCTGACGCTGTAAGTAATTAATTATACGTTTTCCTATAAGGAGCGAAATCAGCAGCGATGCAATCACTGCCATTCCCGAGCGGAACGAGATGTATTGGAACATGCCCATTCCTGGAACTCCAATTTTGCTGAGCCATTGTGCTAAGTAGAATATCATGCCTGTAGTGTTTTAAATATTTCAGCAACCTCTTCCTTATCATCGAAGTGATGCTTAACACCTTTCACTTCCTGGTAGCTTTCGTGACCCTTGCCGGCGATAAGCACAACATCGTTTGGCGAAGCCAATAGACAAGCAGTGCGAATAGCTTCACGCCGATCAGTAATGGTTAGTACTCTACCAACAAGCGATGGCGCAACACCTGCCTTCATGTCGGCTATAATATCAGAGGGTTCTTCGTTTCGGGGATTATCAGATGTGAGCACTACCAAATCGCTTCCCTGAAGAGCCACTTGAGCCATTATTGGACGCTTGGTTTTGTCCCGGTTTCCTCCTGCGCCAACCACTGTAATTAATCTGTTCCCCTCGCTTCGGATTTTGTTGATAGTTGATATAACATTTTCCAGCGCATCGGGAGTGTGAGCGTAATCGATCACGGCAATTACTCCGTTTGGAGCAATTAGGTTTTCGAATCGGCCATTCACTGGACCCATATCGCTTAGCGCAGTTAGCACCTCCTGTTGCTCAAAGCCCAGTAACATTGCGGTGGCGTAAACAGCAAGCAGATTGTATGCATTGAAATTGCCAATTAGTCTAGTCCAAAGCTCAATGCTGTCAACGTTAAGGAGCATCCCGTGGGCTTGCTGCTCAATAATTTTACATTTATAATTTGCCATACTCCTAAGGGAGTATGTGTTTACCTTGGCATTTGTGTTTTGCACCATTACTCGGCCATTGCGATCGTCAATATTGGTGAGGGCAAATGCAGTTGAGGGGAGATTGTCGAAAAAGAGTTTTTTTGCCTTTATATACTCGCTGAATGTTTTATGGTAGTCTAAATGATCGTGGGTGATATTGGTGAAGATTGCCCCAGCAAAACCAACGCCTTCAATCCGTTTCTGCACAACGGCATGTGAACTAACCTCCATAAAGCAATGCGTGCAGCCCTCTTCAACCATTTGGTTTAGCAGCCTATTTAATTCTATGGCATCGGGTGTGGTGTGTGTGCTGGGCAATACCTTGTCGCCAATTTGATTCTGCACCGTGGAAATAAGCCCCGCTTTACCCCCGAGGGCATTGATTAGCCTAAAAAGAAGTGTTACGGTTGTGGTTTTTCCGTTTGTGCCCGTAACACCAACAAGTTTTAGCTTACTAGCGGGATGATTGTAGAATGCTGCCGATAACACCCCAAGAGCCTCCGATGAGTCCTTAACTCTTAGGTAGGTTGTTCCCGGCTTTATGTTTTCTGGAATTTCTTCGCAAACAACAGCAATAGCCCCTTTCTCAATTGCTGTGTCAATATATCTATGCCCATCGGCTTGAGTCCCTCTTATGGCAAAGAAGATATTATTTGCAACTACGGCTCTGGAGTCGAAGGCAAGCCCCGAGATTGCTAAATCGGTTTGCCCAACTATTTCGAGGGTAATATTTTTTTGTAGTATGCTGTTAAGTGTTTGCATATAGTTAGCTGCTACTCATTTCTAGATTAATCCTCTCGCCGTGCCTTACCCTAGTGCCAGGTGCTATAGATTGGCTTCGCACAGAACCTCTGCCAATAACAGTAACCCTGAGCCCGCTATTTTCCATTAGGTATATTGCATCCTGAAGCGACATCCCTATTACGTTGGGGACCAAGTTTGGGGTAAGGTTCCGTTGTTGGAGTTCAATTGACTCATCACCTCGTGCGGTATTAACCCACATTTGATTAGGTGCCTCATCGATGATGGGGATTTTCAACTCTTTAAATGCATCCCTAATTAATGGTTTGTATCCGCTTTTCGACTCGGGGAGTTCTGCCAGCGTTGGTCTTCGACTTACTTCAGGGAACCAGTCGGGGTTTGTGGCGTATACTTTATCGGCAATCTCCTTAAATATTGGTCCTGCCACCACGTTGCCGTAGTATACGCTTCGCGAGGGTGAATTCACCACCACAATACACGAGAATTTGGGATCCTCGGCAGGGAAGTAGCCCACAAATGAGGCCTGGTGACTGACTCCCGATGCTGATCGATAACCTGAGGTGCCCTGCGCAATTTGCGCTGTACCCGTTTTGCCTGCAATCTTGTAATTAGCATTTCTTAAATTGCGAGCCGTTCCGTTTTCCACAACTCCTTCGAGCGCTTCTCTCACCTTGTGCAGAGTTCGTCTTGAGCAGATTGATGGGTTAATTACTTCAGCCTTGAACACTCTTTCGGTTTGGCCATGTTTGCGGATTGAATGTACAAACTTTGGTTTAACCATCTTGCCATCGTTTGCTATGGCATTGTAAAGGGTTAGTATTTGAAGAGGTGTTTGTTTAATCTCGTAACCGTGGCTCATCATAAGCATTGAGATACCCGACCAGAGCTTGTCGCCAGGGTATTTTATGTAAGGGGCAACCTCGCCCTTTATGGGGATATTTAGGGGTTGGTTGAGATTCATGGAGTAGAGCCTCTCTACAAATTGTTTCTCTTTGCCCTTATAGTGCTTTGTTACCATTTCAGTAAAGCCAACATTCGAGGAGAATTCAAACACCTCTTTTACCGTAATCTTTCCGTATCCCCCTTCGCGTGAGTCGTTAATCTCTTTGTCGTAATACTTTACTTTTCCTCTGCCAGTGTTGATGGTGTCCTCGAGCGATACGTGGCCGTCTTCGAGTAGGGCAATTAGCGTGGCCAGCTTAAATGTTGAACCAGGTTCGGCGCTTTCGCCAATTGCGTAGTTAAACATTTCGCTGTATGTCCCGTTCTCGTTCTTGCGTAAATTTGCAATTGCTTTAATATCGCCTGTGGCAACCTCCATAAGCACAACGGTTCCGTGCTCAGCATCGTGTTTGGCCAGCTGGTTACGAAGGGCTTTCTCGGCAACATCTTGTAGGGATACATCCAGCGTGGTAATCACATCCATTCCATCTTCAGGCTCGATTTGAACAGCGCTGTTAACATCCATCCAAAGGTTTCCGCTTCCCCTTTGGCGAGTAGTTACACCAGCCTTCCCGCTAAGTATGTGATCGTACGCTCCCTCAATTCCCACTGCCACACCATTCTCGTTTACCACGCCAATCGTCCTTGAGGCAAGACTAGCGTGAGGTTTTATGCGCTGATTAACCTGTACAGGAATAAAACCACCCCGGTTCATGGGAAGATTTAGAAGGGGAAATTTCTTTACCTCTTTTAGTTCAAGATAGTTTACTAACCTCGACCCAATGGGGTAGTAGCGGTTGTTCCTGGCATGCTTGCGGGCATTTACCAGCTCCGATTTGTACGAGTAATGTGATTTATCCTTAAAAAGCTGCGAGAGTTTGATGGCCAGTGAGTCGATATTTGCATAGAACACCTCATCGGAAAGCCCTGCAGCTCTTAGGTCCATTCGCAGCTCAAAGTATGGAACCGATGTGGCCAACAGCCTGCCGTCGATGGCGCAAATATCACCCCTATTGGGCTCTATGGTAATGTCGCGGTAAGTTATGGTTTTGGCTTGTGCACGAAGTTTTGGCCCTTCAACAAACTGGATGTATACTATTTTACCAACAATGCTTGCTCCCAGTATACCAAATATTACGTATACCAGGGCAAATCGAAATAGTATTTCCTTTTTAACTGACATTTTTTTAACGCTCGATTAAAAATCTATTTTAGCTTAGCTTTAATCTTTTTGGGTGGAACAACTGATTCCTCAAGTCCAAGCCCTTTTTCTTGAACCATTCGTGCAACTTGACTTTGCTTGCTGATAAACATTAGCTGAGATGCCGTGGTTATTGACTCAGCACGTAGGTTTTTTACTTCAATCTGCATCTGTTGACCTTCGCGCACTAACTTCTCGTACTTGTATCTGTTGGCGATATAAACAATGGCCAAAAAGGCTAGAAAAAGCACATAGGGTATCTGATTTGTTACATTATCTTTACCAAGCAAGCTGCCGTCGAGTAGGCTAAAAACTCCTCTTCGCTTTGGCTCCTTAGGTTGTGGCTGGGCATCAATAAACTCTATGCGTTCGTTATTCTCGCTCATCTCTTTCTTGCTATTCTAAGTTTTGCGCTACGCGATCGGGGATTTTCCTCAAGTTCTTTCTCAGAGGGAACAATTACCTTTCGGTTTACTTGTTCAAACTCCGACGTCACGTTGCCATAAAAGTCTGTTTCCTTCTCACCTTCAAAGTTTCCACTGCGAATATAGTTTTTCACCATCCTATCTTCCAGCGAGTGGTAAGCAATTACAACCAACCGGCCATCGGTTTTAAGGGTTTGTGAAACTTGCAGTAGCATTTGTTTCAGTGCTTCCATCTCCTGGTTTACCTCAATTCGGAATGCTTGAAATACCTTGGCTAACATTTTATTTCTTTGTAGTGCAGGGAATAAGGGTTCAACTACTAAGGCCAGCTGCTCCACTGTGGTTATTGGTTGCTGTGAACGATGGAAGCAGATTGCTCGCGAAATTTTCTTAGCATTCGACACTTCGCCGTAAAGTGTTAATACTTTCGATAATTTGTGCTCATCGTATGTATTTACTACCTGCTCGGCTGTTAGATTTGCATTACGATTCATCCTCATATCCAGTGGTCCTTCGAATCTAAATGAAAAGCCTCGCTCGGGGCTATCGAAATGCTTTGACGACACACCCAAATCGGCAAGAATCCCATCAACATGAGTAACCTTGTGATATTTTAAGAAATTTTTAAAGTACCGAAAATTGCCGTGTACAAGCAAAAACCTGCTGTCGTCAATTGCATTGGCTAAGGCTTCCTTATCCTGATCAAAGGCAATAAGTTTGCCCTTGGGCGATAAATGCCTCATGATTTCACGCGAGTGACCTCCCCCGCCAAAGGTTAAGTCGACATATGTCCCATTGGGATTTATGTTTAAGCCCTCAATGCTTTCATGCAGCAGGACAGGTACGTGGTATGCCATTACTCATTGCTTAAAGGTGATGAACCTAAAATCTTTTCAGCCAATTCGGCAAATGCATCCTCGTTCGTTTGATGGGCATCGTAAATATCCTTTGCCCAAATTTCGATACGGCTATCCTGCCCTGTAAGGGCAAGCTCTTTGCTGGCTTCTATGGAGTCGAGCATGCGTTTGGGTATTAGTAGCCGACCGTTTGAGTCGAGCACTAGTTCAGCCGTTCCGCGGTAGAATTCTCGTAAAAACTTGCTGTGTTCCCGGTTGTATGGGTTGGTGTTCCGCCGTATCAGGTTGTTCTGGCGTTCCCACTCTTCCATGGTGTAGAGCACAAGACAGTTCTCAAATATGTCCTTCTTGGCCACATAGCGATCTGGAGAGGCAGATTTATTCTGCTTCTTCAGCGCCGATGGGAAGAGCATTCGCCCCTTCTCATCAACCTTGCATATGTAATCGCCTATAAAAGAAGTCATACTGATTCCAGTTTTCAAAAAGTAAAAGTAAAACAAAAAGTTCCCACTTACAACCACAAATTCCCATTTTTTACCACATTGTTGATAACTTTTTGAGTTGACCATCAGCTAAGTTACACGAAATGGGGCTGGAATATAGATTTAACAGGCCCTTTAGCCTAATGCATCTGATGATCTTGTGTCCTTATGTTTGTTTTGAAACCTAGGAGTATTCTGAAAAGGGTTGGATTATTTTAAATGAATAAGAGGAGAGGGTTTGCATTTTGAATCCTAATATATAATCTATATATTTGTACTTCAAATATTTATTTATTGTTAATCTAATTGTGCTTTGTCTCAAGATGGGCAAGGTTGTAAATCTTTTTAGGTAATCAATCCATGATTTTTAACGTGTCACACAAAAGTCCAGAGGAGCTGTTTGCGTCACCAATTGTACAACAAACAGCATTTTGGCAACGTGTTAGGCAGCAAATGGGCGAAAGCACACTTGCCCTAAACTATAATGCAACCTCTGATAGCGTTGTCTGTGCAAAAGTACCTCAAGGAAAGGTGCTTGCTGATATATTAGTTGTAATCAAGAATTTCGATAGTCAAAATAGTATAGCCTATGTTCCCTATGGCCCAGAACTTCAGCCTTTAGATGGAATGCAAGGCGTGTATCTTGAGGAGTTGGCGGAGTGTTTGCGATCGTACTTGCCCAAAAGTTGTATTGCCATACGGTTCGATTTGTGCTGGGAGTCGCTTTGGGCAAAGGATGATGATTTTTACGACAGCAACGGATGGTGGCTTGGCCCTCCCGAAATGGCTATTCAGGAGCTACGGATGAATTTTGGATCCGTAAAAAGGAACCTACGTAAATCATCGAGTAATATACTGCCTACCAATACACTCTTCATTAATCTTGCCGTAACCGAAGAGCGATTGCTAAGCCAGATGAAGCCAAAAACTCGCTATAATATTGGGTTATCGCAAAGGAAAGGAGTTGAGGTTAAACAGTTAAAGCTCGATCAGCTGAGCCTTTGGTACCAACTCTACAGCGAAACTGCTAAGCGAAATGGTATTTTTCTTCATAGTATCGACTATTTTGCTGCTGTGTTGGCTGCGAAAGCAACTAACACGCTATCGCCTGCTGAGGTGATTCTTCTGCTTGCCGAAGCCGAAGGGATTCCTCTTGCGGCTATGTTCTTGGTAATTTCGGGTAATAGAGCATCGTATCTTTACGGTGCTTCATCGTCGGATAATCGGAATTATATGGCAACATACGCCATCCAGTGGGAGGCAATTAGAATTGCTAAAGGTAGGGGTTGTGTTGATTATGATATGTTTGGCGTGGCTCCTCGGCCCGATCCATCACACCCTATGTATGGACTGTACCGGTTCAAGTCGGGATTTGGTGGCGAGATGTATCACACGCTAGGTTGTTGGGATTATCCTTTGGATGATACAAGGTACAACTACTTGTCAACTGTCGAAATGGTAAGCCAGGGCTATCATTTAACCTAACTCCGTTGAAGATTAAAAAAAACTGCCTCAGAAAGAAATCCTGAGGCAGTTTTTATATTGTTCGTTTTAATTACCAAGTGTATCTTAATCCAAGTGAGGCTCCCCAGCCTAATCCTGCGTTGCTGCCCAGAAAATCCCACATTGGTCGAGCATCAATACTTAGGAGAAGGGGTAGATCGTGCTTGTTGAAATTGTATTCAAGTCCTATTTGTCCTCCAAGGCCGATGTTAAAATAACCATCACTACCCTCGTACTTAAACAATCCTGCGCTTGCGCCTGGGCCAATATACCAGTTTAGCGCCTCCTTTATATTCCAATGCCAATGGTAGATTCCAACTGCATATAGTCGGCTGTGTGCATTGCTGAAAGCGTAGCCAAAGTCGAGTTCAAGCCTATTGGTTTTTCCCATTTTTTGCTGATAAGAAATTTCAGCCCCATTTATTGAGCCGTCGCCACCAAAACGTAGGCCTATTGCGCGTGGACTAATTTGTGCGCTAGCAATTAGGCTTATGCCAATCATCAATAGAAATAATACAACTCCTTTTTTCATGTGGTTTGAATTTTTAAGATTTCCTACTCGTAAGGCTTTTCGGAATTCGCCCCGCTTATTTAATGTAGTGCGGTCTCCACAATGTACTTTGATTAAAGAATGAATTTGCTTGGTATCAAATCACAACACTAAAGTAGTAATAATTGTTTTATTTGAAACCTCATTGTAGTGTGAAGGGATAGCTGTTTGTCACCCGGTTTGATGATATGGGCTTATTGAACAGATAATTGGGATGGAAAATTAAAAACCCCAAAATTCGTTTAGAATACTGGGGCATTACATGGCTATTCGAAGAGTCTCCGGCTAGTACTTTTCCATAAGGGTTACATAGTCGATGTTCTCCTCGTGCAAGTATTTGAACATCTCGTCTCTTACGTTGCTTTTCAGCGAGTCGTTATCCATTTGGATTTTTGACTGCTTTGCTTTTCCCATGTCATACTCGTAGATGTTTTTTTGAACTATCTCGATGTAGTCATCGTGGGCTGTGTCCATTGGGTCTGCTGGCCTAAGGTAGTAGTATCCAGCAAATGCAAGCATAGCCATAAGGGCAAAGCCAGCAGCCAGCGAAAGTTGTGACTTTAAAACCCTAAAAAGGGGCACATCTTTACTTTGTTGCGACGAACTTGCCTGGGTGCATTGCTGTTGTATTCGCATGGGAAGGTTTTCAAAATACCCATCGGGTACCTTGAAAGGTAACTCTCTTCCTATGGAAGCTAACGGATCGTTATTGTTGTCAATCTCCTTCATGTCTTTCTGTCAATCATTCAATCTTTTGGATTGAGAATATTTGGGATGGTTTAATCCTCCTCAATGAATTTTTCAATTTTCTTTACCGCGTGATGATACGATGCCTTAAGTGCTCCTACTGAGGTTCCCAGAACGCTCGATATCTCCTCGTACTTCATTTCGTCAAAATACTTCATGTTGAAAACCAGCCGTTGCTTTTCGGGTAATGTCAGAACTGCCTTTTGCAGCTTAATCTGAATCTCGTTTCCGTTGAGGTGTGGGCTGCTTTCGAGCGTGGTGGCCAGCTGTTGTTCAACATCAACCAGAGGCAGCAAAAACTTGTTTTTCTTCTTTTTCAGAAAAGTTAGGGCTTCGTTAGTGGCAATACGGTATAGCCAGGTGAAAAGTTGCGAATCCTCACGGAAGCCATCCAGCCCACTCCAAACCTTAAGGAAGGTGTTTTGGATTACGTCGTCGGAATCGTCGTGATGGATTACCAGCTTACGGATATGCCAATAGATGCGCTCCTGATACTTGCGAACGATAAGATTAAAAGCGTAGCTGCGCGTTTCGTCGTTGCGAAACATTTCGAGTAGCTCCTTATCGCTCAAGTGACTCATTCTGTGCTTGTCCCGTGTTTTTACTTTTTTCTTGAGATAACCTTTTCGGCTGCTGCTACGATATTTGGAGCATGAAGCCCATACTTTATAAGTAGTTCCTCTGGCTTTCCACTTTCGCCAAAGGTGTCGTTTACGGCAACGAATTCCATTGGTGTTGGGTTATTCTTCGCGAGAACCTGTGCAATGCTCTCGCCCAATCCGCCATTCATCATATGCTCCTCAGCGGTAACCACGGCACCAGTTTTTGTTGCCGATTTTATTACGGCTTCAATGTCCAATGGCTTGATAGTATGAATGTTGATTACTTCGGCGCTTATCCCCTTTGCCTCTAACATTTCTGCTGCTTCAAGCGATTTCCAAACCAAATGACCGGTTGCAAATATGGTTACATCGCTTCCCTCAACAAGTATATCAGCCTTGCCAATTACAAATTCCTGATCGACAGGGGTAAAGTTGGGTACTGCAGGACGACCAAAGCGAAGATATACAGGGCCAATTATATTCGCGGCGGCTAGGGTTGCGGCTTTTGTTTGGTTAAAGTCGCATGGACTTAATACGGTCATATTGGGCAACATTTTCATCATCCCAATATCCTCAAGCATTTGGTGTGTAGCACCATCTTCGCCAAGAGTGAGGCCAGCATGTGATGAGGCAATTTTTACGTTCTTGTTCGAGTAGGCGATGCTTTGGCGAATCTGATCGTAAACCCGGCCAGTGGCAAAGGCGGCAAAAGTGCCAGCAAAAGGAATAAAACCTCCAGTTGCTAACCCTGCTGAAACGCCCATCATGTTTGCTTCGGCGATACCTGTTTGGAAAAATCGTTCGGGATTTTCGGCGATAAATTTCTCCATCTTAAGGGATCCAATAAGATCGGCACAAAGCGCTACAACTTTGGGGTTTGTTTTGCCTAGCTCGTGGAGGCCTTCGCCAAAGCCTGAGCGGGTATCCTTACTACCAGTGTTTTCGAATTTTTTCATAAAACAAGTGTTAATGCCCTGTGGGGGCATTTGAGTTATTATGTATGCGTTTCGTTATCTCATTTAGTCTACTTGCGCTGCATCCGCTCAGTAGCCTCTTTTTTTATGAGTCCTAAAATGATTAATTCGGCCGAAGCGTAATTGGTTGCCAAGGGAATATTATACATATTACAGGTCTCAAGGAGTTTGCGGATATCCTCGTGATGTTGCTGCACCACTTTATGGTCGCGGAGGAAGATAACAATATCAACCTCGCCCTTTTTAATTATATCGGTAATTTGGATGTATCCGCCATACTCGCCGGGGCTCATATGCTTACAGGCAATTCCCTGCGACTCGATAAACTCGGCTGTCCGTCCAGTTGCAATAAGGTTAACGCCTCTTAGCCAATCTAGTCTTTCCATTAGGAATTTTGCCAGTTCAGGTTTCTTGGCGTCGTGAGCAACTACTACAATATTTGTCATCGTTATTCTGTTTTTTAGTTTTTTAGTAATCACCTAGTGTTACGGGTAGTTGAGCCATGGCCTTTTCAAACTCTTCCTTGTTAGGGGTTTTTCCATGCCATTTGTGAGTTCCCATCATGTAATCAACACCCATTCCCATTTCTGTTCTCATCAGGATAACAATAGGTTTACCCTTGCCGGTCTGTTTTTTTGCTTCGGCCATTACGCTAAGCACATCGTCTATGTTGTTGCCATCCATCTCCATAACATGCCATCCAAAGGCAAACCATTTGGCGTACAAATCGCCCAGGGAGTTAATTTTGTCAACTGGGCCATCAATTTGCTGGCCGTTGTAGTCGATTGTGGCAATAAGATTGTCGATATTTCGTGCTGCTGCAAACATAGCCGATTCCCATATTTGTCCTTCCTGCAATTCACCATCGCCATGTAGAGTGAAAACAAGATTTTTATCGCCCTTGATTTTTTTTGCTAGCGCAGCTCCACAGGCAACCGAAAGCCCTTGTCCTAGAGAGCCTGATGCAACCCTTACTCCAGGGAGATTTTTTTCCGTGGCGGGATGCCCCTGAAGGCGCGAACTAATCATGCGAAATGTGGCCAGCTCGCTAACCGGGAAAAAGCCCCTTCGTGCTAAAACGCTATACCACACAGCCGACAAGTGCCCGTTGGAAAGGAAGAACATGTCTTCGTTATCACCTTCCATGGTGAAGTTTTCGGGTTTAACGTTAAGAATATCGAAGTAAAGGGCGGTGATAAAATCAGCACATCCCAAGGCGCCGCCTGGGTGTCCGCTTGCTGGAGCATATACCATTCGAATAATATCGCGGCGAACCTGTGCTGCGATATCCATTAATTTCTTTTTGTCGGCCATAACATTAAAGTTTCAGGAAAAATACTTAAGTAATTGTTGGAAATAAAGCGATTGTCCCTTTAATTCCAACTCACAAAGGTAACCAAATTTGTGAATTTTTTGCAGAGTATTCCACAACTTTTGGCAGAATGGGCTTGTTGCTGGTTATTTGGGGAAATGAAGTGGGCGACTCAATTGTTTTCTGATCTTTTACAATACAGATCATCAAAGAAGATCAGCAAGAGATTTTTCAATTGTTGGAAAGGTATAGCTAAACCCTGTTCCGATTAATCTTTTAGGCTCAACCTTATTTCCAGAGAGCAGAAGTTCCTCTGCCATCTTCCCAAGTAATAATTTCACCAAGATTGAAGGAATTGATACCCACGCTAATCGGTTGGTTTTTTGTGCAATTATCTTGACCAATTGTTTTTGTGATAGGGGATTGGGTGCAACAAGGTTAAATGCACCGCTGGCGTTTTGGGTGGCTAAAAGGTGTGCAATAGCATCAACCTCATCCTTGATGTGAATCCACGAAACGGGTTGGCTTCCTGAACCAAACCAACCTCCGACAAAGAGTTTCATGGGCTTGAGCAGTTGAGGCAACATACCTCCATTTACCGATAGCACTACTCCTGTACGAATAAGAACTAACCGAATTTCCTTGGGAATCTCATGTTTTGCAATCGATTCCCAGTCGGAAGTTAAACGGGAGAGAAAACCAGTGCCGGGATCCGAATTCTCATCAAATACCTCATTGTCCGATAAAGGGTAATATCCAATTGCAGAGGCTTGAACAAAAACCTCGGGTTTGGTGATGGCGTATTGGCATGCCTTTGCAAGCGCTCGTGTTGTCCCTAGGCGACTCCGAATGAGCTGCATCCTTCTTCGCTGCGTCCAGGGTTTGGTTGCCAGATTTTCGCCTGCCAAATTTATTACAGCAAAGCTTTTTTCCACTTCTCGAGCTAGCCAAGTTGTGAATTCACCTGACCACAATATGCTTCTAACCGATTTTGATTGTGACCACTCCTCGGACCGTGTTGATGATCGCGATAATATAACTATCCTATAGCCAGAATTTAGGAGAGAATTAACCAATTCTCTCCCAATTAGGCCCGTAGCACCAGCAATAATTATCTGTTTTCGATCTTCATCCATGGGTGCAATTTACTACAAAGTAATGCTTTAGTCAATACCTGATGTAGTAACAGTTACCCTCTGTGCTATGTTCAATGCAGTTGTAAATGTGCTTATATCGGGGAACAACTCACCGGTTTTACCCGAGGGATGACTATGGCCAATAGGTTTTAAAACAAAACTTGAATTAGGTTTTGTAATATCTATTTCGGCCATGTAAATCAAAGCTGGCTGGCAGCTGGTTTTGTACTCTTCGTCGTCAGGAAAACGATTGTTGTGCCAATACTGATTCCAATCCCAGGTTTGATTTATTTCCATGTAAACTCGAACCTTATCAGATCCCTGTTTTACTGTTGTTTGAAGTTCAAAGTTATTTTTAGGCGTTGCACCGGTTATGGCATCCGGAAGAGGCTCCTGTGGGGTTGGCAGGTAAAGCCCATCGGGGGCTTGAATTCCACGCCGATACCCCCAGTAGGGCAAGGCGGCTTGCCTACGGCGCTCACCCGGTTTCCAATTCTTCCCTTCCGATTGGCCAAAACGAAATGTACCAGTGGCAATGGATTGCGAAGCGTAGATTGTTTCAATAAAATTTCCTTCAGTATCCTCGAGCCAGAATACGATGAGTGGGTGGTAAAAGTCTTTGCCCTTTTCGAACTTTATTGTTATTGGTTTGCCCTCGGTAAAGGGAGAGGTTTGTAGTATGGTTGTAGGCTCATCTAACTTTGGCTTAGTGGTTCCTGAACACGACGCCAGAATTGCAGCGCTGATTGCTATTAATACTATTCTTTTCATCGAAATGGAATTTATATCGTTATTGTGATTTAGTCAAAAGAAACAAATCTTATTTTAGAATTCTAGGATAATACCAATTGATGGGAGTAATGTACCCTCTCCAATTCCAGAAATATTCTCCAATTCATAACGCGTTGGGTCATTGGGATTGATTATTCGCTGGCCACTCTCATCTACTTTTACAATTATGTTGTCGGGTTGTTTTGATTTGAAACCATATAGATTTTGAATGTCCACGTAAAGGTTTAGTGTCCACTTTTTAAGGTAAAACATCTTATCGACTCTAACATCAAGTTGGTGGAATGGCTCCAACCGGAACTGGTTGTACTGGTTGTAATCCAAGAACCCACGCCCTTGAGTATTGTAAGCTTCAATAATCGATGACTTGTCTAAATCCCAGGGAGTATATGGTGCTCCACCCACAAATCGCCACTTAAACCCAAAGTCCCAATCTTTTTTAAAGCTGCGGGTTGCAGTAAGTGTAAAGATATGGCGATTATCCCAAGCAGTGGGAACCCAATCGCCAGGAATGCTAGGATTGCTGTTCTCGGAATCGCTCCAAACGAGAGTGTAAGCCAGGATAGTGTTAAATCCGATCAGGTCGCGCGATCTGTAGAGAACTTCTAATCCGTAGGCGCGTCCTTTGGCTGTAGAAACCACTTCTTCGTCGCCAAAAGTTCCGAAATCGGCTCCCTTGCTTGCAAGCGAAATATTATCGGCAACAGAAAAGGGGTAGTTATTGTATAGCTTATAAAATCCTTCAAGCGAAACACGGCTGTTGTTGTTGGGAATCCATTCAAAACCTCCCACTAGGTGATCGGCTTGAATATACTTTAGGTTATTACTCTTATTAACAAGAGTGCCATCGGGCAAGCGGTAACCCAACATGGTGTAGGGTGGTTGCTGGTAGAAACGACCAATATTGAAGTTGGCTGAAACATCATCGCTTACTCGATACGAACCAGATAACCTTGGACTAATCTGGTTTAGCGCGTTGCTCATCGAAGATGAGTAGCTGTTAGCATCGGCTCTGAACCCAACAGAAAGATTTAGCTGCTCGTTAAGAAAGTTGCGGCTGTATTGTCCAAAAATACTCCATGAGAAAAGATGTAGCTTAGAGCTGTATTCGATGGGTGTTAATGTACCATTGCTGAAAAAGGCCCGATAGGTATCATTCGTGTAGCGCGCATGTTCAAACCCGGCGCCTACATTGAGTTTAGAGCCATCGTTTAACCGACGATCGTGTTCGTAGCGCAGCTTATTCTCCGACTCCTGCGAGATGTAATCGAGTGTTTTATTCTTGCTCTCATCGTTGTCGGGGAATTTGAACTGCCTATTGTTTAGCATATTTCGACTTAGAACCCAGGTGTCGAAACTTTTTTCACGGAAATGCTTGTATACAATTCCATTAGTGTAATTCCACTGCGTATTAACTGGAACAAAGTTAAGTATAAACCGTTGGCTCGCAGTTGGATTTTCCAGACCAGTATTGAGTTCAAATTGATCAATTGCACCAATCCCAAGAATTGTAATCTCATTTCGCTCGTCTATGCGAGTTCGGGTCTTGAACTGGAAATCGTTGTAGGTTGGGAGAAATGGAAGCCCAATTGCGCTAAAAAGGAATTGAAGATACGAACGACGAGCCGATAGAATAAATGTAGTGTTATCACTTATTGGGCCATCGAGGGTAAGGGCTAAGTCGCTTGCTCCGACAGCTCCTTTGAATTTAATGCGTTCGCTGTTTCCATCAATTTGCCTAAAATCGAGGACCGAACTTAATGAATTCCCCTTTGATGCAGGAAACGCACCCGAGTAAAAGTTTGCCTCACGGATAAAATCAGCGTTGATAATACCCACGGGTCCACCCGATGCGCCTTGTGTTGCAAAATGGTTGAGGTTTGGAATTTCAACTCCATCGAGGTAAAAGGTGTTCTCGCTTGGTCCCCCTCCTCGAACAATAACATCGTTTCGGTATGCTGGAGTTGAGGCAACGCCTGGTAACGACTGAATTACCTTGCTGATATCTCGATTCCCTCCAGGATTTTTTTCAATCTCGGCAATACCTATGCGTTGCAGCGAAACTGGACTCTCTTCACTTCTTCGAAAGGGGCTAGCTTTAACGACTACGCCCTCAATTTCAGTGGCTGTTTCTTCTAGTTGAATTTCAATAAATGCGGTTCTGGCATTGGTTACCTGTATCGAACTCGAAACGTAAAGGCTAAAGCCTATGGCAAAAACTCGGAGTTCAACAAAACCAGGTTGCAATCCTGTGAAAAGAAAGTTTCCGTCAAAGTCGGACGAGGCTCCAATATTGGTGCCCCAAATTACAATGTTGGCAAAGGGAACTGGCTCATTACTCTGTTTGTTAACAATTTTACCCTGAATTGTGCCTGTGTTTTGTGCTGTTAGTGAGCCAATTGATAGTGCTAATAGTGCAACTATGAAAATTGATCTGTTCATGTTTGGTTTAAGTTTTACTAAAGATATTGTTTTTTTGTTAGTTTCTTGTTTGATTTTAAACCTTAAAC
>JAVEYY010000026.1:0-70455 GCA_034003245.1 Tenuifilaceae bacterium
GCAATTTTCTTATCGGGGTAAACCAGCGCGGTGGCAAATATTAAACCGGTTATGGTTTCGCCTGCAGCTAGAGCGTGCTGAAATAGCGTAGTACGATCTTTACCTGTAGCCATCTCGTTGTGCATCATTATGGCATCTATTGCAACAACGGGAAGTCCTTCGTTCTTAAGCAACTCGGCACCCTCTAAAGCATGCCGCTTTGAGTCGCCTTCGGTCCACTCCACATCAATATCGTGTAGAAGTCCTGCGTTACCCCATATTTGTTCATCCTCACAAAAACGACGGGCTAATGCCCTTAAAACTGCCTCCGAAGCAAGAGAGTGGGCTATCATTTTGGGATTTTTAATATGCTTATTTAGCAAATCGATATAGTATTCCCTTGGATTCATGTGAAAATTGATTAGGTTTTATCTAACAGCGTAAAAATACAAAAAGAATTATAAAAACGTTCCTAAACAGGTTTGTTGGATAGTTGTGATAACCTACAATGTTCTATCTTAGCTGCAAAAATTAGAATATGTTTGAAGTTCTCATAAAATCACCCTTTTTTGTTGGTTTAACCAGCGAGGAGCTGGAGGATATCTTTAAGAAGATTTCATACTCTGTAAAATCATACTCAAAAGGACAAACCATAGTACAACGCGAAGAGGAGGTGAAAAACCTTTGCATTGTAATAGCCGGAACGGTTAAAGGCGAGATGGTAGACTTTACAGGGAAAATATTAAAAGTAGAGGAAATTCAAACACCCCAACCCCTCGCCCATGCGGTTATGTTTAGCAATGCCAATAAATTTCCGGTTGATGTAGTGGCGCTAACCGAGTGTAAAATATTATACATTCCAAAGTCCGATGTACTTAGGTTGCTTCAAGGTAATCTTGTTATTCTAAACAACTTTCTAAATGCGGTTTCGAACCGAGCTCACTTTTTAACTACTCGACTCTGGTTGCTATCCTTTAGAACCATTAAGGAAAAAGTTGCACACTACTTGCTATCGCTAGCCAAAAGCGAAACGAGAACAACAATAATTATTCCCAAATCGCACCAGGAACTAGCCGAGTTTTTTGGAGTAACACGGCCATCGTTGGCAAGAGTATTCTCCGAGATGCAGAACGAGGGCATAATTCACGTAAACCGCCGCGAGGTGACCATTTTAAGTCGTGCGAAGCTACTCGAAATGATTAAGTAAAACAATCAAAAACTTATGTTTGTTTGGTAATTGGAAAGGATACTAAGAATTAATACATTTGCATTATTATTACAATTAGCCATTTTTTTGCTAAAGAAGTAAAGCTAATTAGTATCATTTTTATACTTTTGCATTTCACATACAAATACCATTTACACTATGGCATTGAAAGATATAATGGCAATATCGGGATACTCCGGCCTTTACAAGTTTGTTTCGCAAGGGCGGAATGGGATAATCGTTGAGTCGCTAACCGATGGGAAACGCTCACACATTTCGGCATCGGCTAAGGTAAGCGCTCTCTCCGATATAGCAATCTTCACCAACGATGGTGAAAAACCTCTGCGAGAGATACTGAATAGTATTAAGGAGAAAGAGAATGGTGGCCCAACGATCTCGGCCAAATCGAGCAACGACGAGTTGAAAAAGTTCTTTCTGACAGTTGAGCCAAACTTCGATACCGAAAGAGTTTACGTATCGGATATCAAAAAACTTGTTGGATGGTACAACCTGCTGCAAGAAAAGGGAATGCTCGATTTTTCAGAGGATGTAGAGGAAAAGCAAGCCGATGATAAAGCATCAGATTCTTCCGAAGCAATCGCAGAGGATGGTGCTGCTCCCAAAAAGAAAGCCCAACCAAAATCGGCAACTGCCAAGGAGAAGAAACCCGCAGCCCCTAAGAAAACTCCAAACCCCAAAGCCAAACCCGCTGGAGATGTAGCCGCCAAAAAATCGGGTCATCAGA
This sequence comes from Tenuifilaceae bacterium, assembly GCA_034003245.1. Lineage (GTDB taxonomy): Bacteria > Bacteroidota > Bacteroidia > Bacteroidales > Tenuifilaceae > Perlabentimonas. The sequence continues at coordinate 1,932 of JAVEYY010000026.1, forward strand.
AAAAATCGTAATTGGTATACAATACAAAAACTGGCCGATGCTAATTAGCATCGGCCAGTTTTATTTTACTCCTATTGGAAGGGAATTTCGGGGATATCGTTCACTAAAATACCTACCCCGAGAGCATGAATTCGGTTTGCTGATCGGTCGATTAAGGGCGATAATATGGTACTCAGCATTTGAGTGTTGATAAAGCACCGGGCTAACCGCAATACCTTTTTATCGCCCAACTCAGCATACCCTTTGGCATTTTTACATGCAAACGCCGATGATTCAATAATATGTTTAAGCATTGCAATATGAGTACTGTTTTCGTTCTCATATTGGGCGATTTCATCAACAGCATTAACCAGAGTAGCATGTGCTGCACAAAAGTTAAAATGTCGCAATTCCCTACGAATTTTACATCTAAGCAAAAACATTTTCCGAAACAGATGCTTTATATCGCTGTACCTTAACACATTCGAATATATAGGATTGCGACTTGTTGGTGGAATATTGTCATTTAGAGGCATGAAGTCGTTAACAATAATCCCAATGCCCCGGCTGTTAAAACCTTTTGCACGCCAATCGAAGTACCAGGCAACTGGATAAAGTATCCTTTCAGAAAAAATGAGAATGTTTGAAACAAACCTCGATTCTCCATTTGTCATCTGGGAATAAACTACCATGCGGTGTTTGTTTAAAACCTTGGCTTCCTCAAAATGAAGACGGAAACCCTTAGGAAGGTTACTATTCACGGGGTAATCGCTTATTGAAAAATGAGATTTATACCAAACAAGATATGCTTTGTCTCGCTAGGTGGAAACAAAGCATATCTAGGAAAAATTCTGCAAAAGGGTTAATTACTTTTTCTTGGAACCGCTATCCTTAGCAATGTTCTCGCGCATGCTAGTATCGGCCTCAATATTCTTTAACTTGTAGTAATCCATTATTCCCAAGTTACCAGAGCGGAATGCTTCGGCCATTGCCTTGGGAATTTCAGCCTCAGCCAAGATTACCTTGGCCCGAGCCTCCTGAGCTTTGGCTTTCATCTCCTGCTCAACAGCAACGGCCATTGCTCTGCGCTCCTCGGCTTTCGCCTGAGCAATATTCTTATCGGCATTGGCCTGATCCATTTGAAGTACAGCACCAATGTTCTTTCCAATATCAATATCGGCTATATCGATGGAGAGAATTTCAAATGCTGTTCCAGCATCAAGGCCCTTTTCAAGCACCACGCGCGAAATGAAATCGGGATTCTCCAGCACTTTCTTGTGCGAGTCGGCAGAACCAATTGACGAAACAATACCCTCGCCAACACGAGCCAGAACGGTTTCTTCGCCAGCACCTCCAACCAGTTGCTTGATATTAGCACGAACGGTAACTCTTGCTTTGGCAATAAGCTGAATACCATCTTTAGCCACCGCGGTAACGGGAGGAGTATTAATAACCTTGGGGTTAACCGACATCTGAACCGCCTCAAAAACATCTCTACCGGCTAGGTCAATGGCTGTGGCCATTTTAAAATCAAGCGGAATATTTGCTTTTTGGGCTGATACAAGCGCATTAACAACTTTCGAAACGCGACCGCCAGCCAGGAAGTGAGCCTCCAAGCTGTTGCGGTTAAGCTCAATTCCAGCTTTTGTTCCAACAATAAGTGCCTGAACAATGACTCCTGGGGGAACTTTCCGCCAGCGCATTAGAATTAGCTGCAACAACGAAACCCTAACACCACTTACCAATGCCGAGAACCATAGTCCAATGGGCACAAAGTATAGTAAGATCCAAAGTGCTGCAATACTTACAGCAAAAATTATTAGATAAACACCAATTTCACTCATCGTTAGTCTATTTTAGGTTTGACAATTACTTTTGATCCCTCGAGACGAATTACAACAACATTTGTTTTGGGGTCGATAAACTCGCCCGTTGATTTTGCCTCTACAATAATATCGTTAATACGAGCCTTGCCCATTGGAGTTAAACGGCTAATCGTAACTCCCATATCACCAGGGTGAATGGTTGTTTCAGCCTCAACCGATGCAACGGTGCTATCGATATTGGTATTGAGCATAAAGTGTTTCCACGTTTTAGAGCGTAATGCAAGAATAACCGTGAACACGGTTAGCGCAACCGTAGAGATAAGGGTTATATGTCCAACCATATTGCCATGCGCTGTGTATGCCCAAAAAACACCTCCAATAAGGCAGGCAAGTCCACCAATTCCAGCAATAGTTACACCAGGAATCAGCAAAAATTCTACAATGAATAGGAAGAGCCCTAGAATGATAAGAATGATTACGCCGGTCATTTAGCTAAATTATTATTAAGTAAAACCTTTGTTCAATTTGATTTTGGTGTGATAGTGGCCGATAATCCACGGCGCAGCAACTCCTCGCGCAGCGGTTGAAGCTGATTATGATTGCCCGACTTTACATCGCACTTACCATTATGATGCGCAATAAGTGTGCATTGCTCTGCCTGAAGCCTATTGTGCTTGCATACCTCAACCAGAGAATCGATAACAAACTCATACTGATTGTAGTCGTCGTTAAACAGAATTAATGAATGAGTGCCCTGTAAATCAACACTATGCTCAGTAAAAAATTCGGGATTTATTCTAGGTTTACGCTCCATAACAGTATAAAATATTGATGCTAAGATATTAATTATCCAAATCAACAGCAACTACAAAGGCACTTTTTATGCCGCTTGCAACCAGATTATCCTTGATACGGTTTGCCTCATTCAAATCGGAATAAGAACCAATGGAGTAAACAAAACCGCCCTGATTATCGGGTTTTCGAACAATATCTTTACCGGGGGCAAGCGCTCTGATGGTTTGGGCAATATCGGCAGGTAACCGTCCTGAGTATGCACCCAGCTGAATTACAAAATGCTTGTTGTCCTTGGCAATTTCAATTCGCGTTGTATCTCGCGAAACAGGTCCCGATGATCTGAGTGCAGAAACTTCCTCAAGCCCTTTGGCTCTGGTTAGGGTTATTGATCGACCATTATGCCAAGCAACAATAAAAGCATCCTTAAAGCCTTGCGAACGAACAATAGGGAGTGCTTTCTCGGCTTCGCTAAGCGATGAGAATTTCCCAACATAATACTTTGTAACCCTTCCATCGTTTACAGGTTCTCCAGAAATTGGTGATAAACCCTTGAAAAAATCGAATGCTATTGGCCTGCTAAAAGCAGCCATTTGTATCTTATAAAATACACCTTCAGGAAGCGGGTCGTGTTTCTCGAAAGGATTATCCTTTGAGTAGGGCGATTTATCGAGTAGCTTAAAAGGTGGCTCCTTATCCTGTTCAAAAGTAAACTCTTCAGCCTCGATGGTTTGTGCTTCCATCCTAACAATCAGTGGCTTTTGAACAGTTGACTCAATAGGTTTTGATTCTACAATTGTTTGGCGAGGAGGAGTTGTACTTTCGCTAGGGAGAGTATACCCAAAAATACTTTGTTCAAGTTTATAGACACGACTAAGCAATTGCTGTTCAAAAAGCTGCATCTCCCATAGCTTTGCAAAGGCTATCTCGAGCCGTAAAACACCTAACTCATCGATCAAAAGAGCTTCGTACTCCGACTCTACCATTGTCTCCTTTGTGGCATTATTTCGGATTGCAGTTGCAGAGCGAAAATGGGTATTCGCGCGATCGATATGCCCCTTTATGTCGAGATTATTATTTGCTCCAGCTTTTATAAGCGCCACGGAAATACAATCGGAATAAAGCTTTTTCTTTCTATTAATATTTGGGGCAAGCTGAACATTGAACCGTTTTAATAGATCCAAGTGCTTTTTGTATTGATCGGCATACTCGGCTGATTCCTCGGCATATTGCTCTTTTACAGTATTTAGCTGAGCCTGAGACTGGGCAATTTGATCGCGGAGTCGTTGAATTTGCGGTGCCGAACGCTCTAGCTGTGCCAATCGTGATAGCTCATCGGCTTGAAAAACCGTTGGGGCAAACTGCGCCTGATAGAGAAAATCGGGGTGATCAGTGGTAAAGGTTGATGTTGGTTTATCGATTGGTTTACGCTTTCCGGTTAGGTATTCCTGCTCAATTTGACTGGCTTGAGCAAAGAATAAATCGGCATTACGTTGTGCTATAAGCAAATTATCCTCAACAACAACAACTTGAGCTTCGAGGTTGCGACGAGCTTCGGCTGTAGTAATATTATCAAATCGGGCACGAAGAGTTTCGAGCTTACTCCTCAGAGAATCGGCCCGCATCTGTTGCGTAAAACCGCCTGCAAGTGCTCTGGCATACTCAGGATCATTCTCCACTGCGCTAAACGTAGCTGTTTTTGCCACTTGCTGAGGTTTGCTCTCAGCTGGCTTTTCTACCTCAACAGTTGGCCTTTGCACAACAGCAACTTCGGGTGTAAGTTGGGCTATACTCCTTATTGTTTCGTTCGAATCAATTGTTCGCCGAATTGGATTCTGATCGACTTTAACCAGCACAACCTCTAACGAGTCGGAATTAAGATTCCTATCGGTAACAAAAATGGCCATCTCATCGGCATTATCGGGGACATACAAGTAATCGTTATATGTTGAGCTAAACGGAAAACCTAGATTTTCTGGAGTGCTCCACTGTCGAGCCGATGAATTGTAAACGCTCCGGTAAATATCATATCCGCCCATGCTGTAGTGCCCCCTGGATGCAAAGTACAGGGTTTGCCCATCGGACGAAAGGTAGGGAAAGTCCTCGTCGTACTTAGAGTTTACAATTTCTCCAAGATTTTGAGGTTTGCTCCAGAAGCCATCGTTAAGCATTTCTATCATAAACAGATCCTTCCCGAATGAAGTAGTGTTTCCGTAGCTCGAGTAAACAATTCTATCGCCTGGTTTGGGGTTATTGGGATAAAAAATGAACGATGAGTGGTTCTGCTTAATATCAGTGGGTGTAAGCAAATCCTTAGGGGTTGGGATAAAATTTCCTTCGGATGATTTTGTAATCAAGAACTGATTTACCTCTACATGCGATACCGGCTTACGATCGAGGATTTTGGGCTGGTATACGTAACGCAGCATAAAGTTACCATTCTCGCATTGGCTAACAAGCAGCTCTATTTGCTGGTTGGAAATTGACGGATCACCACCACTTATAACAAATCTTCGGTAGTATGAAATTGCCTCGTCGAATTTATAACTCCGGTGTTTTGCAATGCCTAAATAGTAGTATACAAGATTTGGAACCTCTTTTGTTGACGCAAAGTCTAAGTGTTCGATGGCCTTAGTGAAATTTTTAGTTGCATTCACATAGCTAACACCAAGCATATAGTGATATGTAGGCTCCTGAGGATACTCCAGAAGTAATTCGTTCAGATAGTCTATTGCCTTGCCATAATCGCGGTTTCGAAAAAGCGAATCAACAATTACATCCTTGCTTTTAGCCCTACCCTGTCCGTTTACAACTCTTACTGATAAAGCAAAAGAGGCAAACAGTAAACTAAACACCACAAAAAAGCGAAGCTTTGAAAAATTACACATAACCAATTGCTTAAATTTTGCCCTAAAATTATATTAAATATTCGAATTTGTCAGTTGTTTATGCTGTGGTAAACCATGTTAAAATATGATAAAGATATTTTCGGTACCCTTTCCTTTAGGTCGCTTTAAACTTTATTAAAACAACTAAACCAATTATCTCCCAAGTAATGTGATGTTTGTACATTTTTCAAGGCCATTCAACTGGTTATTATATTATAGGATTGTGAAAGATTAACGAAAACCAAATGAAATTAGGATAAGAATTGGCTTGGTAAATATCCGAAGGCGATATTTGTTCTACCTTTATGCATCTTAAGCAATAGTGAATTTTAAGTTACATTTCGCTTAACTTTGTTCAAACTATTTTCACTACTACTCAACAGTAACCCTATGTCAAAAGCAGCAGCACATTACATTTCACGACTTAATAGCTTGCAAATAGAGAAGAAAAAATTGGAAAAGCTTGTGTTCTTCCTTTTTCTACTTCGATTAGTGCTATTTATTGGCACAATTGCTCTTATATACTGGTTTATTAAAACGAATAGTAATATTTGGGTTGGACTACTAAGTGGATTTAGTTTTATATCATTTTTAATCACAGTAATTGCCAACCAAAGGGTAAATTCGCAATCAATCCAAATAGATAATAGGATTCGTGTTAATGAAAATGAGCAAAAGTATTTGGCTTATAGCTTTAAACACTTTTACAATGGCGTTGAATTAAAGGGAATTAATCCTGAACTTGCCGACGATTTTGATTTATTTGGTGAGGGATCGGTATTCCAATACATTAACCGAACAATAACATCAAACGGAGCAAAAAGGTTAGCGAACAAGATTTGCCACTGGATCAAGGATAAATCGGCAATTGAGCAAAAGCAGGAAGCCATTGCGGAGCTACAAAGTAAGGTCGATTTAATGGAGAGTTTTCAGTCGCTTGGCATGGAAATCAAGGAATCGGGCAATGAAATTCAGAACCTAAGGGACTGGTTTGAATCGCCCAAAGTAATTGGCAAAAAAGAGAGGATACTGCTTTTTCTCTATCCATTAGTTTTCGTACTAACTACTATTCTTATAGTCCTATCAGTTGTGGGTGGAGGGATAATTATTGCACCCATAGTTTTTACATTTTTCATACTAAGCCTATACAAAAAACAGGTTGATAGCGCTCACAGCAAGCTGGGTAGAAGCGCAAAGCTCTTCGAAAAGTACTCAACCTTGATGCAACTCATGGAGAGGGAATCGTTCGATAGCCCATATTTGAATACTCTACAAAAAAGTTTTCATGTTGACGGATCTCGGGCTAGTATCTCAATTAAAAAACTCTTTGTATTGCTAAACCGCTTCGATTTTCGATTCAATTTTGTGGTTAATATACTTTTTAACTCCTCGCTGCTTTTCGAACTTCAAGTTCTCCGACAGCTAGAGCAATGGAAAGGTAAGCACGAACCCATTGTAAATAATTGGTTTGATGCCCTTTGGGAAATGGATGCATTAATCAGTTTTGCCAGGTTTGCCTTTAATAATCAAGAAAATGTATCTTTTCCAACAGTCCAGAAGCAGCCCTTTTGCCTTTCGGCAAAAAGTATTGGACATCCAATTATTCCAATAAATGTTAGAATTGGTAATGATGTCGACTTTTATGGTCAACCTAAAGTAATTGTTGTTACGGGAGCAAATATGGCTGGGAAAAGTACCTTTCTACGAACTATTGCGGTGAACCTGATACTTGCCCACAATGGGGCTCCTGTGTGCGCCAGAGAGTTTAAGTTTACGCCTTGCGATATAGTTTCGAGCATCAACATACACGACTCATTGTCGCAGAACGAATCGTACTTCTACGCAGAGCTACTGAGAATTCGGAAAATAATCGATCATATCGCACAGAATACCAATACATTGGTTATTCTTGATGAGATTCTTCGAGGGACAAATCCTAAGGATAAGCAAATGGGCTCAATGGGTCTTATTGAAAAGCTTATTCAAATAAATGCTTTTACGCTCATAGCCACCCACGACCTGGCCATTGGACAAATGGAAGAGACTTACCCCAACATAATACTGAATAGGTGTTTTGAGGTTGAGCTAGAAGATGAACAGCTAGTTTTCGACTATAAGCTGAAGGAGGGCATCAGCAAAAAGTTAAACGCCTCATACCTGATGCGAAAAATGGGTATAATTGATTAGTATGACAATGGATTGTCTACTAATTCTCGCGCAGCACAAACTCATCGTACTCCAACTCAAAGCGTAGCTTGTGCCTTGACTCCTCCTGGGCAAGGCCCAAAAATAACTGCTTGTACTCACTACTGGTTGTCTCCTCCGATAGTTTTAGATATAGCTTAAAGGCTGCTTTCTCGCGCTTCATGGCTAACACTAATGCCTGTTCGTAGGTCATCTCGGCGGTTGGTTCCGCTCGCACAACATAATCAGAAATCTTGAGGTCTTGAACCTTCTCGGTGGGCAACGAGAAAATACCTTCCTCCTTTATCTTAATCAAGCGGGCCTTATGGCCAATCTCCTCCTTGGCAAAATGTTCGAACGTTGCGCTCATATCTTCGGTTCGAGCCTGTTTGGCAAGCTGCGTGTAAAAATCAACTGCATTCTGCTCGTTCTCGATGGCAAAATTGAGAATATCGGTGGTGTTGGTGAAGGATTTCATATTGTTGGATGATGAATGTTGAATACTGGATTGCGTCACTTGTCAATTGTCACAGATCAATTTACTAACAAAATAAACACATACGAAACATAGGTTATACATAGATTCTATTGAAACATCAACTCCTAACTTACTTATCACTACTCTAAAGCCTCGCTAAACTCCCTGTCGAATTCGGCCATAAGGTAATCGCAGCCATGGTTGAATAGCGAAGTAGATATTTGTCCAGGTGTAACTTCCAATTGATGCTTTTGATTCGGTTTTGACCTAGGCAGTAAGGAAAACGCCTCTTTTCTTACATCATCAATATCTTTTAGGCTATCAAAGCCAAAGGCTTTGAGCAAATCGATAAGCTGCTGAATGCTGGTTCTCTCAATTTTGGAAACAAGGCTAGCTTCAAAGCCCTGTATCATCCACTGTGTGTTGGTAAAAGAGCCACCCTGCTCAAACCAGAACGAGGCGGGCAGAACTAAATCGGCTTGTTTGACCGTTTCGGTCATAAAAGCATCCTGAACCATAACAAACTCGGCCATTCTTAAGGGTTTAAGCACTTTGGGATTTCCTTCTGAAGTCCCCACCGGGTCTTCGCCAAAAATTAGAATATTATTCAATTCTTCGTTAAAAAACTTTTCGGTAAAGCATTTACCATCAACGGCTGGAAGGTTATTTATTCCCCAACGCTCTTTTACCAACTTAATGAAATCCTGGTTATCAACACTTTGGTTGCCTACTCCGGTGTTAGGCCTTATGCCCATATCGAAAAGACCTTGCGAATTGTTCTTCTCCTTTAGGGCAATAATTCCGCTTGAGGTTTTACCATGTTTTCCAGTTATTAATGCAAGATTCTTAAGCTCTACTGCTGTTTGCTGACTAATTTCTCGCTCCGAGAAGATGAGCACAGCATTTATCTCAGCATTGAACCTCTGGGCAAACTCCTCAATACATTTACCATTGCAGTCGCAAGCAAACTTGCATAGTTCATAGTAGTTCTCCTTCAACAGATTGCTCTTGTACTCATCAAATCCCTCACAGTTATCGTTTATAAAGAGGCTGTTCTGCAAATTGTTTGATAATAAATAATGGTTTACCGCCCTTACAAAATGATAGTACGAGAGGATATGAACATACTTGCTTGCTTTACGCTTCAATTTCGACATTTGTCGAGTCGATATTGCCTCGAAGGGTACTTTTGCTGAATTTATTATATAACCTACTACTGGATTATAGCGGTCGATTTCTGAGCCGAAAAGAAAAACTCTACTAGCGCCACTCAGCTTATCAAATGGTACATTTTGAATCGATATATTAGCAAAACCACTTGCTCCGTGTAAGTAATGGAAACTGTTCACATTATTTGTACCAACTGCGGCACGGGCAAATTTCTGAATAAGATATTGCTCCTCATTGGTTAGTCTTGCACCGGCAAAAATGGCGGTTTTAGCTGGCTCAAAAGCTTTGATCTTGGCTTCGATTATCTTATAGGCATTCTCGTACGAAATCTCCCTAAAACTGCCATTCTCCCTAATCAAAGGCTTTGTAATCCTATCAGCACGATTAAAAACCCTATAGCCAAACTTACCGCACATACACATGTTGCCATCGACATTAACCATACCCTCGGCCCCCGTTACCTTCATTATGTATCCTGCTCGGTGATGGTAAGTTAGCGTACAACCCACTGAACAGTACGTGCAAATGGTATCGAAGGAATCCATTTTAACAGGCCCGGGCTTAAACGGTACGTTCTCGGTTAGCGCTCCGGTTGGACAGGCTGATAGGCATAGGCCACAACTTTCGCAGGTAGTTTCAGTAAGATTACGACCTATGGCCGGAGCCACAAAGGTGTCAAAACCCCGCTTAATGAGTGTAAGGGCATTGGCACCCACAACTTCTTTGCAAATACGCACACAACGTGAGCAGAGAATACACTTGTTATTGTCAATCTCGATGAAGGGATGGTTGAAGTTCACCTCAAACTCCTTGTGCTCACCAGCAAAGCGCTGCTGATCGGCTTCGTAGGTATCGGCATGTTTTTTCAGATCGCAGTCGAAATAGGCCACACAACCACACTCCAGGCAACGACTAGTTTCATGCAGCGCTTGCTCCTCGGTGTAGCCCAGCTCAACCTCGCTAAAATTATTACGAGCATTGGCATCAAGCACTGGCATCTCCTCGCGCAGCTGCTTTTGGTACCTGTTGAGGTAATCGGTTGTTTCCTGCTTTTTAAAATTATCCTTCTTACTTAAAAACTCCTTTTTGGGTGGTTTAATTTCCTGGCCACTAAGAAACTGATGACAGCTATGCGATGCAAGTTTTGCCTGCGAAATTGCCTCGATAATGGTTGCCGGCCCAGTTACGCCGTCGCCAGCAGCAAACACTGATGGTATATCGGTTTGCAACGTGTTTGGATTTGCTGCAATATCGCCCCACTTGTTGGGTTTAAGGTATCCGCCCTTGGCGTAGGAATTAATATCATCTAAAAAGTTGATATCGGTTTTTTGGCCAATGGCTGCCAAAATATAGTCGAATTCTAGATCCTTTTCCGAACCCTCTATGGCAACAGGCCTCCGGCGCCCCGATGCATCGGGCTCGCCCAACTCCATTTCAACCACTGTGAGGGATTTTAACTTGCCTTGCTTATCCTTATTCACCTTAACGGGCGCAGTGAGAAACTTGTACTTCACACCCTCCAACTTCGATTCGTGAATTTCAATTGGGTTTGCTGGCATCTCCTTTTCGGTACGACGGTAAACCACAGTAACTTCAGTACTGCCGCAGCGAACAGCTGTTCGGCAGCAGTCCATTGCCGTGTTTCCTCCGCCCACAATACCAACCTTTTTACCCTTAAAGTCGTAACGTTGTCCAGTTACCTCCATATTTCGCAGAAAATCGATTCCCGAAAAAACTCCTTCAGCATCCTCGCCCGCAGCACCCAACAGCGCTCCGCGCTGTGAGCCGATGGTGAGTATGGTGGCATCGTAATTATTGGAAATCTCCTTATACGAGAGATTATCGCCTAACTTCTTATTGTAAAATATATTAACTCCAAGTTCGGTAACAGCATCAACCTCGCGCTGCAACAAATCGTTGGGAAGCCTGTACTCTGGAATGCCGTAACGTAACCACCCCCCAGCGTAAGGTTGTGCCTCATAGATATCGCATTGATGTCCCTTTTGCTGCAGAAAATATGCGGCGGATAACCCACCCGGACCTGCACCAATTATAGCAATCTTTTTGCCCGTTGAAGGGGCGATTTCAGGAACGTATCGATTTGGGGAATTGAGGTCGAAATCGGAGGCAAATCGTTTCATGTAATCAATGCCAACTCCCGTTCCTTCTTCAAGGAGATTGCGCCTACAGGCCACCTCACAGGGGCGAACGCACACGCGCCCGCAAATGGCGGGCAATGGATTGGTTTGCTTAATTAGCTTAACAGCCTCGCTATATAATCCTTTCTCTATAAGCGAAATGTAACCCTGCACATCGACTCCAGCCGGACATCGTTCGCGGCAAGGCGCCAAACAATCGGCGTAGTGGTTGCTCATGATTAAATCGAGTGCCGTTTTGCGAGCTTTATGCACCCTATCATTATTGGTAATTATGTTCATTCCCTCCGCAACACGGGTTGAACACGAGGGTTGCAAACTGCGTTGCCCCTCTATCTCCACTACGCAAACGTAGCACGACGAGTATGGCTCTAATCTTGGATCGTGGCAAAGGGTTGGTATTTCGATACCATTGCGCTTGGCAACACTATGGATATACTCGCCCTTGGTTGCTGCAACGGGTTTCCCGTTTAGTATTATGTTGATTTTGTCGGTCATATCGAATTATATTAAACACAGAGGCACGGAGACACAGAGATAATAAAAAAATCTTTGGAAATCATTCTAATCTGTGACATCAGTGTTCAAACTAACTAACTGTTATTGCATCAAATTTGCATCTGCTGTAGCAATCACCACAGTGGATGCACGTTGCCTGATTGATAAAATGGGGCATTTTCTTTTCGCCAGTTATGGCCTGTACAGGACATTTTATGGCGCAAACACGACAGCCAGTGCACTTATCAGTAATTATTTCGTATTTAAGCATTTCCTTGCAGCTTAAAGCTGGACATTTTTTATCGTAAATATGAGCTTCGTACTCGTGACGGAAATACTTAAGCGTTGTAAGTACCGGATTTGGTGCTGTTTGTCCCAAACCGCAAAGCGAGCTATCCTTAACCTGATGAGCAAGCTCCTCGAGTTTCTCAATATCACCATCCTCACCTTTGCCTTGGGTTATACGGGTTAGAATTTCGAGCATTCGCTTGGTTCCAATGCGGCAAAAAGTACATTTTCCACATGATTCTTTCTGTGTAAAATCGAGGAAGAATCGAGCCACATCAACCATACAGGTTGTTTCGTCCATCACCACCATTCCGCCCGATCCCATAATAGCTCCTGTGGCAGTTACTTTATCGTAATCTATTTCGGTGTCAATAAGGTGTTTGGGAATACAGCCACCCGAAGGGCCTCCCATCTGTACGGCTTTAAATTCCTTATCGTTTTGGATACCTCCTCCTAGTTTGTATATAATTTCACGGATGGTCATACCCATTGGAACCTCAACCAATCCACCATTTTTTATTTTCCCAGTAATCGCAAAAACCTTGGTTCCTTTGCTCTTCTCTGTTCCATATTTATTGAACGACTCGGCGCCGTTGTATATAATGTAGGGAATATTTGCAAAGGTTTCAACATTATTGATATTTGATGGCTTTCGCCATAAACCCGCTTCGGCGGGGAAAGGTGGCCGCTTGCGGGGCATACCACGTTCACCCTCAATGGAAGCGATAAGTGCTGTTTCCTCGCCGCAAACAAATGCTCCAGCGCCCTCCTTAACATATATATCAAGATTAAACCCTTCTATTCCACAAATATTTATTCCAAGGTAACCCGCTTTTCGTGCTTGATCGAGGGCGATATTTAAACGTTTAATGGCCAGCGGATACTCGGCTCGGCAGTAAATAACACCATGATTGGCTGCAATGGCGTATGCGCCAATAATCATTCCCTCTAAAACCGAGTGAGGATCGCCCTCAAGCAACGATCGATCCATAAACGCGCCGGGGTCGCCTTCGTCGGCATTACAGATTATATACTTATCGTCCGACTTGTTATTGCGGGCAAAACGCCACTTTAGGCCAGTGGAAAAGCCACCTCCTCCTCGACCGCGAATCCCAGAATCGAGAACGGTTTGGATTACCTGCTCGGGAGAAATATTACCTTCGGCAATTTTTTGAAGCGCCTTATAGCCATTACGTTTTTTGTACTCTTCTAGATTTTCAGGATCGATGTATCCACAATTACGAAGTGCAATCTTAACTTGCCCCTCGAAAAAGTTTTTATCGGGCGTTTCGAAAAGGTCTGTTTTAACCACATATTCCTTTATTGGATTAAATCCAACAACATGGTTTTGAATTATTTCCAAGGCCTTTTCCTCGGTAACATCACCGTAGATAAAAGAACCATTATCGTCGATAACCTCTACAAGCGGTTCGCGAAAGCACATTCCAACGCAGCTGGTTTTCTTCAGCTCAAAATCGAGCGAGTCGGCTCTTTGAAGCGCTAAAATCTTGTCGTACACCTTACTGGCTCCAGCGGCAATACCGCAGCTTCCCAGTCCGACTATTACTTTTGCTTTTGACATCAATAGAAAGATTTAATTGAACGCAGATTTTACAGATCTTCACGAATTTCCTATGTAATAATTATCTTATCCGCGTTCATCCGTTTAATCTGCGTAATCAGCGTTCTAATTCCTTTATCTTAATATCCTTAATAACCTTTACTGCGCTAGCGCCCGTTAACTTGCCGAAGGTTTCCTCGCCAATCATCATTACTGGAGCAAGGGAGCAGCAACCCAAGCAAGCTACCGACTCAAGGGTGAAAAGCCCATCGGCAGTGGTTTCGCCATCCTTCACGTTAAACGCTTCTTTTATGGCATCGGAAATGGAATCGGCATTCTGTACATGGCAAGCGGTGCCATGACAAACCTTTATAATATGTTTTCCTGCTGGCTTAAGCCTAAACTGAGCGTAGAATGTTGCCACACCATACATGTCGCTCAAGTTTAAACCAGTCTCATTGGATATTTTACGAAATACCTCCTCGGGAATGTAACCGTATATGCTTTGAGCTCCCTGCAGCAGAGGAATTAGGCTACCCTTCTTCCCTTTATACTTTTCGATTAGTGAATCAAGCAAACTTAAGTCAACTGAATTGTTGAATGGTGCTGCAATTTCTTTTGGTTGAATTCTTTGAACACGCATAGTGTGCAATTAAGTGTGGGAAATTTCCTTACAATTACTGGAAACCAAAAATAGCAATTATTGCCATAATTGTAATTGTAAAAAATGTTGGAATCAGTATAAATTAATTTCTATCGGCTAAACATGCTGGTCGGTATGCTTTTAGGCAAACCGACCAGCAACAAATATCAAAATAATGGAGAATTATATCGATTAAACAGCTCCTTGCGCAATCATCGAATCGGCAACCTTAACAAAACCACCAATATTTGCACCATCAACATAGTTGATAAAGCCATCCTCCTTGATTCCATACTTTTGACAAGTTTTATGGATATTTATCATAATAGTCTTTAGGCGGGCATCAACCTCCTCACGGGTCCAAGCGAGTCGCATAGAGTTTTGAGACATTTCCAAACCCGATGTGGCCACACCGCCAGCATTGGCTGCTTTACCTGGTCCATAAAGAATCTTCGCTGCAATGAAAACCTCTACTGCCTCGGGTACCGATGGCATATTTGCTCCCTCGGACACGCAAATGCATCCGTTTTTAACCAGAGTCATAGCCTCCTCGCAATTTATCTCATTTTGAGTTGCACATGGCAGGGCAACTTCACACTTAATTCCCCATGGACGCTCCCCAGGGAAGTAATCGCAGCTATACTTCTCGGCGTACTCCTTAATCCGCCCACGTTTCTCGTTCTTAAGCCACATTACATATTTCAATTTGGCGGGATCAATGCCATGTGGATCGTATATAAAACCTTCGGAATCGGAAAGAGTAACTACTTTGCCACCAAGCTCTGTAGCCTTTTCCACTGCAAACTGGGCTACGTTTCCCGACCCAGAAATTGTGACAACTTTCCCTTTAAAGCTCTCGCCTCTGGTCTTTAGCATCTCTTCAGCAAAATATACTGTTCCGTAACCTGTTGCCTCGGGGCGTATAAGCGATCCCCCCCAGTTAATGCCTTTACCGGTTAGAACACCAGTAAATTCGTTGATAATTCGCTTATACTGCCCAAACATGTAGCCAACTTCCCGACCACCAACTCCAATATCTCCTGCAGGTACATCGGTATCGGCACCAATGTGCTTGCAGAGTTCTGTCATAAAACTCTGGCAGAATCGCATTACCTCTTTCTCGCTTTTGCCCTTGGGATCAAAATCGGAACCACCTTTCCCGCCACCCATTGGTAACGAAGTAAGGCTATTCTTGAATACCTGCTCAAATGCCAAAAACTTGAGGATTCCCAAATTCACCGTTGGGTGGAACCGAAGTCCCCCCTTGTAGGGCCCAATAGCGCTATTCATTTGTATACGAAAACCCCGGTTAACCTGTACTACACCCTTATCATCTATCCAGGGAACACGGAAAATAATAACGCGCTCTGGTTCACAGATTCGTTCTAGGATTCGCTCTTCGGTATAAATTGGGTTCTCCTCAATGTAGGGGATTATGCTTTCAACAACTTCCCTTACGGCTTGATGGAATTCGAGCTCGGCGGGATTTTTGGCAATAATATATGCCATAAACTTGTTCACCTTTTCTTCTAGGGCTGGATTTTTCATATTGCATTTTTTTAGGTTAAAGAAAATGTTGGTTAAAACGTGATTAAATTTGTGATCAAGTTACCCTAAATAAACATTCGAATTATCTTTCAAACCTCAATTTCAGCCAATTACTTAGTTCGTTATTAAGCGTTATACCGATATTAAATCAGTAAAACACGTAATTAATGACTTGCAAATTGGCGCTAACGAAAAAAGGGTGTAAATTGGTTGGTTGAGAGTTTTGCCATTAAACGCCATATGGAAATACCAACTCGCTCACACCAATAACCCAAAAGCAATTTAACCATGAGCAGTAGCAACACACCCCAGGAGGAGTTTTACAAACTGCTAGCAGAAAACAAGGAAAGGCTTAAGGAACTGGCAGCAATCAATCGAACCACGTCAATTATCAAAGAGGGGCGAACTATTGAGGGAACCCTTAGGCAAATATGTCTTATTCTCCCCGACGCATGGCAATACCCTCAGTACACCACTGCTCGAATACGTTTTCAAAAAATGGAGTTTACCTCTGCTGGGTTCAAAGAATCGCAATGGAAACAAAGGCAGGAGTTTACTACAATTGATGGGGAGAGAGGGGAGATTGAGATCTTTTACACCCGCGAATTCCCCGATGAGTACGAGGGCCCATTTCTTAGAGAAGAACGCGATTTAATTCAGAATATTAGCAATGTTATCGCTGGATATCTGAACTCGATAAAGGGTAAAGATTTTGTTAAAGAGGTAAAAGTATCCAAGCGTCCCGTTGAACCAGAAAGTGCTCACTCGGGTAAGAAGCTGCTTCAAAAATTCATTAACCAGCATAACTTCGACCGTGATATTTATCACGACCTCATGCCCTTTAAGGTTAAGGAGATATTGCTGATCGCTAACCTTTACGATGCCTACAGCCTCGAAAAGGAGGATAGGGTTACCGACAATATCCTGGGGGAGTACGCAAAACTCAGCCTTACCAGTGTTCCTAGAATCACGGGAGTATCGACCCTGGAGGAGGCGCTCGAGAAGATGGAAGAAAAGCACTTTAACATGGTGATCATCATGATGGGAGCCGATAGGGTTACTCCGCTCGAAATGGCTAAACGGATTAAGGGCGAGTATAATTACATCGCTCTCTACCTGCTGGTCAATAACTCGGCAGTGCTCAACGATTTAGAGAAAAACTTGCTCGCCCTTGAAAGCATTGACAAGGTATTTGAGTGGAATGGAGATCCCAAGATTTTCTTCTCCATGATTAAACTACTTGAAGACAAGGTGAACATCGAGAACGACACGCGAATTGGACTTACACGGGTAATTCTCCTTGTTGAAGACTCGCCCCGCTACTACTCACGATATGTTCCATTGCTCTACAGCAGCATTCTGGAACAAACCCGAAGAATAATAGACGATGTGAGCACCGACGACCTATACAAGGTACTGCGCATCCGGATTCGTCCCAAAATTTTGCTTACCGGCACCTACGAGGAAGCCATGGAGATATTTAAGCGGTATAAGGATTTTATGCTATGCGTTATCTCCGATGTTAAATTTTTTCACAAGGGTAAACTCGATGAGAATGCTGGAATAGATTTAATCTCCGAAATCAGAAAATCGCTACCAAACCTACCTGTTATTATCCAATCGTACGAGCAGAGCAACGAGGAGAAGGTGAATATTCTTAGCAAAAAGATTGCGGGATCACAATCCGAAGCATTCTTACAGGAGATGATGAATATCGGATTTATCAATAAAAATTCCGATAGCCTAATGCAGGATTTGCGTAGTTTCATCAGCAACTATCTAGGTTTTGGCGATTTCATCTTTAAAAACGCTATTGGTCAACCCATAGCAACAGCCACCTCGATGGAGGAGTTTGAGAAATGCCTCCGTGAGATTCCGGGCGAAAGCATACTTTTTCATGCCGAAAAAAATCACTTCTCGCTTTGGCTCACAGCCAGAGGGGAGATAAATGTTGCCCGCATTATACACCCATCGAGTATTAACGACTTTAGCGGGCCCGAAGAAATTAGGCAGTATCTGCTAAACACACTAAAAAAGTATCGCCAGGAGAAACGCCGAGGTAAGATTGTGGGTTTCGAAACCGCATGGGAGGTCGACTCCAGCAATATTGTTTCACTGGCCGATGGCTCCATTGGTGGCAAAGGGCGCGGACTTTCGTTTATTAACACGCTGCTTTACACATTCGAAATATCGCAGTACGTTCCCAACATCAACCTTTTCAGTCCAAGAACTTCGATTATTGGAGTACATGAATTTGAATGCTTTATGCAGCGCAATGGGCTGTACGAAAAGGTATTTTGCGAAACCGATTACCAAAAAATTAAGCAGCATTTTCTAGGGGCGGATCTCTCCGATCAGCTCATTTCGCGACTTCAACGATTGCTGCAAATATACTACCGTCCGTTGGCCATTCGCTCATCGGGCTTGCTCGAGGACTCGCTGATGCAACCATTTGCCGGAATCTTTGAAACTTACCTTGTCCCCAATAATCACCCCGACCCCGATGTTCGTCTAAAGCAAACCATGGATGCCATAAAGCTGGTTTTTGCATCGGTTTTTTCCGATACTGCACGCAACTACATTAAAGCCGTAAATTTCAAGATTGAGGATGAGAAGATGGCCGTTATTATCCAGGAGGTTGTTGGCAATCGATTTGGCGATTACTATTACCCGCATATCAGCGGGGTAGCCCAATCTTATAACTACTACCCATTTGGCCACATTAAACCCGAAGATGGCTTTGCCACAATTGCCCTTGGGCTTGGAAAATACGTGGTTGAAGGAGAAAAGGCATACCGATTTTGCCCTAAATATCCTACGCTGCTAAACTATACCCCAAACGATTTGGTAAAAAATTCCCAAACAGAGTTTTTTGCCATTGACCTTAATCGTAAAGACATCGATTTACTTCAGGATGGTGATGAAGCTGGGTTAACCCGATTACAACTTTACGACGCCGAGGAGCACGGCACCATTAAGCATTGCGCATCGGTATTTAACCCGCTTAACAACACCATTACTCCCGGGCTTGCACAGGTTGGCCCACGCGTGCTCAACTTTGCCAATATTCTAAAGTATAACTACATACCCCTGGCGCAAACCATTCAAACTGTGCTCGAAGTGGTTGAAGAGGCCCTGGGATCGCCCTGCGAAATTGAGTTTGCCATCGACCTCAATAAGGATAAAAATTACAAGGCCTCATTCTTCTTACTGCAGATAAAACCAATGGTTGGGAACACTGAGGAGTATAAAATTTTCCCTAATAGCATCGATTTCTCTAAAGTTTTACTTATTTCGTACTGTGGAATGGGCAATGGGCTAATCGATAATATTACGGACATAGTTTATTGTCGTCGCGAGAATTTCGACAAGTCGATGACCCCCGAAATGGCCAAGGAAATTGAGGTAATCAATAAACATCTGGTCGATTTAGGACGAAAGTATGTGCTTATTGGACCGGGTAGGTGGGGAACGCGCGACAGGTGGATTGGAATTCCGGTAACCTGGCCGCAGATTTCGAATGCCAAGGTAATTGTGGAGACCAGCTTCGATGATTTTCCCCTGGATGCCTCATCGGGATCGCACTTTTTTCACAACGTGATCAGCATGAATGTTGGCTACTGCTCGGTGCAGGATGGTGATATTCAATCGAAGATAATGTGGGATAATCTGGATGAGTACCCCGCCCAAACCGAAACGCAGTTCTTTAGACATATCCATTTCCCAAAGCCATTGCTTATACAAATGGATGGTAAACAACGAATTATACTGGTTACACTGGGAAATTGAACAAAGTAAATTGTAATATATTCACTGTCATTAATCATTAGTCATTTAATTAAATGGTTCCAAACACCTCGGATATTAACGCCGGAAAATACTACTTCGCCGAAACAGCCTTCGATTTGCTGATGAAACGCCGTATTCTGAATGTGCTGCTTATCTGCAGCAAGTACGATGCTTTTCTACTCGAGGAGGATGGCCGAATAGAGGAACAAATCTTTAATGAGTACATAAACCTAAACCTACGATATCCTCCCAAGTTTTTTCAGGTGACATCGGCCAGCGAGGCCTTTACCATGCTCGAGAGCAAACCCATCGATCTTATCATCACCATGCTCAACGTAGAGGGAATGGATCCGTTTAGCCTTGCCAAAAAGATAAAATCGATTTTCCCCGAAAAACCAATTGTTGTCCTTACCCCTTTCTCGCGCGAAGTCTCCCTAAAGCTCAGCCGCGAGGACCTAAGCGCAATCGACTATGTTTTCTCCTGGCTGGGCAACGCCCAGATAATGCTAGCCATTATTAAGCTTATTGAGGACAACATGAATGCCGAGCACGATGTGAATAGAATTGGTGTTCAGGTTATTCTTTTGGTCGAAGATTCTATTCGGTACTACTCTGCTTATCTTCCCAACCTATACCGAATTATCTTTACCCAGAGTAAGGAGTTTATGACCGAGGGGCTCAATGAGCACCAAAAAATGCTCCGGATGCGGGGGCGCCCAAAAATACTACTTGCTCGTAACTTTGAGCAGGCCGAAGTTCTTTACAATAAGTATAAGCACAATATTCTGGGAATAATCAGCGATATGAGCTATCCCCACAAAGGAAAAATGCTGCAGCGGGCTGGCGTTAAGCTGGTTGAAATGGTTAAAGCCGATAATCCCTTTATGCCCATCCTTTTGCAGTCGTCCGATATCAACAATCAACTCATTGCCAAGCAGCTTAAGGTAGGTTTTATACATAAGTATTCGAAAACACTATCAATTGAACTGCAAGATTTTGTGGTGAAATATTTCGCCTTTGGCGATTTTGTTTTTGTTGAGCCCGCTTCGGGTCGTGAGATCTTCCGCGCAGGTGATTTACGTACACTACAGGAAATTATTTTTCAAATTCCCGACGACTCACTGGCATACCACATCAAGCGGAATCATTTTGCCAAATGGCTCACGGCAAGGGCACTCTTCCCTATTGCCGATATTTTCAAGTACATAACTGCCGACGATTTCGACAATCTCGATGAGGTGCGCCGCTTTATTTTCGACACCATCGACCGATACCGGCAAAGCAAAGGGAGAGGCATTATTGCCAAGTTTTACCGCGACAGCTACGATGAATATCAAATCTTCTCACGTATTGGCGACGGCTCATTAGGTGGCAAAGGAAGAGGTTTGGCATTTATCGATCAGGTTATTAAACGGAACTACCTAATGCATCGATACGACGGGGTTGTGGTTACCATTCCCCGAACGGTTGTTATTTGCACCGACGTATTCGATGAGTTTATGGAGACCAACAATCTATTCTCCATAGCGCTCTCCGACGCAAGCGACGAGGAAATTTTGCGACACTTCCTTAATGCATCGTTGCCCATTCGAATTCATAAAGATCTGTACGCTTTTATTGCAGTTGCCCGAAATCCCCTCGCCATTCGTTCATCGAGCCTACTCGAGGACTCGCACTATCAACCCTTTGCAGGAATATACTCAACCTACATGGTTCCCAATGTTAAAGAAAGTGCATCGCAAATGCTTGAATTGCTGAGTCAAGCAATAAAATGCGTTTATGCATCGGTATACTACAAGGAGAGTAAAGCATACATGTTAGCAACCCACAATGTAATAAGCGAGGAGCGAATGGCTATAGTTCTGCAGGAAGTTACTGGAACTGCATACGAAGATAGGTTTTACCCAAATATTTCGGGTGTTGCCCGATCGATTAATTTTTACCCAATTGATCCCGAAAAGCCTGCCGAAGGCATTGCTAGCATTGCCCTAGGACTCGGTAAGCATGTGGTTGGAGGCAAACCCTCGCTCCGATTCTCACCTAAGTACCCTAAAAAGCTACTCCAATTCTCATCACCCGAAATGGCAATTAAGGAAACGCAAAAAACCTTTAACGCCCTTGACCTGCGCCCAACTAGCTTTGTTCCCTCAACCAACGACGATATAAATCTACTGGAGCTTAGCATTAAGGATGCATACCCCGATGGAACTCTTACGCTGGCTGGATCCACGTTCGATCACGAAAACCATAGTATTTACGATGGATATAACGGAAGTGGTGTTCCTATTATAAGCTTTGCGGGCGTTCTAAAGCATAAACAGTTTCCGTTGCCCGAAATTCTACGGGATCTTCTAGAGATGGGTCAACTCGAGATGAACAACCCAGTTGAAATTGAGTTTGCCGTAAACCTTAATCCCCCCCCAGGCAAACCAAAAATCTTTAGCATGCTACAAATTCGACCTATTGTTGAGAACAGAGACTTAATAAATACCGATTTCAATGCAATCGACAAAGGGGATATGATTCTTCAAACGCCTTCAGCGTTAGGTAACGGAATCTTCATGGATATTTTTGACATAATTTACATCAAATTGAATTCATTCGATCCTGCCAAAACTCACAAAATTGCTGAGGAATTGGAGGTTCTCAATCAGGATTTTGTGAAACAGGAAAAAAACTACGTTTTAATTGGTCCTGGCCGCTGGGGCTCAAGCGATAGCTGGTTGGGAATTCCCGTAAAGTGGCCGCAAATATCGGCTGCAAAGGTTATTGTTGAGGCAGGACAGGATAACTACAAAATTGACCCTAGCCAGGGTACGCATTTTTTTCAAAACCTCACATCATTCAAGGTTGCCTACCTTACCGTAAACCAGTATATGGATGAGGGTTTTATTGACCGCGAGTATCTAGACAGCCTAGCAGCAGTTGCCGAAACCGAAATGGTTAGGCATGTACGAACCCAAAAACCCTTGGAAATAATTATTGATGGACAGAAGAGAACCGGTGTTATACTAAAGCAAGGAATTACAACCGTACCTCGGTAAAGCGACTAGTTTTTTAGCAATCGTAAAATATGCTTGGCCTTGGCTCTAAATCCAGGTGAACTTATCTGCATCTGGTTTTCAATAATATCAGGTAACTCCTTAGCTATCCATGGTTCTCGCGTTGATAGCAAGTACAGTATTACCAGTGCATTCACTTTAACTGCAGGTTTTGTGTCCTCTTCAACAAACCATATGAAGCATATATCCTCTAGTGGTTCTAAATCCATTGCCCAAAATTCACGTTCAAAACTCCTGGAGACCTCTTTAAAAACCACCCTTCGAATGCCGATAGAGATAAGTTTTGTAAAATGCCTCTTAACGCTGTCGTTGCTAATAGTTGGCAGCAACTCAACCAAACGGGGTAAATAAAAATCTATACCCTGAGGTTTGCTGAGGAGGATATTCTCAAGAACCCATGCCGAATGGAATGCTAACGCGGTATCGTTGCTTATGGAAAGGGATATCAACTCCTCTGTATCAAGTTTTTGTTCACGAAACTCATTAACAATCCAAAGCACATCTTTTTTGGTCATGGTGTACTTTAGCCTATCGAGCAGTTGACTTTTGTTGAAATCGGGAATAAACATCAAAAACATTGTATTTTAACAAATGTAACAAAAAAAGGTAGTAAATATTATGCCTTAATGATTTTTAACAAAACACCATTAGGAAGCAAAAAATCAGAAATTTTGCAATTAAATACTACTTTTGTTACACATCATTCATCAGAATTAATGAAAGATATTCTAGAGACTCTTTTCCTGCAATTTCCTTTTGACAATAACAGCTATGAATCGGTGATTTGTGGCGAAAAGTTTATTGGTATAATGCTTAAGAATGGAAGCATTGGTGTTGCATCAACCCTCTCAGAAAAAATGCCTCATAATATCCTTAAAGCATTAGCAAATCCTGATTTTTCTAACTACTCAAATAGAATTCTTGTGAACGCATGGGTAAATGCCTGCGTTAACCACACCGAGAAAATTACTGGTACCGGTGACATTTTTGAGGCTATTTCGTTTAATAAATTTAAGAATGTGGTCATGGTGGGCTACTTTGGATCTCTAGCTCAAAAATTTAATAGCCAAGATCTAGAGTTGACGATTTTCGACCTAAACGAGCACGAGAAACCAGTAGAACCTATGGAAAATCAGCAGCAATACATCGAAAAGGCAGATTGTGTAATACTTACATCTACATCAATAGCAAACGGTACATTTTGTAATTTAATATCATTCATAAAAGAGAATTGCAAGGTATACCTACTGGGGCCTTCAACCCCCCTTTCCTGCTCTGTTATGGAACTTTTTCCGGTGAATGGTATTTTTGGAGCTCGCTTTAAACCATTCGATTTCGAAGTTCTCAATGCTATTGAAGCTGGTGGAGGAACACGAGCCTTCCTGGCAAACATGCAGAAAGTGTACATTCTTAACGAGTAACCTAAAATTCAATCCGATATGGCTGGAACAAAAGGAAGTCGATACTACGATATCTTTCTCAAGCACAAGGTTTGGCTCGAGAATATCAATGGCCAAGACATAGTGGGCGATGGAAAATTTGAGCTTCTGCTCAGCATCGATGAGTTGCAATCGCTAACCGCTGCTGCTGAGAGGCTTAATATCAGCTACCGAAATGCCTGGGGAAAACTCCGCGAAATTGAGCAGAATCTGGGCTTTGCCATTGTCGAGAAAAGTAGAGGTGGCAAAGATGGTGGTAGTACTCACCTAAATATCGAGGGCAAAAAGCTAATTGATGCTTACAAGGAGTTTTTGGCCGAGATTGACACGTTGATGCACGACTCTGCCCGACGATTTTGGGCAAAAGTAAACGATTAGCGTTAGCCTATTTTCAAATTCTTTTTCAATTTCCCTTTGTTATTTCACCACGATATGCTTTTTTTACATATCGTAAAACAAATACCTATGAAAAGAGTTTTCGTCCTAGTTGCAGTCATCCTTACTATTGCTGCTTGCAGTCCAAATAGTAAGGATAGCCAAACCCTTACCATCTTTCACGCCGGAAGCTTATCGATGCCCATTAAGGCCATTGCCGATAGCTTTAAAGCTGAAAATCCTGGCGTTAGATTTTTTCTTGAAGCAGCCGGAAGCGTGGAGTGTGCACGAAAAATAACCGAGCTAAATCGGCAGGCCGATATTATGGCCTCAGCCGATTACAAGATTATTGACCAGCTGCTTATTCCCGATCACGCCGATTTTAATATCCTATTCGCTGGCAATGAGATGGCATTGGTTCACACCAGTAAATCAAAATATGCCGATGAAATCAGCAGGGAAAATTGGTACGAAATTCTACAAAAACCAGAAGTACACTACGGCCGAAGCGATCCCAATGCCGACCCTTGCGGCTATCGCACGCTGCTTACCCTACAACTTGCCGAAAGATTTTACAACCAACCCAATCTTGCAAAAACCATTGGGGCCAAGGATAACCGCTTTATTCGGCCAAAGGAGGTTGATTTAATTGCATTACTGGAAACTGGGGCTATAGACTATATTTTTCTTTACCGTTCGGTTGCCGTGCAACACAATCTGCCCTACCTTACATTACCCTCGGAGGTAAACTTGGGAAATCCCACATACGAGGAGTTTTACAAGCAGGCTAGCGTAACTATTAGGGGCTCTGCCCCTGGCGATTCACTTACAATAATTGGCGAACCCATGGTTTACGGAATCACCATTCCAAAAAATGCTCCCAGTAAAGAGCTGGCCAAAAAGTTTCTTGAATATTTCACTCATAAGGATAAGGGATTAAAAACTATCGAATCGATGGGAATGCCGCTGGTTGAGAAGGAGATTGATGATTGATAATTGATGGTTGATGGTTGATGGTTGATGGTTGATGGTTGATGATTGATGATTGTTTGATATTCGATGTTGGTGTTTAGGGTTTAAGGTTTAAAGTTTAAGGTTCAAGGTTCAAGGTTTAAGGTTTAAGGTTTAAGGTTCAACTGGATTTCGTTATTATTCCAATAATATTCTGTTTTCTAAATAGATCTAGATACTTAATTTCGGATGCAAAAATCTCCAATAAAACTTCTTTTTGCTTTTCTGGGGGGTGTGGTGCTGCTATTTATAGTGGCCCCATTACTGGGAATGGTTTTTGCTACTCCCCTAGCCTCTTTGATTGATAACGCCTCCGACACCGAAGTTCAGCAAAGCATTTGGCTTACGCTTTCGGTTTCAATGGGAGCAACACTGGCGTTTTCCGTTATGGCAATTCCTCTAGCATACTTGCTAGCAAGACATAACTTTCAGCTTAAAAATATTGTACTTGGGATTATCGATTTACCCATCGTTATACCTCACTCTGCTGCTGGTATAGCGCTTCTTGGCTTTATTAGTCGCGATTCAGTTATTGGCAAAATTGCCGGTTCTGTGGGGTTCAACCTGGTGGGAAGTCCTTTAGCCATTGCCATTGCCATGGCATTTGTTAGTCTTCCGTTCCTGCTAAATGCCGCTAGGGATGGCTTTGCAGCTGTTCCCGAAAGGCTAGAGAAAGCGGCTCTTGTACTTGGGGCTTCGCCCGCTCGGGTATTTTTCACAGTTTCGCTTCCATTAGCATGGCGAAGCATTGTTTCAGGACTTGTGATGATGTTTGCCCGCGGAATGAGCGAATTTGGAGCAGTGGTAATTGTGGCCTATCATCCTATGGTGGCACCAGTGCTAATATTCGATAGGTTTAATGCCTTTGGATTGAAATACGCCCGGCCGGCTGCCGTTCTGTTCATCGCCATAAGCCTTGCGGTGTTTGTGGTGATAAGGTTAATTGCCACAAAGAAGAAAAGGGATGCTTAAAATCAACAACATAAATAAAACCCTTGGGGTTTTTAACCTAAAGGACGTTTCGCTCCAGGTAAGCAAAGGCGAGTATTTTATACTTCTTGGACCATCGGGAGCAGGAAAATCAATTGTTTTAGAAATTATTGCTGGTTTAACAGAACCCGACTCTGGCAGTATAGAGATTAACAACATTAATCTGAATCGTAAGCGAATACAAGAGCGAAATGTGGGTCTGGTTTTTCAGGATTTAGCAATATTTCCTCATCTATCGGTATGGCATAACATTGCTTTCCCACTGCAGTATAAGGGCATGAAAAAACCTGAGATTAATCGCCGGGTACTTGAGGTAGCTCAAAGCCTTTCCATTGAGCACTTGCTTCAGCGCAGTACAACCACCCTCTCGGGTGGTGAACTGCAACGGGTTGCACTTGCCCGTACGCTGGTTACAAAGCCCGATGTGCTACTCCTCGACGAGCCCCTCTCTTCGCTCGATGTGGAGCGAAGAGCCGAAATCAGAAAGCTGCTCCGAGAGATAAATCGAATGGGACAAACCATAATTCATGTTACCCACGATTACGAGGAGGCTATTGCGCTTGCTCACCGTATTGCGGTAATGAATAATGGGATTATTGAGCAAACGGGAACTCCACAGCAAGTTTTTAGTAAACCTGTTTCGTCATTTGTTGCTGGATTTGGTGGTATTAAGAACTTTTTCCCTGTTAATGCTGTTGCATCATACAACCATGATCTTTCCGAAGTAATGATTGGCGGACAAGTTTCCATTTTTCTGCTTGGCCAAGCAGGTGAGGATGGTTACATAACTTTTCCCGAAAATGCTGTTAGCATTAGTAAAGCGCCAATGGATTCGAGTTCGCAGAACAGTTTCAAGGGGAGAGTAATTGATATTTATCCGCAACGATTTGGCGTAGAGGTGGTAGTTGATATCGGAGTGAGTATATTCTCGCTAGTTACTCAGGAATCAATCCAAAAGTTAGGAATAGAAATTGGTTCAGAGGTTTGCGTGTCATTTAAGGCCAGTAGCGTTCGGTTTATTGGGGAGTAGTTGCGAGTTACGGGTTGCAGGTTGCAGGTTGCGAGTTGCAGGTTGCGGGTTGCGGGTTGCGGGACTCGGAATTGGAAAATAACGAGGGAAAACGACGTTTATGGAGGTTAACAAAACTTGGTGCTGATGTCGCTGTAAGTTAAAAAAATCAATCAATCAACCTGCCTGCTCTGACGCTAGTCAGGCAGGTCAATCACCCAATCATTCGTGAATTTTTTTCAATGTGTGAAAAATGAATTCTAACTTCTGATCCATTGAAAAATTTCCATCAATCCAATGGATGGTAAGCCCGTTGCGCTCCATACGTCGGAACCAGGTCATTTGCCGCTTAGCAAACTGATGAATGGCTGTATTTAAACCGTTAAACATCTCGTCGTAAGTAATTTCACCAAGGATGTGCTGCGTGAGCCATTTGTACTCCAATCCATAGTACATTAAATCATCGGTATTAACTCCGCTATTCAGCAGCCTTTGTACTTCATCAATCATCCCCTCGTTAAGACGTTGCCTCAACCTATCGGTAATCCGTTGCCGTTGCTGTAGTCGGGGAAAACGAACACCAAAAATAATGTTGTTAAGCTCAGGGTATTCAAAATCCTTTGCTGGAGTGCTGGCGTAGTTCAACTCAATCTCAATGGCTCGCACCAATCTTTTGCGCGTATCGGTATCGGTATGGTTATGCAGCTTCTTCATCGATGCCAGCATCTGTTCCAACTCCTCGTGCGACTTTAAGGATAGCTCTGCTCGCAGATCAGGATTTTCGGGCACCTCAATTAATCTATATCCACGGATAGCAGCCTCGATGTATAATCCAGAGCCTCCGCAAAGAATGGGTGTTACTCCCCTTCCCGCTATCTCATTATAGGCATTCAGGAAATACGTTTGATACTCGTAAACATTAAACTTGTAGCCGGCGTCGGCTATATCGATGAGATGATAGGGAATCTGCTTTCCGGCTACCACATAATCGTGGAGATCCTTACCGGTACCCATATCCATGCCACGGTAAAGCTGACGGGAATCGCCGCTGATTACCTCACCGCTAATGGCGTGAGCCAAATGCGTGGCAACGCTGGTTTTCCCTCCAGCTGTGGGCCCAAGTATGGTAATAAGGTTGTAATTATTAGGGTTCCAATTCATTATCCTAAGGTATTGAATTTTGCGCTTTATGCCGTAAAATTAGCTATTTTTGCAGTCATTGTTGAGAAAGAATGTAACAGACCAGCACACATGTTAATCAACCTTATTAAATCGATACTGGTATCACCAATAGATGGGTGGGACAGCCTGGATAAATCCGAGAGGGTCTCCACCACAGCTGGGTTTAATCTACTAGTAAATCTGGCATTAATTGCCGGTATTATAAGCTTTGTGGGGATTAGCATAAGCAGTGAAGGCTCCTTTGTGCTAGCAATAAAATACTTTGGATACATCTCGCTAAAATGGTTGTTTAGCATTCTATTTGCCAGCTGGGCAATTGCAAAGTTAGCACGAGGTTTTAAAGGGATTATGTCGATGCCTAAAACGCTGATTATAATTTCCCTTTGCTCCTCTATTTTGATAATCTCGATTAGTCTTGGCCATATTTTCCCGGTAGCCAAAGTTTTTTTCTATCTCCTGAGTAGCATTGGAGTTGTTTACTACTACTTTGCTCTAAACAAATTGTCGGGGTTGAGCCATGAGCGGGTTCCCGGATTTTTGCTAATTTCGCTGCTGGTTTTAGCCCTCATTGTTTTCATTGTAGAGATGGTGCTGGTGCTGATCTTTAATATTCCTGTTCATCTATAGACAGATAATGGCAACACAACCTAAAATATCAATTAAAAATAAAAAGGCTTTTTTTCAGTACGAGATACTGGAGACTTTTACTGCCGGAATTGTGCTTACCGGCACCGAAATAAAATCGATTCGGCAAAGTAAAGCTAGCATGGTTGATGCGTACTGCAAGTTTATCAACGGCGAACTGTGGCTCACCGGAATGCACATTGCCGAGTACACCTATGGCACATACAACAACCACGAGCCCAAGCGCGAGCGTAAACTTTTGATGAACAGAACCGAGCTACGCAAGCTATTCAGGTCATCGCAGGAGAAAGGGCTAACCATTGTGGCGCTCAAGCTATTTCTTACTCCCAGAGGCCTAGCCAAGGTTGATATTGGCCTTGCCCGCGGTAAAAAGATGCACGACAAGCGTGAGGATCTTAAGAAAAAGGACTCTAAGCGCGAGATGGAAAGGCTAAGGAAGTTTTAGGTTACCGGTTCAAAAATTTACCAAATTTTTGTTTGTGGATCGATATTCGATGTTTGATGTATGGTATTTGATTTGCAATTACGGCTGGTTTACTGACACTCAAAGTTCTACACTTCATTCTGCTGAGTCAAGCATTATACTTTTGTCCCAATCTTAATGGGTAAGTAACTTAAGCCAACGTTATGGATTTTCAGGAAAGGATTAAAAAAATTCAACCCACGCAACCTTTTCTACCCTATCTTCATCTATGGGGTGTTATTGTGAAAGTTTATAAAATAGCATAATACTCCAGCCTGATAAACCAAAAAGCTCGCCGCAAGGATTTTCCACGGCGAGCTTTTTAACGTTGGACGCTCCAGATTACGAAAATCTTAGGGGTTATAACGAGCCCTATTCAGGATACTCTGGTAGTCCGTCTCGTTCATTAACATCTCCAGGGAGTAATCCCTATTCCTATCCATAAACCGCGACACAATCCTGTAGCCCAGCCAAACGGCTGCCTTACCGGGCGATTCGGGAGGAAATCCCTTGGTAAATGGCGCACCGCTTACAAACTGGGTTATGGTAAAATTATCGGTAGTAAACAGCAGCTTGTGCTCCACCAGGTACGCCCACATGTGCGACTCGTTGTTGCGGCACCACTTCATCTGCTCGGGCGTAAACCCAAAGATTAAGCTATCGGGCTGATCGGGAAGCAAACGCTTTGTAAGATACATCAAGGAACCCTCGTAGATCATGTTATTCACCAGGTTGTCGATGGAATCGTTAAACACAAACTCGCTGAAAGCCCATGCCCTCACCAGGTCCGATGGTACCTTTTGGGGGTGCATATTGTACTGTAGGTACTTGGCTATTCCAAGCCGAGGGTAATACTCGCAGTCGCTCCCCAAGTACCGGTCGAAACCAACGGCCAAAACGCTATCGGCAACCACCACTGAATTGTTAAAACCCGAAATAAACCCGTAAACACGGGGAATCTGCTTGTTAGGGAAGTAGTAGCGGTAACGCTTAAAGGCGTTAGTCATCTCCCTATCTAACCAGCTGGTATTGGTGAACACTCTTTGAACCTCGCCATAGGTTTCAGCCACCATATTATCGGTGATAAAGCTGTAAAGGTAGTCCTCAAAGCCAGGAGTTTCAGGGGTACCAATTCCGATTATGCCCTCGGTAAAGACCTCGAAGAAATCGCCATACTGGCGATTAATCGCCTCAACTTCACTATTAATATTCTCAGGGTCGATACCAAATAGAGCCTGGTCGAACCGCTCAACCAGAATAGAGATATCGTTGCTATCGAGTGGAATTTTTGCTTCTCTACGGCTAGTACAAGAAACTAGCAGAGCAAAAATAAGCACTAAAAGGAGTCGAAATCGCTTGTTAATCATAGCTAGGAGTTTAAAATATATTTTGTAAAAATAAGCCTTTTTTAACAGTGGGCTAGCAACCCACTCTGTTAAACGGAGCTAATTGCGATTTAGCATCCACAATAGCCGTTTTTGCCATTCAGCTTAATTTATGTACTTTTATCAAGGTATTTAATATCACATCGCTTTCATGTAGATAATGGATTTCCAAATTACCCCACAGCTGCAGCTTGCGCTCGATTTTGTTGAAACTACGGGCAAAAACATATTCCTTACCGGCAAGGCGGGAACAGGGAAAACCACCTTTTTACACAATTTGAAGAGGCAAACCTCCAAGCGTATGGTTGTGGTTGCCCCAACAGGCGTTGCAGCCATTAATGCTGGTGGTGTTACCATCCATTCATTCTTCCAGCTGTCGTTTGGGCCACAGCTGCCCTACTCTGCTGGTGGAAGCGAGAGCAGAGATAGTACAAGGATACAACGCTTCAGCCGTGTAAAGATAAATATCATCAAAAGCCTCGATTTGCTAGTAATTGATGAGGTAAGCATGGTTCGTTCCGACTTGCTCGATGGTATAGATGCTGTTCTGCGCCGTTTTAAAAATCGCAACAAACCCTTTGGCGGCGTACAGCTGCTCATGATCGGCGACCTGCAACAACTTGCTCCCATTGCCAAGGATGATGAGTGGGCCATACTTCGTGAGTACTACGACACGGTATTCTTCTTCAGCAGCAAGGCGCTAAAGCAAACAAGCTTTGTAAGCATTGAGCTAAAGGATATATTCCGCCAAAGCGACCAGCAATTCATCGACTTGCTTAATAAGGTGCGCAACAACGAGCTAAATCTGGAAGATGTAAATATGCTGAACCACCGTTACATACCAAACTTTAAGCCCAACGATAACGAGGGTTACATCACCCTAACTACGCACAATCACCAGGCGCAGAGCATTAATACGGCCAAGCTCAAAGAGCTAAAAGCCGAACCCAAAACATTTAAGGCCACTGTTAAGGGCGATTTCCCCGAGCACGCCTACCCAACTGACTATGAGCTTACGCTAAAGGTAGGCGCCCAGGTAATATTCGTTAAGAACGACCCCACCTACGAGAAACTTTTCTTCAATGGAAAAATTGGGACTGTTGAGGATATCGACGAGGAGGGTATCTACGTGCAGTGCCCAGGCGACCCCGCTCCCATTCTGGTTACACCCTTGGAATGGGAAAACACCAACTATACCATCGATCCCGATACCAAGGAGATTAAGGAGAATGTTACGGGTGAGTTTATGCAGTACCCGCTTAAGCTGGCATGGGCCATCACCATACACAAAAGCCAGGGGCTAACCTTTGATAGGGCCATAATTGATGCGCAGGCTGCCTTTGCGCACGGGCAGGTTTACGTGGCCCTTAGCCGTTGCCGATCGCTCGATGGGCTGGTGCTAAGCTCTAAGGTGAATACCAACGCCATTATCACCGACAAAACGGTAACAGGGTTCACAAAGGACGTGGAGAACAATCAGCCTAATCATTCGCAGCTAACCAGTGCGCAAGTTGAATATCAAAGAGAACTTGTTCTTGATCTGTTTGATTTTGCACAGATTCAAAAAAATATCGACTTCACTCAACGATTAATTCGTGAGAACGCTGGCAGCTTTCCACCACAGCTTTCCGAGAATCTGCTAGCACAAGCAAATAGATTTAAAAGTGAAATTTTTGATGTTGCAGCAAAATTCAGTCAGCAGGTTGAAAAGCTAATTGATGATTTCCATTCGGTACAGGAAAATGTTGCGCTCAAGGAGCGTATACAAAAGGCTGTAAACTACTTTACCCCGAAGATTGAAGATGAGTTTCTTCCATATTTCATTAATACGAACTACGAATCGGATAGCATAGAGTTGGAAAGCAAAACCAAGGATCAGTTCGATAGAATAATCAGCAATCTTGGAGAGAAAATGCTATGCCTTAAAGCATGTGAGGATGGATTTAACCTATCAAAATATCTTGAGGTAAGGGCAAAGGCAGCCATTGAAGATTTCAAGAAGAAAAAAGCTAAAGCAAAAGTTAAAGAGGTCTCGGTTGATCTTGACCATCCAGAACTTTTCGAGAGGCTACGCCAATGGCGACAAGCCGTTGCCGATGAGCGTAAGGTTAAAGTGTTTAAAGTTCTGCGCCAAAACACGCTTTACGATATTATAAACCAGCTACCTTACCATAAGTCGCAGCTAAAACCCATAAAGGGGTTAGGAATAAAAAAGATTGCCGATTTTGGTAATGATATTCTCGATATAGTGCGCGAGTACAGAATCGAAAAGGATTTGGGGATACCCGAGGGAGAAATTTTTGAAACAGATAACGATAAGTCGAAAAAAACCAAATCGTGGGAAATCTCCTTTGAGCTGTTTCAGCAGGGCAAAACAATTGCCCAAATTGCCAAGGAGCGCGATATGGCCGAATCAACCATTGCCAATCACCTAACCCGCTACATCGATTCGGGAAAGTTAAATCTTGAGGCGCTTATTCCTTTGGAAAAGATGGAAACCATCACCCAATACTTTGTAAATGCCGATGATACGCACCTTGCACCTGCCAAAGAGGCTCTGGGAGATGAGTACACTTACAACGAGCTACGTTGGGTGCTAAAGTATCTTGAAAGGGAAGGAAAGCTAGCTAATTAAGAGGGCCGATTATGTGGATTTTTTACAAAGCTACTGGATACGTCGTAGCTTCTCGGCCAACTGTCCAAGACTATATGCTTTAAATGCCAAATTTTCAGCTTCGGTTACGATCCAACAAGGGTTATCATTCTCGTAAGTACAAGTCACCTTTACTTTTGAATGTTCAGGTTCTTGAGTGTTAAACCCAATCCGGTCAAGCATTCGGGCAGTCCACGTACGCACAATACCATTGCCCTCTAGGGCAATGGACTTGGTTGGTTTTCGGTAGTTACGGAAAAGTCCCGAATCGCCATCGAATACTACATGCGTATCGGCCAGCAAATTCTGAAAGCTGTTACTCAACGCCAAATCCTCGGGAGCACCGGAAGTTAAACCGCTCTTTAGCATCATCCATATGGTGTCGGCCTCATGAATGGCGCCCTGCAAATCGTGGGTTGAGTACACAATGGTCTTTCCCTTGGCGTGTGCCAAGTTGGACAGAAGGCGCACCATTTCGAACTTATTGGGTAGATCGAGAAAAGCGGTGGGCTCATCAAGGATAATAATTCGAGTATCCTGCGCAAGGGCAAAGGCTATCATCGCCCGCTGGCGCTCGCCATCGCTTACGGTGGTAATATCCCTATGGGCAAGATGGTTGATACCAACAAGTGTAAGGGCGTAATCCACCATCTCCCAATCGCTGGGCGATAATGCCCGCGACCAGTTCAGGTGAGGGAATCGGCCCACAGCAACGAAATCGCGAATAAACAGGTTGGCCACCCTAACAGGTTCGGCGGGTACAAAGCTTATAGTTTTAGCTCTTTGCTTCCGCATTAAGGCCGCTAATCGAGTTCCCTCAATCAGAATATCACCGCAAAGGGGTTGTTGCAATCCAATTATTGAACGCAGAAGTGTTGACTTACCAATGCCGTTTCGTCCCACCAGTGCGATAAGTTCACCCAAATGGGCATCGACTGAGAATTTTGGCAGTAGGGCGCAGCCTAAACTATAGCCTAACTCAAGCTCTCTTATCGATATTGATGGCCTGCTCTGCTCCATACTATACTCCTGCAAATCGTTGGTTCTTAATAACCACATAGATTACAATGGGTATTCCCAGCAGAGCAGTTACCGAGTTTATAGGAAGTGTTACCTCTAGCCCGGGTAGCTGCGAAACGATATCGGCAAAAAGCATGGCAATGCTTCCTAATAATACAACACCTGGAATTAACACTGTATGATTGGCCGTTCGAAACACCATGCGAGCCAGGTGGGGCACTGCAATACCAATAAAACCAATTGGGCCACAAAAAGCCGTTACACCACCAGCCAAAAGGCTGGTAGATGTGAATACTAACACTCGGGTTACCGTTAAGTTAAGACCCACTCCCTTGGCATAGGCATCCCCAAGCAGCATCACATTTAGTACACGAATAGATATAATGCTCAATACTAACCCCACTCCAATAATAATGGCAAAAACTTGCAGCTGCATACCCGCCACGGAGCTAAGACTTCCCATTGTCCATATCACAAAAGCCTTTAGCATCGACTCGCTGCTAAAGAACTGCAGCACGCTTACCAACGCCGATGCACCAGAACCGAACATCATCCCAAGGATAAGGATGGTCATTATATCCTTTACCCTTACCGAAACGGCAAGCACAACCAGTAGAACCAGCATGGCACCCAGTATGGCAGCACCAGCCAAGCTAAAGCTGGTTGACATTCCCGATAGACTAGCAGCCCCAACCGATGCAATGCCCAGTACCATAATGGCTACGCCAAGACTAGCACCAGCGCTAATGCCCAGCACATAGGGCCCTGCCAATGGATTACGGAATGTGGTTTGCATTTGTAATCCGCTAACCGATAGCGCAGCTCCAGCTAGCACGGCCGTAATTGATTTTGGTAACCTAAAATCGCGCACAATGGTTCCCCAAACCTCGTTATCGGTGGCTCCAAAGAGCGATTTTATAACATCAACCCAAGGTATTGACACGGAGCCAAGCAGCAGGTCAAATACAAAGAATACGACGAGCAGCAAAACTAGTCCGCTAAATATTAGCGCATTTCTCGATTTAGTTAGCTTGTTACCAATAGTAATCATTGCAGCTCCTTGTAGTAAACCAAATCGTGCTCAAGATGGTTGGGGTGAAATATCTTAATAAAATCTTTTACTATAATATGAGGATTGACCACCCCCGACTCCCAAAAATCGTTGCCACCAGTGGAATTCATCCGATTATTGTTGTTAAAAACCCTGCCATTTCGCAGAATTGGTAAACCCTTAACAATGGGTAGTTCGTTTACTATTTCTGAAAGGGAGTTCACTGTACCGGTATTAATCCAAACATCTGCCTTTGCAGCTAACTCTAAGGCATTCTCAATGCTAAATGGATAACTTTTTCTTCCCTTTAAGTGCGAAAGGCTATAGTCACCACCCGCATCGGCAATTAGGTTGGCCATATAACCCTGCCCACCCGGAAAATACCAAACATCTTTCCAAGGTAAATTGATGAAAACCTTGGGTTTATTGATATCTGCGGGCAAAGAGGATATAATATCGTTGTATTCACTGGAAATAATACTAAACAAACTATCGGCTTGCTGGTACTTACCAACCAAAAGACCAAAGACCTTTAGCCATTCTGCCTTGCCCAACGGGTTCTCCTCAAGGTAATCGCCAATAAAAATCACAGGAATCCGCATATCCTTCAACTTCTGAAGATATCCGGCCATCTCGGCTCCCACGCCGTAGGCCAGCACCACATCGGGTTTAAGGTTCACCAGCAGTTCGTAGTTTAAAGCCTGCTCGTAGCCCACATCCTTTACATACCCTTGGTTTATTCGTTTACGAACAGTTAAGTTTGATACAAACCCTGTACCCGAGACCCCTACTATGACATCGCTTTCACCCAACCTATCGATATACGCAATGTGGGTTGTGGACAAACATACGATACGTTTTACAGGAGCGGGAATTGTCTCATTAAAACCCTTCTTGTCTGAAATTAAATCACCAGTGCCTAAAAAATACTGGTAACGTACCTCCTGGGCATCTTGCCAGGGGTTTGTTACAGTTAATACAAAACCATTGCTTACCTCAGATATTGAAAAACCCTTGGCATAAGCCACAGGAAATAATTCCATATCAGCAAGTTCAATATCCTGCTGTTTATTTGGGTTTTGACCACAGGAAGAAAGTAGGTAAACAAGAAACCCAAAAAGTAAGGGGAAATACCTCATGGAGTGAAAACTATTTCTTGGCATTAATATAGTTGGTTGGGAAAACCCCTTCGGCGATTGTCTTTATTCTTAGGGCAATCGCTGGGTTTAAATTTTGCACATCAACCCGTCGCTCGCCATCCAAACCATATCGAATTATAATAGTATCATCATCTTTAATAAAATCCATATCAACGCCTTCAGCAATTTTATGGCTAAGCGCCCTTTGATAAAAACCCATATCGTTCATAATTAGCTTCTGCTTAAGCAAATCCTTTGGATTTGCTGGCGATATCGATTTCTCGAACTCGATGCGGATTTTTGGTTTTAGTGTGGACATACTGAGAGATTTTATGTTCTATGTTTAGCGTTTAGCGTCATACTCTTTAAACTTTGAACCTTAAACTCTAACTACACAAATCCTCTTTCTTTCTTTATCTTCTCGTAGGCCCCGTTCACCTTTTGGAATTTCTCCTCGGCAGCCCTACGAATATCTTCGCCCAAGTAGCTTACCTTATCGGGGTGATGCTTAAGCGCCATATTCCGATAGGCTTTTTTAACCTCATCGTTAGTGGCATTGGGCGAAACCTCAAGTATCTTATAACAATCCTCAAGGGTATCGTTAAACATTGATTTGATGGACTCGAAATCGGCCGTTGAAATACCAATCCACGAGGCAATATTCGTAATTACCTTCACCTCGCTTGGATGCAGAATGCCATCGGCATTGGAGATACCAAACAGGAAATGTAGCAGCTGTAAACGCGAGGAATAGTCCATATTGTCGCGAATCTGGTAGCATACATCCTGCAAGGGGACATTCTGTTTAAGAATATCGCGTAATAGCATTAGCGCCTCGCGCGAGGCAGCCTCCCCAAAATTCTTAAGGAAGTAGGACTTAACATAGTTCAGCTCCGATTGCACCACCTTGCCGTCGGCACGCATCACTTCGGCAACTAGAACAAGTAAACTTACTAAAAAGCTGTTGCGATTACTGGTTTGTCCAGTATAAACTGTTTTCTCGGAGCTATCGAAGATTGAACCCAGGGCAAAGCCCAAAATTCCACCTATAGGGCCTAGAAAAGCCCAGCCTAAACCACCTGCAATCCATTTTCCGTACTTAGCCATAATTACTTATAGAAAAATTTTAACTTCTTATTTGATGATTATCAACATAACAAAACTTCAATAAGCCTAATAATCTGAGGAAAAAGTAACTCCTCCTCGGTATTTCTGATCACATAGTCTGCTTTAGACATCAACTCCTCCTGAGGCATTTGGTTGTCCATGCGATTTTGCACCTCGGCCTCTGAAATCCCATCACGCAGGCAAACCCGTTTAATTCGTAACTCGTCAGGTGCAAAAACCACAACCGTTTTATCAACCTGTTTGTATGCACCGCTCTCAAATAGTATTGCCGCCTCTTTAAAAACTAGCTTATGGTATTGGTTTGATGCTACCCATTCTTCAAAATGCTCTGCCACAACGGGATGAATTACTGAATTAAGCTGCTGAAGCAAGGCTTTATCGGAAAAAACAAGCTGCCCAACCCTTTTACGGTTTAATTCCCCCTTAACATAAATATCGCTGCCAAAAAGTGAAGTAAGGCGTTTAATAATAATCGGATGAGAATTTGTAAGTTCTCTTGCCTCAACATCAGCATTGTAAATAGGATAACCCATTGCGCTGATAATTTGGCAAGCCGTTGATTTGCCACTTCCAATTCCGCCTGTTATACCTACCCTAAGCATTAAATTCGTTCAATTATGTAATCAGCATACTTAGGCTCCAAATCGATAACCCGAACCACGTATGGTCGGCTGGTAGTATAAATCCTTAAGCGATTGGTCACACCAGGTTGCAACTCGTTAAAATCGACATAGGGTTCAACAACACCACTTTCCGGCAATCCCTTATAGCTGCTCAGCAAAACATTACATCTAATATTTACTGTTCGTGGGAGAAGAATCAGCCGAAGAGTATCGGGTAGGTTACGCACCTCAATTGCTTTTGAAAAATTTGCCTCAGTAAACCGCTCAACCGGAATTGTTAGATTTACCCTCCGGTGCGAAAACCCAATTTGGTTAAGCTCCATAAGGGCAACCATTCCGGAATAGATACTTGAAATACGATCGAGTTTTATACTTTTCGTAACCACTTCTTGAATTGTATCGATAATTGAACGTGGCCCACTTATTATAATGCTATCGGGCTTTACAGAAATTGGTCCCGAAAGCATTCGCTGTCGTTCAATAGAGTAATTAAGCGTGGGAACCACTTTTACTTTCTTCTGCACAAGTGAAGTAAACTCAAAATGTAACGAATCGGTAGCTATTGAGCCTAGCTGTAACTCTCCCGCAAGTTGGTTAATAATTGCCGCTCGTTGAGTGCTTGTTAAAAGAA
This sequence comes from Tenuifilaceae bacterium, assembly GCA_034003245.1. Classification (GTDB taxonomy): domain Bacteria; phylum Bacteroidota; class Bacteroidia; order Bacteroidales; family Tenuifilaceae; genus Perlabentimonas. Next base: position 41,538 of record JAVEYY010000026.1, read on the forward strand.
AAAACTTGGAATCGGATCCTGAAACTGGCATCATTGGGGCTTGCTCTAAGTCAATGACCATAGGAATTAGCGATGCACCAAGCCTATATCGCAAAAGGGTGTATCCAAATGCTCTTACCTGAAGAGCAATTTCCTTGGGTGGTTCTCCAACAAGCACCTTGCCTGCCGGCATATTCTCTATCCTAAGGGGAAAAGTAATCTCGGTTGTATACTCGTATGTTAGCTTATTTAGATACCATAAAATTGATGCCACAACCAGAAAAAAGGTAAATATAAAAAGCCGGGTATTCAGCTTCTCCTTTCGCTGGGTAAGAGTATGGATATAATTGAGCAAGGTTCTGTAATCCATTGTGCTTGGCAATCTGAAGTAAAAAAAACAGAGTTCAAAACACTCCCGTGGGATGTTTTGAACTCTGTAAAGGTATAAAAAAAACCTACTTCTGCTGCAAATCCGAAGAATCGCGAAGTACAGTGCTCTTAATAACTTTAATTCTCACGTTATCTGCTACTTCAACCAGTAGATGATCCTCTTTAACATCGGCAATCTTACCAAAAACACCACCAGCAACAATTACCTTGTCACCTTTCTGGAGTGCTTCTTGGAACTTTTTAAGCTCCTTTTGACGCTTCATTTGTGGACGGATCATAAACATGTAGAAAACTACAATGATAAGCGCAAGCATAATAAACGACATGTAGGGACTTCCCCCTTCGGCCTGTAGAATTACAAAAAGTGTGTTTGTCATAATTAGTTAATTTTTAGAAAGTATTTGTTTAGATTATTATACCACATTTACCTTAAGCGTAACTGATCGCTTTGGGGTTAGTGCATTGGAAACTATTGTTACAGATTTAAACTGAGAACCATGCCATCCCCTGCTGTCGAAAACCACCTCGAGTGTAGCTTCCTCCGATGGCTTTAAAACCTTTTTACTAAGCTTAGTGCTGGTACATCCACACCCTGGAACGATGTTCATAATAAGCAGTGAGTTATTTCCTGTATTCTTAAACTTAAAAGTGTAGGATAGCACCTCGCCATGCTTTATGGAACCCAAATCAACAAAATCCTCTTCGAACTCGATGTTTGCATGCAGTTCCCTTCCATCCTCAATAACAGCAGGGAGATTGTTACTATCGTTTTTGTCAGACGATGCCCTTCCTCCACACGAGACTAACAGTGTAGTCACAAGTAGTGCTGTGATAAAACCAAAAAAAATATTATGATGATTATTAGGCATATAAAAACAAAACATTAATTCTCTTCATCTCCAACAAGTCCCCTACCCTGTTTTTGGATTTTATTCTGCGACTTGTAGGTTGCTATAATCTTATCGAGCACACCATTTATAAATGTACTGCTCTGATCGGTACTGTAATACTTGCTAATCTCGATGTACTCATTAAAGCTCACTTTTACAGGAACCGAGGGAAAATCGATAATCTCGCTGAGGGCCATCTCCATAATTAGTATGTCCATACTAGCAATTCGCTCAACATCCCAGTTCTTGGTGAACTGATCTATAATCTGTGTACTCTCCTGGTGATTGAGCACCACCTTGCGAACAAGCTTCTTGGCAAAATCTTCATCCTCCTCGTTCTTGTACATCGGAAAAATCGGAGTTGAATCGGGTTGGTTAGGCTCAAACTTTTTTAGCGTCTTCACCACCATACCAATCATAAACTCAAGGTCATCGTTCCAGTAAATGCTCTGCTCCTCGAGGCACTGAGTAAAATCTTCGAAATCCAACAACTCCTTCGACAAGATATTTACAAGCACCTGACGATGGTCAGCAAAATCGGCATTGGGTTGCTCCATATAGGTCAGGTAGTAATCGGAAGCAGATATCTTTTGGAATAGCTTTTTAATGAGCTCCGGGTATTTAACCCAGGTAAGCTTGTTATAGGATGTGTAATCCTGAATGGACTCGTTGTTGAGTATTAATCCAAATAATGGGTTGTCGACAAAGCGCTTGTTTGGGTTTAAATCTTCGGCGGTAGGCATTAACTTTTGCATTGAAATGTCTATTCGTTTCTGTGCAAATGCCTGTAGATCGAGCAGGAGTACGAAGAGGTAGTGGTACAAATCGTAACCCCTCTTAATACTATGCATCAACTCCTTCTCGGCCTTGGCAAGTGAATCGTTTTCTCCCCTGTAAAAGGCAAATAGAACTTGTAATGCCTTAATCCTAAGTAATCTTCTGCTTATCATCTAAGAACGTATCAAAACATATAATTCGAGCCGCAAAGATACGCGCAAATTTTTCAATTTAAAAGCATTTCCATCAATTGGCAATGCAATAGCTGATTTGAGGAGATTCTTTTGAGTTGATACACTTCAATTAATATTATTATATACCTGTTATCTTGATACTTACAAACCAATGATCGGTAATCCTAGTTTGATAAAAACTGTTACGCGTCATAAACCCATTAAAGCAATATATTATGACGATTTAGGGGCATTCAGCAAATATTTCAACATTTTTTAAAAATAGTTCACAAATATTATGGTTATGGAATTATTTTTTTATTTTTGAGCGGTAATAACCAGTGTTAAATCATTAAAAAACATAGAAAAAATGGATGAGCTTAATAATCACGATGGGCTTGACAGAAACGATCGCGATGATATTTTCTCAAAGGTTGTTAGGGCAGGTAAAAGAACCTATTTTTTTGATGTGAAGGCTACTCGTCAGAACGATTACTACCTAACTATTACCGAAAGCAAGAAAAGATTTGGTCAGGAAGGAAAATTTTTCTTTGAAAAGCATAAGATTTTCCTCTACAAGGAAGATTTCGAAAAGTTTGCTGAGGGTCTGGCTGAGGTGGTAGATTTCATTAAGGCGAATCAGGGAGAAATGGAGGCAATGCCTCATGTTGAGGAGGAGGAAGTGGATGTACTGCAGAACGAATTCTCCAATATTAGCTTCGACGATTTAGAGGATAAGTAATCCCATCATACATAATAAAAAACCAGCTGCGGCTGGTTTTTTTTATTCCTCAGGCTGAGGATTCTCGCTCTCCCGAACAATTTCGTCGATTTCGGAATCGGTTAATATTTTCACATTGGTAATCAGAAAACTCGACTTAATAAATCTTCCCAGGGAGTTACACTCATCTATGGCCATCTTGAAAGGTTGCCTAATTGGTACGCTTAGAGGAACCACTGCTATTACCGAAAAGTAATGGCTAGCGAAACGAATTTCCTCAATATCAGCATTAAACCGCTTAAGGGAAAAATCGAATTCGCTCGAAATAAGCCTTTGTTGAGTTTCGGAAAAGGGTGCATGGTCAATGGAAAAGGCCACCACAAAATACCTGAGTTTACCACCTTTGCCACCCAAACCAGTTGATATAAAAACTTGCTGCTCATCGAGTATACGAGTCTCGAGCAGCATTCTACTTTCCTGCAGAGCCATTAGTGCCCAACCCATGATTTGCTCCGGAGCACTTGTGGCAAATCGCTCGAGAATCCTGTAAGCTTCAGGCTTATCAATCGAAGCCAGACCTACAAGCAGTTCCTTTTTTTCCTCAAAATCAACATCAATGCTGTATAGTTTTGGCTCATCGAGTAGCAACTCATCGGGAGTAAGCACAGCTTGATGCGATTTTGAAAACTCAAAGTATTCCATCTGCAACTTAATATCCACCTGGTGCTCAAGTATGCTAAAGTTGGGAGTAACCCCACCCAGCATCTCCTTTATACGCGCAAATATGTTTTCGTCCTGCTCCAATGGTTACACACTATTTTTCTTAACTAAAACTAAAGTCAAAGTAAATCAAAAAAATAATACTAATGATACCTTTATACAACGTGAGATCAACTTGAATGTTGATGAAGAAACTCAAAATACCAACTTTTGGGGATGTCGAATTACAATAAAAGATGCTAAGTTTGTAGGCTATTTATAGCTAGTCTTTTTAAAATTTAGAAAATGCTACTGAGTGAACTACAAAACGGCGAGTTTGGAATAATATCGAAGGTAAGAGGGCGTGGGGCATTCCGTAAACGTATAATCGAAATGGGGTTCATTCGTGGAAAGAGAGTTACTGTAATAAAGAACGCTCCACTTAAAGATCCTATTGAGTATTCAATCATGGGGTATGAGGTTTCACTTCGCCGAAGTGAGGCTCACCTTATCGAGATAATTACCCCCGAGGAGGCTGTAAACCTAACCAAAACCAACTATAATGGCGTTTTGGCTGGTCAAAGCGAAAACGATATCCTAACCAAAGGAGCAAAAGAAGGCGGAAAAATTGTGAACGTTGCCCTAGTTGGAAACCCCAATGCTGGCAAAACTACACTATTCAATTACGCTTCTGGGGCTCATGCTCAGGTAGGAAACTACAGCGGGGTAACAGTCGATTCAAAGCTGGCGCATTTCAAACACAAAGGATTCACATTCAACATAACCGACTTACCGGGGACGTACTCGTTAAGCGCCTATACACCCGAAGAACTCTACGTACGCCGATTTATTCACGAGCAAAAACCCGATGTGGTAATCAACGTGCTCGATGCATCAAACATAGAGCGGAACCTCTACCTCACCACCCAGCTAATTGACATGGACATAAAGGTAGTAGTTGCCCTAAATATGTTTGATGAATTACAGGCACAAGGCGATAAATTTAACTTCAAGGATTTAGGTCGGATGATAGGGATACCAATGGTGCCAACTGTTGGATCGAAGGGAAAGGGAATTCCGGAACTATTCGACACGGTTATTAACGTTTTTACGGATAAGGATAAAACGTTACGACATATCCATCTGAACTACGGAGAACACATTGAGCGTAGCATTGAGGCCATTCAGATCCCAATCAAAAAGGAGAGAAACAACACACTTAATGTACACTACTCCTCTCGATACCTGGCCATTAAGTTACTCGAGAAGGATCGGCAGGCGCATCGAATTCTCAGCAAATCGGATGCATATACTGAAATAACTAACGTAACTAATCATCAAATAAAGAAGTTAGAGGAAATTTACAAGGATGATTCAGAAACGTTGATTACCGATGCCAAGTACGGCTTTATTGCTGGTGCGCTTAAGGAAACTTACGTCGAAAACCCCAACAAGAAAAAACAGGGCAGCCAATCGATAGACAATTTTATCACCCATAAATACTTTGGGTTTCCCATATTTTTGCTCTTCATGTGGTTTAGCTTCTACACCACATTTAAGTTGGGTGCTTACCCAATGGATTGGATCGATCAGGGCGTTTCGCTACTTAGCGCATTTCTCGATTCGGTAATACCCACTGGAGCGTTTAAGGATCTTTTAATTGGAGGAATTGTAAGCGGTGTGGGTAGCGTAATAGTATTCCTACCCAACATTTTGCTGCTCTTCTTATTTCTATCCATTCTCGAGGATACAGGTTATATGGCCCGGGCAGTATTTATAATGGATAAGCTAATGCACAAGATTGGATTGCACGGCAAGTCCTTTATCCCACTAATTATGGGCTTTGGCTGCAATGTACCCGCTATTATGGCAACAAGAACCATAGAAAACAGAAACAATAGGCTGGTTACAATTCTGATCAACCCCTTTATGTCGTGCAGCGCAAGGCTACCTGTTTACATACTAATTCTTGGTGCCTTTTTCCCAAAACACGCCGGTTCACTGCTATTTCTGATTTATCTAATTGGCATAGTTATGGCCATTATATTGGCCATCCTGTTTAAGAAGACGATATTTAAAGGCGAGGATATTCCCTTTGTCATGGAACTGCCTCCATACCGAATTCCTACTTTAAAGTCTACCATTCGCCACATGTGGTTTAAGGCTTCTCAATACCTTAAGAAGATGGGTGGAGTTATTCTGGTGGCGGTAATTATTATTTGGGCGTTGGAGTACTTCCCAAAAGGCGTAAACTACTCTCAAGATTTTGAACAACAATTAGAGCAGGTTAACCAGCAGATAAGTAGAATTGAAGAATCAACACCAAATTCGCTTATGCTCGACAGTATAAAGCTCTCGCTTACAGGCAAACTGTTCGACATCGAAAACCAAATGGTAGCCGAACGGCAAGCAAACTCTTACCTGGGACGAATTGGGAACCTCATTGAACCTGTAATTCGACCATTGGGATTCGATTGGAAAATGGGCGTAAGCCTACTCTCGGGTATTGCTGCTAAGGAGATTGTGGTTAGCACGCTGGGCGTGCTGGTTCAGGCAGGCGATGACTCCGATGAAACCAGCCAAACGCTAATTCACAAACTTCAAGATGAGGTTTACACATACGGTCCAAAGGTTGGACAAAAGGTTTACACACCAATTAGCGCATTCTCATTCCTGCTGTTTATTCTAATCTACTTTCCATGTGTGGCAGTTATTGCAGCCATTAAAAAGGAAGCGGGAAACTGGAAGTGGGCTGCCTTTACCATCTTCTACACCACATCGCTGGCTTGGATTGTCTCCTTTTTGTTTTACCAAATTGGAAGCTTTTTCTACTAGATATTTAAAATTACAGGGTGCATTGCTTGGCGTTTCGGAATTAAAAAAATACCTTTGAGTATAGTGCATTCTAACAATAGTAACGTTTGCCCTATCAAACCCCAAACGCAATAAAGCATAATGACCGATTTTGTTTTTAGCCCAAGAATAAATTACCCCTTTGTATTAACCGATGGCAACGAGGGCAAAGTGCTGATCTCTGGAATATCAATCCCAGAGGATCCAAACAGTTTTTTTATGCCCCTAAAAGCCTGGATTGACGACTTTCTTACCCATCAGTCCGACTCACTGGTTGTCAATTTCGAGATGTTCTTCTACAACAGAACCACTTCCAACTACTTCTACAAGTTATTACACTCCCTGAAAAAATTCAGCGATGAGGGTAAGAATATTGTAATTAACTGGTATCATTACCCCGAAGACGATGATGTGAAGGAGGACGGCGAAGATCTGGAATTTCAACTCAAATTCCCTATCCACATAATTGAATACCAGCCACTATCTACCTTTAATAAGGCAAAGACTGAAAATACTCCGCTGGTCTACTTCGATCAAATAGGCGATATTGTACTCGATGGAAACGCACTAGGAAAAAAACCCTGGGAATACTTTTACCCGTTGATTAAATGGGCCGATAGTATACGTTTTGCAGAAGGGAAAATGAATATCAACTTTGAAATTAGTATTGAGGCCATCGACGAGATGAACCTACAATACCTAAAGCATATTTTGAACCAGCTTAAGATAATTGATAAGAAAGACGACAAATCGGTGATGGTTAAATGGAAGTGCGTTTCAGAGGAAACTCGCTGCACTTTACTGGCGCTGCTCGATGGTTGTGGCTTTAACCATTCTGTACTTCACCAGTAACCCAAACAAAAAAAAGGGCTGATCATCTCAGCCCTTCTTTTATTCCACGAATTCTAATTACTCAGCAGCCGTCTCGTCAACAAATTGACGGGCTTTCAGCTCCTTATCGAGCATGTATATGCCGTGTCCCTTGCCATCGAGTAGCCTTAAGCTGTCGATAATTTCTTGAGCGTTAGCCTCTTCTTCAACCTGCTCATCAATAAACCACTGCAACATACTCTTTGAGGCATGGTCCTTCTCCTCAATGGCGATATCCATAATATTGTTGATTAAGGAGGTTACTTTTTGTTCATGCTTAAGTGTCTCCTCCATGGCATGCAGCGTGCTATTCCATTTCTCGGGAACAGCATCAATGGGTTTAAGAATGGGTTGCGTACCCCGCTCTACCATGTAATCGAAAAATTTCATGGCATGGGTAAGCTCTTCCTGCCACTGAACGCGCATCCAGTTGGCAAACCCATTTAAACCTTCCGATGCGAAATACGACGACATGGAAAGATACATATAGGCCGACCAAATCTCGGCATTAATCTGATCGTTAATTGCATTTTGAACTCTTGGGTTTAACATAGCTGTAATTTTAAAAGGTTAAGAATTAAATGTGTATTACTTGTTATTTTAATTGCTGAAAGCGTTTATAAGCAAACTAAACATGGTGTTAAATGTACTACAAAAAAACTAATCAAAATCGAGGCTTAACTGCTGCTTAAGATTTATCAACTTAGGATTCAGCTGGCTTAGATACTTGAATTTATCCTCAACTGTGTATATTTTCGAACTTGTGGAATCCTGAGCCTGAATAGTTAGCAAAAGAACAATCGACTTATTATTAAGTTTTGACCTAAGAAAGTGGGTAAACTCATTCTTAATCTCGTTAAACATATCGAGTTGCAGCTGTGATTCAAGCACAACTTTTACCTGAAAATCAGGGTTTAACAAAGGCTGATAAGTGGTAAGCAAGCTGGCATATCGTGGTTTTCCCGAAAGGTAACTCTGAACAAAAAGTTGCCACTGCTTCTCCAAATCGAGCTGGGTAAAAATACTCATTCCATCAGCAATCTCAGCCACATCCGAATCCTCTTCTAGTGGTTCCTCATCCAAAGTAATCTCTGATGAAACATCAATCTTTTTAATTGGTTCCTGAACTTTACCCTCAATGGCATCCTTTATCGAAAAAGATTTGGGACTCGATTTGGGGATTACCTGTTGCACCGCAGGTCTGCTACTTTCAGTCCTTGTAACAACAGGGGGTGCTTGCTGCGGTTTACTCTCCAAAGATTGCAAAACCACTAGCTCAAAGGGCTGATCGTCTAACCACTCGTAGAGGTTATTTTTTTTTTTCTTGATTTAGACCACAAAGCCTAATCAACATCAGCTCGATATGCAGGCGCTGATTGCTACTTTGCCGGTACGAAATATCCGACTGGTTCACAACGTCCAACGCTTTAATCAGAAACTCGGGTGAGCATTGGGTTGCAAACTTCATGTAACGCTCGGCAATAGCCGCTCCAACCTCAAGTATTTGAGCCGTTTGAGGATCCTTGCATATAAGCAGGTTGCGGAGGTGTTCGCTCATACCCGATATAAACTGCTGAACATCGAAACCCTTGGATAGCAACTCGTCAAAAATACGCAGGGAACTTGCGTAGTCGGCTTGCAAAAAGTTTTCGGTTAGGGTAAAGTAGTACTGGAAGTCGAGAACGTTCAGATTTTCAATTACCTTCTGGTAGGTAATATTATTATCGCTGTAGCTCACAACCTGATCGAAAATGGAAAGCGCATCGCGCATGGCTCCATCGGCTTTCTGGGCAATAATATTCAAGCCTTCAACCTCGTAGGCTACATCCTCAGCCTTAGCAATATACTCAAGATATTTCACAGTATCCTCAACCCTAATTCGGTTAAAATCGTAAATCTGACAACGCGAGAGGATTGTAGGCAGAATCTTGTGTTTTTCGGTAGTTGCAAGGATAAATATGGCATGTGCAGGTGGCTCCTCAAGCGTTTTCAGAAACGCGTTAAAAGCCGACTGCGAAAGCATATGAACCTCATCGATAATATAAACGCTGTACTTTCCGATTTGAGGTGGAATCCGAACCTGCTCTATCAACTTTCTAATTCCTTCAACTGAACTATTCGATGCGGCATCGAGCTCGTGAATATTAAAAGAACGTTGGCCAATAAAAGCCTTGCAGCTCTCACACTCATTGCATGCCTCCATCTCGGCTGAAGGATTTAGGCAGTTAATGGTTTTTGCGAAAATACGGGCACAAGTGGTTTTTCCAACACCACGTGGACCACAGAAAAGGTATGCCTGAGCCAGCTGTTTACGCTGAATGGCATTCTTTAGCGTGGTGATAAGCGAACCTTGCCCAATTACAGTATTAAAACTCGACGGGCGGTATTTTCGTGCAGAAACTACAAAATTCTCCATAATTCAACTAGTTGCAATAAATCTGGCAATAATCAACGCCAAAACCTAGCACAAAAATAGCAAAAAAGGGGAGTATTTAAAACTGAAATTACCGGTAAGTAAAAAAACTTACCGGTAATTGAAACTGAGTAAATCCGTTTGACCTTAGAATAAATCTACAGAAATATTCTGAATAAAGGCCGTTATTGTATGCTCCCGGCCCACCTTAGCTTCTGTAAGTAACATCAAAACGTTAAGTTCTTCTCCATCCTTACGGGTAATCGATATTTCGCGTCGTTCTCCAACAATGGCCTGCTTGCCAGGGTCGAGATATGATGCAAGAAACTCGTCCTTATCGGTTGCATCGGGAGGGAATAAAATTCGTATACTCTGACCAAGGATTTCTTCCTTTGTAACACCAAGAAGTTCTTCTGCTGCCTTATTAAAGAACTGTACAATACCATCCTGATCAGTAGTTATAATGGCATCAAGGAAACCTTCAAGGGTTTTTTCAGTGCGAATCTTCACGCGCTCAACCTCCTTAAACTGATTCTTGATATCCTCCTTAGCCTCGCGCAGCTTGCGGTTAAGCTCTACCTCGTTCTGACGGAGCAACTCCTCCTGATGACGCAGCTGTTCAGTTTGCTCCATGGTTTCAATCTCCATCAACTTCTCTCGTGTGATATCGTGGCCAATAAACACGATCTTAGCCACCTCTCCATACATATCGTTAACGGCAGTGAAAGTTCCGCGGAACCAGCGTTCCTCTTCCGACTTCATAATCATCTTAAGTTGGCCCTCGTAGGGTATCCCGTGGGTTACGTCATCCCAAATACCATCAATCTGCTTACGATCGTTTTTATGGAAAAGATCAAATACCATCTTGGCTTTAGCTTCAACTTGAGTTAGACCAAAAGCTTGCTGAAATTTGTCATTCACATCAATAATATCTCCCGTAGGGCTAAACTCCACCTTTATGCTCGATCTATTGAGAGCTTCAATCTGTCCCTCAAAGTCAAGGCTTTGATTTTTCTGCTCAGTTGTATCGATGGCCAGAAAAAGAACCTTTTCAACTCCACCATGAATATTTCTTACACATGTATAGGTAGCGATTGTCCACAAGTCCTTTCCATTCCGGGTAACATGCTTCATATCGCCCTCAAAGTGGTGGCCTCCTTTGGCTAGGCTTTCCCATATCTCATCGAACCAAATTCTATCCTTTTTATTAATAAACATCGAGATATGCTTACCCTCCACTTCGGAATTAGCTGTATACTCCAACTTATTAAGAAACTTAGTATTGGCATAAAGCAGCGTACCATTTACATCGTACTCAGCACGAATTAATGTGTGATTAACGGAATTTGTGAAGCTAATGAACTTCTCGGCTTGCCTAGCAGCTTCTTCCTGAGTGGCTTGCAACTCCTCCATGTTCTGCCGCATTTGCTCTTCCTGGGTTTGAAGAATCTCGGCCTGCTCCTGCGACTCTTTAAGCAACTTGGCTGTTCGGATATTTATTTTTGCACTCGAAATTGTTGAGGCAATGCTTTCGGCCACTTTTTCGATAAAATCAATTTTATATTGCTCAAAAGGGTGAAACGAGCCCAACTCCATTACCCCATGCACCTCGTCGTTTACTTTAAGAGGCACTAGCACCAAATTCTTTGGGCTAGAGGTACCCAAACCGGATGTGATCTTGAGATATGAATCGGGTACTTTTTTAAGGATTGTGGTTTCTTTTTCCAATGCGCAGGCGCCAACCAAACCCTCTCCCCAATCAATTCTCCTGTCGGCATACTTTCTACGTTCGTACGCGTAGCAGGCGGTGAGATTAAAGAATTTGTCACCAAGGTCTGAATCATCAAGCAGGTAAAATCCGCCTTGGTTGGCATTAATATACTTTACTAAGTTGCTTATAATTTGGTATGAAAGTTCTTCAATATCGTTTTTTTCAGCCCTAAGTATTTCGCCAAATTTTGCTAATCCCTCTGCAGTCCAACTACGCTGCTCATCCTCTTTTCGTCTAACTGCTTCCTCCTCCTTACTAAGTTTAAGCGTATCGCGCAAATTAACAATCGCCTTTCCTAAAACATCGCTCTCCTCGGGTGAGTAATCGGCGTTAATATCCCCCTCTTTCAATTTTTGAACAAATCGATACAGTTTTCGCTGACGGGTTACTTCCCTTTCCGAGTATTCAGCTGCTTCGATCTGTATCCCTGACACATACCTAGTTATGTAGTAAGCCGCGATTGCGGCCAGAATGGGTAGCGTGTCGATTAAGTAAAAAATTGGAAACCTTCGATGGATATCGGCTATACCATTGGCTGTAAAGGCAATATTGAGCATTTGTGCTTGCACAAAAAGAATAAGAGCCAGGAAACCAAAGGTAATTGTGAAAACAATTATGGTGTAGCGGATTACAAACCCTCTTGAATAGTTTGGTTGCATAGTCGGAAAAATTTGACTAAAAATAGATATTATTTGTTATAATCGCTAAATCTGCACTTAAAAATCTGCTTAATAGATTTTGCTTTTCGGTCAGTGAGGGCCAGTAAAAAAGAATAGAAAGGAGCTAATCGTTGGTCAACGAATTGCCATCCTTTGCAATCTCGTTGGAGATGTGCTCATCCTCACTAAAATCAATATCCTTCATTTCAGGCGATTCTGGTTCAAAAAGTTTACTAATTTGCTCCAGCGCTTGGTCGTTCAATTCCTCGTCCTGCTCGGCTAATTTGGCCGTAGTGTTAAGTTTGCTTACCTCCTCCTCTTTCCACTTATCTATCTTTAACTTGTTGATCTCAGCAAGAACTTCAGCCTCTTTCTGAATATGATCCTTCTCAACTTCAAAGAGCCGCTCGTTGCGTTCCTTTTCTAGTAACCGATGTAGGTCGATGTGATGATCCTCGGTTAGTTCAACCTGAACCACGTCACGTCTAATCTCAACTTGCTTAATATACTCCTCGGCCTCAAGCAAGTCATCGTAAGGTCCACGAGCGGAGAGCAGCTTTACAATTATTGGGGCACTCTCGATGGTAATGAAAAGAAGAATTATAAACCAGCTTGCCAGCTGTATGTTACGGCTGCTCGCCGTTAGAGTATTCATGGCTTGTAAACGAGCAAGAAATCCATCGGATCGCTTATTAACAACCTGTGCCTCTGATAGAACCTGATTACGCCTAGCCCTTAATTGTGATAGTTCCTCGTTGTTTTGCTGGATAAGTTGGAGGTTATGCTCACGTAGCTGTTTGAGCTCGTCGTCCACCTTATCGTACTCTATTTTTTTTTCGCGGTATACAGGCCCTTTACCAGGAGTTCGAGTAGGACTCATCCCTTCGGCTTCGGCAACTATCATAGAGAATAGGGTATTTCGCTGTTGTTCCTTCTGCAAGATTTCATCGCGAAGCGAGGTGATGTCTTTCTCGAGTCGTTCTATGTCCAAGAAATCTTTTGAGACCAGATCACGATACTGCAAATTGCTTTGCTGTTGATCGAACAGAATTTGCTGCTCAATCTCGCGTTCGAATAGTTTCATTTTAAGGGGCATCGAAACCACAAATGCAATTAGAATTGCCAATATAAAGCGTGGGACGGCCATCCCAAACTCGGCCATACGTTTTGACTGCTTACGCAAACTCGCCACAATATACCAGTCGATAGAGAAGATTAAAAATCCCCAGAGAACTCCAAATGCTATAGAAATCTCAATTTTCTGGAATACATTGTGAATAGCATAACCGCCCGATAGTGAAGCCATAACGCCAGTTAGGAAGACGATTACCCCTATGCCGTAAAACTTATTAAACTCGGAAGGACATTGTTTAAGGATATAGAGACGCGCTCCTGAGCACCAACAAAAAAATCGGTACAACAGCGATAACTTGGGCGTTGGTAGTTTAGGTTTATCGGGTTTGGCATCGGCAAGTTTCTGCATGCTAATAGTTTTTTTCCTTACGCTAGGTAAGTTTAATTACTAGGCAATAATAATAAAAAAAAGGCTTTGGAACAACGCAAAGCCTTTTAGTGCATACTATAAAGCTAAAGTTTTACCACGTAGGGTGCAATGGCATCGAGCGATAGGATTTTATCAACTCCACCCAGTTTTATCGCTTCCTTAGGCATACCAAACACAACACACGATTTCTCATCTTGGGCAACAGTTTTTGCACCAGCCTGTTTCATTTCTAGCATGCCCTTTGCTCCATCGTCGCCCATTCCAGTCATAATTACACCAACGGCGTTGGCTCCGGCATATCGTGCAGTGCTACGAAAAAGTACATCAACCGATGGTCGATGCCTATTTACCAAAGGCCCATCCTTTATCTCAACATAATATCTAGCTCCACTTCGCTTAAGTATCATATGGTAATTTCCAGGCGCAATAAGTGCACGGCCTCGAATAACGCTATCGCCATTTTCGGCCTCCTTAACAGTAATTTTGCAGAGTTCGTTTAGCCTGGCGGCAAATGAGGTGGTAAACTTTTCGGGCATATGCTGCACAATTACAATTCCGGGCGTATCAAGGGGCATTGCCTGCAAAAAAGTAGTAAGAGCCTCAGTACCTCCAGTTGATGCCCCAACAGCAATAACATACTCCGTGGTTTTAATCATACTCATGTTGGGAGTAACCGGAGGAAGCACTGCATCGGCGGAGTACTTTGGTTCAACAGCGTGCGGTTCAACTAAAATCCGTTTACGTGCAATTCGTGCCTGTGCTGCCGCTTTTACAGCATCACAAATTCGAATTTTCGATTCCTCAAAGAATGTCTTGGTGTTAACCTGTGGTTTTGTTATTATATCAACTGCCCCAAACTCGAGTGCTCTAATGGCCGTTTCGGTTCCCTTTTCTGTTAAACTCGATATTATAACAACGGGAATAGGATGCTGCGTCATTATCTTCTTTAAAAATGTAAGCCCATCCATCCTTGGCATTTCCACGTCGAGGGTGATAACGTCGGGCACCTCCTCGGCAATTTTTTTGGCAGCAAAATAGGGGTCAGTTGCTGTTCCCATTACTTCGAGGTGTGGGTCGGAGCTGATAATCTGGCTAAGAGTTTGTCTAACAACGGCCGAATCGTCTACTATTAATACTCTAATCTTGTTGCCCATATTAAGAATAAATTAGCTGTTTATCAATACTTCGGTTTATGGCTGGGGGTTAATTGTCCTATCGATATACCGCTGTTTAACTTCACCGGTTAGGGTGTAATACTCAATTTTCCGCCCCAACTTTCCACCAACACTTTTGGCCACAATGGGAATTCTAAGTTCCTCGAGCATTTCCATGGCCAGCTTAATATTTCGCTCACCAATATGGAATTGCGAAATATTTGTGTCAATCACCTCACCCCCGCCAAACACCTTGGCTCTTATATTAGTTTTCTTTGATCCTAGGCTCAACATCTTTTCCACTAACTTTTCAATGGCAATATTCCCATACTTTGGGCTAGCCAACCCCTGCCCGTTCCAGAAGGGTAACATGTAATGGTTAATCCCTCCAACCTGAAGAATTGGGTCGTACAGGCAAACCGCTACGCAAGAACCCAGGATTGTAGAGACCCTGTGGGGTTCCTTGCTGGCGAATAGTGCTGCTGGATATAAAAAATGGGTATTCTCCTGCTCCATAAGCCTTTGGCCTAAAAGGTTTCTTCGTCCGAATCAAAGAAAGTTTCGTTTGCATCCGATGCAAAATCGGATGTTTCCTGATTGCTCTCGGGAATGCTGATGGTGAAACATGCTCCTTTTCCCAGCTCACTCTCAATATTTATCTTGCCATCGAGCATCTCAATAACGGCTTTGTTAACCGACAACCCTAATCCATGCCCCCGGTTAAGGGAGTTTATTCCGGTGTCAAGGCGCTTAAACCTATCGAAAATTATCTTCTGATTCTCTTTACTAATTCCTATGCCGTGATCGCGAACACAAACAACAAGGTTGCGCCCTTGAAGCTGAGTAATAATCTCTACTTGCCCACCCTCGAAGCTGAAATTTATGGCATTGCTAAGTAAATTGGCCAATATGAGCTTTAACTTTTCGGGATCTGTCTTAAAAAGAAACATCCCAGGCTCATCCATATTTAACTTGTTGTCGAATACTACATGTAATTTTTTGCGACGAGCCTCAAGCTTAAACGATTCTATCACGCTCTCGATAAGGTTTACAACATCGGTATTAAAGACTTCGGGGAAAATTTCTCCAGCCTCAATCTTAGCCGCGACAAAAATATTACGGAACTGAAAATCGAGAGTGAATGCCTCGGAGTGAATGAGTGCAATCATGGTTACAACCTTTTTCCAGTTCTCCTTATCCACCGAGAGAATTGCTCTAGACAAGCCAAGAATAGAGGTAAAGGGGTTTATAATCTCGTTGGTGATATTAGAGATAAAGTGACTCTTGAGCGATTCGGACTCCTCGAGCTTCTTATTTACATTTTTTAATTCCTCGTTGAGCGATTTAAGCTCCTTCACGGCAATTTTATTCTGTTCAAAACGACGTTTCAGCTCATCCAAAAGCTCCTCGTCGGTAATTTTATGTCCCATAATCGTATGAATATTTATGTTGAACTTCTTGCTTTACAATTGATAACGAATAAAAAAGCCTAAATACGTTTAAATATTGTAGGTTTTACCTGCTTTAACGGTACCTGCATATTCATTATAGATTCTGAATGCCCAAGGAAAAAGTAGCCATCGGGCCTAAGCTTATCGCATAACTTTTGGATAACTTTTTCCTGCGTCTCGCGATCGAAGTATATTAACACATTCCTGCAAAATACGATATCAAATGTTTCGGGAATATCGTAGTAGTTGTCCATAAAGTTTAAGCGACCAAATCGAACTTTCTTTCTAAGGTTGGGCCCGACTTTTACTGTTGGATTAAGTCTCTCCTTACTTTTCAGAAAATACTTTCTCTTTGTTTCCAGGGGAATGATTGAAACCCGATCCTCCTTATAAACCGCATCAACGGCTTTTTGCAGGATTTGAGTTGAAATATCTGTGCCAATTATTGAGTAATCAAAACCAGGGTTCTTCTCGGCAAAATCGGCCATAACAATGGCAATGGTATAGGGCTCCTCTCCGCTCGAGCAGCCAGCACTCCAAACCTTTAACATTCGATTTCGGGATTCCTGTATAAGCTCGGGAAGAGCTGTTTGGGTTAAAAAATCGAAATGCACGGGCTCTCTGAAGAAATCGGTTTTATTTGTGCTCACCACATCAAGCATATGGATGATCTCGTTGTTAAGCCCCTCCTTGCTGAAAACATAATCGATATACTCCTTGAATGAACTCAGGTTAAGCTCTCTAAGCCTTTTCTGCAATCGACTTTGGAGCATAACTTTTTTAACTGGTGGCATCTTTATTCCACTCTCCTTATATATAAATCGGCTAAGCTTGTCAAACTCATCCTGAGTTAGCTGTGCCTTGAAAATCTCGTTTAAACGGGAATTAAACATACGCTAATAAGCTGGATTTGGTTTTCTAATAAATTTCAAATGCTGTTTTGCTCATTTTAGCAAACAAAAAAATCATTCCCTAAATTTACAAATTCAAATTTTAATAACCCACTACTTTTGATTAAAAATAGGCTTTATTAATGATATATCCTGTAAAGAACATCCAATTTTCCTCTGTCATCAAGCAAAAAAATCAAAAAAAACACTTACTGCTGAATGCCAGCAGATTGGATTCAATACACGAGAATCATGATAAATCAAGTGGATTTTTCTTACACAAAAAAGTATATCGTTAGTGGTGGGATATGCTTATAATAAGGGCTGTTCAAAAAGCTCGCCCCTCAATGTTAGTGATTCCCCTAAACCTGATTTTTGCTTTTTGAACAGCCCGATGGGGACATAAAAAAAATTATTAGCTCCAGCCTAAAAATTGTAATTTGTCCCCAAATTCAATTTAACCCTACCTAAAGAACTGATTTATAGGTTTAACCCAAACGCACTCTTTATATAAAGGTACAACAATTACCAATGGAAATCAAGTAAAATTCATTTTTTTTACTAGTTGATCTCCTCAATTGTGGTTGTTTTTTCTGTTTCCTCTGTCTTAAATTTGAGGTCTGTTACATCCTCGGTAGAGAATACGGCATCCATATCAAGAATCATAATAAACTTATCATCGATATTGGCCACACCTTCAATAAACTCGGACTTATACTTACTTCCAATGCTGGGGGGGGGCATAATTTGACCCTTCTCAATTTCAAGCACAGCCTGAACAGCATCCACAAGTGCGCCAATCTGTATTTGCTCGCCATCAACCTGAATATCAAGAACAATTATGCAGGTATTGGTGGTATACTCGGTTGGCGCCATGCCAAACTTAATGCGAGTATCGATTACAGGAAGGACTGTCCCTCTGAGGTTAATAACCCCTTTCATGTAACCAGGTGCTTTGGGAACCTCAGTTATTTTGGTCATCTCCAAAATATTTAGAACTTTGCCCACATGGGCAGCAAATTCCTCTTCACCCAATTTAAACGATAGGTAGGAGTTAATTTTTGATAGGTTGTCTTGGTTCATATGCATTCCTCCTTTAAGTAATTTATTTTGACTTAGTTGATTTTTCGCTCTCGATTTTAAAATCCTCGTGATTAGCAAAAAGTTTGATGATCTTATTGGTGTCCATTACCAAAGCAACTGTACCATCGCCAAGAATAGTAGCCCCTGAAATCATCTCCTGGTTTTTGTAATGCTTACCCAGTGGCTTAAGCACAGCCTGATACTCCCCAATAACTGTGTCAACTACAAGACCTACGCTCTTCTCCTCGAAGTTAACAACAATAACCTGCTCATACTTTTCGGTACTTTCGGCATGTTCAAACTCTCGTCGAACATAGAAGAAAGGTACCTGTTTCCCATCGAGGACAACTACGTTGTTGAATGTTTTGGCTATCTTCTCGTGTTCAACGGCAAAAATCTTATCGACAACGGAGAGCGGAATAATAAAGTGCGTATCATCAACCTTAACCAGCAAGCCATCGATTATGGATAGGGTTAAGGGTAATTTAATGGTAATTGTGGTTCCAAATCCCACTTCAGAATCAATCTCCACTTCACCCCTAATGTCGGCAATTTTTCGCTTTACCACATCCATACCAACACCGCGTCCCGACACATCGGTTACCTTTTTGGCAGTACTAAAACCGGGCAGAAAGACCAAGTCGAGAACTTCGCGTTTAGTTAATTTTCTATCGGGCGAAATAATTCCCTTAGCAATCGCCTTTTGGGTAATCATATCGGGATTGATACCTGCGCCATCGTCACTAATTTGTATCATCACATTGGCACCAGAGTAAAAGGCTTTGAGCGATATTATACCTTGCTTAGGTTTTCCGGCTTTAGCCCTTACACTGCTCTCCTCGATACCATGATCTAAGCTATTTCGCAGAATATGCATAAGGGGATCAGCGAGGCTCTCAATAATGGTTTTATCGAGTTCTGTTTCAGCTCCCTCAGTGATAAAAACAACATCCTTACCCAACTCCGAGGATAAATCCCTAACCAAACGCTGAAAACGTGTGAGCATATTCTCAATGGGAATTAGCACAATGCTAAAGGCAATATCCCTTAGCTGACGAGAAAGCTTTTGAACGTTTTCGGATATTGGCATTAGGCCGGGGACAGCATTCTCCTCAGCAAAAAGGCTTAATCTAGCTTGGGTAGTTACCAACTCCGATACAAGGTTCATAAGCAGATCCAGCTTATCGGCAGCAACCCTAATGCTACTAATTGTGGTATCCTTGGCAGTGCTCCGCTCCTTACTTTTTGTTGAAACAACACTCTTGACATTATGCTTTTGTGCCTCGTTGGCAAGCCGTTGCATTGTGCTAACACCGATATCCTTTTGAATACTGGCCAGATTATTTACCTTAGCCACAAACACCTCATCAGTTAATAGATTTCCTTCAGCAAGTTGCTGTATTTCAATTGTTGATTCATCCTCAACAAAGATGAACACATCGCTAATATCATTTACATTTGCTTGGGTATAAAGCAGAGCCTCCCAGTATGTGTAGCATAAAAGGGGATCGATTTCGTTCAATGGGGGCACCCGGTTAAGGTGAGCGTAAACCTTGACTTCGCCCAACGTGTAGAGTTCATCGAGCAGGAATAGGGGATTGGTTCCATTGTTGAAAATCTCCTTATGAGGCTCAAAAAGGATATAGAATGTTTTTCCCTGATTACCATTGGTTTCAACGATCTCCTCAATAACATTGGCATTTTGGGCTATGGAACTATCCTCATTTATTATTGCCGAAACTTTGGCAAGAAGACTCATATGGTTGGCCTGAACCTCGGGATCACTGTAGTTATCCTCGTTGAGTAGGAGTTTTAGGTGATCAACAGCCGCTAAGGTAACATCAAGAATTTCGCGGGTTACAGAAAGCTGCTTGTTGCGAATCAGATCGTAAACAGTTTCCATTTCATGGGTAAAACTGTCGATCATGTCGAAACCAAACATTCCGCTATTTCCCTTCAGGGTATGCATTACCCTAAAAACTTTTTGCACTATGGACTCATCCTCGGGATTCTCCTCGAGCTCAAGGAGGGATTTCTCCAGGCCATCAATCAGGTCAACGGCCTCCTCAATAAATTTTTTCTTGAAATTATCCATTAGCGTAGAACTTTATTAAGTGCAGCAATGAGTTTGGCGGGTACAAATGGTTTAATAATCCATCCGGTAGCTCCAGCGTCTTTGGCCTCCATTTTCTTGGCAGCTTGCGATTCGGTTGTTAGGAACAGGATGGGAATTCGCATGTATTGCTCCATCTTACGAACCTCTTTGATAAGGGTAATGCCATCCATTTCGGGCATGTGAAGGTCAGTAATAATGAGGTCGATATGGGTTCCATCCAAAAATTTCAGCGCATCAGTTCCATCATTTGCAATAAGAACATTATACCCCTCATTTTCGAGGGTAAAGCTAACCACTTCGCGTATGCTTTCGGAGTCGTCGACAATTAGTATTGTTTTTGCCATGGTAACTCAGTATTTGATGTAAAATATTTAATTTTTTAGGGTAATTATCGATGCGAATCCTGCTCTGGTGAGGAGTTGTGACTGATCGTCGGTGAGTTTTGCTGATAGCTCAACGTCTTTCTGAACTTGCTGAGCATCCCACTTAAACCGTTGAAGGAGCTGAATAAATCCCAGGTCGATGCTGTCCACATTGCTAATTTTTACCAAAAACTTGCTCCCCTTAGCCAACGTAGCCAAAAGAAAGTCTTTGATTTTTTGGGCATTATCAAGGGTCAACTCACCTTGGATGGTAACGACCATCTCCTCGGGATTTCCCTTCGAAGCCTGAGCTTTTAGGGTGATATTTTGCGCTTTTGCCATATTGATAGATTCTTAAAATAGTTCTAGGTTATCGTCATCTTCATCGGTTGGCTTAACCTCCTCATCACCAAAAAGGTCAACATCGCCATCGGCTGCTGCCACCTTATCGTGAATGTGATGCTCACTAGCCATTGTGTACAATCCTTTTATAGAATCCAGATCCTCGGCCTTGGAGTGTTCGCCAAGGGCCATATCGGACTTGAGCATTTGGTAAATATGGTTAAATTCTGCGATAATATCAACAATTACCCGCTCAAAAAAATCGTAATACCTAATCTTATTGATCGATTCTCGTACGTCGGTGGAAATAGTTTTGCTGGCAGCCAGATTATGATCGATCAACGATTTGATTGCCAAATGCTTCTGATTGAGCTGATTAATGATACTACTCATGGACTGAGCGGCTTGTATAAAAAGCCCTTCACTGGTGGAACCCAACAAGTTATGACCTATGTCGGGAAGCAGCCTGCCCCTAGCATCAACAATACTCTTAAAAACTTGCTGAATAATTCCTTCGAATCGCTCCACATCGCGGTATAAACTTTCAACCTGTTTAAGCGACTCAGTAAGTTCCTTATTATCTTGATTTACTCCGGCGAAAACTTCAAGCGTTTGCCCTGTTATTTCCTTTAGTTGACCTAACGATTGCGAGAACTTGGTAATACTCTCACGGGTTTGCTGAATTTGTCCGGTGATAGTGTCGATATGATGGGTAAATGTATTGCTAGCTTCAACAAACTTATTAAGCACAATGGATGAGTTCTGCATCTTATCTATTAGGCTCGAGTGGTAAAGCTCATCGGAGTTATCCTGCGAAGCGTTAATACCCTGGCACATCGAGGCAATGGTTGTCATATCGCTACTGATGGCAAGAAATTTATCGGTAATCACCTCAACTGCCTGCTGATACTCCTTATTGGCATAAACCAGCTGCGCCGACTGAAGATTTGCTATGTCGCGAATTCGAATCAATAAATTTTGTTGCTTAGCCAGATCCTCCTCACTTTTCTCGTTGGCCGTTGCCTCTAAATCGTCTAGAAGTTTCTTGTGGGTGGCCTGCACATGCTCCATTTTTTGCCTGATAATATCATGATACTGCAGGTTTGTGATGATATCGGCAATGCTCTTCGATGAGTTCTCGGTTTTTTGGGTTAGCTCCGGTATCTGGCGAGCCACCTCCTCGTGCTTTTCGGCAAAGAGAATAATGCCGAAATGAATGTTGTTCAGTATCTTATCGAGATCAGTTAGACTGCTCTCGCTAATGGCCACAAAATGGCTCAATGTTTTCGAAACCGTTTCCTTGAGCTGTTCGAGGTTACCCTCGTTCTGAAATCCACAAATTTTAAACTCGTTTATAACCTCATTGTAACGGTAAAGTAGTGTCTCAAGATTTTCTCCCTTGGGAGTATTGAGGGTAGAATTGGATATTTTAAGATTGGCCAACAAAAATTTAAGCGTAAGTAGATCCTGATTCAAATTCTTAATAGGGAGAAATAGTTTTCCCTGAAGCTGCATTATATCCTGCAAGAATGCGATAGTACTATTAAGATGATTCGCAAATTGCAGCTGAATTTGCTTCATATCTTTATAAAGGGATTCAATGTCGCGCAAAAGTGCTTTGGTCTCCGCTTCGGTAAGGGCATTAAATATTTGCGAAGCATTATCGGATATGGCTTTAGCCTGACGGTAGTACTGTTTAAAATCGGCATTAAGACCCAAAAAATCGTCGGATGAACACTGGTGGAGTTGCAAAATCTGCTCATCAATCCCCACAAATACCTCTATAAACTCCCTTATAGAAAACTGCAATCTTGGTTCCACCGATTTATTGGGTTTAGGGTTTTTCATGTTGTTAGGATTATCACTCTTAGGCTAAAGTAAATTACCCTAGAATGTTCAACGTTTATAACAAAAAAAGGTTAGCGTAGCTTGTTGGCAAAAGAATTAGCTAACCATCACCATGCGCTTCACCGTATTTACCAGTACTGATATATTGATGGGTTTGCTAAAAAACTCAACGGCACCCAGCTGTTTGGTAAGTTCAACATTCTCGTTTGAGCCAACAGCCGACACAACAATCACGGGTATATCGGCAGTGGTGGGTTTTGCCTTAATCTGCTTTAAAAACTCAAATCCGCTAACCTCGGGCATCAGCAAATCCAAAAGGATCAACTCGGGTTTATTTCTTTCAATAATTCTGAAAGCTTCCTTTGCCCCAAAGGCAGTAATAGTTTCGTAGCCCTCCTCTTGAAGGATAGCTTCAAGCAAAACTTGATTTGTGGTAGAATCGTCAACAATAAGTATCATAGAGAAAAGTTAAAAAAATGAATAATCAAAAGTACAAGTAATAAAAAGTTGATGCAAGAATATTTTAATGACCTTGCTCACTAAAAAATGGTGATTTGAATCATTCTTAAAAAAATATAATTATATTTATGAAAGCATAACAAAAAAAAGGCGAAATATGAATACCACCGAAAACGTTGCTGTACAGAAAACTACCAAACCCTCATTCAATATTGAGGAGGTTTTAACTGCTCCGGAGCTTGCAAGGTTTTACGAAGAGTCGAATAGAACGGAGTTTGGTAAGCGCGATACGATTTTTAAACAAGGCTCCAGAGTTACAGAGGTGGCGCTTGTGATTTCGGGTTTAGTTAAGGTAACCCGCGAAATGCGGAAGGGAAAAAACCTAATTCTAAGGGTCGCACAGCCTGGGTGTTTTGTTGGTATTTCGTCGGGGTTGGCCAGCGAAACCTACGAGTACTCAGTTTGCTCCATGGAGACAACAACAATCAGAACCATTTCTGTAGATACACTTCGCTGGCTGATGGAGAGTAATCATCGGTTTGCCAACGAAATAAACCAACGAATTTGCTCCGAAAATCTATTTAATATCAGTCGGTTATCAAGTCTTCTCTCCAAACAGCTGCCCGGTAGAGTGGCAGATATTATTCTTTACTTTTCGCAGGATATTTTCAGTAGCAATGAGTTTTCCATTCCCCTTACCCGCCAGGAGCTGGCAGAACTGGCAGGAACTACCAAAGAGAGTTTAATACGAACACTCTCGGAATTTAAGAATGACAAAATTATAGATATGAACCGAAATGTTTTTTCGATTAACAGCTTTAATATATTGAAAACATTAAGCAGGTTAGGTTAGAAAAATTATATTTGCACTCACACTATTGCTACCGAATGGAACCAAAATACAAATTACTTATTGTTGATGATATTTTCGTTAACAGACTCCTTATTAAGGAGATAGTCAAGAAAATAAGCGCTCATTGTCTAGAGGCCGAGAATGGTCAACAAGCCATTGATATCTTTAAAAACAATTCTGTGGACCTTATCCTTATGGATATTGAGATGCCCGTTATGAATGGCCTTGAGACAACCAAATACATTCGCGAAAAGTTCCCCGAGCCTAAAAAGAGTATTCCTATTATTGCACTTACGGCGCACAATCCCCTTACTTTTTTTGATGATTTTAAGGATGTGGGATTCGACCAGCTTATGACCAAACCATACTCCATATCAAAAGTTTTATCATTAATAGAGGAGGTTTGCCCACGCTAATATAATATTGATTAATGCGTTAAGTTAAAATACTGTGATTGTTAAACATCGTAATAATATTTTGCTGAGGTTTTACGTTTTGCTGATGAAATAACAGCTCTACACCAAAAACATAGGATATTTTGCACATTTTTTTTAAATTTGGCTGTTGATTCTTACCCTATTCTAAACCCGAAATCTTTTGCATAATGGATACTCAATTCCTTCGAGAACTAATTGAAAAAAACGCCCGCGTAATCCTTCCCGATTTTGGCGCATTTCTAGTTAAAGACGATGGGACTGGAGTGTTTAAGCCCAGCAATGTTACTTTTAGCCCATTTTTAAGGTATAACGACGGAATGGTTGAGGACTCGCTGGCCGCATCCAGAAAAATTGGCAAAGACCAAGCAAAGGAAGAACTCACCAAATTTATCGACAGTATTAGGGACAAGTTACAAACCAAGAAAGCATTTGTAGTTGAGGGATTGGGATCGCTAATAGTTGATAACAGGGGAAGTATACAGTTTACAACCGAAACTACTCCTGCAGTAAAACCTACCGAAGAAAAGGTTGAAAAACCAACTCCACCAAAAGTTGTTACTCCCGTAATTGATGATTCTACTCAAGAAAAAGGTGAAGAACGTAAACCTAAAGAGGAAAAATCGGAGCCAAAACCCATTGAAGTTAAGCCAGAAGAGAAACCCAAGGTAATTCCCGAAAAAGAGGAAATTAAGAAAAAACCAGAATCCATTGAACTCCCAAAAAGCGAAGTAGAAAAACCTAAAGGAAATATAAGTAAACCAGTGGCCAAAAAAACCTTTACCCCTCCACCTGCTACCCCCAAGAAAGCAGCACCAACAAGTTCATCAACAGGAACTGGCAAGGCAATTTTATACGGTACTCTAATTGGTGTTGGTTTTGTTACAATTATGGCAAGTATCTGGTATCTTTATAGTCAGGGAGCTTTCTCCTCGGGGAAAAACCAAAAAACGGCAACTGCTATTACTGCTTCTAAAACACAAAATATTCCTGCAGCTCAACCTGCCGATTCGGAGAGGGGTAAATTTGAGGATGAGTTTAAAAAGTTGAGTCAGGAGATGGACGAAACAACACCAGCCGAAGAAACTAGCCAGACAAAAAATACCACCGATAAACGAATTGCACAGACCAAGCCCGCCGATAATACAAAAGTGAGCATAGCTTACCCTCAGGAGGGTATGTTTCACCTGATTGTGGGTAGCTTTAGGAATGCCAATTATGCCGAAAAATACTCAAAGGATATGAAGGCCTCGGGTTATAACTCCAAGGTAATTGTGCAACCAACAGGAATGCATGCGGTTTCTCTTGGCTCCTTTTTAACTCGTGAACAAGCGGTTGACTCCATGAATCAATGGAAGTTGAAGTACCCCAATATCTGGATCCTGAAACAGTAGTATGTCCCTAAAGCGTAAAACCCAACCTACCATTTGGCTAATGCCCGATGTGGGTGAAATACATTTTAATAGAAACTCACGTGCCAAAAGGCTTACAATATCAATAAAACCTAACAAAGAGGTAAGAGTTACTGTTCCCGGATTTTTATCCATTGTTTCAGCTAAAGCTTTTGTTGAGCAAAAGAAGGACTGGATTGTCTCCAAGTTAAAGGAAATTTCGATCACTGGAGCGCATAAAGCAATTACATCGGGTTATAAAACCCGCGAACATGAGTTGCTACTAATTCCCTCAAAAACAAGTACTATTAGGGTTTCAATAGCCAATGGTCAGATTAAAATGCTTTTTCCCGAGGAGATTAGCAGCACAAGTAACGAGATTCAGTCTGCAGCCAAAAGCACAATAGAAAATGTGTTTCGCATGGAGGCAAAAAGAATTCTCCCCCAAAAGATTTATGATTTGACCGCAAAGCATGGCTTTTGCTATAGCTCTTTACGAATAAAGAATATTACATCGCGATGGGGAAGCTGCTCAAGCAAAAATAATATCAACCTTAGCATTTACCTAATGAAATTACCCGATGAGTTGGTGGATTATGTGATACTTCACGAGTTAACTCACACAATCCATAAAAACCACGGGCCGCAGTTCTGGAATCATCTTAATAAACTCACAGGTAATGCCAAGAGTTTAGCAGCTAGGGTTAAAAAGTATACAACTGGAGTTTAAAAGTTGTACCCTTCCCACGAAACTATCTCATCAATCGATTTACGCACCAAGTGCCTCTCAGAGTAGTTGTTCTTTTCCTGAGGAAATCCTAAAGGAATAAGTGCAAATGGTGCGATGCCTTTTGGTAACCTAAGAATTTCAGCGCAACGCATGGCATCGAACTTGCAAATCCAGCAGGTTGCTAAGTCATTGTCGGTTGCCGCCAGGGTAATATGGTCTATGGCTATGGCCAAGTCCACATCGCAATGATCCTTTCCATCGGCCCTTCGCCACGACTCAAAATGATTTCCACACACAACTATAATTGCTGGCGCTGAACTAAGCCAAGCACCGGAGTAACATTTCAAAATCTCTTCGCGCAATGGCGATTGGGTTATCACCACAAACCTCCAGGGTTGCGCATTTGTAGCTGAAGGGGCTATCCGGGCGGCCTCAAGTACATTCATAATAGTTTCCTTTGATAAGGACTGTGCGCTGTATGACCTGCATGAGTAACGGTCTTTTGCTAACTTCAAAAAATTGCTCATCATTATGGATTTAACTGTTTATAATTTTAGCCATCAAATTTGGGCTTCTTCAATCATTCTTTTGTGGCAAACAATAGGATTGCTCATATCGCCATGCCAATTATGAAAACCATTGCCATTGCAATCGGCATAGCTACTGCAGTAGGAACAATCTCCTACCCTATTCCAACTTCTATCGCGAAAAGGTTGAAACTTAGTTTCCCAAATTTCGAAAAAATTATCGGTATAGATATTTCCCTGAACAAATGCCTTATCAATATTTGGACAAGCCGATATGGAACCATCAATTAGGATTGAGCCAATGTTCACACCAGCTCTACAGAAAAATAGACTATCGCGAACTTTATCCTCATATTCTCCAACGTATCCTTCGCAGCTAAATTGCACATTTATCAACCCCTGTGTACGCTCTTTGGATATAAACTCCATTAATTCAACAAGCTGATTACTGTTTATTGAGAGTTCGGGATTATTTTCTGCCCGGCCAATGGGAACTATGGTAAACAGGCGCCATGCCTTAACGCCCAGATTAACCAGCAAGTCCTTTATTTCGGAAAGCTGATGAATATTTCGGGGGTTCACGCAGGTAACCACATCGAAGTTAAGGCGCGACGAACTGGCTGCAATTCCTATGGCCTGAACAACTTTACCAAAGCTTTTGGTGTCATTCCTTAACCAGCTATGCGTGTCCTCAAGTCCATCGAGAGAGATGGTAAGGGCGCCAAGCCCTGCATTTAGAAGTGATATATGCTTTTGCTGTGTGTAGAGGGTTCCATTGCTCACCAGCGACCAGCGTAATCCCCTCTTTCGGATTTCCAGTCCACACTGCTCAAGATCGTTCCTGAGCAATGGTTCGCCACCCGTTAATACAACTATTAAATCTTTTGATGGCTTTTCAATAGTATCGATTGCTCCCCAAAAATCGCCCAAAGGCATATCGGGGATATGGCTTTCCTTTTTGCAATCGCTTCCGCAATGCCGACAGTTTAGGTTACAGCGAGTTGTACACTCCCAAAATAGGTATGTTAACTTGTGCTGTTTAACCTGTGATTTTCGAAACTTTCGGAAAGCAGCCCTTTTTAAAGACGAAAGCATCTAATTCGAGTCAAGTAAAATATCGAGGTAAACAACATCGGGGAAGTTCATAAGAACAGTATCTTTACTGCTAAATACGCCGCTCTCTTCGGCATCAACATCCTCGAAAGCAACTTTTAGCTGATCTAACCGCAAAGTATAAAAACCAAATCGGCCTTCGTCGTTGGTTGTAGTGTACTGTATTCCATCCTGAACTGAAACCCGAATACCCTTTACTGGGAGACCCGTAGCACGGGACTTAACTTGACCCTCGATAAGCACATCGAGGCCAAAATCCTGAGGTGTTCCGTAGCAGGCTTGAAAAATAAAAAGTGCAGTTGTAAAACTCAACCCACCAACAATATTTCGTAGCAATCTACTTTTCATCTGTTTATATTTTCATTGTTTAGTACATATTTTATTCACTGCGAAAACGCTAAGAGAGTCAAAATTTCATCTTCATGCTCTATGGCAATAGTCGTGTGTGCTTAGCGTTGAGATCAGT
>JAVEYY010000027.1:0-67307 GCA_034003245.1 Tenuifilaceae bacterium
TGTCGAGATTCTCCCCTCGCCCTTTGCTTCCCTCTTCAAACTTCGGTCTTCTTGCATCCCTCCTTTCATCTTCCCTTAACCCATTTTAACGAACCAAGGGGGAGTTCCTCCGCCAACGTTTGCCCCAACCAAAAAAAGGTCGTATCTTTAACACTACTGGTAAATACTGTAATTGTAATTCTAAAAACACAACGATATGTTTGAAAAACAGGTTTATGTAAACAGGCGCTTAAGTCTGCGGAAAAAGATTCGCACGGGGTTAATCCTTATTCCTGGGAATATGGAGTCGCCCATGAACTACCCCAAGAACACCTACCGGTTTAGGCAGGACAGCAACTTCCTCTACTTCTTTGGCCTCGATCTGCCCAACTTTGTGGGGGTTATCGATATTGAGGAGGGGAAAGATTGTCTTTACGGCAACGACTTCGATCTGGATGATGTAATCTGGATGGGCCCTCAGCCCACGGTGAACGAGCTGGGCCAGAAGGTGGGCATCCCCTGCACCCATTCCATGAAGGATCTGGCATCGACCCTGCACCGCGCCATCCGCAATGGCCGAAAGATACACTTCCTGCCCCAGTACCGCGCGGAGAATATCATTATGCTCGACCAGCTAATCGGCATAAACCACTCGCTTATCGCCAAGTACGCATCGGTTGAGCTGATCAAGGCGGTGGTGGCCATGCGCTCCATCAAGGAACCCGTTGAAATTGCCGAGCTCGATAAGGCCGCCGATGCGGGCTACCAAATGCACACCATGGCCATGCGCCTGGCCAAGCCCGGCGTATTAGAGCAGGATATTGTTGGTGCCATTGAGGGTATTGCTATTGGAAAGGGCTACATGACCTCGTTCCCCATAATCCTGTCGCAGAATGGCGAAACACTGCATAATCACGATCACTCGCAGATCCTCACCTCGGGCCGTATGCTGCTTACCGATGCAGGTGCTGAGATCGCCTCGCACTACGCCTCGGATAATACCCGCACATTCCCCGTGGATGGCAAGTTTACCCCCGCCCAAAAGGAGATATACAGCATCGTGCTCGATGCTCTGAACAAGGGCATTGAGCTGAGTAAACCGGGCGTAACCTACCAGAGCATCCACCTCGAAACCGCAAAGGTAATCACGGCTGGGCTAAAGAATCTCGGAATAATGAAGGGCGATGTTAACGAGGCTGTGGCCAATGGCGCTCACGCCATGTTCTTCCCTCACGGGCTGGGACATATGATGGGCCTCGACGTACACGACATGGAGGATCTGGGCGAGAACTACGTGGGCTACGACGATGAGATTTCGCGTATCGATCAGTTTGGTACCGCTTTCCTTCGCCTGGGACGCCGACTGCAAACCGGCTTTGTGCTAACCGTGGAACCCGGAATCTACTTTGTGCCCGCTCTTATCGCCAAATGGAAAGAGGAGAAGATCAACAGCTCATTTATCAACTACGATAAGGCTATGGAGTACATTGGCTTTGGCGGCATAAGGCTCGAGGACGATATCCTAATTACCGAGAATGGTTGTCGAATACTGGGATCCAAGCGTATTCCTGTTACTATCGAAGAAATTGAGGCTATTGTGGGGAAAGGATAGTACTATTTGATCTAATTATAATTGTCTTACCAACTATATTGTAAGTAGAAAGCAGTATTTCACCCACTTTACGTTGAGTTTCTTTGTGACTGCTTTGTGGTGCTTTGTGGTAAAACATTCAAGTAACACAAAGGACACTAGGTAATCACAAAAGACACAAAGAACATAATTTAAATACCCCTTTGGCAGATGCCTTAGGGGTTGTTTTTTTGCCGTTGCTCAAGGATTGCGCTGGCAATGATTAAATCTAGAGGATTGGTAATCTTAATATTCTCCCGTTCGCCCTCAACAAGGTTGATTATATGGCCGTTCTCCTCGGCCACCGAAGCATCGTCGGTAAAGTCGGGTTGCCAGTCGCGCTCGTAGCACTCTTTTATAAGATTAAGGTCGAAAACCTGAGGGGTTTGCGCCAGCCAAACCCGATCGCGATTCTCCTTACGGCTTTCCGAAAGCTGGCCAAAGCGAACCGATTCCACAGGGTTAACGGCGGGCACGGCATTCCCACTCCTACGGGCAGTTTCGAAGCATCGTTCAATAAGATCTTGGGTAATAAGCGGTCGAACTCCATCGTGAATGGCCACTAACCCCTCCCCTTTTATGGCCAGCAGGCCATTTTTTACAGAATGAAACCGGGTTTCGCCTCCAGCAACAATGGTATGGGGCACTGTAAAGGTGTGCTTTTGGCAAAGTTCCTTCCAGTAGCCATGCTCCGAGCTGGGCAAGACAAGGAAAAGGGAGGGTTTACTTGGCGAGCGGA
This sequence comes from Tenuifilaceae bacterium, assembly GCA_034003245.1. Taxonomy (GTDB): domain Bacteria; phylum Bacteroidota; class Bacteroidia; order Bacteroidales; family Tenuifilaceae; genus Perlabentimonas. The sequence goes on from JAVEYY010000027.1 coordinate 2,349, forward strand.
AAAAATCGTTTAGGGTATGCATCAGCACAGGTAGGCCGTTAAGGCAAAGGAATTGCTTGGGGATAGCTGAGCCCATCCGGCTTCCGGATCCTCCGGCAACCACCAGCGCAAATCTACTCTGCGGCATCCTCCTCTTTTTTCTCCTCGTGGAACAGGTTCTTGCGGTGGAAAAGCAGAAGGTAGGCAACACCTACGGTAATTGCCGAATCGGCAACATTGAATACCGGTCTAAAGAAAATAAAGCTTTGCCCACCCAGCCAGGGCACCCACTGAGGCCAGGTGGTGTTGATGATGGGGAAGTAAAACATGTCGACTACTCGCCCATGCAGGAACGAGGCGTAACCACCATCGGCAGGCAAAAATGTAGCTGGTGCAGTGTAACCCGACTCGCTGAAGATCATCCCGTAAAATGCGCTATCAATAATATTCCCAATGGCGCCAGCCATAACCAACGCAATACCCAGAACCACTCCTGCAGGCTGTTTCTTCTTAATAAGATATGAAATATATACCCCAATAAGCACAGCGGCTACAATTCGGAAAAGGGTTAGAAGAACTTTACCGAACTCGCCCCAGAACTGCAGGCCAAAAGCCATGCCGTAGTTCTCGGTAAAATGGATTAGAAACCAATCGCCAAGCACGCTGTAATTCTCGCCCAACGACATATTGAGCTTTATCCAAACCTTTAAAACCTGATCGATAATTAGTATGCTAACAATTAGGAGGATGGCCTTGTTGCGAAGGGAAATTTTCATCCGTGCAAAATATTTATATTATTAACTTATAACACGTTACTGTTTTACTTTGGGCAATCTTTATCGAGCGGATGGAACACCCAAAGTTTGGCTATGCCGAGCTCACCGCCAGCCGGCGGTTCGGTTGTTCATCGATGGTTGTGCAAACTACCTTACATGGGTGTTTCATGGCTGCTTGTTTGATTCAGTGGCTTGCAAAAATACAGAAAAGTGGCAAATGTATTGCCACCTCTCAGCTAATATTCAATAAAATGGAGATACTCTATCGTTGGTTGTTTTTGGCCTCAATGCTAAGGGTAGCATGAGGAACCACACGTAGTCTCTCCTTGTCGATAAGCTTGCCTGTTTCGCGGCAAATACCGTAGGTTTTATTCTCGATTCGAACCAGCGCAGCCTCCAGATGCTGAATAAACTTAATCTGGCGTTGAGCAAGTTTACCTGCCTCCTCCTTCGACAGGGTAGCAGCCCCCTCTTCCAGCACCTTAAATGTGGGTGATGTGTCCTGGGTATCGTTGCTCTCGCTCATAGTGATGGCACTCTTAAGCGTGTCGTAGTCGTTCCGGGCTTTCTCGAGTTTCTGCAGAATTATCTCCTTGAATTCTGCTAACTCCTCATCGGTGAAGCGATTTTTTTCAGTCATAACTCAAAAATTTGCTAAATGTAATAATAAAGCATAATATCACCAACTCTACCCATCAATCTTTTCAACCTTAATTGACGTGAACAGGTCGGTATCGAGCTCTACGCTCGATGCGCTTCCGCAGGGCAAAGTGTCAACCAGCAGGATCTCGCGGGCCAGGGTTTGGCTGGCGATGTACTCCTTGTGGTTTTCAATGGCCTGATTCAATATCTCGTGATTCAAAATGCTGATTTTTACCTTGTCAGTAACATCAAAGCCAGCATCCTTGCGCAGATTTTGTATGCGATTAATGAGCTCGCGGGCAATGCCCTCCTGCTTAAGCTCTTCGGTTAGGGTAACATCAAGGGCAATGGTGTACTTGTCCTCGTTGGCCACCAACCAACCGGGGATATCCTCGGAGATAATCTCCACATCGGTCAGCGTAATGTCGCTGAGCTCGTTGGCCACGTTTATGGAGAAGACTCCATTCCGTTCTATTTGGCTAATATCGCTTTGCGACATGGCCAAAATAGCCGCCGACACCTCCTTCATGGACTTGCCAAAGCGGGGCCCGAGGGTTTTAAAGTTGGGCTTGATCTTCTTAACCAGTACACCCGCCGAGTCGTCGAGGTACTCGAGCTCCTTCACGTTTACCTCGGCCAGAATAAGGTTTTCCACGCCCTGCAGCTGGCGGCGGAACTGGTCGTTGAGCACGGGAACCATCATCTTGCTCAGGGGTTGGCGCACCTTAATGCTCACCTTGCGGCGCAACCCCAACACCATCGACGATAATCGCTGGGCGATATCCATCCGCTCCTCCAGATCTTTATCTATCAGCTCCTGGTTTGATTTTGGGAAAAGCGAAAGGTGAACGCTGTCCACATCGTGGCGCGCCGAAATGGAGTTGAGATCAACAAAAAGCTGATCGGCAAAGAATGGGACAATGGGTGCTGCCAGCATGGCCACCGTTTCGAGACAGGTGTACAGGGTTTGATACGCAGCAACCTTGTCGGTGTCGTACTCCCCGCCCCAGAAGCGCTTGCGGTTAAGGCGAACGTACCAGTTGCTCAGGTTTTCGATCACAAAATCCTGAATGGCCCTGCCCGCGCGGGTGGGCTCGTAGCTGTTGTAGGCATCCTCAACCTCAACTATTAGCGAGTTGAGCAGCGACATTATCCAGCGATCTATCTCCTGCCTTTGGGCAATGGGCACCTCGGGCTCGCTGTAGGTAAACCCGTCGACATTGGCGTAAAGGGCAAAGAACGAGTAGGTATTGTAAAGCGTACCAAAGAACTTGCGCTTCACCTCATCAACGCCCTCGATATCGAACTTAAGGTTATCCCAGGGCTGGGCATTGGTTATCATGTACCAGCGAAGGGGATCGGAGCCGTACTTCTCGATCACATCAAATGGATCGACAGCATTGCCCAGCCGCTTGCTCATCTTATTCCCGTTCTTATCGAGAACAAGGCCATTGGAGATGATATTCTTGAAGGCCACCGAGTCGAAAAGCATGGTGGATAAGGCGTGGAGCGTGAAGAACCAGCCACGGGTTTGGTCAACGCCCTCGGCAATAAAATCGGCGGGGAACTCCTCGCCAAAGTTTGGCTTGTTCTCGAATGGGTAGTGTATCTGCGCGTAGGGCATGGCGCCTGAGTCGAACCACACATCAATCAGGTCGAGCTCGCGGACCATCCTCTTGCCCGATGCAGAAACCAGCACAATCTCATCGACAAAGGGGCGATGTAAGTCAAATTTATTGTAGTTCTCCTGCGAGTTGTCGCCGGGAATATAATCGGCCAGGGGATTGGATTTCATAAACCCAGCCTTAACAGATTTTTCGCACTCGGCCTTTAACTCCTCAACCGATCCTATGCAGATCAGTTCCTGCCGATCGTCGGTTGCCCATATGGGGAGCGGAGTTCCCCAGTAGCGCGAGCGCGACAGGTTCCAATCCACCAAGTTCTCGAGCCACTTGCCAAATCGCCCCGTTCCGGTGCTGGCGGGCTTCCAGTTAATGGTGTCGTTTAGCTCCAGCATGCGCTCCTTAACGGCTGTAGTTTTAATAAACCAGCTGTCGAGGGGATAGTAAAGTATTGGCTTATCGGTACGCCAGCAGTGTGGGTAGTTGTGGGTGTGCTTCTCGATTCGGAATGCTCTCCCCTCCTTCTTAAGCCAAACACAAAGATCAACATCGAGCGATGACCCATCGGCAGGAGGATTGGGGTTGTAATCGTTCTTAACAAAGCAACCGGCAAAATCCTTATATAGCTCAACGTTTACGTGGTTTTTCACAAACTCGGGATCTAAATCCTCAATGCTGTAGAATTTCCCTGTGCGGTCGACCATGGGCTCAGGGTTATTCTGCCTGTCGCGAAGGATAAGGGGCGAAATGCCGGCCACCTTGGCCACGCGGTCGTCGTCGGCTCCAAAGGTGGGTGCAATATGCACCACGCCGGTTCCATCCTCGGTGGTGACAAAATCGCCGGTAATAATTCGGAAAGCATCACCTTCGGGCTTCATAAAGGGGAATAGCTGCTCGTAACGCACTCCAGCCAGCTGATTTCCGTCGTACTCGGCCATAACCCTAAAGGGGATCTTCTTATCGCCCGCTTTATAGTCATCGAATGATAGGTCAGCATTATCGGGCTGAAAGTAGGTGTTCTGCAAATCCTTGGCAAGGATTACGGTTATGGGATCGCCGGTGTAGGGGTTGAAACTTTGAATTTTAACATACTTAATCTTTGCGCCAACAGCCAAAGCGGTGTTCGAAGGCAGAGTCCAAGGTGTGGTAGTCCAGGCTAAAACGTAAAGATCCGTAGTTACATCTGTAAACAGGAACTCGGAGCTATCGTTGCGAATAAGCTTAAACTGCGCCACAGCGGTTGTGTCCTTCACATCGCGGTAGCAACCGGGTTGGTTAAGCTCGTGCGTGCTCAGACCCGTTCCGGCTGCGGGCGAGAATGGCTGAATGGTTTTGCCTTTGTAGAGCAAGCCCTTGCTGAAAAGCTCCTTTAGAAGGAACCACAGCGTCTCTATGTAGCGGTTGTCGTAGGTGATGTAGGGGTTGTCCATATCGACCCAGTAGCCCATCTTGTGGGTAAGGTCCTCCCACAGGTCGGTGTACTTCATCACCTCGCGGCGACAGGTTTGGTTGTACTCCTCCACGGAGATTGATTTTCCAATATCCTCCTTGGTGATACCAAGCAGCTTCTCAACGCCAAGCTCTACGGGCAAACCGTGGGTGTCCCATCCGGCTTTTCGGTGAACCTGAAAGCCCTGCTGGGTTTTATATCGACAAAAGATATCCTTAATGGCTCGGGCCATTACGTGGTGAATCCCGGGCATTCCGTTAGCCGAGGGAGGGCCCTCGTAGAAAACATACGCGGGATGCCCTTCGCGGGCAGTTAAGCTCTTATGGAATGTGTTTTTGCTCTCCCAGGCTTTAAGGACATTCTTATTTACCTGCGACAAATCTAACCCTTTGTACTCTTTAAACTTGGCTTTCACTTTACAAATATTTACATTTAAAACCTAAAAATCAAAAACTTATGGGCAATTACATGTGGTAATTACCCTTTACTAAAATCTCACAAAGATAGGTTACAACGTGATAAAAACAAATCATAACCCGACGAAAAGGATCGATTTTGGCAGTTCGGAATAGTTGTGGTAAATTAGCCCTCAAATTCGCTATACCATGAGTCTTGTAAAGCACTGGAAGTCTACGGCCTGGACGGTTATTATTCTTTTAGCAACTACCTTACCTAGTAGCAGTATACCAAAAACTTCGCTTTTAAATATTCCTCACTTCGATAAGATAGTACATTTTGTCCTCTTCTTTGTCTTGGCTATCCTGCTTATATCCGAGTTCAATACTCTACGCAAGGAGGGTGAACTTACACGCATGTCAGCCGTTATCGCTTTGGCGGTTTCGGTGGTATATGGCCTTATTATTGAACTACTACAGCTTTACTTTCTGACCACCCGTAGCGGCAGCCTATACGATTTTGCAGCCAATGTGATGGGGGCCATTGTTGCGGTTTTGCTGTACAAAACCATTAACAGGATTTCTGCAAAACGATTGTAATTGCGTGGGAGAGGGAGAGCAAGCGACCGGTATCGCCCCTATCTCTTCAATACCTTGACGAGACGACACCTTACTAGGTTACGTATTTGTTTCTTTAGATTAAATTTCAATCGATATGTTCACTTTTCCACCTAATCCTTTTTCAACGATTTCAAATAGTGTACTCAATGTGATATTACTCCCATTATTCTCAACCCGTGAGATATACGTTCTTTTCTTATCAATTAATTTTCCTAAATCTTCTTGTGTTAGTTTTTTAGTTTCTCTTGCTTTTTTTAATAGCAATCCAATCCTAAAGGCTTCGGCTTCTCTTTCAAGAGTATCCCTCCTTTCGGTTCCTTTCTTCCCGTAAACTCTGTCTTTAATCTCAGACCAAGAGTTAATCTCTTGTGTGTTATTTTTTGTTTCCATAGTATTCATTCATTAAGTTCAACCCTTTTTCAATCTCAATCTTAGGTGTTTTCTGTGTTTTCTTCTGAAATCCATTCAGAAGTATTACCAATTTCCCTTTGTCAAGGAAGCAAAACACTCTCCAAATATTACTTCCTAGTTGAATTCTTGCTTCATACAATCCATTAGTTCAATCCATTAGTTTCAAATAAGTTGATGGAACTCTCTCAAGAGTTTCAATCGCTTCTATAACCTTGAAAATCTAATCTTGAACTTTCTTTGGCTGCTCCAGTAAGAATTCTACAAAGTAATGTTTGTATGCAACTATCTCTCGGATTTTATCCATAATCCAACTGATAATTCTAAACGCAAATGTAACTTATATGTTACATTTATCAAAATTTCGTTGTGCGTTCGATTTTGTATCGGATTATGTGCTCTAACTAGTCCCTGCGGGACTATACGTGATGAATTACAAAGTCAACACAACAATTGCATTCACAGATATTCCGCAATTGCAATCTTGCATAGGTTCAGTTTTTTATTTTTAACCAGTGCAAATGGACGTGCAGTTTTATTTGTATTTTTGTTTACAAATTCTATTCCCAGAAAGGTGATAAAAGCTCTTCTCGTAATAGTTCTCGTCGCTGTTTCCACGCCCGGTTCTGCCAACGAAGCAGATACTACACGTGGATATAAGGTGGAGCAGATAAACTACCGGATTGAGAGGTTGGGGAAAAGTGTTAACCCTAAGCTCTCGGGAAACAACCAGTATCAAGTAGCATCAAAGGCCTTATCCCGACCCTTTGTATCGAGAGTAATCGATAGCTTGGGTAATCCCATCCCCAACGTAAAGGTATACTTCGAAATAATACAGACCCCTGATGCTGCATCTGAATTCAGATTGGATCCTCTTTATACCCGCACCGATAGCCTAGGGCAGGCCAAATGTACATTTACTTTAGGCTCGAAGCCCGGAGAATATCAAGTGGCGGCAAAGATTAAAACCGACAGCCTGGAGTCGTTTGTGGTTTTTACCGCTTATGCCCGTAAGCAAAACTGGGTGCTACTGCTAACCGTGGGTTTGCTTGGAGGCCTTGCCCTTTTCCTAATGGGAATAAATCTGATGAGCACAGGCTTTAGGCATAGCGCTGGCGATAAGATTAGGAGCGTGCTGGGCAAGCTGGCCCAAAACCGAATATACTCCACGGGGTTTGGGGCGTTTATTACCATGGTCACTCAAAGCAGTAGCGCAACCACGGTAATGCTTGTGGGTTTCGTGCAGTCGGGGTTACTAAAATTCCCCCAAACCATTGGGATGATATTTGGCGCAGCCATAGGCACCACCATTACAGTTCAGCTTATCGCGTTTAAAATTGCCGATTACTCGTTACTAATGGTTGCGCTGGGCTTTGCGCTTAACGCTTTTGGCAAGCGCCAAGGGGTAAAATTTGCCGGAGAGGCAATTCTTGGGTTTGGTATCCTATTCTACGGAATGCATATTATGAGCGAGGCCATGTACCCACTCAGAACCTACGACCCATTTGTTGATCTGCTTAGCAAGTTACAAAACCCTATTCTAGGGATATTGGCGGGAACGATTTTTACCGCGCTCATACAAAGCAGCGCCGCATTTATTGGAATTATGCTTACCCTGGCCACCCAAGGACTAATTAGCCTCGATGCAGCAATTCCGTTGCTTATGGGGGCAAATCTGGGAACCTCAATAACCGGGATTATTGCAGGTATCACAGCTAGCCGCGAAGCGCAAAAAGTGGCTATGGCGTATACAATATTTAAGCTGGTGGGAGTGTTTCTACTTGTGGGCTTTATACCACCCTTTGCTCAGCTTATTCGCTTTATTACCCCCGAAACAATAGGGGCGGGAGCCGAAACTGCATCGGAGAACATACCTAGGCTAATTGCCAATGCACATACCATTTACAATGTTTTGCTAACGCTTTTGGTATTACCCTTTACAAATCTTTACGCTAAACTTATCGACTGGATTCTTCCACCTGTGGTTGAGAAAAAGTCAAAATTCTCTACCTTATATCTTGATAAATCATTGCTATCAACCCCAGCCGTTGCTCTAAAACTTGCAAAGCAAGAGGTGATTAGACTATGTGATATTGTTGATGAAATGGTTGATGAGATACTAATACCATTTATTTCGAAGGATAAATCGCCCTTGCAGCGAATCGAAAAGAGCGAGGCGAAGGTTGATTACTTGCGCGATCAGATAAACGCGTATTTGCTCAGCCTAACACGTCAAGATGTAACTGAGCAAAGCATCCAGGAGGCTTTTCAGATTATGTATGCGGTTAAGGAGTTTGAACAAATTGCAGATATTGTGTCGAAAAACCTTGTGGAAAGGGCTAAGTGGTGGATTCAATCGGGGCATGAGTTCTCGCCCGAAGGGAAGATGGAGATAAAAGAGTTTCATCTACTTACTCAAAAGCAGCTAAAGCGTGCCAAAAGCGTTTTCTCTGATCTTAATCTCGAGAAAGCAAAAAAGACGGTAAAAAAATATCAGGAGTACAAGGATTTTGGGCGCGAGTTGGAGCGTCAACATTTCTCGAGGTTAAAGGAGGATGTGAATAAATCGGTAACCAGCTCAAAAACTCACCTTGAGCTAGTGTCGATGTTCCGAACCATTGGCAGCCATGCCAATAATGTGGCACAAATTATTTTGGAATGGCCAATGAACCAAAGCAAATAGCGTTATCATTAACCTAATATGGTTGTCCGCATAGATGCCTAGAATTATGGTCTTGATTTTCTTCATTTACCCCGTCCCTAAAGGGAGTGAAGAAAATCAAGTTGATTCCGCCGACTGGGGAATTAGGAGTAAACAAAGTGATCTATGATCGATATAGCATTGCTAAGAATCATAGCGGATACTCATTTACCCCAAAATCATTGTCCCAGTTCTACTCTTGTCTCTTTTAATAATTCGATGTAAAATCCTGAACGGCTGGTTAATCTGCTGCCAATAATGTATTTTGATTGGAATCGATTAATGAGTGTAAACCTTACATTAAAGGTTAAGTCAAATGGCCAAATAATATGATTCGAGAAATAACTAATCCACTTACAGCAGTTTCCAAAAATGATGGTTGAATATAAACTTTTACTTAGCTGTTTTGTGGCATTTGTTGCTTTGGTGAACCCATTCCAAAAGGTTTTTGTGGTGACCTCGTTGCAACAACAATTCGATATTCAAACAACTAGGTCGATATCGGTAAAGGCTTCACTAACTGCGTTAATTATACTGCTATTTTTTCTTTTCCTAGGAAATGTTGTATTCAATTACGTGTTTAGAATCGAACTTTTTGCTTTTCAGATAACCTGCGGGGCGGTTCTGTTTTTTAACGGGTTAAACGGGCTTCAAAAGGGGATGTTTATTAAACTCGACAGTAACCTGTCGATGAAGGATATTGTTACTGTACCCATTGCACTCCCAATGATAGCCGGCCCAGCCACAATTACAGCCGCTGTAACTTTTCCTGCCGAATTTGGTAAACTCTTCACCGTAATATCTATTATTGCTGCACTTGCAGTAAACTTAGTGTTTATGCTCTACGCAAACTATATTGGAAGGTTATTGGCTCGGTTCAACTTGATGAATCCGCTGATTAGAATATTTGGGTTAATTGTTGCAACCATTGGAGTGCAAATGGTTTTCAATGGCGTTAAAAGTTTTATCGTTTCAATATCCTAACACCCTTGTGGGCTTTCAGATTAGTCGCAGATTTGGTGTTGTATCCGCAAACTAGTTTTTCAGCTTATCGTTTAAGAATCAATTTTAAAGCGAATCCCACTGTTTGATATAATATCTGAAAATCTAATTTTAGGTTTCGGGTACTAACATATTCAATATCATACTCAATATCCTGGAAAAACTCGAGCTTTTTATGCGGATTCTTTAACTGCCTAAGGCAGGTGATTCCGGGCTTCACACTTAACCGCTCTCTTTGCCAGGATTGGTACTGCTCTACATGCTCGGGAATATGGGGTCGCGGGCCAACCATCGACATGCTACCCCAAAGTACATTGAGCAGCTGAGGTAACTCGTCGATATGAGATGTTCTAAGAAAAAACAGTGTTTTAACCCTTCTGCTCCCTGGCTTCTGACCTATTGTTTTAAACTTTAAAATCTTAAAGGGCTTTCCTCTCCTACCCACCCGAACTTGTACAAAAAAGGGATTCTCCCTTAATCCTATCCAAAGCCAAATGGTAATAACCAATAGGAATGGAGAAAGCAGAACCAGTAATATGGTTGCTACAGTCTTGTCGAGTATGCTTTTGGTTAACAAAACAATTGATTTTTATGCTGATCTAAAACCCAAAATTCCCGCCAAAAGTAACTGTAACAGGATTGTTTAACAGAATGGGCGGCGTGAATTTCTGTACGTTTCCGCTATAGCTTGAATGATCAACTCCAAAGTATAAGTAGCTGTCGTGAAGCACTTGCAACGAAAGGGTTGCAGAAATCTTGGTCATCTCCCAGTCAATGCTCTCCATAAAGATTAAACCCCATCGCGATTCCTCGGTGTTGGTGCTGGGCCCCTTTTGGGCATGAGTATACGAAACCTCAACCTTGGCGTTCCTAAATGGCCTATAAGCTAAGGATAAATAGGTTTCCTGAGCATTCTCGCCAAGGTAGTGTCCCAAGTTGTAGCGGTTACTCTCGAAATTGGTTGTGGTGATTATGTGCTCGTAGGTTTGGGGATTGGTTCGAGTGTACTCTGCAGTAACCGAGAGATTTTTAACGGGGAAATTCGAAACTCTAGTTCCAGCCTTAAGGCTATAGAAATTGCTATGCTTCTCGGGATCGAACATTCGGGTTAAGCCAAGCTCGTCGAGAAAAAGAGTAAAGTACATGTGCGTGTTTCGCAATAACCGTGATGAAATATCAAAAAACATCTGCGAGTTTTGCCCAGTGTAATTCGACATTCCGTTAAGGTGATGGTCCACCGACTTGTAAAAAAATAGCGGTGTTAAATATGCCGGATGGATATCCATATCGGAGTAGATAACGGAGTTTCCAAACGATAGATTTAGCCGCTTTACAGGGGTAACCGTAAAGAAATTGGCAGCAATATACTTTGGATGGAAAAGATGACGTTGTGTACCCGCATAAGTATACGAACGGCTGCTATCAATGACCTGCGAAACCAGCCAACCGTGGATATAGTTTAGCTCAAACCAGTTGGCGGGTTTGAGCATCAACTTAAGCATGGCAAACGATGGAGCACGACTATACAGAATATTGGTTCCGTTATAACCACTTCCCCACTCAAGATGATCCTTAACCAGACTAATATTCCCCCAGCTCCACCCCCAGCTCATTCCTCCTCGCATCTCGCTATATTCACCTCCAGTTCCTGAATTTTTATACCCTCCACCCTGATACTGGTTTAGGTAGGTTCGCACCCCAAGTCTATGATTCTCGTTGTAATCGCGCAAGCTGGCATACATGGCAAAGTTTTCACCAACATATCCCCAAGCCTCTGCCCCAACCCAACGACGATAGATAACCTCGCCATCGTTCATCAGGGTGTTCACTCCCATTACAGGATTTAGGGTGGCGGCAAATAGGCTGTCGCGATAGTAAAGAACATCAAATCTTCGGGGGAAATTCTTGTGCGAATTCAACTCCTTGCCAAAATCTTTTAGGTAAAAATCGAGTTCCGCTTGCTGTCGTAGGTTTAGCTCATTTTTTCTTTCCTGTGCAGTGCTTAACATCTCGCTAATCTGCTTGCGCGAGTATGGCTTTACGCTGCTATTAACCGATACAACTCCAGCATTGGCCAGCTCATCGATAAACTCGTAAATGCCCTTGTTGGTGACATGCTGATAGATATGCTGAGCATTAAGCTGCGGCAATAGCATTAAGAATAGAATTATACCGGCAAGAATTGGGCGCATCGCATTTTTTCTGCAAGATAGTAATATCTTTAAAAATGGATGCTTTGCGAGTTGATGAAAAAACACCCTAGCATCCGCCACGAGGAACCAGCACATCTATAACCTGAATCTCCTGAGCGGGTTGATTCATCTTACCTCCCGCTGGCATTTGTTGGCTGTAGTTGAACCTCATCTTCTCGTCAGTGAAATGGTAGTATGCTGGATTCTGGTTGTTTATCACAAAATCACGAGCAACGATATATCCTCCACTAAGCACTTTAAAATGATTATATCCCTGCAGAATAAGTAGCGCACTGGCACGTATGGCTTCGGCTTCGGTATTGGCGTAAAGAACTTTTACCTTATCGCTTCGCCCGCTTATATACTCTGAATACTCATCGTCGAAAAGCTTATCGATAGGCACATTTACTGCATTGGGTAACCTTCCTTGGTTGTACTCCTCAGCGCTCCTTATATCTATTAGCAGAATATCAGGATTGTTAGTCTTTACTGCCAGGGCAAGATTATACAGCGAAAAGTTGGCATCTGGTGAAACCAGAAGTGCGGTCTTATCCTCAACAGAAATACTGTAGGGCGAGGTAACGATTTTTTTACCTACCATCGCCAAAATAATTAATGCTGCAATTACGCTTACGGTTATGCCTAGGATATGTGTTTTCATCTTGAATTGTGATTTTAGATGTCAGAAACTATTTCAATCTGGTTAGGCGATTAGCATCCACCACGGGCTGCTGCTGTTTGCGAAAAATCGGGTTCTGGTGCTGGCTCTTGTCTTTTCTCGCTGAATGTCTCCTCCTTAAATGCCCTGCGGGCACGCTCCCTAAATCGGAATGCAAACTCATCCTCCATTCTCAAGGAGCTGGTTTTAGTGTTATTCTCAAGATTGTAAAACAAGCCGTTTAATCCCCCTTCCATTACAAACAGATTGTCGTAACCCATTCTTCGTGCTATAACCCATGCCTTTTCGGCAAGAGCAGTTCCGTTGGAGTATAGGATAACCTTTTCGCCTTTAGGCGATAGAATTTTTCGCCACTGCTTACGATGAAGCTGCTCGATAGGGATATTAATTGATCCGGGTAGACTAAACTCGGCCACCTCGGCACGTGTTCTAACGTCAATTAGCACTACTGGGTGGTAATCGTTTAGCAGCTTAAAGGCAACTTCATCGGGATGGACATAATGCTTTCCCAGTAAAATCTCCTGCTGTAGCTGATCTTTGGGGGACTCATTTACTCCAGTTAATCGCTTAAATGGGGTAAATATCAATATTACTCCAACTAATAGGGCCATTGTTACCGGAATAAAATAGCTGGTCCCTTTTGTGTCGGCCAGCCCTGTTTCGGGGTTAACCTTAGCCTCAATCATTGCTGTGACCCCAAATGCGATTAGAGCCATTGCTATTAGCAGAAAGGCAAACCACCCTGCCGAAATGCCCAAAGTATCGAAGATAAACAACCGGCCTAGGTTTCCACTTACCGAGAACTCTTCGATAAGGGGAAATGCTTCACCATAAACAGTTATACCCAAATAGATACCAACCAGAAAGATCATGGCATCAATTTTCCCGATAGCTGCAGCTGTAACGCTAGTTCCTGGACAATAACCTCCAAGGATAAAGCCAAATCCCATTATTACACCGCCAACTATGGCAGGCCAAAGAAAAGTGGGGTTTACGTACACCAGCGACATGTCAATCCACCCTAAGTAATTCATGGCAAAAACTCCAACCATGGCGGTAACGCCAGCGGTAAAGAAAACGCGTAACACGGTGAAATCGTAGCCGTAAAAAACGCCGGCCAGCCTTCGCGACGAGGAAAATCCTGCCGACTCGAGCACGTATCCAAATGCGATTCCAATCAGAAGGGCAAAGAGCAAGTCCCATTCCATCCCGATTATTCCTTGTGGTATTAGTGGTCCCATGGCAAAGGGTTATTTTTTGTTAAACTGATTAGCACTTAAGATTCAAGTTGATTATATCCAAAGCTTTCTGAAAAAGTAGGCAACGGCGTACCCTGTTCCAAAAATGGCCATCATGGTTAAAATTCCTCCTGTGGACATAACCGCCATGCCGCTAAGGGCGGCACCGCTGGTACATCCACGGCCAAGCTGTGCTCCAATTCCAAACAACATGCCTCCCAATAGAGCAAAGCCAAGCCGCGTGCCAATTCGAACGCTAGGGCCGCGCTCCACCTTAAACTTCATTCTTCCCGAGAGAATCCCTGATAGTAAACCACCAATTAGAACGCCCAGCACTTCAATTGAGAGCCACGATTTTAAGGGATGTGACTCGCCAGCGAGGGTTGGCCCCCAAAAACTCGATTTTGCGGCATGCGCAGGAGCAACTGCACTTACCGAAACAGTGGCTAAATCCTTAAATGCTCCACTAGCTCCTAGCCCTCGACCCGAAATGTAAATGGCCATAAGCAAAACCAAGCCAAGCAAAACGCCGGCAAGGTATGAGTTAATATACTGGCTTTTTTGATTTTCCATATCTTATAATATTATGCCTGTGCGGCTAATTATATCAATATTCTTACTGAATTAACAACCTCCCCTTGGAACAGCAACCACATCAACCTTTTCGAGCGGTTGGCTAGAAACCGACCCTGATGAAACAGGGAAATCGAAAATCTCCTTTTCGGTAAATGCGTTGCTGATACCATGCTTAAGCATTATGCTGTGCATAAAACCATTGGCACCATACGTAAGCGTTCGGGCATCGTACCCCAAAAGCCTTAAGTATGCCACAACAAACGAGCTGTGCTGCCCTGTAAAACAGTAAATCACCACCGGTTTGTCGATGGGTAGAGTATAAAGTTGCTCATTCCTTTTGAGTGACTTTTTGGGCTGATACTGAATAGCCCCAGGGATATGACCAATGTTATATAATGGCTCTGGCCAATAGTTCGCTATATAAAAGTTTTGCCCTGCCTCAAAAAGTGTATCGGCCGAAATGGTAATAGGGTTAAAATCATCGGCAAAAAGTTTATGCGCACGCTCGCGAAGAATGGTGTAACCATAGCTCTCGGAGGTTTCAATGGCAGGGAAATCTCCTCCAGGATTCTTGAGGTTAGATTTCTTCTCCAATGTTTCGGCAAACTTACTCGACCGGCGGGGAATCCATCGTGCTTCGGCTGTTTCTTTATGCCAGCTGCTAAAGCCCCACTTTAGGGCAAAGACATTATTGTATCCCAGAAACCGTAGAATGGATGTTGCATATGAGGCGGTTTGCCCAGCATTACATACCAGTGCTATGGTTTTAAAGCTGCTTGGATCAATTGTTCTCTCAAAATAGTTTAGGATTTGAGTAAATGGAACATTTACTGAGTAAGGGATGTGAGCAGCAGCAAACTCATTAGGATTCCGCATATCAATCACCAGTGTGCTGCCGTTAAGCTGCCCGTACAGCTCGGGTGCCGAAATCATTGCAGGCACATTATCGCTATTGATAAAATCGCCCGAACGTTCCATGTATGTTATCAGGGAATCGAAGGCCGCCTGAGGTGCATGCTGGTCATCAAAAACCTTTTCGATCTTGCTATCGCACGACGATAAAAAAATGGCGGCAATTACTACTGTAAGAAACATTTTCACCCTCATGGCGATTCTATTTTGATGGTTCGGCTTGGTGATTAACTGCAGTATTCTCAGGTTCGTCATGATCAAGTTCCTCCCAACCTGTTATCATGGCCTTAATTGCGGCCAACGGTTTATGGCCTGTGGTGGTAAGGTAAACGTGAGCAATTACAAAGGCTATTAGAGCAAATGCCCCAATGGTGTGTATAATTGCAACAACCCTTAGGTTTATCGCATCAATGGCCTGGATCTCGCCACCCGATGGGTACTTGTAGTAGTAGTAAAGAAACCCGGTTACTATCTGAACCGGAATGGCAAAAATCTTTAATCCCAAGTAAACCAACCTTTGCAATGGATTAAACTTGTTGTAAACGGTTTTTTTGGTTGGATGGGGCGCACCTTTAAATATTCCGGTGATATAGTACGCTATTTGCGCCTTTATAAATTTGGTTGTAGGGATGTATTGCCGCCACTCTCCGGTGGTGAAATGCCAGAAAATGGCAAACACAATTAGCAAAACCAACGCCCAAAGGGCGTAGTTATGCCAACGCACGGCAGCATCGAAACCCAGTAGATTAAACGAGCCATGAATCTCGAAACCTGTTACTGCTAAAAAAAGGATTAGGAAAGCCTGGCTCCAGTGCCAGAACCTCTCGAATATTTTATAAACATAAGTCTCTTTTGCCATCGTAGTAGTATTTCTGGTAAATAACTAGTTCCGTTTGCGTGCCGAAATCACCCTTAGGGTTCCGTGAAAAAGAACTCCACTTAAAGTTCCTAGAATAAGGAGTATTCCAAGAATATCAACAGTTGCGCTCCTGTCGCGCCCTGGCATGTAAAAGTCTGTAAGGTTATGTAAACGCGATCCCTCACGGGCATGACAATCGGCACACGAAAGCGCCATCTCCTTGGGCGACACCATGTGCGAGATGGGTAAAAACATCTCGGTTTCAACAAACTCCCATTCCCCACTCCAGGGTAAACCTTCAAGTTTCATCCCCTCGGTTAGTGCGGCTTCCCAGTTAAAATCGACCCAAAGGCCACCCTTGCCGGGCTCCTTGTCCCATAATTTTGCTTTCAATACACGCTGATAATGTGGATCGAAAGGCTGCTTGCCCCTATGTATTTTCACAGGCCAAATCTGGGCTTTAGGATCAGTATAGTCGCCAAAAAGCGTGTTAATCTTCACAGGAAATTCGGTTATTATATCGCTAACCAGCATATGATCGGCCTGGCCATTAAACCACACGTACTCGGGTTCGACATTTCTAGCCCAATGGGCCGTTCCTTTAATGGACTGGTACGAAATTCTACCTGTCGAGTCCATCATCTCGTAGGGTTTGCCATCCTGTAAGTCGCATGCGGTAGACCAGTCCCAGTACATTTTGGTAGGATTTACCTTAGCATATGTTGGAATATGACAGGTTTGACAAGCAATTTTAACAGTGTGCTCGTTAAGCTTGCTTATGGCATGGGGTGTGTCCCCGTGGCACTGGGAACAGGTTGCTCTATTGTAATCGTTGGATGCGGTTCCGTAGTAGCGCCCTAGCATTACATGGTTTTGCGTTTTGTGGCAATCGGTGCAGCTCATATTCATCCCCGCAAGATTCATGTGAACATCAACATCGCGAGTAGTATTCAGCAAAGCTTCCTCTAGATGGCCATGCTTAATATTATTTCCACCAGCGCTATAGAAATGACAATATCCGCAGTTATACTTGGTAGGCAACCCAACATTTGCCGCAATATGGTTATAGTTTGGGACAAAAGGCCCAGTAGTTGGCGGATAGCCTGCTCCCCCGCTGGCCTTCTCGTAGGATTTGGTGTTATCGTGGCAAATAAGGCAGTCCATATTGCGCTGCTGGGTAAAATCGAATTCAGTTTGTCCCCAGCCATAGCCCGCATGGCACTTGTTGCAGCTTGCCTCGCTACCTCCAATTCCAGTGCAAAAATTATTTACAAGATTTTTTTTACCCAAGTACACTACACCTCGTCCCTCGATAAACGCCTCGCGCTCCCACAACCAGTGATGGTTTGTTAGCAACTCTTTCCCTCGCTCGGTGTGACACGACAGGCAAGTCTCTGTTACCTGCTGGGGTTGGGTGAACTGTTTTTGCAGCTCGGCAAACTGGCTATGATCGACTGCCTTTTGGGGGCGATTTTTAACCTCTAACTTAAGCGCCTCCAGAACTGCTGGATCCATTTGCTTTGGCTTGTCAAGAACAGCAATGGCGATAAAAATCTGTGGAATTAGCACAATGGCCAAAAAGGGGATTAACTTGTTTTTCATTAGATACAAGTTTGGTTATTCTTCGAGTTGTAACAACTTATGCAAATATATCGAAATATAGAGACATTAGGTTTCAGCTGTAATCAAAAAAAGTGGGTGGCCAAAGAATTTAGAACGATTTTAAACACATAAACTACAAAAGGATTCCAACTAGTATAGCAAACCCATGAGCCAAAGAGGAATTCGATTTGCAGAACCAATCTCATATCCATCTATAAGGGTATAATAATCACCTCCCGATTTTGGCTTTCGAACCCGACGAGCAGCTTGAGGAATGGCGATTCGCCATTGCCCATCTACATCTATCATATTATGCTGCACAAGCTGTACTGAAAATAATGCCGATAGCAAGCTAACGGCCAGATTGGAAACCAGGGTATCACGGCTTGGCTGGATAAAGCCAAAAAGCTGCGCTAGATTTGGATTTCCAAGGTACACCCTCTCGGGCTTTTGAAGAATGCTTACATTCTCGCCCGATGGATACAATAAGCTGATTAGCTTGGTGCGTTCGAGATGAAAAAAGTAACCAATAAGCGTATTCCGGTGAACCCCAATGGTCTCGCTAATTTTTACCAAATTTGGCTTGAAAGGGGCATTTTGCGCAATAATATTTACTAGCTGCTTTATCTTGTAAGTATTTCGCGAATCATAACCCTCAAGGTAGTTCATATCAACTTCGATAGTTTCCTGAACAATAGCCTCGAGTTTTCTTTTAAACGACTCATATCCGGCTGCACGAATTGGATAGAAGCCCTTGGTGAAATAATCGTTTAGATGAAGTGTTGGATTTAATCCGGGAACAAGTTCTGTTGCAATCTCAATATGCTTCCGAAGTATGGTTTGCAAATCTACTCGGGGAATTTGGGCAATACCCTCAAGCGCAAGATACTCCCGGAAAGAGAGGGTTGTAAGGTTAAAAATATGTGCTCGTTGGCTAAGGTTGGCGTAATGCTTCACCATCTCAATTATTGACGAACCAGCAAAAGTGACCTTAATGTCGGGTAGGGTTTCGTAAATGTTTTTTAGTTCAAGCGACCATTGTGGATGCTTGTGAATATCGTCGATAAACAGGTGACGGCCACCTTTACTTCGGAATTCAGAGGCAAACTGTCGAAGCGATTGACCTGCCAGGTAAATATCGTCCATCAAGAAGTAGAGCGCTTGGGGATCGCCCCCATACTGAGATTTGGCCTGTTGCAAAAGCATGGTTGTTTTCCCAACGCCTCTTGGCCCAATCAGGCCAATTAATCGATTTGTCCAGTCAATATCGTGGCTTAAAGCCCTAGTAAAAACTGTTGGCACCTCGCTAATAAGGTGGTTCGACTTCAACCTTAATTGTTCCATTGCATTTTTGTTTTAGCAAATATAAATTATTTTTGCATAAAACCAAGAGCACAAACATTGTATTTTAGATGCAGTCAATAAAGACCCTTTAACCCGTTTTTACCCTGATCCTATCAATATCTTTCTTGAGCATAGTTTGAACACGTTCAACCTCAGAACAAATCTCGGCAACATACAGTTCAATTCTGGTGTCATCATTCTTCAGGGGATCGATACGCTCTAACTCCTCAAGGGTAGCGGCAATTCCCTCGACCTTAAGCTGACGGAAGGCCGATTTCATCTTATGCGCCACCTCGCCTACACCTTTCCAGTTCTTCTGTTCTACAAACATCAGCAAATACTTTACATTTGCCCCGGAATTATCAATAAAAGACTGCAAAATTTCACACATTGACTCATCGTCGTCGCCTGCAAAGCGACGGATCTCAGAAATATCGTACCCCTCAACCCGATCGGCCGAAGGTAGGGAAGTGTTTTTTATGGCTTCATGGCCAACAATGGGGGCAATTATGTTATACAAGTCGAACTCGTTAAAGGGCTTGGTAAGCGCACTATGGAATCCCGCTTCGGAGTAATACTTTTTTCGGTTTGCAGTGCTATTTGCTGTAAGTGCAACCACAAACGGAGCGTTTGAAAGATTCATCTCTGCGATACGCTTCACCAGATCAATTCCGCTCATCTGCGGCATTTGAATGTCGGTGAGAACTATTGTTGGGCAGGCTTGCTCTATTCCCTTCAACGCATCGAGGGGATTACTATAAACCTGAGGCGAAACGCCTAGGGCTTTAAGCATTTCAGAAACGAGCAATTGGCTTATTGGGTCGTCATCAACCACAGTTATGCTCAGATCATGTGGTAATTGAGGCGTTTTCGCATCCTTCGCGGTATTGCTCTCCTGTTGCTGATCAACTGCCACAGGATACTCTATGTTAACTGTAAACGTGGTGCCTTTGCCCACCTCGCTCTCAACGCTAATGCTACCTCCTTGAAGTTCAACCAACTTTTTAACAATTGTGAGTCCAAGACCCGTTCCCCCGTACAATCGGGTTGTACTTGCATCAACCTGGCTAAACTGCTCAAAGATAGCATCGATACTCTCCTTGGGGATTCCGATTCCCGAATCGATTATCTGGAACTGGCATGATATTTTATCCTGAACCTGATGATGTGTTAGGCGAACGGTAACGCTTCCTTTTTGAGTAAACTTGATAGCATTGCCAATAAGATTTAGCATTACCTGCTTGAGCCTAAATGGATCGCCCTTTACCCATAGCCCAAGGCTCTGGTTATGCTCCACTTTGAGCGCAATTCCCTTATCTTGTGCCTTAACCAGTAGCGTATCGGCGGCTTCCTTAGCAATCACTGAGGGATTAAAAGGAATGCTCTCAAACCGCAGAAAGCCCCCCTCAATTTTTGTGAGGTCCAAAATGTCGTTAACTATATCGAGTAGATGCTGAGAGGACTTGCTCATTGACTGAGCAATAAACTCCTGTTTGGGATTAAGTTCTGTTTTCTTTAGCTGATTCGAAAGGCCTACTATGGCGCTAAGTGGAGTGCGAATCTCGTGATTCATGTTGGCCAAAAACTCTTCCTTAACTTTAAGCAACTTTTCGGCTAGCTGCTTAGCAGCTAGTAATTTATTTCGATAGAAGTTTGCCTTTGTTATATCCCTAAATATTAGCCATGTGAAAAAGATAACCATTAAGAAGGCGGCTCCACCCATGGTGAGCAGAAGAATGGTTGAACTCCGTATGGTTGCCTCAACCTCCTCGGCCATCTGGATTGAGTTCATTAGCTCCTCTCGCTCAAGCAATGAGACTACGGTTCTAATCTGATCCATTATCTCCTTGTCACTTTTAAGAATCTCCAGTTCCTTAGCGCTAATGTTGTAGAGCGACATCTCCTGCTGAGTTTGAATCTCGGTAAGGATTTTTATCACCTCGTTTAATATACTATCGGATGGGGATAGAACAGAGCGTTTCAGGGTGTCAACCTGTGTCTCAACATCTACTATAAGCTTTGATATGATACTATCGGTTGGCTCCTTTCGGCTGAACCATCTAAAAAAACGACTAAAGGAACTCTGCGAACTCTCATCGGGAACCTTGCTGATGACAGAATCGCGCCGCGAGGTTTTGGTTGTGGTTACACTTGTGATAACAGCTGCCTCCTTTAGGGAGTCTATCTGAATATTCTCGACCTGCTCGAGGGCTTGCTGGTAAAAACTTGAGGTTTGATCGTTACGTTTTAAGGCCACCAACTCGTTTAGGACACGTCGTTTTCGGGTAAGCAAATTCTGAATAAATCGGATTTTCTCGGCTTGAACCGGATAGTCATCGACAAGGGTAAGAAGCGTGTCAACCTTGCTGTTAATACTACCCATAAATGAGAGGTACAGAGTAAGGTAGCTCTCATTCTGTGTAAGTGTATAGGTTCTAATGTTGCTTTCGGCTTCGTAAATATCGGTAAGTATGGAGTTTAGGCTTATTAGCTTTTTGCTGGGTTCGGAAAATGATTGGCGTGTTTGTGTAAGGTCAACAAAACCCTTGAAAGTAACAAATAGTGCAGCACTAGCTATACTAAATACAATCAGAAAGCCAAAGAAAACTTTGGGCTTTATCCACTCCTTCCTAATCCTGTCACTTGGTTTCATATCAAAAAAGCTGAAGCTGTTTTTTAATGGCCTAAAGGCCAATTATAATGCATTATGGCATTCAATGTAAGCCTTTTCTAAATCTATACCAAAATCAACCGTAATGCATTATTGGTCTGATTATGTAGGCTTTAACTGATTCTGTGTAAGAATTAGATTGATGATAAAGCGGGTAATAATATCAACAAACTGAGATAACTGTATTGTACTATGCTAAAACTGGTTTGCTCAGATAGTGCGCAACCATACGAAGAAAATCGTCCGGGTCTAGCGGTTTGGGTATATAATCATCGCAACCAGCATTTATGCATTTCTCCCTGTCGTAACTCATTGCGTTGGCGGTTTGCGCAATAATGGTCATTGCCGGATTGTTCCTTTTAATATGTGCTGTTGCCTCGTAACCATCGATGAACGGTAGTCGCATATCCATTATAATAAGGTCGATATCCTCTCGGAGCTGAGCTATCTCAATGGCGTCCTCGCCATTTTTGGCATGGATTAACTTGGCGTCGGTACTCTTAAGAAGAGCCTCGATATACTGATAGCTAATAAGGTCGTCCTCAACAATAAGGATAACCTTGCCGCTAAATGAAAGGCTTTGCATGGTAACCGACGATCGGGAAACGTACTGCGATGAAGCAGACATTCCGGGCTCGTAAGGAATAGTGAAGTAGAAGGTTGATCCAAGATCAACCTGCGACTCGAACCAAATTCGGCCATTAAGCAGCTCGAGCAAGCCTTTGCAGATGGTAAGTCCAAGGCCAGCGCCCTTTTTGAGGTATGGATCATCATCATCCTTGTGCTTAATTCGGCTAAAAATTTTATCCTTACTTTCGAGTGGAATACCAACACCCGTGTCCTTAACAAAAAACTTAATGGTGTTGTTGGGTAAAAGATCGTAGCCGTACTCCACATACCCCGCAGGGGTAAACTTAAATGCATTATCGAGCAAATTGGTGATAATCTGTTCAATCCGGTTGGGATCGGCTGTGATAAAACTACGGGAATCGCTAAGCGACAACTTTAACCGCAGCTCCACGTTAGCCATTTTTCGGTCATACTCATCGGAGTTGAACATAGTGTAAAGGTCGTACAAAAGCTGGTTGAGGTTAAACGAGGTGGGTCTAATCTGCACTTGCCCGGAGTCGATAAGTGAGATGTTGATAATGTCGTTAATTATCTGTAGAAGATTTCGCCCTCGACGAACAATTAAATCCATATACTGTTTCCTCTCGCTATCGGTTAACGAGTTGTCGACAAGTAATCTAGTAAAACCCAAAATGCCATTAAGCGGGGTTCGGATCTCGTGACTCATATTGGCCAGAAAGGTTGACTTTAGCTTGTCGCTCTCCTGCGCCTTATGCAGCGTGGAGAGTAGATCCTGCGTACGGCTCTCCACAATTGTCTCGAGATGTGTGTTAAGATTGTTCAACTCGTTGTTTGCCTTTTCAAGTTCTAATCTTCTCTTTCGAAGACGGCGAATAAACAGCAAAGAGGCCATCAGTAGCACAAATAAGGAGATAGCCAGCATGGCAATGGCATACTGTAAAATTAAGGATTTTTGATTCTTTGTTTTTTCAAGATCGAGCTTTACCTCAAGCAGTGCCTTCTCCTGCTCAACTCGTTCGCTCTCATACATAAAGGAGAACTCTGCCACTTGGTTGGAAATGCTCTCGTTGAAAAAGGTTTCGTACTTAGCCACATAGTCGGAAAGCACTTCGTGGGCTTTCGAAAAATTACGTACAGCAGAGTGGTAGTCGGAAAGTGTTTTGAGATATGCAAGGGCCTGAGTACTGCTCTCGTCGAAGTTTATGAACTGTTCTGCCCTTTTAAGATACGTGTATGCCCAAGGCGCATTACCCATTTTAAGATATAGTGAGGCAATGCTCGTGTAGGTTTCGGATAAACCAAAATTATTCCTTTTTAATTTATGGTATTGAGCTGCATGCTCAAAGTTTGTAAGGGCTTTGGGGAAATCGCCTGTTTTTGTATATAGTCGACCAAGGTTAACATATGTACTAGCCATACCGGCGGTATCCTTCACTGAGGCTTTAACAGCAATTGACTCCTCAAAGTATTTTATTGCACCGGAAAAATCGTCTAATTCCATAAGGATAAGCCCCATGTTGTTTAGGGTAAAGGAAATGCCGGTGGTGTAGTTTACCTTACGAGCCAGCATGTTGCTTAGTTGATAGGTAGAGTAAGCCGCATCGAACTGGTTTATGGCCCTAAAGCACATGGCCAAATTGTTTAGGGTAGAGGCAATGGTTAAGGTATCGCCAAGTTTCTCGCGGATATCAAGGGCTAGCTTTAGCGTTTCTATGGCTTTGCCATGCTGCCGAAGCTGTGTGTAGCAAACGCCCGAAAGGTTTAGCATTCGTGAATACTCTATGCTATCGCCTAGCACGCGGTAAGCTTGCGATGCTTGTTCGAACCTTGTTAAGGCTGATCGAAACTTATTCTGTTGGAAAAAACCTGTTGCAATCTCACTAAAAGCTTTTGCCCTTTGCCTTTCGGATAAGCTTGCTGCATGTTCAATTATGCGTTCACCCAGCACAACTTTCTGTTCCCCTTGGCTTAGTTGGCTTACCTCAAGCAACGAATCTATCTGAACCGAGGATAAACTCTGAGCTTGTGAATAGCCAGATATGCTTACTAGTAAACATATAGCCAAGTGTATGGGCGAAAATCGGATCATACATAAACTTATTGTTACAAAAATAGCAATTATTAGAACATGGACTCTATTCCGTTAACCTTAAGATTACTCTTAAAAGGGTGATTAATGCCCATAAACATAGAGCGAATGGACTGTTTTTGCAGATCAAAATATAGATAAAACATACCTTCGATACCCCATCATTACGTTTTGAGCAAAAACACTTACCCAAACCTTGGTAAGTGAAATTCTAAATGTATCAACAGGGTTAACTGCATAACAAGCTACTGGCATTTACTAAATCCTAATAATCTTACTAAATTTGAAAACAAATTACAAAGCCATGGAAACCATTCTTAGTGCCGATCACATAGAACGAATAATTATATCAGTTTTAACTATTGCTGCGGGAGTTATCTTGTTATACGCTGCGGTAAAGATTCTGAAAAAGCATATTGTACTATTCAAGGACAAAAGCAAGCGAAGGGGATTGCTTCGCAAAGCAGTTTTTCCGATAACCCTTTTTATTATAATTATTGCTTTAAAACTTACGCTGCCAGTATTGATTGCAGAAGACGAACTACAAAAAACGGCAGGCCACTTTTTGCTGATCCTACTAATCGGATCGGGCACATGGATTGCCATTAATGCCATACGCATAACCCGAATTGTAATTCTAAGTCGATACGATGTTACCCAAAAGAACAACCTGTTGGCCCGCAAAATGCACACGCAGCTCAAAGTAATTGAGCGAATCATAGTTTTTATTCTAGTTTTTGTGGCGCTGGCCAGCATTCTATTAACCTTTGAGTCAATTCGAAGGATTGGGGTTAGCCTTTTTGCATCGGCGGGTGTTGCGGGACTAATTATTGGGCTTGCAGCCCAAAAAGTGATAGGCAGCATACTGGCAGGCTTTCAGTTGGCCATTACCCAGCCTATAAGGATTGATGACGTGGTGATTGTTGAAAATGAATGGGGTTGGATTGAGGAGATTACCATTACCTACGTGGTCATTAGGTTGTGGGATAGGCGGAGGATGGTAGTACCTACCACATATTTTATCGAAAAACCATTCCAAAACTGGACCCGTAAATCGTCGGACATAATTGGGAGCGTATTCATCTTTACCGACTACACTATGCCAGTTGATTTACTTAGGCAGGAGTTCCTCGAGATACTTAAACATACCGAGCTATGGGATGGCAACATAGCCAATGTTCAGGTTACAAATGCTACCAATCAGGCCTTGGAGATCCGCTTCCTTGTGAGCGCCAACGACTCACCCACGCTTTGGGATTTGAGAGTTCATGTGCGGGAGAAAATCATAGAATTCCTTCAGCAAAAATATCCCGACAAACTCCCAAGAACCAGGGTTGAGGTAAAGCCATAATGTATATGCCGAAAGCTGGCTTCACAATTTCCACAATCAGTTTTATAGTGTATTTTTGCATGGGCATAAATTACGTGTAATCAATGCAATTACGTTATATCCTCGTTATCATCAGCATAATTACAATCCAGCAGGTTGCTGCGCAACCTATGGCCAGCTATATCCTCTCGCCACAGCCTGAAATTAGCCGGGGAAGCCTGTTTAAACATATAGCTGAAACGTCGGAAGTACTGATTAAAGGCGTTAAAACTCCTCCCACAAAAGTGGAAAAGCGGTTTAATATCAACGGGTTTATTGTTTCGAGTGTTACGCTCAACTCGGCTGGTGGAAAGACCTGCGAAACGATATGGGAATACGCCAGCGATAAGTGCTTGATTCGAAAATTTCATCGCTCATTTGTCAATTTGAGAGGTTGGAGCGAGGAAGAGGTGCAAATAACGTGGGACGAAAACTATACTTTACCATCAAAAATTGAGGTTTTCAAGAATGGCAAACTTTGGCAATGGGCTATCCTGCTAGCCGATTCCCTAAAAAAAATTGAATCGGCTAGGGTTATCAGCAGCACTGGTGCCCATATATTCACCGAGCGATTTGTGTATATAGAAGCATCGAACATGATTAAGGTGATGGTTTACCGGGCCAACGGGGCTTTTACAGGCACATCGTCCTTCCCTTTGGATCAAAACAAGCCGTTTGTTTTTGAGTCGGTTTCGCGCAAGTACTATCCCAACGGCGATATAATGATCGAAACCCTTGCCGATGCCTCAAAGGGCGATCAGGCCTACTACTATGAGTACGAATACGACACACAGGGAAATTGGATTACAAAGAATACCTACCAGGTTAAGCTCGGTAAAAACGATCGCATAAGCAATAAGAAGATTGAAAACCGGGTAACCAGAGTAATCACCTACCTCTAGTTGAGGTTAAGCGTTGTTTTTACATCATCGAGAACCTTGTCGTATCGTCGCGAAACCCTGTTTAGCCTCATCCTCTCGAAATAAGACATTACGTTACCCAGCAGATTTACCTGAAGGGTTACAAAAAGCAGCAAGGAGGCCAGCCACATTACGGCAAGGTTAAACCAAATAGTATCGACGTACTGATTGTTGAAGCGCTTTACCGGAGCATAAAAATGTGCCCTTCCCCAGTTATGCTCGGGAATCATGAATATTGGCTCAAACTTTCGGATAACTCGC
Organism: Tenuifilaceae bacterium; assembly: GCA_034003245.1. Lineage (GTDB taxonomy): Bacteria > Bacteroidota > Bacteroidia > Bacteroidales > Tenuifilaceae > Perlabentimonas. The sequence goes on from JAVEYY010000027.1 coordinate 29,248, forward strand.
CCATCGGTTTCGAGATACTTACTTACCTCGTGTGTATTGAGCACCCAGTCGGCAAGGGTTTTGTTATAGTTTTGTCGCCTTAAATCTTGTATTGCTTGGCTGCCAATACTATCGGAAAGCGCTGTGTAAATGCTGTCGCGTTGATTTCGGGCTTTGCTTGCAATATTGTTGTATGTGAGACGCAAAAAGTATAGATAACCCGACAACTCATCGGCCATCTCACTGGTAAACGAGGTTGTATTTAGCTGTTGTGTAAACTCAAAGGGAGGAACATCGCCCTTATGGGTGAGGACAAGTATCTCGTTTCGGAGGATGTTTAAATTACGGTCGATTCGGTACTGCAGAGGCGTTTCCTGGCCTTGAAGGCGCTCACACTCCTCGAGTAGCGATTGCATTCGTGGAATTAGGAATGTTGATACGAAGCTGGCGTAGCTTATCTCCTGCTCGTGCTCAAAAAAACTCTTTTCAAATTGATTTTTCTTAAACTGCTCCACGGCCAAGGCCTCGTAACCCCAGCGACTAATCATCAAGTCGCCTACAACAGGTACATACACCCTTTGGGTAGTGGAGGGGTGCAGGTTGTCGAATTGAACCACCGTACCGCTGAGCAAAATTTGGGGAACCAGTATAAAGGGAATGGTTATGTAGATAGCCACCACCGAGTTTAATCCAGCGCTTAGGTTCAATCCCATCATATTGGCAAAGCAGGCCGTGGAGAAAAGAATAAGCCAGAAATTAAGCATCATACCGTGAATCTCGAGAATGGTGTTTCCAACCAGAACAAACATAGCCATTTGCACTGCCGATAGGCTAAATAAATAGATGACCTTAGAGGAGTGGTAGCTGAACCGGCTTAGGTTTAAGAACGATTCCCGTTCAAGTATCTTTTTATCGCTTATAATCTCCTCGGCGCTAACGGTTAAGCCAAGAAAAAGAGCCACAACAATACTCATGAAAAGGTATGCAGGGAAATTCTTATTGTCGGCAAAAACGTAAGCATCACCGGGTATATACTTGGTAAAGTACGACAGAATAAAGGCAAGCACTGGAGCCTCGAGTAGATTAATGAAAACATACTGCTTGTTCGACAGCTTGGAGAGGATATTGCGAAGGCTAAAAATCTGAAACTGAACCTCGATATTTGGAATGTTGAAGAAATTCTTGGGAAGCAGCCCCTTGTGCTGCTTAGGCTCAAAGTTTGAATGAATATTACTTTGGTAAAGGCTGTTCCACTCCTTGGGCGACTTTAGCCTAACGTTGGTATGGTTTCCAGCAGAATCGACAACTTTGGCCTCAATAATCTCGAGTATTTGCTCAGGATTTAGCGTGCCACAGTGCGGGCATCCGCTCTCGGTTGCATTAACCTGAGTGCTCATGGTTTTAAAGTAAACAATGGCATCCTGTGGGTTGCCGGTGTAGATAGGATAACCGCCCTTGTCGAGCACCCAAAGCTTATCGAGCAATCGGAACACTTTTGATGAGGGTTGATGTATGTTCACAATCACCAATTTCCCATGGTTAACCTGTCGTTTCAATAAACGCATAACCATCAGCGAATCACTCGATGATAGGCCACTGGTGGGTTCATCAACAAATAGAATGCTGGGCTCACGCATCAGCTCAAGTCCAATATTTAGGCGCTTGCGCTGTCCTCCGCTAATCATCTTGTTGAGCGGTGAGCCAACTTTTAGGCTTCGGATTTCCCAAAGGTCAAGGTCGTCGAGAATTTGCTTAACGGTTTGCCTTAGCTTAAACTCTGTAAAGTTGCTAAAGCATAACTTGGCGTTGTAATAGAGGTTTTGATACACCGTGAGATTTTCGAAAAGCAGATCATCCTGGGGAACATATCCAATTATACCCTCAACGGCGTACATATCACGATGTATGTCGTAGCCATTAATGAGTACGCGACCCCTCTTGGGAATGAGTTTACCTGTAAGCAGGTTAAGCAGCGTTGATTTTCCTACTCCACTTCCGCCCATTATCCCAATTAGGTTTCCCGACTCCTCGGAAAAACTAAAAGGCTGAATGCCGTTGCTGCTGTTCCTAAAGTTAAACTCTAGGTTCTCGGCTGTAAAAACGATTCGTTGGCGCTTAAGGCTTTTGTTAAACCGACTGGTAAGATCAGTGTAGTAAATGGGATCAATTTTAGGCCCTCGGATAATTGCTCCACTTTCCACTAAGTATGGTCTTCCCGATTCTATTCGTTTACCATCGAGGTAAAGTTCAGCCGTTCCGTAGTACCTAACAATAAACGTATTAATGGAATCGACATGGAGAAAGGCAAGCTTTCCCTCAATGGCCTCGTTCAGTATTTGCCTATCGTCGAGAAGCCAATCGGGCCTATTCTCCTCAACCCAAATTCCCTCAAGCAGATCTTCCCGGATTTGTCTTTTGCTCTCAATTACAAGCAGCTTATCGCCGTCAATCTCCTCGCAATCGACATGTAAAACAAACGATTTTAAGTTCTGCAGCTCAATCTTAGCAATACTAAAGCAGTGCGCCAGATTATCAATTATATGCTCCTCGAGGCTTGTGACTTTTTTATCGGCGTTAACATACTCGAGCAGCTTTATGAAAACCACAATGCGCTCGGTTTTGGCAAGGCCCTTTCGCAGCTGCGTGCAAACCTTCTCAACATACGATGAGAGTAAGTCGCGCCCCTGCTGGGTATCAACAATGGCTTCGGGTGTATCGCGGTTAAAAAAGTCGAGGTAGTTGTCGAACAGATCCAAATAGTCTCCAACAAACCGTGTGTTGAGTTGCTGTTTAAGCATCGATTTTACGAGTATTCGCCCTTGATTGGCTGTGCCTGTTGCATTTGCAACAAGCGCATAAAGCTGAATTAGCGCATTTAGAATTGACTCGCTCATCGACTACTTGGGTAAAAAGATTAATGGCTACAAGTTAAAAAGACTTACTCGATATTTGTTCGCTGCATCCCATTTTTTTTAATGCAAATTCTACCATTACATCACGAGGATTTACCATAAAAAAAGCCTGCCAAGGCAGGCTTTGAATAGCGGTAAGGAGTAAACTAGCTAATGATTGAAGTTCTTATTTTTGTAATCTCCTGTTCAATCTTTTCAAACTGCACGGGTGTTAAGGCTTCGTCCGTTATCTCATCGTAAAGCCCTTTTAGGGGCTCAAGCATTCCCTTTACATCGGCAATGGCGGCATCGGCAGCAGCAGGCTCCAAAAGTTCCATAAGCTTCATTAAGGGCTCTTTCTGGTTGGCGATTATTTTCATAAGATCCTCGTTGTTCTTGCTAACAACCGTAATTTGAGTGGTAATATAAAGTCCTTCGATCCAACTACCAGCCATAACTAAAAGCGAGAGGTTATCTTTGCCCTCGTGGGTAAGGAACTCGTAAGTGTCGTAAAATGAGTCGGTAATAATCTGAATTAGCTCATCCTTATTGTCGAGATTATCCTCAACACGCTGGGCAAAATCCTTATTGAATGCTGAGGTAATTTGCAGCTCCTCAATAAGTTTCTTGGAAACATTTAGGTAATTCATCGTTTCCTGCTTCATTTGGTAGGTGCTAGCGTAGCTCAAATCGGCACCATACACGCCAAGATTAAGCGCTTTGCTCTTCTCGGTAAAGTACTTATCAACATTCTCCACAGGATTGTTTAGGCTTAGGATATAGCTTGCTCCTGCCTTGTTTAACAGCTTAACCACTTCGAAAGCGGTGGGGATTGGGTATTTTGTTACACTTTTAAAGGTTTCGTCCTTCGTTTTAACATCCGATTTATCCCCCTCGGCTTGCTTGGCTCCACCGCCACAGCTTAACATTGCAAATATTAGAGCTACACCAAGAAAAGACGCTATGCCTTTCATAATGTGTAATTTATTGGAATAGGTTTTCATGATCACTATTTTTTAGGTTATCAATTCCAGGCTTTCAAAAATCCGTGCTAATTTATAAAATTTCTAAAGAGTTTTAGATATAAAAGGCTGATAAATTTTGAAAATTCTAGCAAATGCGCAATTAGCAGCAGGTTTTTATACAGGTTTTATGCTGCTACTAAAGAACAATCCGATCCAACTCTTTAGATATCTGATTCTTTAAGTCGTTAATGGTTTTTATCCTCATCAAAAGGGTATTTACCTCTCCAACTTGCTCTTTAGGATTAAGACTGCGCAACTCCTCCTGTAGTTTGCCTAAAACCATTTGTATAATTTTACTCTTATACACCGTTATGGCCTTGGGGATTGACTCGTTTAGCGTATCTCCCTCCTCAATGGGTACAGCTTGATGCTTGTTCCATATCTTGCTAAGTTTGTGGGGACTCGCAAGCAAGTTAACGGCTAACTGGCTAATCTCGGCATCGTGATGGTTAATAAACGATCGGGAATCGAATGGATTACCCAGCTCAAGTAGTCTACAGTACTCGTCGAAAAACTTTTTAAATATCAAGTTCTTAAACTCCAGTTCATCATTTAGGATTTCGGAGATAATGTGCTGCCCAACTGAAACGTGCTTAGGTAGTGTTTCGGCCTCAGCATCCTCCGAAGGTGGAATTTCGAAAAACACTTTCTGCCCAAACTTCAATAGGTAGTATAAAATCTCCTTCTCCTGCTCCTCGCAGAAAATATTATCAACAAAGCTGGGTAGCGTTGGAGTTTCCTTTGGCTTAATGGGTAAATTTTCTGCTTCACCAAATTGGGCTTTGCCCAAAATTTTCTCCATCCTAGCCCTACGGATCTTGCCAATTTCGGCGTACAGGATCGACTCGTCCACATCAAGTATTCGGCTGCACTCTCTAATGTACACCGAGCGGGTGATGTTCTCGGGAATAACAGATATTGACTTAACGATATCGCGGATAAGGTTAGCGCGCTCTACGGGGTCGTTCTTGGTCTCGTTGAGCAGGAGCTTTGCCTTAAAGTTGATAAAATCGGCCTCGTTCTGCTCAATGTACTCAAGCACCTGCGTTGCGCTATGGCTTTTGGCGTAGCTGTCGGGATCTTCGCCCTCGGGCAGCAGCACCACCTTTACGTTTAACCCTTCCTCCAGGATCAGGTCGATGCCCCTAAGCGACGCTTTTATTCCCGCTGGATCGCCATCGTACAGCACGGTAATGTTGGGTGTGAACCGCTTGATAAGCCTAATCTGGTCGGGAGTAAGGGCTGTTCCCGAGCTGGCCACCACGTTCTCAATACCTGCCTGATGTAACGAGATAACATCGGTATAGCCCTCAACCAGAAAGCATTTATCGCTTTGCGTTATGGCTTTCTTGGCAAAAAATATTCCGTAAAGCACATGGCTTTTGTGGTAGATATCGCTCTCGGGGCTATTAAGGTATTTGGCTGCCTTGGCGTCGCTCTTCATAATTCGACCACCAAAGGCAATCACCCGTCCGCTCATGGAGTGAATGGGGAAAATTACCCTGCCAAAAAAGCGGTCGAAGGCCGTTCCATCGTTACGGGCTATGCTTAACCCTGTTTTGGTGAGATACTCCTGCTTGTAGCCGCTTTTCTGCGCGGCTTGGGTTAGAGCATCGCGCTGCTCGAGGCTATAGCCCAACTGAAACTTCTCAATTATATCGTCTCTAAACCCTCGCTCGCGGAAGTAGCTTAGCCCAATGTTTTTGCCCTCGCTATGCTTATGCAGGTTATCGGTAAAGTGACGCTGTGCCCAAGCGGTAACAACCATCAGGCTATCGCGCTCGGTACGCTGCTTAACCTCTTCGGGTGTAAGCTCCTTCTCCTCAACCTCAATATTGTACTTTTTTGCAAGGAACTTGAGCGCCTCCACGTAGGTCATCTGCTCGTGATCCATTATAAAATTCACAGCATTTCCACCCTTACCACAGCCAAAGCACTTGTATATTCCCTTTGCGGGGCTAACCGAGAATGAGGGAGTTTTCTCGTTGTGAAATGGACAATGCCCAAGGTAATTGACACCCCGCTTTTTAAGCGATACAAAATCCTTTATCACCTCCACCACATCGGCGGCGGCCATAATCCTATCTATTGTAAGTTGATCAATCATTGGGGATTACACTCGTGCGGGTTAGTTCGTTCGAACTGTAAAGGTACAAAAAGATGAGCGGATTTTTTCTAAGAGTTATTAACAAGATTCAGAGCAAGGGCATTTAAAAAATATCACAGCATTATTTCTTCTTTTAAGTAGTTAGATGCATTTTTGACAAAGGATTCATTAAACAAATTAGTGTTTTTTGTGCCTTCTTAGTGTCCTTTGTGTAAAAAAATATCACAAAACACACAAAGGAGCCTCAAAGATTCACAAAGCAAAACTCTTTAGTCCACCATTTTTCTAAATGCGTTTGCCCTGTTAACAGGAATACTTTAGTAGACCACCCTTCAAACAATCAAGTTGTAATACGCTATTTTTACCATTTATTCGTTACTTAGCATATAAATCCTTTGGTACGTGGCAAAGCGACTCTTCATATTTATAGCTATCTCTATCTTCTTTCAGGGTGCGCAGGGGCAAGATTTAAGCAATCTTCGCCGCAAAACCATTGCTCTAACCTCCGATACCATCACCCTCGATACGCTTAGCATAATCCCCAGCAGCCTTGCAGTTCTCGATTTGCAGGGCAATATCATCGATAACAATTTGTACTCCTTTAGCTTTGGTAGTGCCGAGTTTTACCCCACAGTTCAGCTGCGTTCAATGCACAGTGTTGTTGATGTTGAGTTCAGAGTATTTCCTATTCTTTTCGAGCAAACCTACCAAAAGCGAAACTACCAGCAACACCTTTCGCCCGATAGCCTTATGGGGCGCGCTACGCCACGCTACGTTGTTGGCGGTGTGCAAGAGCCCATTTTTGGTGATCAGATACAGACCAATGGCTCCATCATGCGGGGCATTCGCTTTGGCAATGGGCAAAACCTTTCGGTAAACTCCAGCATGAACCTTACCTTTCAGGGCGATTTGGGTAAGGATTTAAAGATTGAAGGTGCGATATCTGATCAATCCATTCCGCTGCAGCCTGAGGGCACAACTCGGCGTTTGGAGGAGTTCGATAGGATATACCTAAGGGTTCATCGAAAGGGTTTTTCCATTCAAGCTGGCGATATCGACCTGCGGGCTGGTGGACAGGGGCAGCTCCTGTCGTTTACCCGCAACGTGCAGGGGCTGGCCTATAACGGACAGTTTAGCAACCCCAAAGATACCCTTTCGGTTACCGCTGCACTTTCGGTTCCCAAGGGAAAGTTTGCGCGCAACCAGCTACAGGGCAGCGAGGGCAACCAGGGACCTTACCGTTTACAGGGTGCTAATGGAGAACCATACATCATCGTTCTCTCAGGCTCCGAGCGGGTGTACGTTGATGGCACACTGCTAACCCGTGGCGAAGACCAGCACTACACCATCGATTACAATGCAGCCGAGGTAACCTTTACCCACCGTATGCCCATTAACCGCAATAGCCGAATAGTGGTTGAGTTCGAGTACTCCGAGCGCAGCTACTCACGCTTTACAACCTTTGGCAGCGTGCATAGCAAAGGCGATAAGTGGCAATGGGATTTTTCGGTTTTCTCGGAGCAGGATAGCCGAAACCAGCCATTCGACCAAGAACTAACCAACGATCAAAAGCGACACCTAGCCTCAATTGGCGACGATTTAAGCCAAGCATTCCTCTCGCAAGCCGATAGGGTGGATTTTGACCCCGAGAAGTTACTATATCAGCGGCTTGATACTACGGTGAGCGGAACCATTTACTCAATTTTCAGATATTCTACTAATCCAACATTTGCAAATTATAGAGTTTATTTCTCCTACGTTGGACAGGGCAAGGGTAGCTACACACCCGATTTTGGCACGGCCAACGGGCGTGTTTACCGCTGGGTGGCACCACAAAACGGCGTGCCACAGGGGAGCTACGAGCCCATCCGCAGGTTGGTAACGCCACAGAAAAAGCAGATGGTTCAGGCTGGGCTAACCCGCACTTGGAGCGATAGTTCGCTCATAAGCGCCAGCTATGCGCTAAGCAACACCGATCTTAACACCTTCTCCACCCTCAACTCCGATGATAACATTGGGCATGGCTTACAGCTGGCTCTTGCGCACAGGTTCCGCCCCCTTGCCAACAATCTGCAGCTAGGTGTTGGAGCCGATTTTACCAATACAACCGCTGCATTTAGGAGTATTGATAGATATCGGCCTGTGGAGTTTGAGCACGATTGGAGTATTGCAATGCCTTTGGATGGTGGCGGCGAGCGTATGCTGGGCGCATGGGTCGATGTGAGTAATCCACAGAAAATATATAGCAAACTGTCAGCTCAATCGCTATCGTTAGGAGATTGGTATGACGGGAATAGAATTGGGGTTACAGGCTGGAGTAAAGGAAAACGATTGGCAGCAAGATGGGATGCATCCGCTGTTAATGCTGCCGATACATCAATTTCTTCAGATTTTATTAAGGGAAAGGTAGGCCTACGGAGCACCAAAGGTTTCCTGATTTTGGGGCTCGAGGGTGAGTTGGAGAGCAATACGTTAACCTCGCAGGGTAGCGATAGCATGCTGGCGCAGAGCTTTGGCTGGTATCAACTTAGGGCATCGATCTCAACCCCCGATACTCTTCCTGCACAGGCCGAGGCTTGGTATATCTACCGCAACGATTACAAACCATTCGATAACGTTGTTACTCTTTTTGGCTCATCACAGGAGGTTGCGCTAAGCGCTAATGCTAGCCTCAGCAAGGCAGGGCAAATATCCTCATCGGTTGGTTACCGGGTTTTTACTCCCAATACCCAACAGTTTACTGAGGCGGGAAAGGAGGAGCGCACCGCCCTTGCTCGGTTTGAGTACTCAAATAGGTTTGCTAAAGGACTATGGACGTTTGCAGGTAGCTACGAGTTGGGTTCGGGCCTAGAGCCCGATATGGAGTACTACTTTGTTGAGGTTCCCGCTGGCCAAGGTGTTTACACTTGGGTCGATTATAATGGCAACGGCATTATGGAGCTGGCTGAATTTGAGGTTGCCAACTACCCCGACGAGGCTCGCTTTATCCGCATCAACATTCCCGGAGCCAAAATGATAAGCGTGCGCAACAATGCGTTGAGCTTAAGAAGCAACATCAGTCCCGCCGTAATCTTAAAGGATAGAAAGGGATTTCTAAACCAATTGGCCAAGCTAAGTAATCAAACATCTTATAGAGTACAGCAAAAGAATCAGTCCCCCGGTTTTTGGCAATCGGCCAATCCAGTAGTTCAGCACCCCACCGATTCGCTTATTGTGAGTATGCGTAGCAATATCCGAAACTCGCTGGCCTATAACCGGACAAGCCGGGCCTTTGGGGTTGAGTATATATATCTGCAAGGGGTAAATAAGGCTATCCTTGCCAATGGCTTTGAACTTAAGCAGATGCACTCGCATAGGGTGGTGATGTGGCTGGGAATCGGCAACCATATCTCATCGCGTACCGAGGCTGAGGACTACACAGGTGAGGCGAAATCGCAATACTTTGTTACGCGGAATTACGCAATCGCCGGACAAAGCGCACAGCAAAGCGTAAGGTTTATCAGCAGCAAGCTGCACACCGCCGAGGTGGTATACAAGTGGAATACATCCGAGAATACAACTGGAAACGAGGAGTTGAGTTCTCGGTCGATTTCGCTACAGACCGATTTTGCCTTTGCAGGCAAGGGCAGTGTAATGGGCAAGGGAAGCTACGTGGTGAATGCATTTGAAGGAAACCAGCAATCCGCCGTGGCCTTCGAGATGATGAAGGGACTGCAAAACGGTAAGAATATTGTTTGGGAGATATCGGTAAGGCGCCGACTCTCAAAACTTTTCGAACTGGAACTGGGGTACAATGGCCGTTACCTCAGCGATGGAACATTGGTGCATAGCGGATCGATGCAGGCAAGAGCGCTGTTCTAGTCGATTAGCTTGAGGAAAAAGGAAGGGGCACAAACCCGCTTATACATGCTAGTTTTTGCCCCAGTAAAGTTAGATAGAAGTATACTTATAATCTAAACTCCGCTTTAATCTGATCTACATAGTTTAATTTCTCCCAGGCAAAGAACTCAACCTCTTTCTCGTAGGCAGGAGTTCCATTGTTACCTCCCATCTTAACTTTACCTGTATAGAAATCGCGACCAAAGTGACCGTAAGCAGCAGTTGCCTTAAAAATTGGGTTCTTTAGACCAAATCGCTTGACAATTGCACCGGGTCTGAGGTCGAAAATGGCGTTAATTTTATCGGCAATTTGTGCATCGGATAGGGAAACCTTTGCTGTTCCATAGGTATTCACATAGATGCTAACAGGTTGAGCCACACCAATGGCGTAGGCCAGCTGCACCAGCACCTCATCGGCTACACCAGCCGCTACCATATTCTTGGCAATATGACGAGCCGCATAGGCAGCTGAGCGGTCAACCTTCGATGAATCCTTTCCCGAAAAAGCTCCGCCTCCATGAGCTCCTTTACCTCCGTATGTATCAACAATAATTTTACGCCCCGTTAATCCGGTATCGCCATGCGGTCCACCAATCACAAACTTTCCCGTTGGGTTAACGTGCAGGATATGATCGCCCTTGAAAAGCGCCTGAACACGTTCGGGGAGTTTTGTTTTTACCATGGGAATCAGGATGTTCTCCACATCCTTACGAATGGTTTGCTGCATGGCCTCATCGGTATCGAACTCATCGTGCTGGGTCGACACCACAATGGTGTGAATCCGGTGTGGTTGGCCATTGTCGTTGTATTCGATGGTTACCTGACTCTTAGAGTCGGGACGTAGGTATGTCATCTGCTTTCCCTCGCGCCTAATTTTGGCCAGATCTAATAGCAGCAGATGCGACAGCACAATGGAAAGAGGCATATAGTCGTCAGTTTCGCGGCTGGCGTAACCAAACATCATCCCCTGGTCACCAGCTCCTTGCTCCTCCTCGCTTTGGCGAACAACGCCACGGTTTATATCGGCCGACTGCTCGTGGATGGAAGAGAGTACACCGCAGCTTTCGCTGTCGAACTTGTACTCCGACTTGGTATAGCCAATTTCGCGTACCACATCGCGGGCAACCTGCTGAACATCAACATAGCCTGTTGAGCGAACCTCGCCGCTAAGCACCACCAAACCTGTGGTAACAAGAGTTTCGCACGCCACCTTCGACTCAGGATCCTGACGTAAGAACTCATCGAGAAGAGCATCAGAAATTTGATCGGCCACCTTGTCGGGGTGCCCTTCCGAAACGCTTTCGGATGTAAATAAGTATCCCATATCTTTAGTAATATGTTAGTTAAAAAAGTTAGGGGAAGGTTTAATAGAATTGCAGGACGAAAACACTCTTTTAGCATTTTTTATCGTGGTTGCAATCAATCAAATCTTTCCACAGATAGTATGAGATGCAAAGGTAAAATATTTTATGAATGAAACTGCATTGGGGGTAAATAATCACACTCATCCATCACATATCACTATTTTTCTGTGTTTTACATACTACCGAATGTGGAGATTTTCGATAAATCATCACGTTACTAACCAAAACTTAAATCTCACTCATAAACTCCGACAAATTCTGTATAGGAAAAACTCAACAAACATTAACATTAGGGTATACTTTAATTTTTATACCTTTACGCCCAATACATCATAATCTTTTAGCATGGAAGCGATCAGCAACTCTGGTAAAAAATTTCAGCTCTGGTTCTGGGGCATTTTCTCGTTTAGCTGGGTACTTGTTATTGGGCTATTCGTACTTATTGGGCTCGAGTTCTTTGGGCCATTGCCCTCGTTTGAGCAGCTCGAAAACCCCAAAAGCAACATAGCTTCGGAGATATTCACCGAGGATCATGTTGCCCTGGTTCCATACTACATTCAGCTACGCACACCCGTTAGCTACGAAAATCTTTCGCCCAACCTGGTTAATGCGCTGTTGGCTACAGAGGATATTCGCTTTTACAGCCATTCGGGGATTGATGCACGTGGTATTGCCCGCGTAATGGTGAAGACCATCATCCTGCAGCAATCGAAAAGCGGAGGAGGAAGCACAATCACGCAGCAGCTGGCCAAAAACCTATTCCCACGCGATACGGTGGTATATCGATCCTCCATTGCCCGAAAATCGAACCTTGTAGTAACTAAGTTTAAGGAGTGGATAACAGCCGTAAAGTTGGAACGCAACTACACCAAGGACGAGATAATGGCCATGTATCTCAACACCGTTGCTTTTGGAAGCAACGCTTACGGAATTAGAGCTGCGGCAAAAACTTTTTTCAACACAACCCCCGATTCGTTAAACGTTGAGCAATCGGCACTACTAATAGGCGTGGTTAACGCTCCAACGCGTTATAGCCCAGTGCGGAATCCCGAGCAGTCACTCTCGCGGCGCAACTTTGTTATCTCCCAAATGGCCAAGTACGGCTTCATAACAGCCCAAGAGCGCGATTCAATTTCGACCATACCTATTGAGCTAAACTTCAGAATTCAGGATCATAACTTTGGCCTGGCCACCTACTTTAGGGAATCGCTTCGATTAATGCTCTCGGCCCGTGAACCCGATCGACGGAGATACTACTCATACACAATGTTCGTTGAGGACTCGATACAATGGGCCACCAACCCACTCTACGGCTGGTGTAACAAAAATTTAAAACCCGATGGCACACCCTACAACCTGTATCGTGATGGCTTAAAAATTTACACCACCATTAACAGCCGTATGCAGCAGTACGCCGAGGAGGCTGTAGAGGAGCATTTGGGTCAATTTCTCCAGCCTGAGTTTGATCTCGAGCAAAAAAGTAGACGATACCGGCTGTTTAGGGATGATATCCCCGACGAGCAGGTGAATGGTATTATGCTGCAGGCTATGCGCCAAACAGAACGGTTCCGTCAACTACGGATAAATGGCGTGTCGATGGATAGCATCAACGCCAACTTTAACAAGAAGGTGCCCATGACCATATTCACATGGAAAGGTGAACGCGATACCATAATATCGCCAATCGACTCCATAATGCACTATAAGCGCATGCTTAGGGCTGGATTTATGGCTATGGATCCAAAAACAGGTCACGTTAAAGCTTGGGTTGGCGGGCCAAACTTCAAGCACTTTAAGTACGATCAGGTAAAGCAGGCTAAACGGCAGGTTGGTTCAACCATCAAGCCATTCCTTTACACACTGGCCATGCAGGAGGGTTACTCCCCGTGTCATGTAGTCCCAAACATTCCTCAAACTTTTCCAGTTGCCGATTCTGTTTGGACACCCCGTAACTCCAGTAAAACCGCCTACGATGGTAAAATGGTAACCCTTAAGTGGGGCTTGGCCAACTCGGTTAATAACATCTCTGCCTGGCTGATGAAACAGTTTAACCCAAGGGCACTGGTTGAAATATGCCAGCGAATGGGCATAACCAGCCGAATCGATCCGGTTGTGTCAGCATTTCTAGGCCCATCGGAATTTAGCGTTTACGAGATGGTTGGTGCATACGGTACCTTTGCCAACAAGGGTGTTCATGTTGATCCCATGATGGTCACCAGGATTGAGGATAAGAATGGTAACGTTTTGGCCACTTTCCACGCTCAACGCAACGAGGCTATAAGCGAGCAAACAGCATACCTAATGCTTAACCTGCTGGAGGGTGTAGTAAACCAGGGAACAGCGGTACGTCTTCGATATCGATATAACTTTACCGCCACGCTAGCGGGAAAAACCGGGACAACCAACAACCATGCCGACGGCTGGTTTATGGGTATTGCCCCTAACTTGGTTGGCGGGGTTTGGGTCGGCGCCGAGGATCCATCTGTAGGCTTCGAGACAATAACCATGGGGCAGGGAGCCAATATGGCATTGCCTATCTTCGCCATTTTTATGGATAAAGTTTATAGGGATGGCCGTCTGAATATCACCCAACTCGACCAGTGGGACAAGCCTCTTAGACCCCTAGACGTAAACCTTGACTGTACGCAGCTCCCCGAGACAAATAACAGTGGGGATATTATTGAAGACGACTTCTTTTAAATATGCACACTCGGAATAGCCGCAATTAACCGCTTGGTATAATCCGATTCAGGTGAGAAGTAAATATGATCGGCAAGGCCAAACTCAACGGCCTTGCCGTTTTGCATTACCAGCATACGGTTACTCATGTACTTTACCACCGAAAGATCGTGTGAAATAAAGATATAGGTTAGACCAAAGTCGCGTTTTAAGCCATTCAACAAGTTCAGTATCTGCGCCTGAATGGAAACATCCAATGCCGACACCATCTCGTCGCAAACCAAAACCCGAGGGTTTACAGCCAGTGCTCTGGCAATGGCAATTCGTTGGCGTTGCCCTCCCGAGAACTCGTGCGGATAACGGTAGTAGCTGTCGGCATGTAACGATACTTTTTGCAAAAGTTCAAAAACCCTTTCCTGAGCCGATTGTCGGGTTTTGGCTAATTTATGAAAAAGGATAGGCTCCAGAATGGCCTGCCCAATGGTATGCCGTGGGTTTAGCGATGAGTAGGGATCCTGAAAAACCAGCTGCACCTCGCGCCGAAACTGAGCTAACTCCTGGCTACTAAACACTTTTACCGCTTTTCCATCGTAGGTTATTTGTCCCTTTTGATGATTAACCAAACCAAGTACAGCCCTGCCAAGGGTAGTTTTACCACAACCTGACTCCCCTACCAATCCAAGTGTCTCGCCAGGATAAAGATCGAACGAAAGGTTGTCGACCGCTCTAAAAACTTTTACAGGTTTTCCAATAAAGCTTCGCTTTATCACATAATCAACCTCAACATCCTTGACCGAAAGTATAGGCTCTTGCTTATACAATTTGGCATTCTCCTTTCCCATATCCCTCTCATCAGGCTTACGGTTTACCGTTTCTGATAAAAACTGTTGCACTGTTGGTAATTCAACGGGACGACTATTAAGTGGCGGTTTGCAGGCAATTAGCCCTTTGGTGTATGGGTGATTTGGTGCGGTTAAAAGTTCCGAAGTAGAGCCGCTCTCAACCAACTCTCCTCCCCTAAGCACTAGCATTCGCTGGGTAACCTCGGCAATAACCCCTAAATCGTGACTAATAAAAATTAGACTCATTCCCCTTTCGGACACAATGTGGTTCAGCAGATTGATAATCTCTTTCTGAACCGTCACATCCAGCGCCGTGGTTGGCTCGTCGGCAATAAGTAGCGATGGATTTCCTGCCAGCGCCATGGCAATCATTACGCGTTGCTTTTGTCCACCGCTTAGCTCGTGCGGATAGCTTCTGTAGGCTTTCACAGGATCGGGAATCTGCATCTCGCCAAAAAGCGATATGCACCTTCGCTTTACATCCTTACCTTGTAGCTGCTGATGTAAGGTTATGGCCTCCTCCACCTGCCTGCCACATCGCATCGATGGGTTAAGTGAGGTCATGGGCTCCTGAAAGATCATGGCCAAATGCTTACCGCGTAGCGCTCTATGAGAATCAGGGTTGAGATTTACCAAATTCTGCGGATCGGAATTTGAAGGATGGAAGTTGGCGTTGCCCGATAAAATCTTTGCCCCCAGGGGCAACAGCCCCATTAGGCTAAGTGCAGTAATGGATTTCCCCGAACCCGACTCGCCCACAATTCCCAGCGACTCACCCCTGCCCAACGAAAACGAAAGGTCGTTAAGCACTATTGATGAACCAAAGGCTACGCTCAGATGTGTAACATCAAGAATGGTATCGATGGGTCCCGCTTTCTGCATAAAAAAACCTTACGGTAATTATGAATAATCCCAAACACCCAGATGGGTTTAATGATTTCCCTGCTGCTCTTGAATAAATATCCTTTCAGTGATATAGCGAACAGGGAAACGCGCTGCTACAAAACCAATCACAAGAACCAACACCAAAACAAAGGCAATATCGAGCGGTTGTATATCTACAGGGTATGCGTCGATAATAAAATCACCAATGCCTTCGAGCTTCACAAGCTTAAACTTAATCTGCATCCAGCAGATTAGTAGTCCAAGTGCTGCGCCTATTGCCGTTCCGGCAATGGAAATCAGCAGCCCCTCGGTGGTGAAAATCTGCTGAATAGTTCTGTTATCGGCACCAAGACTCCGAAGCGTTTCCACATCCTTGCGCTTATCGATTATAAGCATCGATAATGTGCCCACAATGTTAAAGGAAGCAATTATTAGGATAAACGATAGGATTACCCCAACTATCAATTTTTCCGATTTCATGGTCCGGTATAGCGACTCATTCTGCTGATAACGGTTGAGCACCTTAAACTCATCGCCCATAATCTGCTGAATCTCCTGCTGCACCTTATTCTGATTTGACCTGGGGGCAAGCAGAATTTCAATTGATGTTACCTCGTGGGTATGGTTAAGTAGCCCCCGCACAAACTCAATGGGCGTGAATACATGCTGGGTGTCGAACTCCTGCTCGATGGCAAAAACCCCCGAGGGCATAATGGCCTTTGAGGTAAATGCCGTTGCTGTTGAGATAGTGGGTAATCGACCCCTGCGTGGCATGTAAATCTCCAGCGGATCGAAGTGCGCCAGGTTGGCGTTTAGGTAAAATGCAGCCCCTTGTCCCATTACAGCGAGTGGTTGGCTGCCGCGCCACAGCAGGAACTCGCCATCGACCATCATCGAGTCGATACCCGTTAACTCGGGGTAATTCCGGCTAACGCCTTTAATTATGCCAATATGCTGCTTGCTGCGGTACTTGAAAATGGCATTCTCCTGCAGAACCTCGGAAAAAACCGCCACCGAAGGATGATTCCTAACGGAATTGAGTCTAGTAAGCGTGTCGGGAAAGGTTTTGCCCTCCACCAGCTCAATTTTTATATCAGCATCAAAAACGGAGTACATGCTCCGTATAAGTGAATCGAAACCGTTGAAAACCGACAGTACAACCACTAACGCCATCACCCCTGTGGCCATTCCCACCACCGATATTATGGAGATAATATTGATGATATTATGCGACTTTTTTGCAAAGAGATACCTTCGGGCAATGAAGTAGGGAAAGTTCATGCGGTTGGGTTTAGTAGGGTTTTACGCAAAGATATATAACCTCGTTTAATGGCAAGGCGTACCTAATGGCCAATTCGCGGGGTAGCGTTTGCACAAAGTTATCCTCGGTAACAATAAACCCGGATTTTTGTAGGCGGTCGGCGTAATCGGTTCCGTAGAGCCTTAGGTGATCGCGCTGGCCATAATGCAGCTCACGTAGGGCAGGAGTATTTATCGATTGATCCTCCTGAGTTTCGCTCAAGGTAACATCAAGTGGTACCTGAAATATTCCAAATCCCCCGGGTTTCATCACCCTGAAAAGCTCACGCATCGCCTTTTGGTCGTCGGGTACATGCTCAAGCACATGGTTGCAGAGAATCACATCGAAGCTGTTAGCCGGAAAGGGAATATCCTGCACATCGAGTTTCACCTTGGCCCAAGGCGATACTAGATCGGCGGTGATATAGTCGAGGTTTTTCATCCTCGAAAACTTCTTAATAAAGCAGTACTCCGGCGCAATGTGAAGCACCCGATTGGGCATTGCAAAAAAGTTGGTTTTTTTCTTAAGGTATAGCCACAATAACCTATGCCGCTCAAGCGACATGGAGTGGGGCGCCAGCGCATTGCTTCGCGAGTGCACCCGGCCATAGGGCAAAAGTTTTCGGTACTTCCTCCCGCTAATAGGATCCTCAAATCGACTGCCCAGGTAAAACAGGCCAATAATGCTAAGGAAAAAGCCACCAAATCGCTGCAGGTGGTGGCGGGGAATAAATCGGCTAACAGTAGCAATCAGAAACCTTACCATGGCATCTACTTAAGCAACCGGTCGATATTCTCGATATAGTCGAGCGAATCGTCGATGTAAAATGCCAAATCGGGCACTATCCGCATTTGGTTGCGAATACGTTGCCCCAGCTCAAAGCGAAGGCTTTTGGTGTTCTGCTTTACCGCTTCCAGGATAGCCTCCTTGCCCTCGGTTGGGAATATGCTAATATACACCTTGGCCAAGCCCAAATCGGGGCTTACCCTAACGGTGGTAACAGTAATCATTTTGCCACTAAATAGCGCCTGTGATTGGCGCTGGAATATTTCGCCCAAATCCTTCTGAATTTGTCGCGATACCTTGCTGAGCCTGGTTCCATCCATCTCTTCTCCTCCTCGTCTTTTTTAATTATTGATTGCAAAGATAAGTATTTGTTGGGAATAGGGTAATAGTTTTTCGCTCAGCAATAAATCTAAGGTTAACGTGAGTTCGATGTAAAGAGAATCAATAACCCCCCAAAAAAAATAAGGTTTATCAACGCCTTAAAACCTTATTGCTGATACAAATAACCTTAGTAATGCTATTAATTTAGCAAAACCGAAAACCTTATTCGCTTATTTATTAGGCAAATATAACTTCTGCTGTTATATCGAACTCACGTAAGGTTAATATAAAAGAAAACGGTATTACCCAGAATAGCTGGATAATACCGTTTATATCAAAATTGTTGAAACAACTACATCTTCTGAATGGCCATTAGAGGTTGCCCCTTCGACACCTTGGTGCCATTGGTTACAAGTATCTTCACAATCTTACACTTAACGGGCGATTGAATCTCGTTGAACAGCTTCATCGCCTCCAGAATGCAGATTGTATCGCCCTGGTTCACAACCGAACCCTCCTCAACAAAAGGAGGAACGCTCTCCGATGATCCCCGGTAGAAAGTTCCCGCCATCACGGCGTTGATGGTTTCCGATGTATCAATCTTCTCAACGGGTTTTGGTTTCTCCACCTCCTGCACAGCAACCTCAGTGCGTGTTTCAGCAATAGGTTGTTCGGTCACACTGTGAGTGTATCCATTGCTTGCGCTACCATTCCCCGATTTTAGCGACAGGTTAAACTCGCCTTTGCGGATGGTTATCTCGTTAAGCTGCATCCTCGATGCGCGCTCAATAATGGCGTTAAGCCCCACGTAATCGTCGGCGCTAAGGATTGGCGCAAGCGCCTCCTGCTTAGCAGCCGCCTCGGTTTTGGGTTTGCCGTTGGTAATGCTCTCGCCCTCGATATCGGCTGGCGATTTGGGTCGCTGATCCTTGGGCAGGGCTCTCCACTTAAAGTACTCCATCGACACCTCGGGGAATAGGCAGTACGATAGAATATCCTCCTCGTTTTGAATTAGCTCAGGATTTGCAATTCCCTTTGTAGCCGTAGGTAGAATAGGCTTAAGATCGTCGGCAGGCCGATGGTCAATGGGTTTCTCGTCGCCCAGAATTTTCTTCACCAGTTTTGGGTCGATGGGCGCAGGCGAAAGGCCGTACATTCCCTTCACGTAGCTTTTCACCTCCTGTGGAACCATTTTGTATCGCTCACCGGTTAGCACGTTCATCACGGCCTGTGTTCCCACAATCTGGCTGGTGGGGGTAACCAGCGGAGGATAACCCAAGTCCTTACGAACCCTTGTCACCTCCTCAAGCGCTTCGGGGAGTTTCTCAATGGCATCCTGCTGCTCGAGCTGCGAGCGGAAGTTCGAAATCATTCCACCAGGAATCTGGTGAATAAGAATCTCGGAATCGATAATGGGCTCAAAGCCTCTACCCTTGCTGCGCTTGGGATATAAGTCGGTAAAGTACTTGTTCACTTTGCGTAGCGCCTCCACATCGAGGTTTACCTCAAAATCGGTCTCGCTAAACATGGCCACCATAGTCTCTACTGGGGGCTGCGACGAGAATCCGGCCATGGCCGAAATGGCGCAATCAATGGCGCCCGCGCCAGCCTTTACCCCATCGAGGTAGGCCGACACGGCCATTCCGCTGGTTGCGTGACAATGGATTTGGATGGGAACATCAACCTCCTTGGTAAGCGCCGAAACCAGGTTTGTGGCCATGGTGGGCGACAGTAAACCTGCCATATCTTTTATACACAACGAGTCAATTCCCAGCGCAACCTGCTCCTTGGCGTACTGAACGTACTTCTCAACCGTATGAACAGGGCTAATGGTGTACGACAGCGTGCCCTGGGCATGAGCTCCGTATTTCTTCACGGCCTTTATGGCCGATTGCAGGTTTCGGGTATCGTTTAAGGCATCAAAAATGCGGAAGATATCTACACCATTCTCGTGGGCAGTGGCCACAAACCTATCAACCAAATCGTCGGGATAGTTCTTGTAGCCCACAATGTTTTGCCCGCGAAGTAGCATCTGCAGCGGTGTTTTCTTGGCCTTCGACTTAATTAGGCGAAGCCTTTCCCAGGGGTTCTCGTAAAGGTATCGCAGACACACATCAAATGTTGCGCCGCCCCACACCTCCAGGGAGTAGTAGCCCACATTGTCGATGGTATCGATAATGCCCAAAATATCGTCGGTGCGCATGCGGGTTGCCCAAAGCGACTGATGACCATCGCGAAGCGTGGTATCGGTTATTCGTAGTATATTCTTCTTGGTACTCATGGTTACATGTTGATTTAATGGCGAAAATATTAACTAGTTATCGGTGGAGAACTTACCCATTGCGGCATACTTCTCGTATCTGCTATCTAACAAATTGTCAACAGATAAGTTCTTAAGCATATCAAGATTTTTGAGGATCGACGATTTAACCGCCTCGGCTGTGCGGTTGTAATCGGTATGTGCGCCCTCGTTGGGCTCGGTGATTATCTCGTCGATTACGTCAAGCCTCAACAATGCCTCGGCGGTAAGGTTAAGCGCCTCGGCAGCATCGGGGGCAAACGATGCATCGCGCCACAGGATTGATGCGCAGCCCTCGGGCGAGATTACGGAGTAGATAGCATTTGATAGCATCAGTATTCTATCGCCTACACCTATTCCAAGCGCTCCGCCGCTTCCGCCCTCGCCAATCACCAGCGAAACGATGGGAACCTCAATCTTGGCCATCTCGGTAAGGTTCTTGGCAATGGACTCAGCCTGCCCACGCTCCTCGGCCTCAATGCCGGGGAAAGCGCCAGGGGTATCAATTACAGTTACAATGGGGATGTTGAAACGCTCGGCCAGCCGCATTAGGCGCAGCGCCTTGCGGTAACCCTCGGGCTTAGCCATGCCAAAGTTACGCTCAATGTTCTCGTTGGTATTTTTGCCCTTGTTGTGCCCAATTAGCATAACCTTTTGGTCGCCAATCTGTGCAAATCCGCCCACTATGGCGGGATCGTCGGCAAAGAAACGATCGCCGTGAAGCGGAATAAAATTGCTAAAAACCAAGCTTATGTAATCCTGTAGAATGGGCCTATTGGGATGACGGCTAACCTTAACCGTTTCCCATGCGCTCTGCGCATTAGCCACCTTATCTTTTAGTGAATTCTTACTCATAGTAAAATCGATTAAGCTAGCGATTGTAGTAGCTAAGCAAATTGCTGATAAAGTGCTTCATATCTTTACGGTTCACAATGGAGTCGATAAAACCGTGAGCCAATAAGTACTCGGCGGTTTGAAAATCGTCGGGTAGCTTCTCGCCGATGGTCTGCTCAATTACCCGGCGGCCAGCAAAGCCAATTACCGAGAAGGGCTCGGCAATGTTTATATCGCCCATCATGGCGTAGCTGGCGGTTACTCCACCCGTTGTGGGGTTGGCCAGCACCGAGATATAGGGGATATTCTTCTTGTTAAGCCTGGCAATACCATTGCAGGTTTTGGCCATCTGCATAAGCGATAGCACGCCCTCCTGCATCCGCGCACCTCCCGACTCGGAGAATACGATGTAGGGAATGCCCTGCTCATTGGCAAAGTTTGCCGCTCTTAGTATCTTTTCACCGGTTCCACTTCCTAAACTTCCTCCCAGAAATCTGAAGTCCATAATGGCCACCGCTGCACGAATGCCATTGATGGTGCCATGCCCAGTTAGCACCGCCTCGTTAACGCCCAGCTTCTTCTTGCTGGCCTCATACTTATCCTTATAGCTACCCTTTAGGTCCACGAACTTAAGCGAGTCAACCGGGCCAATATTGGCAAACAGTTCCTGAAAGGAGTTATCGTCGAACAGGAGCTTAACCCGCTCGCTGGGTGTAATGCTGCCGTGGTAGTTGCATGCGGGGCAAACGCTCAGATTGCCAATCCACTCGCTCTCGTAGATATGCGAGCCGCATTTTTTGCACTTAACCCACAGGCTTTTTGATGAGGGTTTAGATTTTCCCTCAGCCATTGTATACCAAGCCATACTTGAATTTATTTAGATGTCACAACCAAAAATTGCCCCAATGTACCCAACAAAAGGGAGGGACAAAGTAAACACTTTTTTAAACAATAGTTTAGATTTTTGATGAGAAATATACATCTCAACCACCACAAACCACGCTTTTAAAGGGTTGTGAGTCGATTGGGATCGAAACTAATTCGAAGTTCTGCGCCGATTACTGCGCCCACGATGGTGGCCCTGCCTCTCCGCCAATGGAGATATCCTCGAGCACAACCTGTCGGGCGTCGCGCAGATCGAAGGCAATTTGTGCCTTATCAATCTTCACGTTGGTAAAGTTGATATTGTGTATCTTATGCGTTGGGAATCCATGCACCACAATCCCTGCCGCGGTGGCCTCGGGACAGTAAACATCCTCCACAAAAATGGAGTGAATACTGGTTACATGCCCTTCGCCCTCCTGATGGTAGAACGAGGTGATAAAGAAGCAGTCCTCAACGGTTTGGAGCTTAATGTTGCGGAAAAAGATATTGGAGATCTCTCCGCCCCGATCGGGGTTCGATTTTATGTAAAGCCCGCGCTTTAGGTAACCCCATGCCTCGCAGCTATCGACATAAACATTGTGAACCCCAGCCGACATCTCGCTGCCAATCACAATGCCATGCAGTCCGCGCAGCTTGCAGTTGCGGACAATTATATTCTTGGAACTCAGGCCCAGCGTTCGTCCCTCCAGGTCGCGACCCGCCTTAATGGCCACGTTATCGTCGCCATTGTTAAACTCCACATTCTCGATCAGCACATCCTGCGAGTACTCGGGGTCGATGCCATCGTTGTTCTTGTTGTGCGTATCGAAACGCACGCCCCTTACGGTGGCGTTGGTGCACATCAGCAGGTGGATGCACCAGAAGGGTGAGTCGATAATCTTTACATCCTCTATCAGGATATTCTTACAATCGTAAAGCTGGATAAGGTGCGGCCTAAGGTAGTGCCCCTCGCCAAAGATACGCTCTTGCAACGGCACGCTGCCGTTATTCATCTGCCGCGAGAGCTGCTGGCTTGGCCCTTGAACCTCGCGCCACAGCTGCCAGGTGTTGGCTGCAGCACCATCGATTAGCCCCGAGCCGGTGATGGCGATATTCTCGCACTGGTAGGCGTAGATAAAAGGGCTGTAGTTGAACAGCAGTGTTCCCTCCCAGCAGGTGGACACCACGGGCAAGTAGTGCTGCGGGTTGCTGCTAAAGCGCAAATGCGCCCCCTCGGACAAATGCAGCTCCATATTACTTACCAGGTGGATTGGCCCATGGAGCAGGTACACGCCAGCAGGAACAACTACCCTTCCCCCACCCGACTGCTGCGCAGCGCTTATGGCCGCATCGAAGGCAGGTTTACTATTGGACATGCCATCGGCAGCTGCGCCAAAGCTTGTAACCACAAACTCGCGCTGAGGAATGGTTGGGGGAATTATCCGCTTAAGAATCTCCTCCTTGGTGTCGAATTGGCTATGTATGCTATCTGCAGGCGAGCATGACCAAAGCACTGAAACACTTACCAGGAAAAACAGGAAAAAGGGTTTTAGTCGCATGGTTATGGGGTTTTAGTGAGTTAGCTTCGTCGGGGTGTAATAATTGATCTAGGTACGGGTAGAGTTTAGTTGGCTACGAATATACAACTTCAACAGCGATTCTCAGCCGAGCTGAGAATTTTTGAATTACCGGTGGCTTCGACAGGTGTTACAGTGAGCGTTTCGACAAACTCAGCGTAACACCTGTCGAACTGCTCAGCCACCGCAACAACAAAGCTTTGTCAAAGAGCTGCAACCGACCGAACCGACCGCAGGGAGCTAATGACCAAAGGTAATAACGGACCTCACAAGCACCTCTGAAAATAAAATAATTTGAACGAATAATCTTGCTGCCGCACCCACGCTATATTTCGGCAGCATTCTTATTTTGCTGCCAATTTATAGTTTTTTAATTATATTTGTATTCAAATCTTAAAGCTATCGCAACAGATAAATTAAATATTGAACAACTTAAAGACTATTTCAAAGACAAAGAGACCTTTGAAACATCAGATATTGTAAATTTTTTCGTACAAAGGGAACCCGAAATAAAAACTACCACAGTAAATTGGAGAGTTTATAGTTTGGTGCAATCTGGCGTTTTGAATAGGATTGGAAGAGGACGATTTGCAATTGGTAAAAGCAGGGTTTATACACCTGAAATTTCATCAACAATAAAATCTGTTCACTCAAAGCTGAAAAAACAATTTCCATACTTAAGAATGTGTGTTTGGAATACTTCTGCATTAAATGAATTTATGATTCATCAGCCAGGAAGATTCTACGTACTTATTGAGGTGGATAAAGCAGCTGCACAATCAGTGTTCTATTACCTAAAAGAGCAAAAATTCTCAGTATTTATTGAGCCCACAAAGGATCTAGTCGACAAATACTTGCTCGATAAAAAGGAAACCTTAATCGTAAAATCTTTGGTTTCAGAGGCGCCATTACAAACAATAAACACAATCACCTCGCCAACAATTGAAAAAATGTTGGTTGATATTTTTTGTGATGATATAATATTTGCAGCTCAACAGGGTTCTGAAATGAGAGCTATTTTTCAGGAAGCATTAAATAAATACACTGTAAATGTGAGTCGTATGATGCGATATGCCGATAGGCGAAGGAAAAAAGAAATCTTTCGTGAATATTTAAATTCCATATCAAGTTTACGGCAGCACAGTTAATATGCTGCCAATTTATAGGATATGATAGATAAAGATAAAATTACGTTAGACTGGATCGCTAAAATTTCTAAAGAAAACCGAAATGCCGATAGAATATTGGTCGAAAAGGTTATTCGTGCCCTTTCACTACTGGAAGGTTTAGTGAAACAAAAGCTGTCTTTCGTTTTCAAGGGGGGTACAGCATTAATGCTTCAGGTGAGTTCACCAAAAAGGTTATCGATAGACATTGATATTATAATGCCTGTAAAACCTGAAAAACTAGATGAATTACTAGATGGTGTTGCTTCAGAACAAGGTTTTCTGAGAAAAGAATTGCAGCAGCGCACTACAGATTCGAAAATTGATAAAGCTCACTACAAATTTTATTATCCCCCATTACATAAAACAAGCCAAGACGAAGAATTTGTGTTGCTTGATATTCTTTTTGAAGAAGTGCAATATAAGAACCTGGTTGATCTTAAAATTCAGTCTTCATTTGTACCGGAAAAAGAATCTCCATTAACCGTTAAATCGGCATGTTTAGAAGATATAACCGGCGATAAGTTAACAGCATTTGCCCCAACCACTACCGGTATCCCATATTTTAAGGGCAAGGATAGCATGGGCATGGAGATCATTAAACAGCTATATGACATTGGCAATCTGTTTGACAATGTGACCGACATAGAAACAATTAAGACCACATTCAAAAAATTTGCTAATACAGAACTTGAGTATAGGGACCTGAATACCCTTACTGATAAAGACGTTCTGGAAGATATCTATCAAACCTCATTATGCATGGTAACCAGGGGTGCAGACGGAAAAGGTAATTTTGACCAATTACTACTAGGTATCCAGCGTGTTTCGAGATTTATTCTCTCCGAAAGTTATCACATAGAAAGGGCCATTACCCATGCTTCAAAAGCTGCTTATGTTGCAACATTAATAAGACATGATTACAAAACTATTGAAAAGTATAGTGACCCATTGCAAATGAAAGATTGGCTTATTGCCCAACCAATAAATACAAAGCTAAACCGTTTGAAAAAGTCCAATCCGGAAGCCTTTTTTTACTGGTATAAAATTTATGAATTAGAAACAAATTAGGGTGTATGGGATATTCAACAGTACATTACGCCGGTAACTAGACAAAAAACCGAAAAAGGATTTGCAGCACCCGCAGAGCCCGTCGAAGTGACCTTGATCGTACTTCTATGAACCGGTGGGTTTAGTGTTTTAAATTAAAATATAACCCTACGGATAGAGATATTGTAAATTGCAGTCGCAAATTTCACGATCAAAAAATGCATGCTTTGAAATTTTAGCACTAACTTACCCACTATTGGATCGCTATGAGCAATTTGATTTTTGAACCCATTAATTAGTGGTCATGGCAACAAGACCTTTACTTATTCTGGTTGTAGTGATTGTTACTCTAAACTATTCATGCCTCAACAGGCAATTTGTTGATGGAAGAGCGGAACTAATTTCCATCGCAGATACAGCGCTGAACGACTCATCGGTTTTTCTTGGATATATCCATCAAATAGATTGGGAAGAGCCATATCCTTCGGACTATTTTAAGATATGGGTAGAAAACACACCATTTGAAACAACAGCTAGCCCTAATGGATCCTATTTCCTGAAAGTCGTTCCGGGAAAATATACATTAAAAGGCCAAACTGCCTCGGGAAGCTGGGATAGACTAATTGAAGAGGTAAAGGATATTGAAGTTGCTAAAAACAAAAAGTATAGAATTGATTTTTACATTGGATATACCATTGAGTAATGAATAAAAAGCGCAAAAAATAGTAATGGGTTCGCTATTGGGAGTTTATTCTAAAAAAATCGTTAAGCCTTTAAAACATAACACCAAGTATATAATACCGTGATCTGTGATGTTAAACCAAACGCTCAAATTTATATAACAGAATAAAATGTATTTTAAAAAATACAGTTATTGAATTAAACCCAAAAACATTAGAATTATGAAAAGGAAAACTTTAAGTGCTTTACTAGTTTTGGTCATTTTTTTATCCTCAACCTCCATGAAACCTGTAGATGAAAAAAACTATATTAAGTTTAATGGTAATTTACTTGTCTCAAAATATGAGCTTACCAACGAAGAGTACAATGCTTTTCTGAGAGAATTAAAACTAACCAATCAAGCTGATATAATCAATAAATGTACTCCCGACTCTGCCCTATGGGCAACAATGACAAGTTATAGCTATGGCAAACCATTTACGAGCCACTATCACTTTCATCCAATGTATATGAACTTTCCAGTTGTGAATATCTCAAAGGATGCAATTAATTTATACTGCTCTTGGTTAACAGAAAAATACAACAGTAACGCAAAGAGGAAATTTAAAAAAGTGAAAGTGAGACTTCCAAGTGAAAAAGAGTGGAAAATGTTTTCGTCCCCATTGCCAGGTCACAATTTGCCTTGGTTTGGCACATTTCCTTACGTTTTAAACTCAAAGAAAAAAGAAAGTATATGTTTCCTTGCAAATCTGAAAATGAAAGACTTTACCACTGGCGACTATAATTATGTTTGGGATGGAGGTTTTATATCATTGCCTGTAGGAAAGTACCCGGCAAATCGGATAGGGCTGTATGACATTATTGGAAATGTTGCAGAATACACAAATGATGGCAAGGTAAAAGGAGGAAGTTGGGCTAATACTCTTGAAGAAAGCACCATTGAAAAGGTGCAGGATTTTAACATACCTGACCCTAGAGTTGGCTTTAGACTAGTTATTGAAATAATTGAAGAATAAAAAAATCATAATGATTGTCCGCTATGACCCCTAAATCCTTAGTGTCAATGCGAACTACGAAGTGCTCGACAAAGTCAAATCCTCGTACTTTGAGGATTGAAGCAACTTAGCGAAGCGATTTCACCGAAGTTAATCTCTATTAATTTGTATAACAAAAGATTGCTTCTCCCGAAAAAGAACGTCGGGATCGCAATGACGTTATCCCCCGCTGCCGTACGCGTCCTCTCGTGTGGCTTTGCGGCAGCAAAACATTACCTAACCCCAATAGCACTTAGGGCTACTTGGCTAAACTAACCAATTCCTTTGCTTGGTTACCACGCGTGAGAACACGCGCGGCAGAAGGTGTTCATTGTAAAAAATACCGTAAGCTTCTTCTTCAAGATAAAAAATCACTGCTGTCCGATTAATTTTTTGATAAACATCAGTAATCCCTATCAATTGTTGTGTCCCTCCGGGACACTGACTTGTGGGGTCTAAATTTCTTCTACCGGTATTCTGTGCCTGCTTGCAGCAGGCAAGCCTAACGACACAGTCCCGTAGGGACTAAATATCGGTAGAACAAAAAGTAGCGATTTTTTTATTGTCCCGTTAGGGACAAAACAAATATTAGTCGGACAGTAGTGATAAAAATATCATAATTTTGAAAAAATTGAAGAGACTTAACTATGAGCTATTCAAAAATATCCATTCGTTTCTTCGACGACCGCGAAGTACGAGCTGTTTGGGATGAAGAGAATGCCAAGTGGTGGTTTTCAGTATTGGATATTGTTGCAGTGCTTACCGACCAAGACGACTACACCAAAACCCGTAACTACTGGAAATACCTTAAAGCCAAGCTAAGGAAAGAAAACAACCAGTTGGTTAGTGCCACTACCCAACTGAGGTTAACCGCAGCAGATGGCAAACAGTATAAGTCCGATATGCTCGACGATAAGGGCATTATCGCATTAGGCAAAACATTTCCAGGAACAAAAGCAAACCGATTTATTGAATGGTTTACTTTTAGTGACGAGAGCATAGACGGGAAAAGCAAGACGAAAGCGTATGCTTTATTTGAAAGTTCGTTTATAGAAAGTATTGAAGTTGGAACCGCTAAAGGCTTACAACAAATTCATGCCTACTTGTTTGGAGGACTTTATGATTTTGCGGGCCAAATCAGGCAAAAGAATATATCAAAAGGAGGCTTTCAGTTTGCCGTATCACGCTTCCTGGGCGATACGCTCAAACAAATAGATGCAATGCCCGAAACTACATTTGACGAAATAGTGGCCAAATATGTAGAAATGAACATGGCTCACCCGTTTATGGAAGGTAACGGCCGAAGCACTCGAATATGGTTGGATTTGATACTGAAGAAACGCCTCAAAAAATGTGTTGACTGGAGTAAAATTGGCAAACGAGACTATATCAGTGCAATGATGCAAAGTCCAACAAATAGTAATTTTCTAAGATCTCTCTTTCATAATGCTCTCACGCCCAAAATAGATGATCGTGAAATGTTCTTGAAGGGGATTGACTACTCCTATTACTATGAAGAAAATGATTAGTGCATAAAAACAGCTAAACGCCAACCCGCAATATTGCCAAGAATTAACACCTGATGTATAAAAAACATCAAACTCTTCCACCGAAGTAACGGTCACTGAGTCTGTCGAAGTGACCTTAATTAAACTTAAACTGTAAGAGTTACAGGTGGCTTCGACAGGCTCAGCCACCGGTTAGCTACACCGCTATTATCTCCTAGCGTTCCTGCTCTATTGCGAGGATGTTTTGTAAACTAGTAAGAACCTTGTGTAAAGGCCGGTAAAACTACCTTGAGATTTAGTGATACAAGTTGGAAAAAGCCACTTTGAGCCCTGCGGGTTATTTATCCTCCTGGTTAGGGGGCTTTCTTGGGACGACGAATAGGAGTTGTTTCCTTACAACAGGCAGAAAAATATTTACAAGAGGTCGTTACTACTTTACAAGAGTTTTATACAACCATACAAGGGCTTCAACCATGTTTACAGGAGTATAATACAGTTTTACAAACGCTTCATGTTTCCTTACAAAAGAACCATACTGTTTTACAAAGGCTTCATGTATCCTTACAAAAGCATTATCAGAATTTACAAGAGCATAATACTATTTTACAGGGGTATCATCTAATTTTACATGTGGTTGATACAACTTGACAAAGGATTCAACCCAATTATTGGAAGTTAAATTCAGTTTTACCACAGGTGGTTGCAACATTATAAGGGTTTACAACAATAATATGGGAGAATATTCATAAAACTGTGTGGGATTATTCACAGAGCTGTAACTAGCATTTTACTAGCGGGGTGATGGCCCTACTATCTTTTGCTGCCATTAAAAGAAATATAAACGACTGGTGGTGGGGTAACAAAGAAAAATCATCGATGCTGGGGGATTCGCTGAATGCGGGTGAGGTAAAACCGAGACGTTACCTTAGCCTTCGCTTAGGGGGTTTTATGGATAGCTCACAAAGCAAGTGAGCGGTTGCGAGGATCTGTTGAATAAGTCGTTTATTCTGTAAATGTGCTATCGCCTCGCTACAGCTTCTTACTTTTTTCTTGATAAAAAAGTAACAAAAAATCAAGGCTTACAGAGTGCTACCTTGCGCTCTACGGCTGAACCCCTGTGGCCTGCGGAGCGCAATCGCTCCGAGGCAATCCGGTTACAGCTGGCTGTGCTACTAGTGGTAATCATCATGCAGCAACGAAAAGGTATTGCAGCGCAGCGCTCCTCTAGGGCCAGCCCTGCCAGAGGCTCAACTCTTGAGCGCTACGGGTGCACTCTGAATGCCGGGGAATGCGGGGAATGCGGATGAGGTGAAACCGAGACGTTACCTTTGCCTTCGCTAAGGGTGTTTTATGGATAACTCGCGATGCAAATGAGCGGTTGCGGGGGTCGAGGCAATGGCTGTGGAAATAACTTTGATCACAGGTGGAACCTGTGGGTATAATAGAGCCGAGGCTTGAACCTCGGCTCAACAGGGCAATCGCTTAAGAGTTTACAGCTTGGGAGCGGTAAACTTTAGGCTGCTCAGGGATTTGTACTGGCGGCTGGATGGCCCGTAGACAGACTTGACGTAGTTTTTCACATCGGTGGATGTATCGACCACCCCGGAGCCGGGCTGGTAAAGGAGGTTGTCGCGCGTAGTGCGCGCCTCGTCGAGCGAAATCTGGGCATTGATCACGGCGAGGTTGACCGCCTTGAGCTGGGTGAAAAGCGCTCGGAGGGAGGTTGTTTTCAGCGCCTCCTCGTTGGGGCAGTAGGCTGCATCGGAGTTCAGGAGCTGGATAAACTTATCGAAGTTATCCAGGCGTTTGTCGAAGCTCATCTGGGACGAAGAGGCCTGGGAAACGGTTTCGCCCTGGGCCTCGAGCTCCTTGATCTCCTCGTCGGTGAGCTTGCGGGAGGCCCTGCGGCCCTGGAGCTTTCGGACAAGGGTAAGGGCAGCCTCGATATCCTGAGGGGTAGTGCCGGAGGCCTTAAGGGCACTGCTAACCCGGGTGATAAGCTTGCTAATGGGCTTGAAGGCGGCATCGCGAGCGGCCAGGGCGTGCTTGTGGGTGGCTTCTAACTCGTTAATGTTGGCGATGGCCGCCGTAGCTGCGGTGAGCTGAGCGTTGAGCGCAGCGAGCTGGATGCTGCTGCGGGAAGGTGAGTAGTCTGCTCCAAAAGCCGTAACGACGGCAAGGAGCTTCTCGAAGTGGGCCACGATCTTGGCATGGCCGGTCTCAGAAGTGCTTGTCATTACAGGTAATTTTTTAGTTGTGTAATAAAAGACTATCGGAGCTAAGTTCTGGAATTGAGGGGATTGGCGATGCGGGAAGGGGGTGTTTTTATGAACTGGATTTGAACAGGATATGAACAGAAGAGGGAAGACCGAAGTCAGAAGACCGAAGTTGGAAGACCGAAGAAGGAAGAGGAGAAGAGACAGCAAGAGTTTGAGCAAGTGTGATGAGCAAGGGCAGAATGATGAGATGGTGTGTAAATGGTAAAGGGAGACGGGAGGGGGAGATTTATGTGCAGGGTTGTAGATGAAACTTGCGCTTGATTTTTTGGTAATTGTGTTTATGGGTGTGAGGTTTTTACTTTAACTTTACAATGGTATTCTGAATTATTTTTCTGCTTAGATTTGGATGTTTTGTCAGGAGCAGGAAATCATAATTTTATCTGTTTGAATATGAATTTTAAAAAACTGTTGACTTGGTTTGGTATAATTGGCTCGTTAGCATCAATTGTATCCCTGGCATATATTTTTATGCCTAAAGAGAGAAATTTAAAACTACTAGTAATATCATTATATCAGGAAAGACTAGTGCAAGATGTACAAAAAAAAGAGCCTGATTTAAGAGTAGAATATAGCTACAAGGGTATAAAAATTGAAAATTTATGGAAATATAATATACGATTTATCAACCCATCGGAAAAGACATTAATAGGAACAAGTTCCCAAAAAAACATATTAACTGATTATTTGACATTGTATTTAAAGGAAGGATACGAGATACTTGACTATAAATTGATTCAATCTGGATTTAATCATAAACTACTTGTAGACAGCTTACAGATTAGGTTAACATTTGAACAATGGCGTAAGGATGAGTTTTTGGATTATACGTTTTACATCAGAGCCGTGGATTCACTACCCGATCTCTGCCCATTTGATGAGCCAAAATTCAGAGAGATTGTAAATGGAGATATCATATTTACTAAAATTAATCTACAAGATGAAAAAAAGAAAATAACTGAGGTTATTCCTCCCCAAGGGCTAAAGGTGGCTTATATAATTAGTCTGGCGTTTTATGGTTTGTTTGTTTTTTTAATTACAATTACGTTTTTTCTATCCATCGCTTCTTACTATCAAATCAACAGGTGGTATAAGAGGTTTTACGAGGAATATATACAATTTATCAAGGATAATTTTCCTGATAATGTGAGTTTTAAGAAAAAACATATTGATAACCCCAAAGGCTTACCGGCTAATCTTTGGGCTGGTTTTAGGGGTGAACGTTACCCTAATGTTTCTATTGACTTAGAAGTTAGAAACTTTTACAAGTTTGTTTTAATTGAAATAATTTTGGCAACAGTTAGTATATCAATGTTAGTTACTTTTATTGACCTAATTTATATGTTTCCATAGGTCGCTATATATTTTTGACGACCGGTTACTAGCCACACCATCGGAGAAATTGATTGAGAGATAAAGCAAAAAAAACGGGAAGTTTGCTTGTTGTTATTAGACCTAAAAAAAGTGATAACCCGATACAAATAACATCTGAACTAATTTCTAGAAAGAGGAAGTGCCAATAATTGCAACTTTTTTAAAGATAAATTTCTGGATAATCGGTTAAACAAACCCCAGCAAAGAGCACTTTTAAGATATTTCAAAAAGTCTACGACAAATTACAAGGGCAATTACAGAATCTTAACCATATCCCAAAGGATTACTGCCTACCCTAACTACACCTTGGCGATAGGAATATCCTGTTAACAATTAACTATTGTGGGCTTTTTGGATATATACTGGTTATAAATCGTAGTATTTAAGTATTTTTGAAAAAAGATTTTAGAGGTGAAAGAGGCAAAACTAGAAGAAACCCTTATCAAGCAACTTACAGAGTTGAAGTACAACTATCGCCCTGATATAGTTGACCGCAAAACGCTTGAACAAAACTTCAAAACAAAGTTTGAAGCACTTAACCGTGTAAATCTGACTGAAAGTGAATTTTTGCGTTTACGAGAGGAAATAATTAACCCTGATGTTTTTGCAGCATCAAAAATGCTTCGTGAACGAAATTATTTTCAGCGTGAAGATGGAACGCCATTGCATTACACTTTGGTAAACATCAAAGATTGGTGTAAAAATGACTATGAAGTTATCAATCAATTGCGAATCAACACCGAAAACAGCAATCACCGCTATGATGTTATTTTATTGATTAACGGCTTGCCAGTTGTACAAATTGAATTAAAGAAAATTGACATTTCTCCACGCAAAGCAATGCAGCAAATTGTGGATTATAAAAATGACTTAGGAAACGGATATAGCAATACGTTGATGTGTTTTATGCAGTTGTTTATTGTAAGCAACAGCAATCGGACTTACTATTTTGCCAACAATAAAAACCAACATTTCGCTTTTAATGCCGATGAGCAGTTTCTGCCTATTTACGAATTAGCAGAAGAAAACAATAAGAAGGTTAATTATCTGGAAGAGTTTACCGATAAGTTCCTTAAAAAATGTACACTTGGCGAAATGATTAGCAAGTATATGGTTCTGGTCGAAAGCGAACAGAAATTACTTGTAATGCGGCCTTATCAGATTTATGCAGTAAAAGCAATTGAAAATTGCGTAAACCAAAACAGAGGAAACGGATATATCTGGCACACAACAGGAAGTGGAAAAACATTAACTTCTTTTAAAGCATCAACATTACTCAAAGGTAATAATGAAATAGAAAAATGCTTGTTTGTGGTTGACCGCAAAGACCTTGACCGACAAACACGAGAAGAATTTAATAAATTTCAAGAAGGAAGTGTTGAAGAAAATACCAATACTGAAACATTAGTTAGGCGTTTACTTTCGACCGACTATGCCGATAAAGTAATTGTTACCACCATTCAAAAATTAGGACTAGCCTTAGATGGCACATACAAAAACCCTTCGACAGGGCTCAGGGCAAGGAATTACAAAGAACGTTTAGAACCACTACGCCATAAGCGAATGGTTTTCATATTTGACGAGTGTCACCGTTCACAGTTTGGCGATAATCATAAAGCGATAAAAGAGTTTTTTCCAAATGCTCAGTTGTTTGGTTTTACAGGAACTCCAATTTTCGAAGAGAATTCAAGCATTACAATACGTGAGGGAATAAATGAATATTATAAGACAACTGAGAGTATATTTGAAAAACAATTACACGCCTATACTATAACGCACGCCATTGACGATAAAAATGTGCTTCGTTTCCATATTGATTATTTCAAGGGAAAAGGAAATCATAATCCAAAGCCAGGTGAACCCATTGCTCAACAAGCAGTAGTTGAAGCCATTTTGGATAAACACGATGCAGCAACCAATTCAAGGCGGTTTAATGCAATTTTAGCCACCGCTTCTATTAATAACGCTATTCAATTTTATCAGTTATTCAAAGAAATTCAAAAGAAGAAACAAACCGAAAATCCATACTATATTCCATTGAATATTGCTTGTGTGTTCTCACCCCCAGCCGAAGGAAACAAAGACATACAGCAAATACAAGAGGATTTAATTCTGGAAAAAGAAGACAACAAGCAAAATCCCGAAGAAAAGAAAGCAGCTTTAAAAACCATAATTGAAGATTATAATGTTCAATTTGGCACTAATCATAACATTTACGACTTTGATTTATATTATCAGGACATACAAAAGCGAATAAAAGACCAAAAATACAGCAACAAAGATTATCCGCACAAAAATAAGATTGACATTACCATTGTGGTGGATATGTTGCTCACAGGATTTGACAGCAAATACCTGAACACTTTGTATGTAGATAAAAATCTGAAATACCACGGTTTGATTCAGGCATTTTCACGTACCAATCGCATACTAAACGACACCAAACCCTACGGTAATATTTTAGATTTCCGTTCGCAACAGGAGGCCGTAAATCAAGCTATTGCCCTTTTCGCGGGCGAAGATGGTGGAAAAGCCAAAGAGATTTGGTTGGTTGACCCTGCACCTGTAGTTATTGACAAATACAAAAAGGCGGTTGAAGCTTTGAGCGTATTTATGCAGGAACACAATTTGGTAAACGAACCGCAGGAAGTGTATAACCTGAAAGGCGATGCCGCAAGAATTGCTTTTGTAAAAAACTTTAAAGAAGTACAACGCTTAAAAACCCAATTAGACCAGTACACCGACTTAGACGAAATACAACAAGCCAAGATTGAAGCCATTTTACCAAAAGAAAAATTACAGGAGTTTCGCAGTTCGTATATTGAAACAGCAAAGCAGTTAAGGACTATACAGCAAAAAGAGGGTGACTCAGCAGCGCCCGAAGTGCAACAATTGGATTTTGAATTTGTACTTTTTGCATCGGCTATTATTGATTACGATTACATAATGAACCTGATAGCCGACAGTACACAAAAGAAACCTGCCAAACAGAAAATGACCAAGTCACAGGTAATTAGTTTGCTAAATTCAAATGCCAACCTGATGGACGAGCAGGAAGATTTAACGGAATACATAAATGGTTTGGATTGGAACAGCGGACAAGATGTAGAAACCTTGCGAAAAGGTTACGACAAATTCAAAGACGATAAATACAACAAAGAACTGGCTGACCTTGCAAACAAAAACGGACTGAAAACAGCCGATTTGAAAACCTTTGTGGAACAGATTATGAGCCGTATGATTTTTGACGGTGAAAAACTAACCGACCTTTTAGAACCACTTGAACTAAGCTGGAAAGAACGCAGGATAAAAGAGTTGGCTTTAATGGCAGACTTAGTACCTCTATTAAAAAAATTAGCCCAGGGAAGGGAAATTAGTGGATTGGCGGCTTATGATGTCTGAACTATGATTTGTTTGATTAAATGATTAACGATGATTAATGACGAGTATAAATATTCTGAATTGACCTCTAAGATAATTGGGTGTGCAATGACTGTTCATTCTGAACTTGGCAATGGTTTTCAGGAAGTTATTTACCAGAGAGCATTAGAAATTGAGATGACTGATCAGGGAATCGTTTTTAGTCGTGAATATGAAATGCCCGTTTATTACAAAAAACGACAAATCGGGACAAGAAGAGTTGATTTTTTAGTTGAAGGTGTGGTTTCAGTTGAGTTAAAAGCCCTTATTCAATTAGAAGATGTTCACTTGGCACAAGCAATCAATTACTTGGAAGCCTATGATTTGGAAATAGGGCTACTTATAAATTTCGGAGCAAAATCGCTACAATTCAAGAGATTGACCAACAAATCGTTTAAACAAAAAAGTCAGGGAAATCCAAAAATCAAATAGTCTGATCTATGATTCGTATTATTAAATGATTTACAATGATTACAAAAGGGAATAAAAGCTAAGTAAAAAGAAAATCACAAAATCAAATGAATCAAAAAAATCACAGTTCAGACAAAGGGAGCAGCTTATGAATAAAGATAAAAAATTGATACCCGAATTGCGTTTTCCTGAGTTTCTGAATAATAAGGAATGGGCAGAAATGACCTTGGGAAATATAGGCGAGTTTATTGGTGGTGGAACACCTGATACTTCAAAGTCAGAGTATTGGAATGGAGATATTCAATGGTACACACCGACAGAAGTTAAAGATGGAGTGCTTGGAAAAAGTTTAAGAACAATAACGAAAGTTGGTTTAAATAACTCATCAGCCAAATTGTTACCTAAAGGAGCGTTACTATTAACCACGAGAGCAACTATAGGCGATATTGCTATTGCTAATTCTGAATGCACCACAAACCAAGGCTTTCAATCATTAGTTGTAAAAGATTCGGAAATAAATACTTTTTGGTACTATTGGATAATTCAACATAAAAATGAGCTTAAACGTAAAGCTTCAGGTTCTACATTCCCAGAAATTGGCAAAAATGAAATAGTAAAAATAAAAGCGTACCGACCTGATAAAGACGAGCAACAAAAAATCGCCTCCTGCCTTTCTTCCTTAGATGAAGTAATTACAGCCCATAGCCAAAAGTTGGAATTACTCAAAGACCATAAAAAAGGCTTAATGCAAAACCTTTTCCCGCAAGAAGGTGAGAAAGTGCCAAAGTATCGTTTTAAGGAGTTTGAGAAAGATGGGGAGTGGGTGGAGGAAAGTCTTGAATATTTGACTGTTAAAATTGGTGATGGTATTCATACTACACCTAAATATGAGCCATCGGGCGAATATTATTTTGTAAATGGAAATAATTTAATTGATGGTAAAATTGTTGTTGACGAAAAAACTAAAAGAGTATCATCGGAAGAATTTGAAATACATAAAAAAGACTTGACTGAAAAAACAATTTTTTTATCTATAAATGGAACGATTGGCAATCTAGCTTTTTATAACAATGAAATGGTAGTATTGGGAAAAAGTGCTTGCTACATTACACCAAATCAAAAACTGAACTATGTTTTCTTGTTTTATTGCTTACAGTCGCCTAGAATAATCGATTATTTCTTTTCAGAAATAACTGGTTCGACAATAAAAAATCTTTCTTTAAAATCAATCAGAGGAACATTGATTAATCTACCATCCGAAAAGGAACAACAACGCATCGCTTCTTGTCTTTCTTCTTTAGATGCCCTAATCACCGCACAAGCAGAGAAGATAGAACAATTGAAGTTGCATAAAAAAGGATTAATGCAGGGCTTGTTTCCAAAAATTAATGATTAATATTATGGAAAATTGGATACATACGGCAATACAGCTTTTGCAAAGAAGTCTTAGGCCTATACCACAGGAGTTAAACGAACTGGAT
Organism: Tenuifilaceae bacterium; assembly: GCA_034003245.1. Lineage (GTDB taxonomy): Bacteria > Bacteroidota > Bacteroidia > Bacteroidales > Tenuifilaceae > Perlabentimonas. Next base: position 67,281 of record JAVEYY010000027.1, read on the forward strand.
TGGAAAAGTGGCTTGTCCGATAAAAGT
>JAVEYY010000028.1:0-65145 GCA_034003245.1 Tenuifilaceae bacterium
ATTCTCCTGAAATGTTGAATGCAACTGTTCTCATCAGGATGCTGCTTTACAAAATCTATAAAATTCATTTTCAATATATTTTGTACAAATATAATAATTTAGGCACATTAGCGGATAATCATATTTTCTTTTTATCACTTCGCTTTAGTTTTACTTGCCTTTTGCTGCTTTTTTGTGTTGCTTTTTGCATTTTTTCGTTTTGTAGTTAACCTATTCTACTAACTTAAATCAGCTATGCTATGAGCGATTACATTTCCGCAGCGATCTCCCCGGAGGAGGTCAACCAGATTATGGCCGACCTGGCCAGCGTACAAGCCAAGATGCCATTTGTTATTAAGCTATCGATGGCGGTGAAAAAGACCATGCCCAAGCTCGAGGATGGGCGTAGCCCATTTGTGGAGAAGTGCCTGAACTACGCCCGGAGCGAGCCCAAGATCCTGCCCCCCTTCACCGATATCGGTGAGCTGGAGCGCGATCTTGCGCTGTTCAACAACCTGCAGAACCTGGCCAAGGAGCTTAACCGGATGGCCGATATGATTAATGACACCCGTATTGCCGCAGGTTCCGATGCCTACGTGGCTGCACTCACCATCTACAACGCTGCCAAGCAGGCGGCTAAGATGAATGTGCCGGGCACCAAGGCTATTGTGGACGACTTGAAGAAGCAGTTTGAGGCCATTGGCACTAGCAGGGAAATCCCCGAGGAGTAGGCTATTGGGGGTGAGGGGGGGGTACTTCGGAAGTACCCCCCCCTACATCAAAACAGGATCGATCCACTTTTGAAGTGGGGGAGGGTACATCAAAACAGGATGCATCTTACTTTTTTGAAGATGCATCCTGTTTCAGGTAAGATGCATCCTGTTTCAAGTAGGATGCATCCTGTTTCAAGTAGGATGCATCCTGTTTCAGGTAAGATGCATCCTCTTTCAAGTAGGATTCATCTTGTTTCAGGTAGGATGCATCCTGTTTCAGGTAGGATGCATCCTGTTTCAGGTAGGATTCATCTTGTTTCAGGTAGGATGCATCCTGTTTCAGGTAGGATTCATCTTGTTTCAGGTAGGATTCATCCTGTTTCAGGTAGGATTCATCCCTTAAAAAGTTTGACATACTTTCGAAAAGTAAAGGAATAACCGGTGGGGATGATGATTAAATTTTTGAAAAATAACGCTGGACTTCTTAAAATATCGAAATAGGCTTTCGTAATAAAATGAGTTAGCTCAGAGGCAGTAGGTATAACCTAAACACAGTTCGATGCACAAATCTTATGGCATACCGCTGGAGGCAGGCGGCTACTACCATATCTTTAACCGGGGCATTAACGGCACGCCCCTATTCTACACCCCGGCCAACTACCGGCATTTTTTAAGACTTTACCACAAGTACATCGGCTCCATTGCCAGTACCTTCGCTTGGTGTTTAATGGGGAATCACTTTCACTTGCTGGTGCGGATAAAGGAGGAGGCGGAGATGGATAGTAGGCTGCTGCCTTCTACCCCCGTCAGGGTTCAAAACCCTGACGGGGGTAGGGGTGGGGTAAAGGCAGCAGCGAAACCCCCTCATATTTACTTCTCGCACCTGTTCAATGCCTATGCCCAGGCCATCAATAAGCAGCAGGGCCGGACGGGAAGCCTTTTCGAGCGACCATTCCATCGTATTAGTATCGAAACGGAGGCGTACCTCCAAACTTTGGTGGTGTACATCCACCAAAACCCCGTACACCATGGTTTTGCTGGCAGCTGCGGCGACTACCCCTGGTCGTCGTACCAAAGTATACTCTCCACTAAGCCCACGGGAGTAGAGCGGGAGGCGGTGCTGGAGTGGTTTGGCGGCAGGGACAACTTTGTGGCGATGCATCGGCGAATGGTTGATCTCGATACTCTTTACGAATAGACAATCTAATACCCCTGACAGGGTTCTAAACCCTGTCAGGGGTATGGTGGCTAAAAAAACAAATTTAAATATGATTAAACGAACTCTTTTCTTTGGCAACCCCACCTACCTAAAGTGTAAGGACGATCAGATGGTGGTTGAGTATCCTGGAGGTGATACCGAGAGCAAGTCGGTGCCCATTGAGGATATTGGCGTGGTGGTGCTGGATTCGCCCCAGATCACCCTAACCCACGTGCTGATGAACAGGCTGCTGGCCAACAATGCGGCCATCATCACCTGCAACGATCGGCATATGCCCTCGGGGCTGCTGCTGCCGCTGGAGGGGAACACGCTGCAGAGCGAACGCTACGCCAGTCAGATTGAGACCAGCCAGCCGCTGAAGAAGCAGCTGTGGGGACAAACCGTGCAGGCCAAGATTGGCAATCAGGCAGCACTGCTGCAGGAGCAGGGGGTAGACCCTGAACCCATGCTCTACTTTAGGCGCAGCGTGCGCAGTGGTGATCCCGATAACTACGAGGGACGTGCCGCGGCCTTCTACTGGAAAAATCTTTTCAACGGGGTGCTGGCCGATGACTTTGTGCGGGGTCGCTTTGAGGACGACCCCAACAACCTGCTAAACTACGGCTACGCGATTCTTAGAGCTACAGTAGCTCGAAGCCTGGTGGCTGCCGGTTTACTGCCTACGCTGGGCATTCATCATCGGAATAAGTATAACGCCTTTTGCCTTGCCGATGATATTATGGAGCCCTACCGACCCTACGTGGACAGGGTTGTACTACAGGTTGTGAACGAGTACGACGATGTGAGCGAGCTTACCACCGAGCTTAAGGCTCGGCTACTGGTGATTCCTGCTCTCGATGTTGCCATCGATGGCAAAACCAGCCCCCTGATGATCGCCACGCAGCGCACGGCCAGCTCGCTGAACGAGTGTTTCGAGGGGGTAAGCCGAAAGATTCTTTACCCTACGCTGTAGCGTACCGGAGGGGGGATAAGCGCTTGGCGCGCATTTATGGCCCTACAACAAATAGTGAGTAATTATGACCACCACCAACCGCCTAAACCAGTACCGAGTTATGTGGGTTCTTGTTCTGTTCGATCTGCCTACCGACACCAAGAAGGATAGGAAGAATTACGCCCGGTTCCGCAAGGATATCATGAAGGATGGGTTCTCGATGTTCCAGTTCTCCATCTACACGCGCTGCTGCCCCAGCCGCGAGAACGCCGATGTGCATATTAGGCGGGTAAAGTCGCTGCTGCCGCCCAACGGTTACGTGGGCATTCTGTGCATCACCGACAAGCAGTTTGGCGCCATGGAGCTGTTCCACTCCACCAAGCCCATAAGGGCTAGCCCCGAGCCGCAGCAGCTGCAGCTGTTTTAATTTTTCCCCTTACCCCTTACCCCTGACAGGGTTCTAAACCCTGTCAGGGGTAAAATGTTAATGGGGTAAAAACAAAAACCCCCCCCAATGCTACGGGGGGGATTTGCTAATGAGCACTTTTTTTATTTCTAAAATTCGATTTACCGAGCAGGTATCCAGCAATTTGCTTCTGGGTACGTTGTGCTCAGTAGGTCAAAGATACAATCTGAAAGCAATTCACAACTAGCCAGCCTTATTTAGCGCAATAATCGCGGTTGTGCTCAGTAGGTCAAAGATACAATCTGAAAGCAATTCACAACCCATTGGTTTCTTGCCAAACCAGCCTATGCGTTGTGCTCAGTAGGTCAAAGATACAATCTGAAAGCAATTCACAACCCGTTTTCGGTCATTATATAGTAGTGATATGTTGTGCTCAGTAGGTCAAAGATACAATCTGAAAGCAATTCACAACTCTTGCGACTCCTTGCTTGATGCCTTTTTTGTTGTGCTCAGTAGGTCAAAGATACAATCTGAAAGCAATTCACAACTGGTCGGCAGTTGTTATAGGAGCTCTGCAGGTTGTGCTCAGTAGGTCAAAGATACAATCTGAAAGCAATTCACAACACCATAAGGCGGGTCAACCACAGCCAAGTCGTTGTGCTCAGTAGGTCAAAGATACAATCTGAAAGCAATTCACAACACAGGAAGCCTACACCGCTGGTGCTATTCTGTTGTGCTCAGTAGGTCAAAGATACAATCTGAAAGCAATTCACAACAGGCAGGCAGCCGCATTGAGGGGCAGGTGCGTTGTGCTCAGTAGGTCAAAGATACAATCTGAAAGCAATTCACAACAGCTCGCTGCTTAAGAAGAAGATAAAGGAGGTTGTGCTCAGTAGGTCAAAGATACAATCTGAAAGCAATTCACAACAAAGTTGAACAAGGTTATGTAAAAACCTAAGTTGTGCTCAGTAGGTCAAAGATACAATCTGAAAGCAATTCACAACTATGAGGTTATGGCTAGGGCAACCCGCCAAGTTGTGCTCAGTAGGTCAAAGATACAATCTGAAAGCAATTCACAACCGAGAGGATAGGTGTAAGCAAATCGACCTTGTTGTGCTCAGTAGGTCAAAGATACAATCTGAAAGCAATTCACAACCGAGAGGATAGGTGTAAGCAAATCGACCTTGTTGTGCTCAGTAGGTCAAAGATACAATCTGAAAGCAATTCACAACCACTAGAAGGAGGGACACTAACAGGGAACTGTTGTGCTCAGTAGGTCAAAGATACAATCTGAAAGCAATTCACAACCTGGGTTCAAAGCGGAACTAATCGAGGAGAGTTGTGCTCAGTAGGTCAAAGATACAATCTGAAAGCAATTCACAACCGTGGCCAGCGGGCAGAACTGTATCATTAAGTTGTGCTCAGTAGGTCAAAGATACAATCTGAAAGCAATTCACAACATATTGGCATCAACTAGCCCTGCCGGTAATGTTGTGCTCAGTAGGTCAAAGATACAATCTGAAAGCAATTCACAACAGGCTGTTATATGCTGGTGCTTGCGTGGTTGTTGTGCTCAGTAGGTCAAAGATACAATCTGAAAGCAATTCACAACAAACTCCGCTACATTATCTGAATTCCAAATGTTGTGCTCAGTAGGTCAAAGATACAATCTGAAAGCAATTCACAACAAACTCCGCTACATTATCTGAATTCCAAATGTTGTGCTCAGTAGGTCAAAGATACAATCTGAAAGCAATTCACAACCCAAGCGAGGTTATTACCCACGCCCGCGATGTTGTGCTCAGTAGGTCAAAGATACAATCTGAAAGCAATTCACAACAAGTAATCCTGAATTAGCTAATGTGGTATAGTTGTGCTCAGTAGGTCAAAGATACAATCTGAAAGCAATTCACAACACGCTTGGATGAAAAGAACCGATGAAGGTGGTTGTGCTCAGTAGGTCAAAGATACAATCTGAAAGCAATTCACAACACTGTCAATTATTGCTTGATTAACGCCCTTGTTGTGCTCAGTAGGTCAAAGATACAATCTGAAAGCAATTCACAACCAAACGTTAGTAAAACACTTATTAATAAAAGTTGTGCTCAGTAGGTCAAAGATACAATCTGAAAGCAATTCACAACCTCGCCTGGACAGAGCCTCGATGAGGTACAGTTGTGCTCAGTAGGTCAAAGATACAATCTGAAAGCAATTCACAACCAGCTGGAGGGTACAAATGGAAGAAGGTAAGTTGTGCTCAGTAGGTCAAAGATACAATCTGAAAGCAATTCACAACACCTTCTCTCATTGCTTGAAAAGCTTCTTTGTTGTGCTCAGTAGGTCAAAGATACAATCTGAAAGCAATTCACAACGGTTTTATAGGCAGTTTAAGAATTTAGGTTGTTGTGCTCAGTAGGTCAAAGATACAATCTGAACCGAGACCCGCCGCTATTTGGCGGGTCGAGCTCGCCCCGCCGTTCTGTGGCGGGGCAATGCAATTCACAACCAAGAGGAAACGTAGTAAAATGCATTTCGGATATAGTGAGGGAAGTCTGGCTGTTGATTGCTTTTTGCTGCGTAATGTAATTGTAACCCCTAACAGGGTTCTGAACCCTGTCAGGGGTTTGGGCTATTCGCTCAAAGCCCCGACAGCGATCAGGCAAAGATACAATCTGAACCGAGCCCCGCCGTTCTGTGGCGGGGCAACGCAATTTAAAGCCAATAGTAAATATTGTAAAAAAGTATTTCGAAAAATTAGCCCTGACAGGGTTTTAAACCCTGTCAGGGCTAGGGTAATAATAGAAAATTACTCCTTCAACCACTTATCCAACCACCCCTTAAACTCGCGCTGCCAAAGGATACCGTTTTGTGGTTTTAGCACCCAGTGGTTCTCGTCGGGGAAGAAAAGGAACTTGCTGGGCACGCCAAGCATCTGTGCTGCGTTGAATGCTGCCATGCCCTGAGTGTATGGAATACGGAAATCCTTGCCGCCGTGGATTACCAGAATGGGTGTATCCCAATTCCTCACGTAGTTATGGGCACTATGCTTGTAGCTGTTTATGGCCACCTTATTGTCGGTTTCCCAGGGCGCACCGCCCATCTCCCACTGGTCGAAAAACATCTCCTCGGTGGTCATATACTCCATCTCGGAATGGAACACACCGCAATGGGAGATAAACGCTTTAAATCGCTTATTGTGATTACCAGCCAGCCAGAATACGGTGTAACCACCGTAGCTTGCGCCCACGGCACCCAGACGGGTCTCATCGACCCAGGGTTCCTGTTTCACCTCGTCGATGGCGGCCAGCAGGTCGCGCATCTCCTGTCCCCCATGATCCTTGCTGATCTCATCGGTCCAGGCCTGACCAAAGGTTAACGAGCCACGGCGCGCGGGGGCAACCACCACGTAGCCGTTGGATGCCATGATGGAGAAATTCCAACGGTAGCTCCAGAACTGGCTAACTGCGCTCTGCGGGCCACCCTCGCAGTATAGTAGAGCAGGGTATTTCTTGGTTTTGTCGAAGTTGGGAGGAAGGATAACCCAGGTGTGCACCATTTTGCCATCGGTCGATTTTACCAATCGGCGCTCAACGGTGGGCATGGTGAGCTGATCGAGAATATGGTTATTGATGGCAGATATTTGCGTTTGCTCGCCACTAGTTGGATCGATGCTGAAGATCTCGGCTGGCGATACCATCGACACCTTATCGCCAACAAGCATATCGCCAGCTAGGGCAACTGAATGGTAGTCGTGTTGACCTTCGGTTATGGGCTCAATTTTGCGCGATTCGAGATTCATTCTATAAATCTGATGTGTAGCCTCCACTCCAGCTACAAAGTAGATGGTTTGACCATCGGTTGCCCACTGAATATTCGAGGGCGAGTAGTCGAAATCTGGAGTTAAGTAGGTTTTCTCGCCCGACTCCATATCCATTACAAAAACCCGCTCCTTATCAGCCTCAAATCCTGCGCGCTCCATCGATAGCCATATCATCCTATCGCCATTGGGCGAGAAAACGGGTTGCTTGTCGTAGCCCACCATTCCCTCGGTTAGGTTTTTGGTTTCACCCTTCTCAATGCTATAGAGGTAGATATCGGAGTTGGTGCTAAAGGAGTACTCCTTGCCGGTTAACTTCTTGCAGGTGTAGGCAATGGCCTTTCCGCAGGGAGTCCAGGTAATCTCCTCCATGCCGCCAAAGGGCTTTAGGGGGGAGTCGTAGGGTTCGTTGGGCATTATATCCACTGGATTGAGCACGTTGTTGCCTGTAAAGTCGGCAACAAAAATATGGCTGTAGAGGCCATCCTCCCATGTGTCCCAGTGGCGGTACATCAAATCCTCGTACATCATACCGCTGGCCTTGGGCAGGTCGGGGTAAATATCCTCGGTTGATTTATCGACCTTCACCTCGCTGATGAAAAGGATTTTATCGCCCTTGGGCGAGATGGCAAACCCATTAATATCGCCATCAAAATTCGATACTTTTTGGCGATTCTTGCCGTCGGCATTCATGGTCCATACCTGGGCAGTTTCGCCCTCGGTGGATATAAATGCCAAGGTTTGCTCGTTAACCCAGGCCAGGTTAAACTCATGGGCGGCGGTTTTGGTAATCTGGGTTTTGTTGGTGCCATCGGCATTCATCACAAACACCTCGCTGTTGCTGCGGTTCTGCTCAATGGAGTAGAACGAAACGGTGTAGGCAACCCTTTCGCCATTAGGCGATACGGCCACCTCGCCCAGCCGGCCAAACGACCAGAGCACCTCGGGGGTTAGCAATCCATTCTCGACCGTTATGTTAGCGGGTCCAATAATTGGCTCGGTTGATTTTTGGCTGGTATTGCACGATGCTGCCAACAGCAAAACCAGCATCAACCATAGTTGTATTTTTCTCATGGCTAGTTGAATTAGGAAAGTTTTGCTAAAGGTATGAATTGCTATTTCAAAGAACAATGATATTTGTAGGGAGATATTTTTTGTAGGGAGAGAGATTGGGAGAAAAGAGTAAACACAGAGGCACGGAGGCACCGAGAAGTTTTTTTCTCTGTGTCTCTGTGCCTCCGTGTTGTAAATCAATAAACGAATCTACTTCTTCACATCGTAGAAGCACCGTATGGGTGAGTGGAGCACGCCCTCGGCAACGAGCTTTTTGATGTTTTTATCAACCTCTTTCTTGTCGATTCCTGCGGCCTCGGCCACCTCGCCAGCTTTCATGGGTTTGCCAGCTTTCTTGATTGTCTCAAGGACTTTGTCTTTTGGATCCATGGTAAAAAGTTTAATGTTTCGTGATTATTTTAGTGACAGGTGACAAATGTTTTTTTGCAAATTTAAAAACTAATGGCAATCGCCATTGCAGCCACAGGTAAAATTTCCTCTACGGGCTTTCTCAAACGCCTCGCGCCCCTCGGTAAAGGCAAACCAGGCTATCCCCAGCGATCCCAAATTATCGACCCAACCTATTCCCGAAAATTCATACAGCAGGCTTGAAGCCAACAGCACAAACGAAAGGTAAAAACAGGTCTTGGTGCAGTTAGCATCGGCAATAATGGCGGCTGAGTTCAGCTTACGCCCCACACTTAGTTTGGCACGCATTAGGAACCACATAGTTAGTATAGATGCCGATGAGACAATGATGCCCACAACTGTAGTCTCTGGCTCTTCGCCAGTGTAAAAGTTTACTGCAACGCCAGCTATCAACCCCAGGGTTAGTAGATAAAATGCTGTTCCTGTAATTCTAAGGGCATTCTTCTCAAAGCTATCTGGCGTTTCGGCCTGCGATTTACGCATCCTAAGCACCATATGCAGAATTCCAAATGCCGATATCATCTCCACAAAGCTATCGACCCCAAAGCCAAGGAGTACGAGCGTATCGTCGCTAATGCCAAAGAGTACAGATACCAAGCCCTCGGCTAGGTTGTATCCCAGAGTAATTAGGGTTAATATAAGCGCAAGTCTTATTAACTTTTGTCGTTGCATACTTCCGATGGATGCGTTAATGGTTTAACAGTTGTAATCTGATAATGTTGAAACCTTTTGAAGAAATTAGGTAAAGAAATGGTTACAGAGTCACACAATGTAAAACACTGCGTAACCCTGTGAAACATCTTCAAACACTACAGCTCAAACCTATGCAGCTCCGAGTAAAGCTTAGCATACTCCAACTCCAACTCCATTACCCTATCGGTTAAACCGTAGAGAAAAGTCACCTCGTTGAAGAAATCAATTACCGATATCTCTCCAGCCTCAAGGGCGCGCCGGGTTAATTCTAGATTATTGTTACTGGTTAGGGCTTTCTGTAGCTCATCGAGCTGCGATCTTGTGCTTACCGTTTGCTGATACAACTCCTCAAACTCCATCTCAAGCATTACGCGCTGGTTGTGAGCTTGGGCTTGCGATGAGTTCAATTGAATAGCAGCAGCACGACGATTCCCGGAGTTGCCCCATAGTGGAATAGAAAGCCCAACTTTAAAACCCGTAAAATGCTCCGCATCGGTTTGCTCCGACTGGTAACCAATATTCAGCTCGGGTAATCCCTGATGCGTTACCAGCGACTTATTCTGCTCGGCTAAGGCTACCTCTTGATGGGTTGCTGAAAAGCGGGGATCGGTGTGAGCAAACTGGTTGAAAATTGTATCCTTTTCGCCCAGCGGCAGGAGCAAAAGTAGCGAGTCGGTTGCATCCAGCTCTTGCCCCCCGTTAAGCATTACCATTTTGCGATGCAATATATTTTTGTGCGATCTCACTCTACTGGCGTTTTGGGTTTCCTCAACCAGTCTTAATCGGGCATTGTTCAATTCCATGGTAGTTGCCTGGCCCGCATCAACCTTTTTTTGGATGATATTAAGCATATTGCTGGCTAGCTTTTGGCGATGGTCTAGCTCAGTAAGCATTCGCTTGGCTTGGATATACTCCAGAAGTACATGCGTGGCTTGCAGTAAAATCTCCTGCCTTGCCGCTTTGAAGTTTACATCGACAAGCTTGTCGTTGGTTTTGGCCAGCTGGTTGCGCTTAGCATAAACTGTAGGGAACTCAAAGCTTTGGCTAACGCCCCAGGCATACTTGATGCCAGCACCCTCAACGGCAGGGAACCGCCCTCCCTCAATGGTTGGGTTTGGGGGCAACAGGTTAGTTCGGGCTTCGGCCTTTTGATAATCCAGTTGAGCTTTTAGCGCAGCAATGGTTGGGTTGTTAGCCTCAATAGAAGCGAGAATATCTGTAACGCTCTCCTGCCCGTATGCCGAGAAACCGACCAAAAATAGTAGCAGCAGAAGTAATTGCCTATTATTTTTCATTGTTCTCCTCCTTTGTGTTTATCCCCAAACGGGTTGATGTAATGTAGTAAATTGCAGGTACGATATAGATATTTAGGATTGTTGAGGTTAGCAATCCACCCAGGATCACCTTTGCCATTGGGCTCTGGATTTCATTTCCCGATAAATCGCCTTGAAGCGCAAGCGGAATAAGTGCCAGCGCAGCCGTAAGGGCAGTCATAAGTATTGGGTTTAGCCTATCCGTAGATCCCATTATTATTGTTTCGTAAAGCGAAACGCCCTCGTCCTGCAGATGCTGATAGCGCGATACTAAAAGGATTCCGTTGCGGGTTGCAATGCCAAAAAGGGTAATAAACCCGATTATGGCAGGAATGCTAAGTATTCCGGAGGTGAAGTAGATGGAGAACACCCCCCCAATAAGCGCTAACGGCAGGTTTAGAAGAATAATTCCGGCCAGCTTAAAGTTCTTAAACTCCTGGTAAAGCAGCAGGAAGATTACAAAAAGGGCTAGGATGGATGTTAAAACTAGCGTTTGCGATGCTTTGGCCTCGCTCTCAAACTGTCCCCCGTACTCTATCCAATACCCCTCGGGCAATGTGATATTTTGTGAAACCTGCGATTGGATTTCATTCACAATTCCTCTCAGGTCGCCACTCGAGACATTGGCTGAGATCACAATTTTGCGCTGTACATTCTCCCGGCTTATGGAGCTTGGCCCCGATACCGAAACCACATCGGCAACCTGTTCAAGAGGAACTTTCTTCCCATCACGGGTGTCAATAAGCGCTGCTCGAATTCCTTCTATGGTTTGAGTGTAGTCATCGTTTAGCTTAAGCACAAGGTCGAATCTGCGTTGACCCTCGTAGATATCGGCCAATTTCTCACCCCCAAAAGCCATATCAACAAAATGCGAGAACTCATTTACGGTGATGCCGTATGCTCCCAGCATTTCCCTCTTCGCTCTAATCTGGATTTGTGGAGTTTCAACCTGCTGCTCAACGTTAACATCTACCAAACCCTCAATATGCGAAATAGCTGATTTAATCTCGTTGCCAAGCGTAAACATTCTGTTTAAGTCGGTTCCAAAGAGTTTTATGGCGATATTCGCTCGTGTGCCTGAGAGCATATGGTCTATTCTATGCCCCAGGGGTTGTCCAACCGTTACAGCTATCCCAGGGATTCCAGCAAGCGTGTTACGAACATCCTGAAGGAATTCATGCTGATCTCTTTCATCTAGCGTAAAGTTCACATCAATCTCGGCGCTGTTGGTGGTTTGGGAGTGCTCATCGAGTTCACCCATGCCCGTTCTGCGGGCTGTGGTGTTAATCTCTGGGATTTGAAGCAGTTCTGTTTCCACCAAGTTGCCAATCCTATTGCTTTCCTCGAGCGACGTGCCGGGCTGAGTAACCACCGATAGGGTAAGCGAGCCCTCGTTAAACTCTGGCAAGAAGCTACGTCCCATCTGCGTGAACACAAAGAGCGAAACCGCAAAAAGGGCTAATGTTGATACTATTACCAGGCGTTTGTGCCGAAGCGACCAAACGAGCGACCTTTCGTAAAAGCCTGAGAGCACTCGCACAAGCCACTTGTCCTTTTCGTTTCGGGTTAAAAACTTCTCGCGGGTAAGCATCATGCTGGCAAGTAGGGGAGTAAGGGTCATGGCAACAATAAGCGATACGAATAGCGATACAATAAAAGCAATTCCAAGCGGTTGAAGCATGCGCCCCTCCATACCCGAGAGGAAGAAAAGTGGTAGAAAGGCCACCATAATGATGAGCGTGGCATTTAGAATCGAAGCACGTATCTCCTTTGATGCCTGAAACACTACGGTGAAGTTCGACTGCCTATTCTCCCTGCTCAACAGTCGATTTTGCCGGAGTCGTTTGTAAATATTCTCCACATCAATAATGGAGTCGTCGACTAGCGATCCAATGGCAATGGCCATTCCGCCAAGGCTCATGGTGTTGATGTTGAGCCCAAGCAACTTCATAACAATAATTGCCCCCAGCAGGGAGAGAGGGATAGCCAAAAGCGAGATTATGGTTGTTCGGAAGCTTCCTAAGAAAAGAAAAAGAATGATTACCACAAAAATTGCCCCCTCAATAAGTGCTGTTTGCACATTTCGAACCGATGTTTCGATGAAGTCGGCTTGTCGGAAAATCTTTGTATCCAGGACCACATCGGGGTGAAGAGTTTTTTGTATCTGCAATAGATTTTCTTCTATTCTGCGTGTAAGCTCAAGCGTATTGGTATTTGGCTGTTTGGATACGGAGATAATAATTGCTGGCTCAGCATTCCCCGAAGCGTAACCCATCTTGGTTGCACTACCAATCTTAACTTCAGCCACATCTCTTACCCTAATGGGCTTTCCATTCGTCGATTTGATGAACGATGCGCCCAGCTCGTCTATATCCGAGGTTCGGGCAATACCACGCAGGGCGTACTCATTCCCAAACTCGCGTACAGCGTTACCCGTTGAGTTTTGACTAATACCACTACAAACCTCGGCTAGCTCGTCCATTGATACAGAGTAGTACTTCATCAGCATGGGGTTGGCCAGTACGTGGTACTGCTTGTAGTCGCCTCCAATAATGGTTACCTGCGATACACCGCCAGTAGCCAACAGTAGTGGCTTCACGTTCCACTCGGCAATGGTCCTGAGCTCCATCATGCTGGTGCTGTCGGCTTGCATGCCGATAAAGAATATTTCACCCATTACACTCGACTGCGGAGCGAGGGTTGGCATTCCCACGCCAAATGGCATTTGTGAGGTTACTGTAATAAGCTTCTCGCTCACAATTTGGCGAGCCTTAAAAATATCAGTTCCCCAGTCGAACTCAACCCAAACAAACGAAAAACCTTGCGATGATGATGAGCGAACTCTACGAACATCAGTGGCGCCATTTACTGCAGTTTCTATGGGGAAGGTAACCAAGCGTTCCACCTCCTCGGGCGCCATCCCATGGGCATCGGTCATTACCACAACGGTTGGGGCTGTGAGGTCGGGGAACACATCCACATCCATATCGATAGCGGTTCGAGTACCCACCACAATGAGAATTACCGAACAAAGTAGGATGAAGTACTTATTGTTCAGCGAGAATTTTATAATATTATCAAGCATTGCTTCTCCTTTTAGTGAACATGTCCTGAATGAGGATCGAGTGCAGCAGCAGCTTGTGCGAGTTTAACTAGCATAGCCCCTTTGGAGACTATGCGTTCGCTCTGGTCTAATCCGCTTAAAACTTCAGTCTTAATGCCATCTGTTGCTCCAATCTGCACCACCCTCTTCTCAAAAAGTTCGGGGGTAACCTGAACCATTACAAAAAATTGCCCTTGTTCCTCAAGCATTGAGGTATTTGGAACGGTTAACGCCGCAGAATTTGAGAAAGCCTTTAGGTAAACTTCGGCAAAACCGCCCAACACAAACGATTCCTTGTTGTCAATCTGAATAGTAACCGGAATCATAAAATTATCGGGACTAACATTTCGTCCATACGATACAATTTTTCCGTTGAGCTCGCTTAGGGCGTAGGTTTTGTTATCGTAAAGAGTACGGATGTTTGCGGATAGAATATCACCCAAAACAGGTGCATACTTCTGCTGAATATCGGCAGTGAGCAGTAGGTTTGCATTTTGTGATATTGAAATTATGGGATGACCAATCTCAATATACTGTCCGTTTTGCACAAAAACCTGCTTGGTAAACCCGTTGAGTGGCGATACAATACGTTGACCCCTTGCACTAAAATTCTCATTCATATTATCGAAAAGGGCTTTGGTGTTTTCATACTCAGTTTTGGCGGCAAGCAATTCCTTTTCGGGGACGATTTTATCCTTAGCCAGCTGGCTCACTCTTTCAAAATCGGTTTTAGCTTTCTCGTAATTATTTTTTGCCTCGGCAAATCTCACGTTCCAGCTATTTTCAGCCAATCCACTTGCTGAAATCGACAGTAGCTCTTCACCTTCATTTACCTTTTGCCCTTGGAGCAAACCATTCCTAGGAATTGTAACAACGCCATTTGTTTTTGCAGTAACTATAAGCTCATCGCCTTGTGCTGGCTTTATCTGGCCGATGGTTTTAATTGCTTGTCCAAAGGGCTCAACCATAGGGTGCTCGGTGGCAAAGTCTACTTTCCATGATTGCTCTTTGGTAAAGGATATGGCATTTGATTCGTGAATAGCATTTGCTTCGGCCTCGTGAATGGCCGTATGCTCATCTGCAAAAACTCTAAGTCCCCTCACTTCAACCCGATGGTTTGTAGCAGGTGTTTCAACATCGATAATAATTTTGGCCAATCCCTCAACCTCGGGCGTTAATGAAAAATGGAATATGCCAGGTCGTTCCGGCTTTACAATTGTTTGGCGAATGCCTTTAGTGCCAACAATCATGCTTAGGGTAACCTTCCCTTCCTGCAGTGGCTTAAAGTTTTCAAGATGTGTTAAGTGAACAAGAATTGAAGAGGTTACTCCAACAGCAAAGGGATCGGCCTCAGCAAACACCTCTAACTTATCACCGTACCCAGTTATTAGAACCTTAACATCGTCGTGATCGTGATTACTCTCCGCTGCTGTTTCAGCACTATGATTGTGACAGGCAATTAGTGCTGTTGCGATAATCAGATAAACTATAAAAACGTACGTTTTCATCATTTTTATGCTATAAAATTAATGAGTATGAACCTTCCCGTCGCCATGCTTATGAGGCTTATGCTCTGATTCTTTTAACGCCTCACCCTCGTGGGCGTGGTGAAGTGCTGAGTCGGCCTCAACGGTAAACGACTCCTGCTCCTGTGTATTCGATTTACTAACGTGAGTGTGCGAACAACCATCGCCGTGAGTGTGTGTATCATTCTTATGATTAGTTCCCCCGCAGGCAGTTAATAACGATATGGTTATTACCACCAATGCTAATTGAATAGATTTCATAGTTAGAAATTTACGTGGTATGTTATTGAATATTGAATACAGAAAAAGCGGCAATGGACTTTATGCCATTGCGCGTAATGCTTTAATGTAAGCAGTTGAAACGTTGCTTAAGCTGAGGGAGGCCCTCTAAATGAGTAGGTGTGGTAACTTTCCGTTTCGGAGAAAACGGATTGGGGAATAAAGATTGATGTTTTCGTAATGGTTGCCACACAGTGCATCGTGAGGCAATCGTTGCAAGCATCGTTATGATGGTTGATGTGGTTTTGCCCTATATCCTGCGAGTGGATCTGAATTTGAGGTTTCAGGTTCTGATGCTGTATGCTCGACAGGATAGTGCAGGGCTGTACATCGTTGGGTCCAGCATCGTTGTGCTCGTGCGATTCGCAACAGGTGTGAACATGACCAGACTGGCTGTGGTGATGATGAGGAATGGCCTCGTGTAGCATCATCCCGCTAAGGATAAGCAGTACGATTAGCTTTACAAGTATTTTTGCCATCTGCCTCATGGGGCAAAGATAAATATTTTTTGGATTAGTGGCGATTAGTCTAAACCAATTGAACATTAAATGAAGTGCCCCGCTTATCTGAATAGGCGGGGCAATGGTATACTATCGATATTATGCTACTCCACAACTCGAATTTCTGTGCCTACAGGCATGGCTTTCCGGTAAACTGCACTAACCCCGCAGTATCTCTCTTCAGAGAGGCTAACAGCTTTCTCCAGTTTATCCATGGGCAGGTCTTTACCCTTAAACTCGTATATTATCTTCATCTCCGAGTAGTGCTTGGGGTGCTCCTCGGTCATTTCGGCCTCTACCCAAACGCGCAGTCCATCCAATTCGACGCGCATTTTCTTTAGGATCGACACAACATCCATTCCGGTACAACCTGCCAGGGCCACCAGCATAAGGGGTTTTGGCCGAGGCCCATTATCGCTTCCGCCCACCTCGGGTGAGGCATCAATAATTAGCTTATGACCATCAAGTTCGGCTTCAAAGGCCATATCGCCCTGCCAGTCGATGTGAATTTTTGTTGAACTCATAACTTTTTATTTATAAATTGAATTTAGAACTATACCCCAACAACAAACGGTGGGGTTAAAAGTTTACTTCAAAGTACATTTGCCCTATTTTCGCAATATTTAGCGTTCTACATGATTTGAAATTATGGCTAAAGGTAAACAACAACAATGGCTTATGCAATTGTATTACATAGAAAATTAGGCAGATAGTCCTGAAGAATATAAAACAATATCGATGTTTAAATGTTTTATAAGTAAACCCCGTTTTTTTTTGAGATAATGACTAGTTGAATTGGTCTGGATTTTGAAAGGACTTTAAAAAACAAATAAATAATTGCCATGAAAATATCCCAAAGGATTTTTCTATTGATGGCTGCTATTGCCATGTTGTCGGTAACATCGTGTAAGGATGACGAAGGCCCAGAACCACTTCCTGCAAAAGAGGCTCAGGAGCTACTCTCCTCGATGGGTTCGGATATGGAGCTAACCATGCAGGAGGTAATGTCGACTCCAGGAATGCTGACTATTAAGAACTTTTCGTCGCTTATAGACGAAGAGGATGATGTTTATGTGAAGAATAAGTTAGCGAGTTTAATCGCCTTGCCATCAAGTCCCTTTAATGTGGGTATTCGTTCATATTCATTAGTGGACGAAGATTTTGGTACACTTCGTACTACAGGAACCTACACATGGGATTTCGAAGAAGCCACGTGGAGTTACAGCCCGGAACCTGAGGACAAGTTGATCTATTTGTTCCCCTCCGATCCTCAGCAAACAGCCAACAACGCCATGTTGACCCTATCGAATTACACCGAGGTGGTTGTGGGTGAGGATTTCTTTCCAAAAACTTTTGATGTGGTGATTAAAGTGGGCGACAGCAATGTTTTTGAGTTAACCTACGTTGCTGCTGTTACCGAGAGTGCCCTTACCAGTGTCGATATAAACTTATCGATGGGGTTATTTGAGATTGTATTCAATGCCGATGTGACCTCGCAAGCAAACAACCTAGTTATGACCGTAGGTCATAGCATGAAAAAATCGGATGTAACCCTCTCGTCGTCTAACCTTGAGTTAACGATTGAGGGTCTGCTTACGTTAGATCCCTATGAAATAGAGGATGATGCTGAGCTAATCCCTTCCAGAGTGCGAGGGTTTATTCAGATGGGGCAGGTAAAGGCTCAGCTTGATATTGGGTTGCAGCAGGTTCTGAATGTTTGGAATAATGCCACCACCTCGGTGGAGTTGGTTGATGCCTTTAATAATAATATCATCCTAGATTTCTTTACTTTTCCTGCTGGGCAGAAAATGGGATTTGTGGTATGGAGATGGGTTGATATACCTGGTACATTAACCCCTTGCTTTCAGTTTAACGATGGCTCACAGAAACCATTTTTCGAGGTAATAGGATTTGATTTAAGCGCATTTATGAAATAGGGTTTTCGTTAAGAAGCATAGAAAAGGTCGCCGGTTTTCAGCGACCTTTTTTGTAGCCTCAATATTCATATTCTAATTTTTGTTGCTTCAACCCTCTTATTCCCCAAAAATGCTCATCTTTTTGTGAAAAGATATTTCTAATTTCCGAATCTGGGATTTACCACATTGTTGTATATTGAACCAAATGAGTAGCTTAAGCCTATGCTCCCCCAATAGTTATACTGCGAGGCAAGTTGCCTTCGCCTAAGGAGAACATCTTCGCTCGAGACATCGCCCTTGGGTAGGTTTAACTGGTCGTGAACAAGTTGCGCACCTCCCCACACAGTTAACGACAATCCCTTATATATCCGTAGGTTCAGCTCAGCGTTGAATGCAAGTCTATTAAAGCTAAAGTTGTGAAAGTAGTTACTCCCTTCAAGTGACACATTAATGGTTCCCCATTTCTGTTTGAATTGGGCAGCAACACCCAACTGCTGACACAGCAGAGTTTCTTGAGTCTTATCGTAAATGGTGCTGTCGATGTAGTTAAAGTGCCTAACACCAGCAGCGTAAAGAAAGCGGAGTTGCTTTCGGTTCGATTCGGAGTAAGGGAATAGGTTGTACTCAATAGCAGGGAAAACCTGAAGGTTTAGGTTGTAGTTTTTGTAAAGCGATGATTCAACTTCCAGGGAGTAACCAACGGACCAATGGTCGTTTATGCTTTTTACCAGCAGATGCTCAAACTCTTTCTCGTTGGTTGTGCTGTAGATAGTGGTGTCATCTATCAGATACTGATCCCTGCTGAAGTTGTATTCGGCTTCAAACTCCATTTTAAGGTCTTCGGTAACTCGTTGGGCTCCAATAGATGAGTTGCTGCTGAAGTACTTGTACGAATGCTCAGCATCGAAGTAAGTTCGAGCTTCCAGCTCAAAAACCCAGCTGTTCCATTTGTCGGTAACCATCGTTTCATCTTGGTCCAGTCCATCAACCGAAATTTGAATTAGATTAGCATAGGGCGTCTTGGCCATGTATCGAACCAGCCCGAGTTTAAGCGTGTTTTCTTGTTTGGTTCGGATTTCATCGTTGGTTGCATCGGCGGTGAGGGAGAAGGAGAGGGTATCGGCTTGTCCTGCAAATTCCTTTTGACCAATAAAAAAAAAGGTATGGCTTAATCCTCCAGCACCATTAGTTTCACGAGTGGAGAGAATGTGTACCTGAGCATCCTTTCGGTCGCGCATATAGTTAACAAAGTTCAACTCCTTTTTGATGTGCTCGGTGTCGCAGCTTGAACAGTCTAAAAATACCCGAATGGCTTGATCTTTCAATTTCTTTTGTTGTGCGAATGAGTTAACACAAAGCGAAATGAGTAGGGTTGCGATGGCAATTGCTCTGATAGGCATAAAAATTGGTTTAGGGTTTACGCAAAATAACTAAACAATTTTCATTTTATTGCATTAACTACTTTCATTTTGTTAATTACCATTGTCCAATGAATAATTACATTGAAAGTAAATATAAAAATGCAAGAAGACAAAGTAACGGGTCTATTCTAGTAACGCATTGGTATATTTGTCAATTAACATTTTCTTTGATCGAAAAGTATGCACCCAAATTCTAGGCTTTTTTTCAGCGTTATCTAAAAATATGCGTATATCTAAACAATATTAGTCTAAGTGTCAGCTTGATATGTAAATACAGGATTGATTTTTATTTGGAACTGGTTTTTTATATGCATTAAAAGCTATACCCTACGCTAATTCCTGCCCAAGGTGTAATCCAAAATTTTGATCTATTTTCGATCGGGATGGATATCCACGGTGTAAATCCTGCCCTAAAAATTAAGCCTCTTTTCCGTTGGTATCTATAACCAATATTTCCATACAGCATAATGCTGGCCAAACCATGATAAGTGCTAAGAAAGGTGCCCATGCCGCCGCCAAGTTCAAGGCTATGCGTTTTTCCTTTTAGGTAGTACAACATAACGTGAGGCACAAATAGCGATTGCTTATACTCCTGGTCGTCAAACCAATATGCCGATCCAAGGCAGATCGCAAAATTCTCCTCTTTCCGGAAATCTACATTTAGCGAGAATGTGAATCGACCCCCAAGCTCAACGTATACTGAAGTTAATGGAAGCCTGTCTGATTTTGGAGAACTTGATCCGAGAGAGTCAATTTGAAGGTTTTTACTCGTGAACGATAATGTAGTGTAATTTCTCCCTCCGTGGGCTTGGATTGAAAGGAGTTGAGCAACTATGAAAGTAATTCCAAATATGCGATATAACCGTTTCATGTAAAAACTGATAGTGTTGTAAAGGTAATGGGAAAAAAGAGTGAATGTCAAGGGATAATCTGAAAGTTTTGACGTAAAAAGTTTTTCCAAATTGCTTATCTTTGCCGACTGATTTTTAAATTGATAAACTTTTTTAAAGATGGAAATTCCCGCAAAGTATAATCCTGTAGAGGTAGAGGATAAGTGGTATAAGTATTGGATGGACAACAAGTTGTTCCATTCGGTTCCCGACAATCGCGAACCATTCTGCATCGTAATTCCGCCACCCAACGTAACCGGGGTGTTGCATATGGGTCATATGCTCAACAATACCATTCAGGATGTGCTTGTCCGTCGTGCTAAGATGCAGGGCAAAAACACCTGCTGGGTGCCTGGCACCGACCATGCATCTATTGCCACCGAGGCAAAGGTAGTTGCCAAGCTAAAGGCCGAGGGCATTGATAAGAACACCCTTACTCGCGACCAGTTCCTCGAGCATGCCTGGGAGTGGAAGGAGAAGCATGGCGGGATTATCCTTGAGCAGCTTAAAAAGTTAGGTGCCGCTTGCGATTGGGAGCGCACCGCCTTTACTATGGACGAAAGCCTGTCGGAGAGCGTTGTTAAGGTTTTTGTCGATTTGTACAGCAAGGGTAAAATTTACCGCGGAGTACGCATGGTAAACTGGGATCCTCAGGCAAAAACTGCCGTATCCGACGAGGAGGTGATATACAAGGAGGTTCAGAGCAAGTTATACTACCTAAAATATTTTATCGATGGTGAGGATGGCCACGTTACCATTGCCACAACCCGCCCCGAAACCATACTGGGCGATACAGCCGTGTGCGTTAATCCCAACGACCCTCGATATGTAAACCTTAAAGGCAAGCGCCTTTTTGTGCCGCTTATAAACCGAAGCGTTCCCGTTATCTTTGATGATTATGTTGATATGGAGTTCGGTACGGGTGCGCTTAAGGTTACCCCAGCCCACGATATCAACGATTATATGCTGGGCGATAAGCACAACTTGGAGTCAGTTGATATTTTTAACGATGATGGAACGCTAAGTCCTGCGGCACAGTTTTACGTTGGAATGGACCGGTTTGCCGTTCGTAAGCAGATTGTTATCGATTTGGAGAAGGCTGGCAATGTGGATAAGATAGAGGACTACATGAACAAGGTTGGCTACAGCGAGCGTACCGATGCGGTAATTGAGCCAAAACTCAGCATGCAGTGGTTTCTCGATATGAAGGAACTGGCCAAGCCTGCTCTCGATGCAGTTGAGAGTGGCGATATCCAAATATATCCTCATAAGTTTGTTAACACCTATCGCCACTGGATGGAGAACGTGAAGGACTGGTGCCTGTCGCGTCAGCTGTGGTGGGGGCATCGTATTCCCGCTTGGTACCTGCCTGAGGGTGGTTACGTGGTGGCCGAAACCGAGGAACAGGCTCTTGCTATGGCCAAGGAGAAATCGGGCAATCAAAATCTTACCATTGCCGATTTGCGGCAGGACGAGGATGTGCTCGATACGTGGTTCAGCTCATGGCTTTGGCCCATCTCGGTGTTCGACGGCATTCGCTACCCCGATAATGATGATATAAAGTATTATTACCCAACTAATATTCTGGTAACGGCTCCCGAGATTTTATTCTTCTGGGTGGCTCGTATGATTATTGCCGGGTACGAGTACCTGGGTGAGAAACCGTTTCAAAACGTTTACTTAACAGGAATTGTGCGCGATGCGCAGCACCGTAAGATGAGTAAGCAACTTGGCAATAGCCCCGATCCCCTTGACTTGATTGCCAAGTATGGCGCTGATGGCGTTAGAGTAGGAATGCTACTATGCTCTGCTGCTGGAAACGACCTACTTTTCGACGAGAGCCTTACGGAGCAGGGTCGAAACTTCTCCAATAAGATTTGGAACGCATTCCGCTTGGTAAAAGGCTGGTCCGTTGATGCCACCATTGAGCAGCCCCAGCATGCTAAAGCCGCAATTGATTGGTTCAATAGTACACTAAGTCGTGAGGTTGCCCAAATTGATGATGACTTCACCAAATTCCGACTTTCCGAGGCGCTCATGAACATTTACAAACTGTTCTGGGATGAGTTCTCATCGTGGTTCCTCGAGATTGTTAAGCCTGCTTACCAAAAGCCCATCGATGCCAAAACGCAATCGGAGGTGCTGGCCATTTTCGATAAGATGCTAAGGTTGCTGCATCCGTTTATGCCGTTTATCACCGAGGAACTTTGGCAGCTGCTCGACGAGCGCGAAGCTGGTGATAGCATTATGGTTGCTCCGCAACCAGAGGCAAACGAGTATGATAGCGAGTTACTTGCCCGTTTCGATGAGATGAAGGAGATTGTAGCGGGTATCCGAAACATTAGGCAGGAGAAGAATATTCCCAATAAGGAGACTCTATCGCTATACGTTAAGTCGGCACAAAAGCTTAACCCCGAGATTGAAAGCGTAGTTGTTAAGCTGGCTGGTCTCGATAAGCTGGAGTACACCAACGATAAGGTTGATGGCAGCGCTAGCTTCCTGATAAAATCATCGGAGTTTTTTGTTCCGCTAGGTGCATTTGTAAATGAGGAGGAGGAGATGGCCAAGCTAACCGAGGAGCTTAACTACACCAAGGGTTTCTTGACCAGCGTTATGAAGAAGCTAAGCAACGAGAAGTTTGTTAGCGGCGCGCCCGCACAGGTGGTGGAGGTTGAGCGCAAAAAGCAGGCCGATGCCGAGGAGAAAATTAGGGTTATTGAGGAGCGACTGGCTGGGATGAAGAAGTAAAGCCATATAACTTTGTTTAAACAAAAGGGTGGAGCTTAGCTCCACCCTTTTTGCATTATGCTTACTTCAAATTTGTCCTACTTAACTACTTTCAGTGCCTTTTCAACAGCATTAAAAATTGGCTTATTGCTGATTTGGCTTCCCACGGCTTTCTGCATCCAGTGCTGTGGGGTGATGCTTCCAATGGAGAATATCCTGAGAGTTTCTGCCGCAAAATTCTTATCGGCAACGTAATCCTCCAGCTGGTACATGATTAGCCTGCCGTAGGGGTAGTTCATTAGGTACAGGGGCGATTGTATCATATGCGAGTAGATGGCAAGTAGTGGCACATCCTTCTCTCCAAATACATCGGCGTAGTATTCGTTCCAAATATCCTTGGCTATTCTTATAACCGCCTCTTTAAGCTGCTCAGCATTGGCGTTGGGGTTTGCGTAAAGCCATTCCCAAACCTTCATATCAACCAGCGAAACGCCCATCATCTCGTAGTTATCCCAGAAAATATCGAGAACATCCAGATGTTCCATCATAGGGTCGCTCTGCTTGATGCCAAGCAGCTCAAGGTCGCGCTTCTGGAACATAAAGGCTAGCGCTTCAGTAAACGCAGTGTTTGGCACTCCATTAATGAAGTAGTTGTCAACATTGTGTAAACTTATGGTTTGCTCCACGTTATGGCCAAACTCATGAATAGCAATATTGTAGCCCTTATAGTCCATTCCATCGGTGGCAACACGGGTACGTAAATGCGAAGTGGTTTCGCGCATTGATGCGCCCATGGCGTGTCCCGATCCTCGGGCCGCATCAACCTCAACCTTCGAGGCAATAAATTCAGAGGTTTTACTGTCGTAACCCAGAGCCTTGAGTATTCTAGGCAGATCCTTGTTCATGGCCTCGGCAGTGGGGTACTTGCTTTTGGTGATTTTGTCGAGTTGATCTTCCGAAACACCAGCCCTACCCACAAAACCATTGTACCATAGGTCGAAAGGGCGAAGCTCGCGACCCAAACGTTGGCTAATGAGTTTACCCGCTTCGCGGATAAGTGGCGATGCGGCATACTCCCTGAATAAACTTTCCACCTCTTCCAAGGGAATCTCCATACTGCTTTCGAATCGGCGTTTGATGTAGGTGTCGAGGGTAGGGTAGTAGGGATCGAGTTTTTGCATGGCGTTGAAATTTCCTAACAGATGCTCGTACCTTACTGTTCCCTCAGGCTCAGCGGCAACTTCTTTACCATCCTGCATAAGCTGGTTGGATATCGGGTTCCACTGGTAGGCAGGGTTGTTAATTACCTGCTTGGGAATATCCTGACCTATAATGCGAAGCATAACGCTGTATAGCATCTCCTGCTTTTCCAAGCCATTATCGTAGTCGTAGTTCGATTTAATCTCGTCGCGGATATTCCAGTGCGAAAGCAGCTTCATTCCATCGGGGAATAGCTTCTGGCCATCGTTGTTTCTAAGCTGATCGGCAAAGATGTTGTATTCCGATATGTATAGCCTTCCCTCGCTGTAAACCTTGTTGTTCTCCTGAAGAATTTTAGCAGGAATCCGTGCGGTGTACATATCGCCAAGGCGGGCGTAACCCCACTGGCGGTTGGTCCAGTCCTTACCCAGCGTATTTTTCTCCTTAAGCGAGTAGTTGGGAAAGTTTAACGTGATGATAAAGGCCAACTTGTTGGCGTAAAAGTCCTGCTGAACGTGTGCCCCGGGGCTGTACGCTCCAAATATTTGGTCGATGGGATGAATTGGCCCACGATCCTCGTGGATTTGTCGGTTAAACTCAAAGCTAATCCGTCCGAGGTACCCATATAGGTACTCGAAGTTGTTGGCCATTCTGTCGAACACCAAACCCAACTCCTTGTCATCGGCAATAAAGCGTTGCATACAGAAGTTCTCGAAATCTGCAGTTGTGCCGTCCGACTCGCGCCATAACGATGCGGTTTGGTTTACACCACGAGTAATACGGAATTCGAAATCGGAACCGTGCTTTTCCATCAGTTTATCAATAACCAAATCAATGGCTTTTTGATCGATGGGGCTGGCTTCCATGGCCTCTTTTTTGCCCGTACCACACGATGCAAGCATAAAAGCGGTAATTGTAAGTAGCAGTAGTTTTTTCATAACAATTTTTCGTTTTTTGATAGAATAACAAAATGGTATTTAATTTGTACAAAGCTACTAAAATCTTACGTGTTCACTTAAAATATTGCTTTCAAACAGATGATCAACGCCATGTTTTTCAAATTCTCACAGGAAATCATCTCAACCAAGGTGCTATTTTTCATAGAATAATCGCTTTAATATTACTAAATTGCGCAGTGTTAAAATTTTTAATCTCTCGATGTTTATGAAAAGACTTTTACCCCTTACTCTTCTTGTACTTGCATTAGTTTTTACCGGTTGTGCTTCAAAACGCTTGGCAAAGCGTGGTTTGAAGTTTGAGCAGGCAGGCATGTACGAGATGGCAGCCGATTTGTACTATCAAGCGGTGGTGGCCAATGCCCAGAATGTTGATGCCGTTGTTGGCTTAAAAAAGAATGGGCAACGATTGCTCGACGATAAATCGCTGCAAGTTCAAAAAGCTTACTTAAGCAACAACGACCGCGAGACAGTTTACAGCTATTTAGATGCTAAGCAGTATCAGGATAAGGTAAATGCGACAGGGGTATCGATATCTATCTCAGAAATTTCACGTGGGTACTATGAGGAGGCAAAACCCCGATACATGGAGTCGCTTTTCTATGATGCTCGCATACTCCTCGACGAGGAGAAGTTTAGGGAATCGGAGGCCAAGTTTGCCGAGATTAAACGAATTGATCCAGACTTTGAGGGGGTTGACGAGTTTATGAAGGTGTCGCGCAGCGAGCCTCTCTACCGTAAGGGACGTGAGTATATGGATGCTGGTTTTTTCCGCCAAGCCTATCACCGCTTCAACGAGATTATTACCAAGCACGGAATTTACAAGGATGCCCGGGACCTGCGTGATGAGGCGCTGCTAAAAGCGCAGCTTACCATTGCCATTGGCAAAATTGAGAATAGAACTCAAACTCGCAATGCTGAGCTCTTGGTTGAAAGTTCAATCAACAGCGCGTTGAGCAATCTCAATAACCCATTTGTAAAAATTGTAGATATTAAAAACACCCAACAGTTTATCGATCAGCAGGCGCAGAGTGCAACGCTGGGATCGGACATTAGGGTTGGCCAAATTCTTGCAGTAAAGGCAATCCTTAACGGCTCGGTTATCCGTTTCGACATGGTTGATGGCCGAACCGAAACTACTACTAAAAAGGGTTACATCAAGGAGATAGTTACCTATAAGGATAAAGCCGGCGAGGAGAAAAAGGACACCAAGTACCACAAGGTTAGCTATACTGAAACAACTCGATCGAACTCCGCATCCATATCTATTCAGTACCAGCTAAGCTCAACCGAAACTGGAGCCGTGCTGGTTTCCGATGCAATAAATACCAATCGCACCGATGAGATTCACTTTGCCTCGTTCAACGGCAATACTAAGAATCTGGTTCCCGGGCACTGGGAGAATTCCGATAAGGATTCGCCTAAGGACAGAATTGAGGATAATCCCACTGCTGTTCGTAACCTTCAGCAGCTCTTTAGCGCAAAGCAAACCATTAAAACCGCCGATGCTATGAAGAATGAAGCGTTGGGCGAGATTGCCAATCGGGTAGCCCAGAAGATTGGACAGTATAACCCCGAAGAGTAGACCGCCATGAAGATTAGAACTCTATTAGTAGTCGCCCTAAGTGTAGCCACGTTTGGCTGCGGTGGAAGCAAAAAGGCCCAGCAGGCGCAAGTTGCCCCTCAACCCGACTGGGTAAAGGCGCGTGTTTCTTCGCCAATCTACTACTACGGGATTGGTGCTGCCCGCAAAACTTTTGATGTTAGTCAGTATCAGCAGGCAGCCCGACAAAATGCGCTGGCCGATATGGCCAGTGAAATCTCCATCAGCATATCCAGCAACTCGGTGCTTCATGCATTTGAGTCGAATTTGAATTTCCGCGAGGATTTCACTTCAACCATCAGGGCTCAAGCCCAGCAAGATTTGGAGGGATACGAGTTGGTTGACACCTGGGATGATTTGGAAAACTACTGGGTATTTTATCGATTATCAAAGGCTCAGCATCAGGAACTAAAGGAGCGCCGTAAGAACGATGCCGCGACCCGTTCGCTCGATTTTTTTACCAGCGGAATAAATTCTCGCGGCAATGGCGATATCCGCATTGCGATGGTTCAGCTGATTAAAGCTCTTGAGCCCATTAAGCCATACTTCAGCGAGCCCCTACCTGTGGAGTTTAATGGCCAGCAAATCTTTCTGGGAAATGAGATCTTTAAGGAACTTTCGGCAACCCTTAGCCAGATTGAAGTTGTTGCGCAAGGCGATAATATTTCGGTGAAGACAGGGCAACGGGTAACATCCGATAATCTCCAGTTCAAAACAGAATTCCGCAGACAGGGTTTAGTTTCAGGGATTCCTTTGGTGGCATCGTATTCCGAGAGGCCCATACGCAACAATAAGCAGCGCTCAAGCACTGCTGGCTTAGCCACGTTTGAAATCGACCTGGTTCGATCAATCAAATCATCCGAAACCTTTACTGCCACTTTTGATATTGACGACGTGCTGGCAGAGGCAGGAGCCGATCCGTTTATCCGAAAGCTGGTTGGACGGTTTACACTCCCGCAGGGAGTTATCAGATTAAACATCAGCAAACCCTCTTTTGCCATTATCTCAAGGGAGATATTGCTGGGCGAAGTTCTCCAGCCTGGTTATATCGAGGAGAGTTTCCGCAAGAAGGCCGTTGAGGCAGGATATGTTATAAAAGGAGAGCCCTCTTCAGCCGATTATACCGTGCGAATTTCCGCAATTGCCAATCGCCGCGACGATAGCGGACAATTCAAAAACGTGAGCATCGAGGGAGTTTTGAGCGTGGAGGATAGCAATGGAAAATCAATTTACCATCTGCCATTAAGCGGATTTAGCGGCAGGCACTTTGAACATAAGCAGGCAGGCGAGGAGGCTTTTAAGGAGGCGCAGCGAAGGTTCGAGGTTACATATTTTAGGGAGATTCAGGAGGCAATCAGCCGACGTTAGATCATGGTGCTTAAACGAATCATGTTTAAGAGCATCTAACGGTTTTAAGGCTAATGATTATCGATACTATTGCGAATTATTTCTACTAACTTTGCTCCGTTATTTTTACATCGATCACAACATTTAACTTTTATATTATGAGAACGATAGCATCTTTATTGTTTGTTCTTTCCCTATTTACCACTGGCCTTTATGCGCAAAACAATCAAAACAACAAAGCCAGTAGCGATACTACAATAGTGTTTGAGGTGTATGAGCACAACTATGGTGAACTTGATTATGGAGGCGATGGTACGTGTACTTTTACCTTTACCAACAAGGGAACAGAGCCCCTTATCCTTACCAACGTAAGGGCATCGTGTGGTTGCACTACGCCCAGCTGGACCCGCGACCCAATTCAACCCGGCGAAAAGGGTGAGATTAAGGTGAAGTACAACACCCTTATTCAGGGTTCGTTCAACAAGGTTGTCTCGGTTAATTCCAATGGGAATCCTCAATTCATTGCCCTTAGGGTGAAAGGTTTGGTAAAACCCCGACCTGTTGACACAGCACAGAAATAATTGTAAATAAAAAAGTATATCATGCCACAAATTTCAGAAAAAGGGAAAGCGATGCCTGCGTCGCCCATTCGTAAGCTTGTTCCATATGCCGAGGGTGCGAAAAAGAGGGGCGTAAAGGTTTATCACCTAAACATTGGACAACCCGATATTGCAACTCCCGAGGTTGCACTTAAGGCAATCAGGGATAATGTGCTTAAAGTAGTTGAGTATAGCCACTCTGCTGGTAACGAGAGTTATCGACGTGGGCTAGCCGAGTACTACCGCAGCGTGGGTATCGACATTGATCATAATCAAATAATAATTACCACCGGAGGTTCAGAGGCCATTACCATTGGGTTTATGAGTTGCCTTAACCCCGGCGACGAGGTGATAATTCCTGAGCCATTCTACGCCAACTATAATGGCTTTGCCACATCGGCAGGTGTGAAAGTGGTGCCGGTAACCTCATCTATCGAGAATGATTTTGCTCTGCCCCCAATTGCTGATTTTGAAAAGCTTATCACTCCCAAAACTAAGGGTATTGTTATATGTAATCCCAACAACCCAACTGGTTACCTCTACTCGCGCGAAGAACTTGAGCAGCTGGCTGGGTTAATCAAAAAGTATGATTTGTACCTTTTTGCCGATGAGGTTTACCGTGAGTTCTGCTACGATGGTAATACGCATTTCTCCACCATGAACCTAAAAGGATTGGAGAATAATGTTATTCTGATGGATTCCGTGTCGAAGCGTTACAGCATGTGTGGGGTAAGGGTTGGAGCACTAATTTCGCGCAACTGCGAGGTTATGGCTGCAGCCATGAAGTTTGCACAGGCAAGGCTTTGCCCACCATCGTATGGTCAAATTGCTGCCGAAGCGGCGTTGAACACTCCTAAAGAGTATTTCGACGAGGTTTACGACGAGTACATTCAGCGCAGAGACTACATGGTTGAGGCTCTTAATAAGATAGAGGGCGTGGTTTGTCCCAAACCAAAAGGCGCTTTCTATACCGTGGTTAAACTTCCTGTTGACGATGCCGATAAATTTGCCCAGTGGCTACTCGAGAGCTTTGATCATAAGGAACAAACGGTGATGCTTGCTCCCGCATCGGGCTTTTATGCTACTCCAGGCTTAGGTAAGGATGAGGTGCGCATTGCCTACGTACTTAAAATTGATGATCTGAAGAACGCCATGGAAACGCTTGAAGCAGCATTGAAGGCTTATCCCGGAAGAACAATCTAGAAGGATCGATAGCTCAATATTTGAAACGCTAAGCATTTATTTCCTTGGCGTTTCGTGGTTTAGAAGGCTAGGTAATAGTCTTTGGTGAGTTGTATATACTCCGCAGTGAATTCTCCATCAATCCCTCTTACTGTAATTGTTGACTCATCAACGGGTATTCTTTCACGTCTAAACTCAAGCATTAGCCGCTTAATAGGGCCTGCGGATTTACCATAAACGCTAACGCGTTTGCTGCAGTATAATCCATAGGTCGATGCCAGGGCCACAAACACGTTACCCTCAACATAGGGGAAAATTCCTGCAAATCGGCCATTGTTGACCAGTAACCTACTAACTCCCGTTAGCAGATCGGAGTGGGGCAGAAACTCGTTGTGGCGGGCTATGGTTCGGGCTACCTCATCGGATTTAAGCGATTTGATAAAGTAGGGTGGATTTGAAACGATTAGATCGTATTTTGTAAAGGTTTCACCGGCAAGTTGCTGAAACGATTGGTTGTAAATATTTACCCTACTTTCCCATGGAGAATTGCTAACGTTTTCCTTTGCCTGCTGGGCCGACAATTCATCAATTTCAACAGCATCAATTTGGGCTTTGCTTCGCTGGGCAAGCATAAGAGCTATCAATCCGGTTCCAGTACCAACATCGAGAATGGTTTTGGCGTTTTCAACGTCGACCCAAGCGCCCAGCATAACGCCGTCGGTGCCAACCTTCATGGCCGATTTTTCCTGCCGAATGGCAAATTGCTTGAAGCGGAAATACTGGTTGGGCATAGCGAGCTAAAATTTTTCGAAAACGCCCAGACCAAAAAGAGCAAAATCGTATTTTACCGGGTCGTTGGGGGCAAAGGTACTAAGATTTGCGGTAACCTCCTCCACCGCTTTCCAGTCGTTTTGCTTGCGATCAAGTAGTCCAAGTTTCCGCGCAACTCTGCCCGAATGCACATCAAGAGGGAGCATTAACGCCGAGGTTGGAATTTGTGTCCAAATACCCAAATCGACCTTTTCGGTTGATGGGCGCACCATCCATCGCAGGTACATATTTAGGCGCTTAGCGGCTGAGCTCGCCATTGGGCTCGATATATGTTTGGTTGTTCTGTCGGGGAAGTCCTCATCGATAAAAATCTGCCTGAAATATTCGATGGCATCCTTTATTGATTGTGTCTTGTTAAAACCCTCGCTAAAGATATCTTCGAGCGATTGGCCATTGGTGTAGATTCTTTTGAGCGATTTTACAAATGCCATACAATCGGTTCCGTTGAATGTGCGGTAGTAAAAACGCGAAAGCGATGCAATATCATTTAGAGAAGAATCGCTTAGGAATTCGTATGGCGATTCGCCCATTTGCGCCATTAAACTCCTGGCCGATCGGATGATTTGGGGCCGCTGCCCCCATGATATGGTTGCTGTCAGAAATCCTGATATTTCGATATCCTGCTTAAGGGAATAGCTGCGGGGTATTTGAATTGGGTCGGTTTCAATAAAGCTGGGTGAGGCGTACTGTCGGTACTTCTCATCTAGGAACTCCTTAAGGTCGGCCAGGGCAACTTTACTCACTATACAAAGCGTCCATCGTTCATGGTTAGCTGAAGATCGGCCATGGAAGCCAAATCTTTGTCGTGCGTAACGATGATAAAGGTTTGCTTAAACTGATCGCGAAGCGAGAAGAAAAGGTTATGCAGCTCCTCGCGGTTTTTGGAGTCGAGATTTCCGGAGGGTTCATCGGCCAGTATAACCTTGGGCTTATTGATTAAAGCTCGGGCAACGGCCACTCGTTGCTGCTCTCCTCCCGACAGCTCTGATGGCTTGTGATCCATTCGGTTGCTAAGACCAAGAAAACTTAGCAGTTCCTTTGCCCGTGCTTCGACATCTTCCCTAGATTTACGGGCAATAAATCCGGGGATGCAAATATTTTCAAGTGCAGTAAACTCTGGCAGTAGATGGTGAAACTGGAACACAAATCCGATATTCTGATTGCGGAAAGCGGCAAGGCTTTTCTCGTTTAGCTGCGATATGTTCACATTATCGATGTATACGCTACCCGAGTCGGCTTGGGATAGTGAGCCCATTATTTGAAGCAGGGTAGTTTTTCCTGCTCCGCTGGGGCCAACGATGGCCACAACTTTCTCGGCGGGAATCTGAACATCAACCTCCTTAAGAACTGTAAGCGATCCAAAGGATTTGACAATTTTCTCAACTCTTATCATAGTAATGCATTGATTTGCAAATGTAGTAAAAACGGGGAATAGTCCTATATGAATACTAGCGAACCTAAAGTGAAAGGTATTAAAAAAGCCCACCCCTGTTCAATGGGATGGACTTTTTTAAATAATTGCATTAGGGTTTTTACTTTAAAAATCGATAAACGATTCCCAGCTCAAATGCCGCAGAATTGAGTGATGTTTTGCTAAGGTATGTGCTACTGTGGAATTCGTTGAACTCGTTGTTTATGCTGGGGCGAATATCGGAAAAACCAAGCGCGAAGGAGCCACCTGCCTTAACCAGAATATCCTTGGCAACTTCATACATTACTCCGATGGAGATAAATCCTGAAGTATTCATTCCCGGGGCTTCAATATCTCGATTAGTTTCTGGGCTGTAGGTAAGATCGTCGAAGTTGTACTCGGGATAATTGTTAAGAGTGACATTGTATTCTGGATAGAATCCTTTTCGGGTTAGGGTTCCATCGAGCGTATAGCTCATTTTTGAAATCGATGAAAACATCAACCCCACATGTGCATAGGCCATAATTTTGGGATTGCCTAACGCTAGTTGAAATCGGTAGTATAAAGGGATATCAACAGTACTAAATGAATTTATTTCGCTAAGGTTTACTCCCTCGTAGACGGGGTAATAGCTATCGCCATCTATATCTACATAAGAATTCTCAAGCTGGGTAGAGAACCCCATAACGCTGAACCCCGAGGAGTATTTTCCCAGCTTAAGGCCAACGCCAACTCCCATATTGCCGTTAAGCATATAGGTTGCGTTTATCGAGGGGATAACGGTGAACTCATTTACCTTGTCCCATCCTGTACTAAGGTTGCTGTTAATCATGGTAAGATTATAAGCGCCATTAATATCAACATATAAACGATTATGGCCAGACTGGGCTGGTTGATCGTAATTGGTAGATACTTGCTGATCTTGTGAAAACGATACTGAGTAAATTCCTGTCAAACAAACCACAAGAATAGCTGCTGATGTGAATGATACTATTTTGTTTTTCATTGCTTTGCGAGTAGTGATTTAGTAAATGGTGATTTTGGTGTTAACGGGTGCTTCGTTGCCTGTCGTAATTGTAACAATGTATATTCCTTTAGGCAAACCTGTCAGGCTTAGCTGATTCGAGAATTCTTCGGTTGATTTAATAAAGCTCTCCTGATGAACCACTTTGCCTTGGGCATTGGATACAGTAAGTGTAGCTGCTCCCACGGTTTCACTTTGGTAATTAATGGTGAACTGTCCGCTGTTAGGGTTTGGGTAAGTTGAAACAAGACCCTGTTTGGATGAATTGCTATTGTGTACAAGTTCATTAGAGGTATTATGACATTGGTTATGATCCGTTGTTTGAACATGAAAACGCCCAGATTGATTGCGGGGTGCGAAATGCTGTTCGGTTGCACCTTCAATTGGTACTCCGTTTTTATACCATTTGTAATCCATATCGGGAGTTGTACATATAAGAATGGGGATAGTGCCTTTAACAGATATTTTTGGCTTATTAATACTTGGTAAGGAATGGTTTGTGTTGATTGTAATCTCCTTTTGGTAAGTGGTTTGGAAACCATCCTCAGCAATAATTCTAAAGCGGATTATTCCTTTTCCTGTTGAACTTGTCCATTTTGCAATTGCAAAATCCTGATTTGTACTACCAATAATACCTCCACCTTCCATCTCCCATGTACCCTGCTGCGATAAACTGATTCGGTAAATAATTTCTGAGCCAGAGCAAGCATTAAGCGCTCCAATAATCTCGGGAACACTTGAGGATGGAGCTACGAGGGCTAGCTTATACTCGTTTACTGAAGTGGTTGAAATAAAAAGGCTACCCCCTGTTGATTGGTAATTTGTTCTGCTTACAGAATAAGTATATGTTCCATAGTTTCTAAAGAATGTTGCTTCTCCACTTGCATTAGTAGTTACAATCTCTTCGCCTAGGGTAACTTCAACATTGCTTAAGGGATTTCTCGATTCATCTACAATTTTAAAGCTAACACTTGTCAACGAAAAAAACGATACACTTTTCCCATACGTTGTCCCCTGGCTATTAGTGGCGTATGCTCTTATGTAGTATCGTGTGCTTTCGGAAAAGCCGGTCATTTTCGACACATACTCACCATCGCCTTCACCATCAACAGTAAAGCCATCGCACTCGTCAAGTGTTGGATTTTCAGTAGTCCCCCACACAATACCCCTAGCAGTAATGTCGAATCCCCCATTTCGAGTAATATTACCTCCGGTTAAAACCTCATTATGTAAGATTGAGGTTATACTTAAGGTCTCAACTTTTGGAAGAAATCGGTTTTCGGTAGCCATTAGGGTTTTGTATGCATTAACTCTTCCTGTTCCCAAAAGTCCTTGATAGTATGGGTTTTCGGAGTAAATATCATCTACGCCCTCCGTTAATATAAACCATAGGTCATCTTTGGTAAGTTCACCATAGTACTTTGAAACTACAAGTGCCGCTATTCCAGATACGTGGGGACAAGCCATTGATGTGCCCGACATCCATACATATCCATTTTCTGGGGCTGTACTAGCAATATTGGTTCCTGGGGCCGAAACATGCACCCAGGGCGCATAGTTAGAAAAACTGGACTTTTTCCCTTGGTTATCGTGCGATGCAACAGCAAATGTTCCCGAGTAGCAACCTGGATATCGAAGAGAATTCTCGTTATAATTTCCGGCTGCAAAAATTACAATGCCGCCGCCGTTAAGCGCTTCACCGCCACCGTTGGCATTGAAGTAGTCAATCCCCAGTAGGTCAGGTGTATTGTATACTCCCGCATTCTCATATCCCCAGCTGTTTTGTGATATGGCCGATCCGCGGTCGGCAGCGTAAACATAACCATTGTAAGTGCTGAGGGAACCCTCAAAAATATCTACCGACATTAATCGAACCCCATTGCCAGAACCATCGCCACCAGCAATACCGGCAACGCCTATCTCGTTATTTGTAACAGCAGCCACTGTACCTGCTACATGTGTTCCATGGTCATCGGGATTTGTGTTTTGTCCATCAGGGCCAATACCAGTCCACATATTTGCTGCCAGATCGGGGTGCGAAAAATCAATTCCCCCATCATGGATTGACACGATTACATTTGAGTTACCCATTTCAATTGCCCAAGCTTCTTCAAGTTTTATGTCGATACCTGCAACTCCATATGTGTCGCGAATATTCTGTCCGGTGTTCTTGTAGCCCCACTGGAGGCTAAAAAAATTATCATTTGAAGTAACCTTACCTGATTTTGTGGGAGTAATAGGACTCTTTGTTACAGGTTCAATTCTAACCTTTTTGAACACAGGCTCTGCAAGATCAACCTCATCAAGTGCGCTAAATTCCTTTACCGCTTTGATGATATCAGCATTTTTGTCGAGGGTTAACTCATACCATAGGTTAAATTCCCACGCATCATGCTTAGCCTTGCTGGATTTAGTATGTAGGTCGTTTGAGTATAATTCATGTAGAATAGGTTTATACTGGTTAACTCCAAATCCTTTTATTAGGTTGTCTATACCCTTTACTCCTGTAGAAAAATTTGCGGTTTTACTTGTGAATACTATGCTTTCGCCCAAAGACTTTTCAACCCCAGATTTTACCTTGATAAATAATTTACCTGCCTCGTAATCATCCTCTGATACAAATTCTAGGTCAATTGGTGGTCTTTCGGCAGTTATAACAGTGTATCCATTTACATATTTTACGGTTTTTTCGTCGCTTGTATTCTTTGTGCCAACTTGCGAAAAAACGCTTATGGTGCTGGTAAGTGTTATTACACTATAAAACCAGCACGCCCTAAGTAAAGATAACTTCATGTAGTACGCAATGTTTATGGTTAATAGTTCAGTTTATTTGAGCGCAAGATATCAAAATTTCCTTACTTTTAAGGATTATTATTAACCTACATCTTAACATTTTGACTCGATTAAACGGCTGTTTATGAAAACAATAATAATATTTAACTTGCTTCTGGCATTTAGTTTTTACTCTACTATAGGTCAGAACCGCAGCGATGCACCTCCTTCAACTGTTGGGTGTGAAATTGATTTGATTAATGTTGAAACCTTTTTACAAGCCAATATTCATGGGTCATTCGGTGAACAAAAATCAATCGAGAGCAATTATCCACTTCGAGTTGGGTATTCGCATAAAGTGGGAATAGACACTAAGTCAATGGGTACAATTGTAAACTGGGACAACGGAGAAAAATCGTGGATAATTCGAATTGCGGCTGAAGATGCTCCCTCGGTTGCTTTGGTTTTTGAAAAGGTCAGAATTCCTGCCGATGGGCGGTTATACGTTTATGCTGAGGCCGAACCGGCATCATTTTATCTTATCAATCACAACAGCATAAATGATGGCTATGCTTCAACGCCCCCATTGGCCTCAAGCGTGGTTATTGTAGAGTATGTGGAATCGGTGCTGAATAGGCAGCAAGGTTTTAGAGGAAGTTTCTCAATTTCGAGTATATACTCCATATATAAAGGCATTGATGATATGTTTGACTCTAAGGCTTTGGGTGACTCCGAGGTATGTCAGGTAAACATTAACTGCTCGCCCGAAGGCGATGCATGGCAAAATCAAAAGCGTGGTGTTGCCAAAATACTATATAGCGAAGGAGGTTATTTATACGCCTGTAGCGGTACGCTAATTAACAACACAAGTCAAGACGGTAAACCTTACTTTCTTACAGCATACCACTGCGGAGGTAATTTAAGCGATACGGATAGAAGCACATGGCAGTTCTTTTTTAACTACGAACGTTCTGGTTGTGAAAACAGTACATCGCCACCCACAAACCTGATAACCGGAGCATCGCTTCGCTCAAGCGGGCTGTTGGCTGGAGGCTCAGATTTCCAGCTGGTTGAACTGAGTCAAAAACCCACCGCTGCGTGGCGTCCATTCTATAATGGATGGGATAGAGCGGAAACCGTTACCGATGGAGGCGTTAGCATCCATCATCCCAGCGGTGATGTAAAAAAGATATCAACCTACACAGGCTCCCTATCAAGCGCAACGCCTAACATTGATGGTTCGGTTATGGCCACCAACTCCACATGGAGAGTTACCTGGACCCAAACAGCCAATGGGCACGGGGTGACAGAGGGCGGGTCGTCTGGATCGCCAATATTCAACTCCGCAGGGTTGGTTGTGGGTACCCTATCGGGAGGTTCCTCGAGTTGCAGTAGCCCAACCTCTCCCGATTACTATGGAAAGCTTAACTATCACTGGTCTTCAAACGGTACAACCAATATAAAAAAATTGCAACCCTGGCTCGATCCTTCAAATTCAAATGTATCCACACTATCTGGTTACGATCCCAGCGGCGATCTTTACGCCAACTTTAAGGCCGACATTACTGTAGCCCAAACCAACGAGGAAATCACTTTCACAGACCTATCTACAGGAGCCGACATAACCTCGTGGAGTTGGACCTTTGGTGAGGGAGCTACACCTGCAACCATCACTGGGAAAGGGCCGCATATGGTGACCTACACAACAGGAGGATTAAAAACGGTTAGCCTTACTATAAACGGGACTAGTACTACAACAAAAAAGGATTACATTCGAATACAAGATATTCCATCAAACACAGTGCTTTTTGAAGGATTTGAGGGGAATACTTTCCCCCCAACCGACTGGTTAAATATTGATAAAGATGGAGATAATTTGAAGTGGTTCTCATACATTGCCGAAGGTGCTGCACACACCGGCGATAAATGTGCAGGTTCTGCTTCCTGGGATGATAATAAAGCCCTAAGGCCCGATAATTGGCTTATAACGCCTCCCATTGAAATTACCCACGATAACTTCATCCTCGATTATTATGTTGGTGCTCAGGATCCCGATTGGGTTGCAGAGAAATACGGGATATTTATCTCAAACAAAACAGCCAACCCATCCGATTTTGTTGAGGTTTTTTCTGAGGTGCTTCAGGGTGCAAGCTGGGTGAACAGACAGGTTGATCTAAGCAACTTTCTGGGAGACATTATCTACATCGCCTTTCGTCATTACGATTGCACCGATATGTTTTACATCAAGATTGATGATGTGCTTATTGCAGGCGGAGGTGAGGAGCCTAGCCATCAGGCTCGAATTCACACATTTGGCTTTGAGGAGGAAGGCGTTTTTAGCATTAGCATCGATGCCCTAACAGACAACGCTGCTGAAATAAGGGTGCAGGTTAAAGATTTTGTTGATATTACAAGCCTTACACCCGAGTTTACAATTTCGGCGGGTGCAACTATTGGCTATACTCCAGAAACAGCAATGGATTTCACTGAACCAGTTGCATTTACGGTAACCTCCGAGAGCGGACAAACTGTAAATGTCTATACAGTTGTTGTGACATATGCACCAAAATATCCAGTAACGTTCAATGTATTCGACTCAAGCCAAAACCCCATTGAGCAGGCCAGCATTATAGTTGTAGGGTATGAGGAACCAATAATTACCGACAATGAGGGTAAAGCCAATGCCCAGCTGCATATTGGTGACTATACATTTGGCGTTACCGCTGAAGATTTTAACAACTATTCTGGTTCGTTTTCTAATACAGATCAAGGAATAACTGTTAATGTGAATATGATTAGAACTAGCTCGGAGATTAACCAACTTGACAAACCTAAAACACACCCAAACCCATTCAGCACTACAATAACCATCAGGAATGCAGAAAAGTTTAACTTTGTAAAAGTCATTAATATCCTGGGTGAGGTTAAGTATAGCACACGGAACTATGGCGACAGCGAAGTAATTATTCCTGCACGCGACCTTAAGCCCGGAATCTATTTTGTGGTTCTTGAGAGCCAAGACCTAGGCAGAGTGGTGATAAAATCGGTAAAGCATTAATTTTTTTAAATTATAAGTATTGCAGAGGGCTGTCCGTTTGGGCAGCCTTTTGTGTTTATGCATGGATTGGGGTAGTCATAAATTATATTATTGCTATCTTTACCCTGAATTTCAGGGTGGGTAACATCCCTATCTTTGTTTAATCATCATTTAAAAACCTATCCTTTCATGAGAAAATGGCGCATTGAGGACTCTGGTGAACTCTACAACATCAAGGGTTGGGGGGTTAACTACTTTTCACTAAACGATAAAGGCAATGTTGTGGTAACCCCACGCAAGGATGGCGTGGCCATCGATCTTAAAGAACTTGTCGATGAGCTGCAGCTTCGCGATGTAGCAACACCAATGCTAATCCGCTTCCCCGACATCCTCGATAGCAGAATTGAAAAAATGTCGAGTTGCTTTAAAGCTGCCGCTGAGGAGTACGACTACAAGGGACAAAACTTTGTCATCTACCCCATTAAGGTAAACCAGATGCGCCCTGTGGTTGAGGAGATTGTCGGCCACGGCAAGAAATTTAATATCGGTCTTGAGGCTGGCTCAAAACCCGAGCTGCATGCAGTTATAGCCATCAATACTGATAACGATTCGTTGATAGTTTGTAATGGATACAAGGACGAGGACTACATTGAGCTTGCACTGCTAGCCCAAAAAATGGGTCGTCGAATATTTCTTGTGGTGGAAAAGTTAAACGAGCTCAAACTAATCACCAAAATTGCCAAAAGGCTAAGGGTTAAACCAAATATTGGGATCAGAATTAAGCTGGCCAGCTCCGGAAGCGGCAAGTGGGAAGATTCCGGAGGCGATGTGAGCAAGTTTGGGCTAACTTCTAGCGAGTTGCTCGATGCCCTCGATTTTCTCGAAAAGAACAAAATGGAGGATTGTCTAAAACTACTTCACTTTCACGTGGGTAGTCAGGTGACAAAAATCCGCCGAATAAAAATTGCCCTTCGCGAAGCTTCGCAGTTCTATGTTGAGCTTAGCAGGATGGGTTTCAATGTTGAGTTTGTCGATATTGGTGGAGGTCTAGGCGTTGATTACGATGGCACTCGCTCTGCCGATAGCGGTAGTAGTGTGAATTACAGCATTCAGGAGTATGTAAACGACGCCGTTTCGGCTATTGTCGATGCTGCCGATAAGAATGAGTTACCCCATCCAAACATCATAACTGAGTCGGGACGATCATTAACCGCGCACCACTCAGTACTTGTTTTTGAGGTTTTGGAAACTGCCAGCCTTCCCACTTGGGACGAGAACGAGGAGTTAGGCGAGGATGAGCACGAGTTGGTTCAGGAACTTTACTCGCTTTGGGATTCGTTGAATCAACCTCGAATGCTCGAGACTTGGCACGATGCCCAGCAAATTCGCGAGGAAGCCCTCGATAGGTTTAGCTTGGGAATACTCGATCTAAAAACCCGAGCCCAAATAGAAAAGCTTTTCTGGTCGATTGCTAAAGATATTCATGCCATTACCTCGGTGATGAAACATGTACCCGATGAGCTTCGACAGCTGCCCAAGTTGCTGGCCGATAAATATTTCTGTAATTTCTCGCTTTTTCAATCGCTGCCCGATGCGTGGGCAATTGATCAGATTTTCCCGGTTATTCCCCTGCAACGCCACGATGAGAAGCCCGACCGCTCGGCAACAATTCAGGATATTACCTGCGATTCCGATGGTCAGATCGATAACTTTATAGCCACTCGAAATTTCTCGTACTACCTTCCTGTTCATACTCCAAAACCACGTGAGCCATATTATATTGGAGTTTTTCTGGTAGGTGCATATCAGGAAATTCTAGGCGATCTTCATAACCTCTTTGGCGACACCAATGCGGTACACGTTTCTGTTGATGAGAAAGGGTATAGTATCGATCAGGTAATTGATGGTGAAACTGTTGCCGAGGTGCTCGACTATGTTCAGTACAACGCCAAAAAGTTGGTAAGAACAGTTGAAACATGGGTTACCGGAGCCGTTAAAGCTGGCACCATTACCACCGAGGAGGGAAAAGAGTTCTTGTCGAATTACCGATCGGGACTATATGGCTATACCTACCTAGAGTAATCTTGACACTATAGTAAATATAAAAAGCCTCGGATGTCCGAGGCTTTTACTTTTATTGTGAAGTCAATTACATATTTACAGCAACAACTTCCTTAATTTCGGGAACATCCCTGCGAATAGCTTGCTCTACGCCATTCTTTAATGTCATTAGGCTGTAGGGGCAGCTGCCACAAGCTCCGTGGAGTTCAACTTTCACAGTTAAATCGTCGGTAACCTCAACTAGCGAAATATCGCCGCCATCATTCTGAAGGAATGGGCGAACAAGCTCAATGGCTGCGCCAACCTTTTTTACTACCTCTTCTTTACTCATTGTAATTGTTTATTAAATTGTTACTACTTATGCTTAATCTCAACTTTTTGTGTAGGGGGCTTTTTATCGTTTCTTAGAGTAACCTCTCTGATAACATTGGCAGCCAGCTCATCAAATGCAGCCGACAGAGGCCCTTCTATTAGCGCAGCGGGCATTCCGCTATCGCCACCCTCGCGAATGCTTTGTACAATAGGAATCTGTCCCAAAAGAGGCAACCGCATTCTATCGGCCAACTTTTTACAGCCATCCTTTCCAAATATGTAGTAGCGATTATTCGGTAACTCCTCGGGGGTAAACCAGGCCATGTTTTCAACTAAACCCAGTACTGGAACATTTACCGACTTACCAGTGAACATGCTAATCCCCTTTATGGCATCGGCTAGAGCAACATCCTGTGGTGTGCTCACTACTATTGCACCGGTAAGCGCTACCTCTTGAACAAGGGTAAGGTGAATATCGCTAGTTCCGGGAGGCATATCTACAAAAAGGTAATCGAGTTCGCCCCATGCTCCCTGATGGATCAGCTGCTTAAGCGCATTTGTGGCCATGGGACCCCGCCAAACCAGCGCCTCGCTGGGGTTTACAAAGTAACCAATGGAGAGTTGCTTTACGCCATAGTTCTCAACTGGCTTAATAAGTTCAAGCTCATCCTCCTTGAATATTTCGGGACGAACATCCTCCATTCCAAACATTTTTGGAATTGATGGGCCAAAAATATCGGCATCTATTAGCCCTACACTAGCCCCAGTTCGGGCCATAGCCACTGCAAGGTTAACGGCAATTGTCGATTTGCCAACACCACCTTTACCTGAGGCCACCGCTACAATATTTTTCACTTTGCTCACCGAAGCCTGAGTTTTGTATGGCGATTCCTTTGGTTGTGCCACAGGGGCTTTCACCTCAATGCTTGTGTTTATTGTTTCTCCAAAAGCTTGGCTTAGGGCTTTGACTGCCATCTTTTTAATAGATGAGGCAAATGGATCGTTGCTCTTAAGCAGCTGGAGGGTGAACGAAATCTGGGACGAATCGAATTTTAGATCCCGTATCATCCCTAGCGAAACTATGTCGTTGCCATGCTCAGGGTGCTTTATTGCCTTAAGCGTATCCTGTATTGATTGCTCCGATAGAGTCATGTTGTTTTTAATTGATTTAAATAAACCGCAAAGGTATTGATTCTATAAGATCAAAACAAAGATTTTCGCAAAAGGTTTTTCTACCAGCCCTCTACGGCAGTATTTTACAGATCAATTTCTCTGTTGGGATCCCAAAACACGCTATCAAAACCCTGAATTCTGTCGTTTTCGATCACAATTCCTTCGCTCTCCAGAAGTTCGCGCATGGTTTCGCTTCCGGGGAAATGCATCTTACCTGTAAGCAGTCCGTTACGATTAACAACCCTGTGGGCTGGAACCCATTGCGGGCAACGTTTGGTTGAGTTTAGTGCCCAGCCAACCATTCGTGCCGATTGTGGAGATCCTAGGTAGCTGGCAATGGCTCCGTAGGAGGTTACTCTCCCAACGGGTACTAGTCGGGTTACCGCGTAAACTTTTTCAAAAAAGTTTTGGTCAGTCAAGTAGTGGCTCCTTTAATGTTTTTTGAGTGTCGAGTTCGAAGCGGATATAGGTGATGGGTTTTCCTTGTTCTAGAAACATCGACTCGTAGAATGTTCTAATGGACAATATTGAGTCGGCAATTCCTGAATTGTATAAGTCGTTGGTGCAGATTTGCACCTTAAGTTCATTCTGTTCAACCAGCGCTTTCGTGTACACATGTAGCCCCTGGCTATCGGTTTTTAAGTGTATAATGGCGTTAGGTTTAACAAATTGCTGGTAGTACGAGAGAAATCGACTTGAGGAGAGCCTTTTTTTTGCTCTTGCAGGTCTAGGTTGAGGATCGGGGAAGGTAATCCAAATTTCGCTCACCTCCTCGGGTTTAAAAAACGATACGATGTTTTCAATTCGTGTTCTTAGAAACGCTACGTTGGGCATTCTAGTTTCTACGGCCTCCTTGGCGCCCTTCCATAGCCTGGCGCCTTTTATATCAACCCCAATAAAATTTTTATGGGGAAACATTTTGGCCAGGTTTATAGTGTATTCCCCTTTGCCACAACCAAGTTCAAGCACAATGGGGTTGTTATTCTTAAAAAAAGTTTTATTCCATTCGCCTTTAATTGGATGATCCTTTCGCCACACCTCGTCAAAAGTAGGTTGAAAAAGGTTCTCAAACGTTTCGTTTTCGGCGAATTTTCGCAGTTTATTTTTTCCCACGGCTTAAATCAAGATATTTTTGAAAAATTGAGTGATTTCAGAGGTTGATTTACTGTTTCAGTTTTTCAACTCTTATTCCTACCGATGCAATGCCCTTGAGTTGGGTTGTTCTCATTCCTTGTTGAATGTTGAATTCATATACGCCTACCTCGGGGAAACGAACAAATCGCTTGTAGGGGATTTGGTTGTCGCGGATTGCGCCAAAACCCTTGCCCAGCCAGTTCCCTCTCGAATCGGCAAGGAAACACTCCATCGTATCGCGAAGCGCAGCTCCACGCGGCGAGGTGGTGTTGATAAACAGGTAAAGGTTGCTATTGGGATAATCGGTGGTGTTACGTATGTTAACGTACACATGATGTATCGAAGTAGTATCCTGTATATCAACCTTAAAGGTTGCAATGCTGTCGATGCTCCAGGTCTCACTGGGGATATCAACATTACGGTTGTATACCGATATGTTGCCACACGAATAAACTGCAAATACTGCCAGTAAAAGAATACTAATCCGAATGATGTGTTTACTCATTGCCTGGTCTCCTTTTGCCTTTTCGTCTTTTCTTCGATGGTTTCCGTTTTTTATCATCAAAACGGGTAAGGCTATCCTGCTCAATAACGCTTCCGTAACCAATCTCAATCTTTTCATCCTGCGAGGCAACGTGCTCAACTAGTTTCAGGGGTTTAATGCCCTTGTTGTTTTGGGCAATTATCTCCTTAACGCGCGCCACAGGTACTGGGGTAAGATTTATTGATGAGTTGGGGTCGCTGCTATACCACATGATCCGCTTAAAGATATCGGTTTTCTGATGGTAGTATAGGGCGTCCTTTGTCTCTAAGGCGATGTTGGTTCGGGGAAAATCCTTGCGGGCATCTATGTAGCTGTCGAGCTCGTAGTTGAGGCAGCATTTTAACTTCCCACATTGGCCAGCCAGCTTCTGAGGATTTAGCGAGATTTCCTGTACTCGGGCCGAGTTGGTGGTTACCGAAACAAAATTGTTGATCCACGACGAGCAGCAAAGTTCACGGCCACACGACCCAATTCCGCCTA
Source organism: Tenuifilaceae bacterium (assembly GCA_034003245.1). Lineage (GTDB taxonomy): Bacteria > Bacteroidota > Bacteroidia > Bacteroidales > Tenuifilaceae > Perlabentimonas. The sequence continues at coordinate 44,582 of JAVEYY010000028.1, forward strand.
TTCGTCCAGCTTCCTGACGGGCGCCAATTTGCCGCATCTCAACCCTAATCTGAAACTCTTCGGCTAGAATCTTGATAAGTTCCCTAAAATCGACCCGCTCATCGGCAATGTAGTAGAAAACTGCTTTGGTTCTATCGCCTTGGAACTCCACGTCGCCAATCTTCATGTTTAAGCCAAGATCGGTAACAATTTGGCGGGTGCGGATCATGGTGTTGTGCTCCAGCGAAATAGCCTCGAGCCATTTTTCAATATCGGCAGGTTTTGCCTTGCGGTAAACTTTCTTAAATTCTGTCTCCTCGGGTTTTACACCTGCCTTAACCATTTGGCGGTTAACCAGCCAGCCCAAAAGGGTAACGGTTCCTATATCGTGTCCTGGCGATGCCTCCACAGCAACAACATCGCCTTTTTTGAGGGGAAGATTGTTGGCGTTTCGGAAAAAGGCCTTACGGGTATTTTTGAATTGAACCTCAACAATATCAGTTTCAATAGGAGGGGTTGGTATATCGCTAAACCAGTCATGGGTGCTAAGCTTTGCGCAGCCGTTGTTCTGGCATACGGAACTTTCGGCTCCCTCAACCTCAGTTACAATTATTCCGCGAGAGCAAATGCTCTTTTCCATAGTATCGAGTTATTTATCGTGCTGCAAAGGTAGCATTTTTGATAGTTTATTCATCACTGCATCAGCACTTGATGTATTTAGTGTTCATTGTTACTTTTTGTTGATTAGTTTAACCAGCTTCATGGCCAAGTCAGTGAAAACGATTTGTGCATTCCCGTAGCGCGAGATATGCTCCATGGCCTTGTTAAGCTCATTATATATTCTAACTACGTTGTTGCCATTAATAAAGGGCGAAAAGTTCTTGCTGAAAATCTCCTCCTCACCGGCAATGTACACAATATCGTTGAGGCCAAGGTTGAGCATAAAACTTTCCCTGATAATCCGGAGGGAGTAGCTAATTAGCTCCTTCTGCTTTTCCCGGTTAAACGACGAAACTGTTTCTACCCAGCTGAGTAAGCCTAGGATATTGTTGGAGTAGGACGCGCGCATCAATTCCCTGAAGAGTTCAAAAAAAGGACTTGCATCGTCGGAGGTAACCAACGATAGGGCAACTTGGTAGTTGCCATTGGAAACACGGCTAATATCCTGTGCCTTCTCGGGCGAGATTTGGAATCGCTCCACAAGAGCAACGGCAATATCTTCGCGCGAAATGGGTGGCACCTTAATAATCTGAGTACGCGAGCGGATGGTTCCAATAATATTTCCGGGGTTTTCGGTTACCAGCAGAAATAAGGTCTTTTCGGGTGGTTCTTCCACAAGTTTTAGCAGCTTATTTGCCGCAAAGTGGTTCATCCGTTCAGGAAGCCAAATGATCATTGTCTTGTACTCAGCCTCAAAACTCTTGAGGCTTATCTTCTTTATCACCTCGCTACCCTCGGTGGTGCTAATTATTCCCATCTTATTCTCGAGGCCTAGCAGTGAATACCATTCTGGTTCGGTGATATAAGGTGACGACAGAATTGTATCCCTCCACACCTGGATGTAGCCATCACTGTTGCGGCCACCGGATTTCTCATCGTCATCATCACTCTTTTTGGTTTCGTTAACGGGGAACACAAAATGAAGATCGGGATGGATAAGTTTCTGAAACTTCCGGCACGCAGGGCACTCGCCGCACGAGTCGTTTTCGCCCTTTTGCTGGCAAGCGATATACTGAGCATAGGCAATGGCTAAGGCCAACTTACCCGTTCCCTCGAGCCCAACAAAAAGCTGGGCGTGCGGAATTCTATCGTCCTTAACACTTTTAATAAGACGCTGCTTAACCTCGTGCTGGCCAACAATATCCTTAAATTGCATGTTGCTTCATTTTGAATTACGGTAAAGGTTTCAAAGATAAAAAAAAAGTGCATAACAACTGCATCGAAGAGTTAGCTATACCCCAAACGTTTGCGAAGAAATATCAGGAGGTCAACGCCTTCGCATTGCACTTTTTTGTATCTTTGCTAACGCAAACTAAATACATTTAAAACGATGATAAGCATTGACTCCTATAGCTTTGACGGTAAAAAAGCCATTATTAGGGTAGATTTTAACGTGCCCCTTAACAAGCAAACTTTTGAGGTAACCGACGACACCCGAATTCGCGGTGCGCTGCCAACCATTAAAAAGGTGCTTAGCGATGGAGGAGCGGTAATTCTTATGTCGCATCTTGGTCGTCCCGATGGGAAAGCCCAGGATAAATATTCTCTCAAGCATGCCATTCCCGCTATTGAGAAGAACCTAGGAATGAAGATTAAGTTTGCTAACGATTGTATGGGCGATGAAACAGCCAAGTTGGCCGAAACATTGAAGGCCGGAGAAGTTCTTCTGCTTGAAAACCTGAGATTTTACGAGGAAGAGGAGGGCAAGCCTTATAGCCTTCCCGAGAACGCCACTGATGAAGAGAAAAAGGCTGCTAAGGCAAAAGTTAAGCAGAGTCAAAAGGAATTCGTAAAAAAACTGGCTAGCTACGCCAATTGCTATGTAAACGATGCTTTCGGAACAGCCCACAGAGCTCATGCTTCAACGGCACTAATTGCCGAGCATTTTCCTGGCAACAGCATGTTTGGATACCTTATCGAGAGCGAGCTAGGAGCAATGGACAAGGTTCTAAAATCGGCCGATAAACCATTAACTGCAATAATGGGTGGCGCTAAGGTTTCCGACAAGATATTGCTGATTGAGAATCTTCTCAATCGTGTGGATAATTTAATTATTGGCGGAGGAATGACCTACACCTTTATTAAGGCTCAGGGTGGTGAGATTGGAAAATCGCTTTGCGAAGCCGATAAACTCGAACTTGCTCTTGAAATCCTTAAAAAAGCCAAGGAGAAGGGCGTTAAGGTTTACCTGCCTGTTGATGCTTTAAATGCCGACGCTTTTGATGCAAACGCTAATACTCAACCATCGGCCATTGATAAAACCCCCGATGGCTGGATGGGCCTTGATATTGGACCAGAAACAATTAAACTTTTTAGCCAGGTAATTGAGAACTCAAAAACTATTCTTTGGAATGGTCCAATGGGAGTTTTTGAGATGCCAAAATTTGCCGCTGGAACTTCTGCAATAGCAACAGCTGTTGCTAAGGCAACCGAAAAGGGCGCATTTAGCCTTGTTGGGGGTGGCGATTCCGTTGCTGCCGTTAACAAGATGAAACTTGCCGATAAGATTAGCTTCGTATCTACTGGCGGTGGAGCAATGCTTGAATATATGGAGGGCAAAGAGTTGCCTGGCATTAAGGCAATTAGAGGATAATTATTTTGCCTGAATTGCATATTTCTAGAAAAGACGAGGTTTAGCCTCGTCTTTTTTTTTCCGTTGGTCAAAAAAATGGGAGATTAGTATATTTTTCAATCTTTCAGTATTTAGTTGTATTTGTTTTTGCCATATATTTGTTTCATTGTGAGCCATTATTGTGCCTTTTTGGTTTTTTAGCATGTTTTATGGTTTACTGTAGCGATTTAAATGAATTGTGGTAAATATCCTGCCTACCTGTTATTTTAATATCCGTTTACGCCGTTATTCATTATTTCAAAGTCAATGTATAGTAGTATAAAATCCATTATCAAGGTAATCCTAATAGGGTTTCTTGTTGTTCTTGGTCCTTTTTCTTATTGCCAAACGTTAAAACCTCTTCGTCAAACTACTGGTTTAGGAGGCCAAACTAGCCAGATGATTGTAAATAACCGAAGGTTAGTTGTGCAACAAAGTATTGGACAGGGCAGTGTAATTGGAACATTTTCAAGTGGATCGCATAAATTAAGGCAGGGCTTTATCCAGCCATCTAACCAGCCATCGTTGTTCCCTGGCAAGGACGATTTATCGAAGTTAAATGCTGCGGTGTTTCCAAATCCGTTTAGCAGTAGAATTACCATTGAAATTGCCGATGTTGTTAATGGTTCAATTCTAGTTAGCATGCACGATGTAACAGGACGGATGGTATTTCTTAACGAGTTCCCTGCTAGTCAAATCCTTGAAATTGATGCTGCGAGCCTTCGTTCGGGGATATACATAATTAAGGTAACCAGCCAATCGAAGTTTTTTTCATCAAAACTTGTGAAAAGATAGCACGATATTAACATTAGCCACACCATGCCCAAATTACCTTTTAAGCACACAACCATGAAACATTTTATTTTCTGCTCACTTATCCTCTTGGCCTTGTCGTCCAACGCCCAAAAGGTTTATGTTGAGATTGGTAAGTCAATCACAACATTCGATTATAAAACTACTGGCGGAGAATCTCTCGATAATTTAACTGGTGGTAACACCAACCGAATATCCCTTGGTACAAGGATTCCCCTGTTTAATACCGATTTGCATTTTACATTCGAGGCTCTTTACCACGAGTATGCAGCCCAAGGCAGCAATCCTATCCTAGGTAATTTTTATAGCTGGGATTTTATTAATACTGGGGCAAATATTGGATTCGACTTCGAATTTCTTAAGCCATCAGTGTCGTTTAATGTGCAGCAGGGGTTCTCGTTTGTTGTTAAGGCAGCAATTGCAGGCGAATTCCTTGTGATGGGCACACAGAACATTAACAACCAGATTAATAGCCTAAAAGATGCTCCTGAATTCGACCGGCCATTTATTTTTGCTCGTGGGGGCGTTGGGGTTAACTACTACTTCGACCCCAAGCATATTATCTCCATAAACTACACCATGGGGAAAAGTTTTTTGGTTGGCGATTATAAAAACCAGGAGCAACTTAAGCTATTCTCACATAGTTTTAGCTTAGGTTTATGTGTTAACCTTGCCCCCGACAAAACAAATGTTCGGTAACCGCCATAACTTTTTTAACTAGAAACCTACTTCAAAAAAACATAGCATCATGAAAAGGATTGTACTCACCTTGTATTTAATCATCCTAGCCATTTTGGGTTTTGGCCAGTCGCAGGGTATATCGTACCAAGCGATACTTATTGACGAGAACCCTCAGCAAATCCCAGGACTCAATATCGAGGGTAATGTTCTGGTGAACCACCCGCTAAAGGTTCGGTTTACCATTCTAGATGCAGTTCAAACCATCGATTACCAGGAGGAGCACTCTACCAGCACCGATGGCGGGGGAATGATTAGTCTGGTTATTGGAACTGGAATACCAACTGCTTCGAGTCCATTTACCTTTACTGAAATTGATTGGGACGGAACGCCTAAATATCTTAAGGTTGATATTAGCACAAGCGAAACGGAGGTTTTTTATGTTGATTTCAGCTACCAGCTACTAACCTTTGTGCCCTACGCGTATCACAAGAACATTACTGCAACCGGAACGCTTAGGGTTGATGACAAGTCCACCCTGCAGGATTTGACCGTAGAGAAGACTACAAACCTTGAGGGGAATGTGGCAGTTAATAATCGCAGCAAAACAGCACTATCGGGAACCTTGACAGTTGATGAGTCGGCCACTCTGAAAAGCACCCTCGACGTTGCCCAAGCCAGCAACTTTAAAGGCCAAGTAACAATTGATGCCGATGTAAACGGCGATCAAGCCAACGTGGGAAGTTATCCCTTGAGAGTTAGAGGCAGCAATCAGGGTATTGCTGTTACTGTGGACGGATCGCGAGACAATCAGACCAACTTCATGGTGTTTATGGATCAGCAGGGTGTTCAGGGGAGAATTGAAGGTGAATCCATCCAAGAAATTATCTCCGATCCATGGTATTACTTCGAGAATGCTAAGCTACTCGTTGAAACAGGTGTTGCTGGATCGAACCTAGCCGCAGCTCTATCGGCATCAACGGTTTGTGCAGGTTTAGGTGCTTGCGTAACAGCTCCTCCCCCCTCCAAAATTATTTTTGGAATTGCACAGGTGGTGGTTCGATTTGCTCAAGTGGTTGCCTATAACGTTTTCAGACATACGAATGCTGGAATTGTTTATAAGTCAAAGGGAGCCGATTACGCTGAATTTATTCCTAAGAAAAATCCATCCGAGAGGTTTCTTCCTGGTGATATCGTTGGAATTAAAGGAGGATTTGTTTCTCGAAGTACAAGGGATGCCGAAAAGGTAATGGTAGTTTCTCGCAGACCAATTGTACTAGGTAATATGCCCAAAGAGGGGGAGGAGAACACTTACGAGAAGATTGCCTTTATTGGGCAAGTTGAAGTAAGGGTTGAAGGCCCTGTGAATTCTGGTGACTATATTATTCCCAGTGGCAGGGGCGATGGCGTTGGGGTTGCGGTTTCACCCGATGAGATTAATCTCGAGCAGCTATTACAGGTGGCGGGAGTAGCCTGGTCTGACCTGCAATCCGAAGGCATTGGATATGTTAATCTTGCCATTGGTCTGTCATCAAACGATGCCGCCCGATTAAGCCTGAAGCAGGAGCTTCGAATTAAGGAGCAGGAGAAAGAGATAAGTAGCCTAAAGCAACAAATCACTCAAATGAATAAAGTATTAGCACAGTTACTCCCAAGCTATGCTGATTTAACAGGATACGATGCTTCTAACGAGAATAGTATTGATCCCCTTTGCTCATCATCCAACGATAAATCGACCCCAGATCAAACAGACCAGATTGATACAGAGCCTTATCTTCCAGGCGAATATACAGTAGTTTACTACACACCCACTAGGGAGCAGATTCTCGAGGGAATAGAAATGGCGAAGGATATTTTGCAGCAACAGAGCAAAGGATCTGAGCCAAATCCCCTAATGCAGAAGTTGAACACGGATACCAACTTCAAGGAATCCTTTGTAGATGAGATTTTGACCTTGGCGCAAAAAGAGATAGATAAGAATTACCAGCGTGATATTAAACGTGGAATTAATGCAGAAAAATACTAGAGATGAATGATACTAGGATCACATCGCCACGGGCGATAAACGGAAAACTATTGGTTCAAGCTATCCTTATCGCGATTTTGGCTATATCCTGTGGTGAGGATGATGGTATTTTCCTCCCCCCAAAGGTTCTAACAGCATCCATCGATCAAATAACAGCCACCTCGGCTCAGGTAGGCGGTAATGTTACCGACGATGGTGGAGCAACGGTAACCGAGCGTGGGGTTTACTGGGGAACTTCATCAAACCCAGAATTAACAGGAACAAAACTGGTTGTTGGCAATGGGTTGGGAATATATTACGAAACCATATCTGGCCTCAGCCCCGGCGAAAAGTACTTTGTGAAAGCATTTGCCACAAACAGCAAAGGGGTTACCTACGGCAACGAAACATTTTTTACCACAACTATTAGCTTTCCGCAAGTTGTCACGGCTAATCCAGAACCACTCTCAACTACATCGGTTTTGGTTGGGGGCGAGGTTACCAGCGATGGTGGTTTTGAGGTTTCCGAAAGGGGAATTTTCCTGAGCACTTCGCCAAACTCTCAAAACACGGGTAAAAAAGAGATTTTAGGAAATGGTATTGGTGCTTTTTCGCACACGCTCAACAATCTGGTGCAAGGTGCCACCTACTATACGCGGGCTTATGCCAAGAATATTAAGGGTTTTGCTTATGGCGATGAGATTGCTTATACAACTACAATGGTTGAGCCTTCGGTAATTACAGGGCATTCGCAGGATATTACTACAACTTCTGTTACAATAAACGGTGAGATTACCTCAAGCGGAGGAACAACAATTACCAGCAAAGGTTTTTACTTGAGTTCTCAAACCGATGCTCAAACTAATGGAACCCAAATTATTGTTGATGGAGAAGGGGTGACATTCCAAAAACTAATTGAAAGTCTTTCACCAGGGAAAATCTATTACTACACTGCTTTTGCCTCCAACAGCGTAGGTACTGGCTATGGAGTTGAGTTAAGTTTTACCACACAGGGCAATGCCCCCGATGCGGTAACCGATGGATACGATGATTTAGGAACCAGCTCCGTTTCGTTGCGCGGGTTGGTTAATGCAAATAAGCTTTCCACCACAGTTCGGTTCGAGTATGGAACCTCAAGTAGCTATGGTTCATCCATAAATGCTGCTCAAAATCCTGTATCTGATAATGATGTTGAGGTTACAGCGGCCGTTTCTGGTCTTTCGCCCAATACAACCTATCACTTTAGAGTTGTGGCCGAGAATGAGTTGGGCACTTCCTACGGGAAAGACACTACTTTTACAACCGTAATTACTGGTATAACTGGAACTGTTTCCGATGCTGATGGCAATTCGTATGGAACAGTTGGCATTGGTTATCAGTACTGGACAACTAGCAACCTAAGGACAACCAAGTTAAACGATGGAGTTCCCATTGAACTTGTCGAAAAGGATTCCCTTTGGCGATTATTGGCTACACCAGGCTTTAGTTGGTATGATAATGATTCCCTTTTTGCTGCCAACAATGTGTATGGCGCACTGTACAATTGGCCATCCATTACATCGGGTAAGCTTTGTCCAGCCGGATGGCGAGTTCCTTCTTCCAACGATGTTGCGAAGTTAATGGATTACCTAGGAAGTTCCAGTGTTGCCGGCGGCTTACTTAAAACCACAGGAACCAGCCAGTGGCAAAGTCCAAATGCTGAGGCCACCAACGAGTTTGGTTTCAACGCTCGACCAGCTGGTAAGCGCGATTACGATGGATTGTTCGATTTTATTGGCCTTGAGGCCAACTGGTGGACTACAACCGATTACAGCACACATACAGCATCGTATTTTTATGTGCAGTATAATTATGGCAATGCCTATCAGGCCTACATCAACAAAAGAACAGGTTTATCTGTTCGTTGTGTAAAAGATTAAAATGGGAATAGAGCAAAGCATGGGAGAAATCGAACAGCGGATATTTGAGGTTGATGAGCGCAGTTTTGAGCAGCTTGCGCTTGAAGTTTTTCAATATCAAGCACAACACAACGAGGTGTATAGGAGGTATATCGAGCTTCTCAAAATCGATTATTCCTCAATTAGTAAAATTGATGAGATTCCTTTTTTACCCATTTCGCTTTTTAAAACGCATACTGTTTATGCTGGTGTTGGTGCACCCGAGGCAACATTCTCGAGTAGTGGTACCACAGGTGTCGAAACCAGTAAGCACAATGTAGCCAAACTAAGTGTTTACGAGACAAGTTTTCTCAATGGGTTTAAGCTGTTTTATGGAAATCCCAAGGATTACTGTATACTTGCCCTACTACCATCCTATCTCGAACGCCAGGGCTCCTCGCTTGTGTACATGGTTCAACGGTTAATCGAGGAGAGCGGGCATAAGAGTAGTGGATTCTTTCTGAACAATCATGACGAGTTAGTTCGCATTTTGCTTGAGCAGGAAAAGATTAACCAACCCACTGTTGTAGTTGGGGTTACATTTGCCCTACTCGACTTGGCAAATCGATTTACACTTAATCTGAGCAACACAGTTGTGATGGAGACGGGTGGTATGAAGGGGCGAGGCAAAGAGTTGGTTCGCAGCGATATGCATGATATACTTAAGAAGTCATTGGGAATTAAATCGGTGCACTCGGAGTATGGAATGACAGAACTGCTCTCGCAGGCATACTCTAAGGGCGATGGTATCTTTGAAACTCCTCCCTGGATGAAAGTGCTAACCCGAGACCCTTACGATCCTTTTTCCCTCATGTCTTTTGGCCAATCGGGCGCAATTAATGTAATCGATTTGGCAAATATTTACTCCTGCTCATTTATTCAAACCGATGATTTAGGTATGGTTTACCCAAATGGCACATTCGCGATTTTGGGACGCATGGATGGTAGTCAGATTAGGGGTTGCAACCTGCTAGTGCTATAAAAAACCGCTGCCGGCAATTGCCGGCAGCGGAAACCTAAAAAACCATGAAAAAGCACGTAGACCTTTGCAGGTACACTATGCTTATCGCTTTATGCCCAACTTTTTGGCTATTGCTTTGGGTAAAGCATCTTTATGCACCATGATGGCCACAGTTTTTTCGCGAACAAACTGCTCCGACATGTGCAAATATCCTTTGTAAATATTGGTTGTTCCCCACGAATTCTTGGTGATATAGTAAGGAGTACCGTTCTGATCCTTCGAGGTACCCACAAGGTGCATAAGGTGATCGTCGGTGGTAATAAAGTTGTCGAAAGTTTTTTGTCTCATTTCCTGGGTTACCTTTACCTCAGGCACAATGGATTTAAAGCTGTAGATCTCATCCAGCAACTTATCGGCTGGAACATCGGCCCACTTGGCCTGCTCGCTATCGGCCATCTCATCAATCTTAATAACCGGAAGAACAGCAAGTCCTTTCTTGTGCGCAAATCCCTTTTCGCTTACATCCCCATCCCAGCATACAGAGTATCCATTTGCAATGGAGTGGTTTATCACCTCCATCAGCTCGTCAATTGGTAGATTGTAGTATAGCTTATGCGCCCAGTTGTCGGGGATTTCAAGCACAATCGGCTGGTAGAAAGGGTGGTGTGAGTAGGAGGTTATTTCGATATAGTTATCCGGATCGATTCCCATCTCCTTAGCAAACGAGGCGGGCGAGTAACTTTTATTCTGATACGAATAAGTGGTTGGCGACACTCCAAAGTAGGCATTAAGTACACCATCGATGGCTGGTTGCCATGCAGTGCTTAACTTGCGGTTGCGGTTTTTTACCACGGCTTCAACCATTCCTGTTAAAACACTCTCGAGTTCTGAGTGAACATGAACATCCTCACCGTAGTTTCTACCGTTAAAAACACTTTCGGGAACTAGGCCGTGGCTTTTTATCACGTCCATTACGTTGTGGGCTTGACCGCCCTGACCAAAGTTGTTGGTTCCATGAAAACGTACATACCTCTCGGCTTTGTTGGCATACGAATGTTTTACAAAAAACATGGGCGACAGAATAACTTCGGGTTTTCCCATGCGGATTAGCTCCGTTTCCAGAAACGATGTGGTGGCGTAACTCCAGCATGTTCCAGTTCGTTGCTGATCTTTAACGGGCGAGGTTTTAATCTCCTTAGTCACCTCAAATTGATATCCTGTTTCGTTTTGCGCCATTACGCTAAGCTGCGACAGAGCAAAAACCATTAGAAGAAAGGGTAGTAACATTATTCTTTTCATACCAATTTCCATTTCGTGTATTCTATTGATTTATTTCCTCCCCAAAAGTTTAAACCGAAGTGATTATTTTTCCTAATCTTGATTGTTTGGCGAACATTGTAGGCCAAAAAACAATTTATTATTATGTAATTATTCTATAACATAAAGAATTAATTTGCTTTTTCTAATTTTTTTGGTTTTAAAATGTACCTTTATTTCAGCATCGTTCCCAAATTAAGCACTGGTAAAAATATTGGTCAAATTGAACATCCGATTAAACAATTGTTTATATTGCGCCCTGTTTTTACAGTGCAAAACCTAAAATCAACTCGATTAAGAACCTAAAATTCAATTGTATGAGAAGAAAAGTTGTTAGTGTTTTAGCTGCATTATGTATGCCAGCGATCCTGTTTGCAGGAGGTCTTGTTACAAATACAAATCAAAGCGCCAGCTTTATCCGTATGCCCGCCCTTGATGCTATTATTGGGGTTGAGGGTGTTTACTACAACCCTGCCGGATTGGTGAAACTTGAGAATGGACTTTATGTGTCCCTGAGTAACCAAATCGTTAATCAGAAGAGGAACGTAAGTAGTACTTTCCCTACTTTAAACAATGGTGATTACGAGGGGATTGTTAAAGCGCCTCTTTTCCCAAGTGCCTTTGTCGCCTATAAAGCAGACAAATTTGTTTTTTCTTTTGCGTTTAACCCTATTGGTGGTGGTGGCGGAGCAGAGTACGGTAGTGGTTTACCCTCATTTGAAACTATGGTTTCGCAATTGCCAGCTCTGGTTTCTGGTTTTGGTATTCCTACAACAGCCTATAGTTTAGATATCTTCTTCAAAGGAAGTTCCACCTATTTTGGATATCAAGGGGGCGTTAGCTATGCCGTTACTGATGCAATAGGTGTTTTTGGAGGCGTAAGGTATGTAACTGCTAGTAATACATATTCTGGTAATATTAACGATATCATGATCAACCCACAGCATCCACTAGTTAATCCCACAGGAGGGATGATGCTTGCCAGTTCATTCTTTACAGCTATTGGACAACCAGTTTATGCAGCAATGACCTCTGATGCTGAGGTGGATGTAGTGCAGAAAGGTTCTGGTGTAACACCAATCCTTGGCCTAAGCGTTATAGCTTCAGAAAAGTTAAACTTTGGGTTAAAGTATGAGTTTAAAACTAAAATGGAGCTTACAACTGAGACAAAGGTGGACGGTACTGGGCAATTCCCCGATGGAGAAGTTGTGCCTAACGATATGCCTGCAATGTTAACTTTCGGTATTGGTTATAAACCCATCGAAAAACTTTCGCTTTCAGGTGGATTCCACTACTACTTCGACAAGTCGGCCAATTACGGTAAAAAGATTGGAGGGGCATTTGTTGAGAATAGCGAGGTGATTGACAATAACTTCTGGGAAGCAGCCTTTGGACTGGAGTACATGATTACCGATAAGATTTTTGCCAGCGCAGGTTGTCTGCTCACCAAAACTGGGGTTAACGACAAGTACCAAAGCGATATGAGCCATAGCTTAAATACAAATTCTGTAGGATTAGGTGGCAAGTACCTCGTAACGGAGAACTTGGGTGTTAACATTGGTTTTATGACCACCATGTACAAGGAATACAAAAAGGATTATGCCGCTGTTGCACCAGCAACACCAGCATACAGCGAAACCTACAACCGCTCAAATATGGTTATTGCGTTGGGAATAGATTACAAATTCTAGTAAACAATAATTAAGATTTGAATTATGAAGTGGACTGGGAGAAATCCCGGTCCACTTTTTTTGCGTGAGACCAAAATAAAAAACAGCAGCCGATTTGGCTGCTGTTCTTATTGCTGTAATATTTTGGCTTAATGATTTATTTCTACGTAGTTAAGTTTAACATTGGCCATCTCGGAGAGCTCCTCGCCAGCCTCACGCAGCTCATCGTCGTCCTCGTCGAAGTACCAGTATATTTTAATGGGTACTCCTGCTCGTTGAATTTCGCTAAGAACAAGTATTATATCGTAAATGAATTTTGCTGAGGAGCTGTTAAAGTAGATGTACTTAAACTTAAAGTTGAACACCTGCGAATCGTCGGCAGGTTTTGATTTTAGATACCACTCCTTAAACCGCTCGAGCCATTGAAGCAGGGGATAGTAGAAATCGCGGGCATTCTCGGGGCGAGAGTAGCCGCTTATTTCAAGAGAAAATTCCTTGGGCGAGAAAAAAACCCGAGGAGTGACACTTGTTCCTTCTATTCGGAGGGTATCCATAGGTTATAGGGAGTGTTTGCGCTCCAAATATACTCAAAAACAGTAAAAAAAATCACTCCTTGACAGATGTCCTTTCAGACAATTTTGGCGAAATGAATTTTTTTATTGACGAACGTATCAAAATAATTGACGTACGGAGCTTCAATAATTGGATAGATTTAACACAACCTATTATAGAGAAAGTGGATGTTGCTGATTTAATTCTTTAATCTTCAAGCCTTTAATGGCGCAAAAAAAAGAGAGTTCCCATTAAAAATGGAAACTCTCAATAGGTCTCAGGGTTAAATTTAGGGAACGTATGGTATAAAGTTAAAGTTGTATCCAAGCATGTCCGATATCTCTTCGCCCGATTCAAATATCTCGTCATCACCCTCCTCGTAGTACCAGTTTACCTCAACCTCGTTCCCCTTCGACATAAACTTCATAAACTCCAAAAGGATATCGAGCAGGAATTTGGAAGATGCAGAATTGAAGTAGGTCATCTTTAGGTTAAGAGTGAGCAGGCTCTTACTAAAGTCGATATTCTTACTAAGAACTAAGTCGTTGTAATCTTCAAGCCATTTGAGAATGGGTTTGTAAAAACCAATCACATTTTCGGGTCGTGAAAAGCCAGAGATCTCAAAAAGGCTTTTGTTTGGGTCGAAATGTACTCGTGGTGTAAACTCTGTTGGTTCAATATGTAGTGGTTCCATAGCCAAGCGTACTTTAATTGAGGTTAGCAGGAAATAACAACATTGATGGTGAAGTAGGAGTATTCGCTGTTAATCTTCTCAAACTTATAGTTAATCTTATTCTCAGAAACTTTGGCAATATTGATAATGCCTAAACCAGCGCCACCCTTTGGCGATACATCGCCGCTGAGGATAGTTAACTTATAAAGCTCCTTAAGGCCTTCTTTATTTAGGGCATTCACGCGGTCGAGCTTCTCCTTTAGGGGAGTTACCTTGTGGTTAAGCAGGCTATTGGAAGCAAAGAGTGAAAATTCCTTCTCGTCGAGGAATAGGGTAAACCGGGGCTGGTGTTCTGTGTTGCTGTTGATGATATCTTGATGCTTGTAGATATTCTCAAGACTTTCGACCATTGCAGAGTATACCTTTTTCTTCACAGTTATTGCCATCCCCTGCTTATCCACATATGCCGACATCCTGTTCAGCAGGAAACCAATTTCTTCATAACTCAATGGTCCAAAATGGGCTAAAATATTCTCTTTTTGTGCCACTTTAAAACTTTTCGTTTAAATTGAATCAAAACTGCATTCAATTGATGAAAATAATATTTTTCGCTTTATAAATGGTATATACAAATGTATTACTTTTTTTAGAAACAACAACCTTTTGAAAAATTTTGATAAACCATCTCCTTTTTTTGTATGAATGTAATACGTTTTCAAGGGGTTTGTTCAAGCATTGGCTGCTGTTAAATAAACGAGCGGAGCGGATTGGCAAAAAGCCAATCCGCTCCGCAATAATTAACTAAGGAAATTTACTTAATGATAGTCATTTCGTCGATTAAGTGTTTTGCTCCCGCGTATTTGTCGATAATAAATAGAGTGTAACGAATATCAACGCTGATGGTTCGTTGCAATTCGGGCTCAAAAACAATGTCACCACTCATAGCCTCCCAGTTTCCGTCGAATGCGGTTCCAATAAGGTGCCCTTTTCCATTTATAACCGGGCTCCCCGAATTACCACCAGTGATATCGTTGGTTGAGAGGAATGCAACGGGCATTTCGCCATTGGCCATCGCATACTGCCCAAAGTCTTTATTTTGGTATAATTCCTTAAGTTTCTCGGGTACTACAAACTCCCAATTATCGGGATCTTCCTTTTCCATAACCCCTTTTAGGGTAGTGATGTAGTTGTAGTGAACAGCATCCATTGGATAGTAGTCGAGAATTTCACCGTAGGTAAGTCGCATGGTGAAGTTAGCATCGGGATAAATAGCCTTGCCTTCGCTTTTCTCCATGAGGCCTCCAACGTACAATCTGTGTCCCTTGGCGAAGTTGAATACATGAGGTTCAACTTCTTCATTTAGCTCACGGAACTTATGGTAGATTGATGTAGCCGCAATGAATGCTGGATCTTTGGCAAGTTTCTTTGAGGAGGGTTTTTCCAAGAATGCCCAGAACTTAGTTGAGTCAGTAAATATTGATTTGCTGTACATGTTGTCGACAAATTTGGCGTAGTCGTTTTTGTACTTTGTTTCGATGGTGTTGAAAATATCCGGATGAAATTGCTTGTCCACATTCTTCGCAAAAATACTAAACATGGCCTTTGCAACCTTTTGATCGGTGCTGGCGTTGTAGTTTTTATAAAAAGAACGAGCCCTTTGCTTAATCTTTTCAACGGTTTTGGCCAATTCCTCTTTGTTTTTCGAATCTAGATCTTTAATGAAACTTTCGGCTCCCGAAGCAAGAGACATTAGTTCGGTTCCGCGAAGAAGGGCTTCAGAAATGTACTGGGTTACGTGCATTAGATTTTTTCTAGCCTCAACCGATTCCTCGATAAGGCTCAATGCCTGGCCATACTTTTCTTTCCGATTTTCGCTAGCATTAACCCATTCGGTGAATACCTTTTCTTCTTCTTTCTTCTGGTCGTAAATTTTTAAACGCTTAAGGGCCTTATTCATCCCAATGGAGTTTTTCCAGTAGTTCGACGAACCGGCATACTTCGACGAGTACTTGATACGGGTAGCGTCGTCGGCCAACATATCTTCCAGCAGAATATCCTGGCGAATTCCTCTAACATATATTCTGTTGGTATTCGATATCTTTATAAGCTCATCAACTTCCCACGAGGTCATGTAACGCTGAGTGCTTCCAGGGTAGCCCATTATCATGGCAAAATCTTTCTTTTCAATACCATTTAGTGATATGGGGAGGTGGTGCTTTGGCTTATAGGGAACATTCTCGGGGGAGTAGTCAGCAGGTTGGTTATCTTTGTTGGCATAAACGCGAAACAATGAAAAATCACCGGTATGACGAGGCCACATCCAGTTGTCCGTATCGGCACCAAACTTACCAATTGAAGAGGGTGGGGCTCCTACCATACGAACATCGGTAAAAGTTTCGTAGATCATAAGGTAGTAGTTGTTCCCTCCGTAAAAACTTTGTACCCTGCCGTTGTAGTGTGTGCCTTGGGTAGCCTCTTGGGCTATTTTACGACCAACTTTAGCTGCCGAATCCTGCAAGGCTCCCTCGGGTAAGGAGTAATCAAGTGATCCTTTAACTTTCTCTGTTACATCTTCAATTCTAACGAGAAACGTTACGGTTAATCCGGGAGTATGGATTTCTTCCTCGCGCGACATTGCCCAGAAACCATCTTTAAGGTAATCAGATTCGGGACTGCTGTGCTGTTGTATGGCTCCATATCCGCAGTGATGGTTTGTGAGAACCAATCCCTGTTCTGAAATCATTTCGCCGGTGCAGCCTCTTCCAAAAATTACGATTGCATCTTTAAGACTGGTGTTGTTAATGCTGTACAAGTCCTCGGCGCTTAGTTCAAGCCCCATCGACTGCATGGTGGCAATGTTGTACTTTTGAAGAAGCGGTAGAAGCCACATTCCCTCATCGGCTTTGGCAAGCTGCGATGTTATTAGGATTAATCCTAAGAGTAAGATTTTTAATCGTTTCATTTTAATCAACTTGTTTAGGTTTATTATTATCAATTCAAAATCAATATTTAATCATTGTTCGATTATTAAATCAGCAAACGGTTTAAAAAGTTTGGCAAGTATAAAAAGATCTTTTCAATTATTTACCTAAAACGAAAGGTTCAGCTGATTGTCGGTATGTTTAAAACTTCGGCGATGGTGTGGAGTAATGCCATGATTTGCTATAGCCTGTCGATGCTCCGAAGTTGGGTAGCCCTTGTTTTTTTCCCACAGATACATGGGGTAGTCTTTCGCTAGGTTAACCATGTACTCATCGCGGTAGGTTTTGGCCAAAATCGAGGCTGCTGCAATACTCATGTAAAGTGAATCGCCTTTAACAATACACTTATAAGGGATATTCTGGTAGGGCTTAAACCGATTCCCGTCAATTATCAGGAAATCGGGAGCAATCATCAAGCTGTCGATAGCTAAATGCATTGCCGCGATGGAAGCGTTTAGAATGTTAATCCTATCAATTTCTAAAGGCGAAACCATGCTTACAGCATATGTTAGCGCCTCCTGCTCGATTACAATTCTAAGCTTTTCGCGTTGTTTATGGGAGAGTTGTTTGGAGTCGTTGAGTAAAGGGTGATTAAAACTTGAAGGAAACATAACGGCTGCAGCCACCACTGGTCCTGCCAGGCAGCCCCGACCAGCCTCGTCGCATCCCGCCTCATGGATACTATTGCTGAAGTTGGACTTTAGCATCACTCTTTATTTATTAGGTTTAGTTGCTCTTCCATTGCGCTGTAGAGCTCTTCGGCGGTTTTGTCCCAGGAGAATTCCTGTGCTCTTTCTGCCGATTTGGCCGCCAGTGCATCCCTAAGCTTAGGATCGATGGCGACCAGTTTCATGGCATTTGCCATAGATTCGATGTCGAAAGGATCAACGTATATGGCTGCATTGCCAGCCACTTCGGGAATGGAGGTTCGATTTGATGCAATAATGGGGATATGACATCGCATGGCCTCAACAATGGGAATTCCAAAACCTTCGAAGTACGGTACGTACGTAAGCGCAACCGCGCTACCAACCACAAGGCGGAGCCTGTCAATTTGCAATCGGCCAGTAAATACTACCGATTCTTTGTTCTCAATGTTATTCAGCGCTTCTTTAATATCGGCTGTCATAAACATTGGTTCGCCTACAATCACAAGCCTGTAGTCGAGTTTTGATATTGTCTGAAATTGCTGAAAGGCTTTAATGAGCCTCGCCACGTTTTTTCGTGGACTTAGCGCACCAACAAAAACAAAGTAGGGTTTTCCCTGGGTAAGGCTATCCCTTGTACTAGTTATCTCATCGTTTACTAGAGGTGTAAATGCAGTATTTGCTCCATTATAAGTTACCGATATTTTATTTGGTTCTATCCCAAAGTTCTGCACAATATCATCTTTGGAGTAGTTGCTAACGGTTACAACCTTATATGCTTTACGGGCAAAGCGAGGGAAAAAGTAGTTGTAATACAACCGGGTTATTGCAGGTACGCCTTCGGGATAGTGAAAAAAGTTTATGTCGTGCATCACAACCATTGTTGGTGTTTTGGTTCGAAGCGAGATATACCCATCGGGTGAAACGAAAAGGTCGATTCTATTTTTGCGTAAAAAGCGAAAGACTGATACCTCGAACCATATATACCATAATATTGGGTGACGAGCCTGTGGGGGAAGTACCACTGCTTCAACGTTTGAGCCAAATATAAAATCGGGGTGAGGATTTCGGTCGAAAAGGAATATAAAGTGATGCTCAGGATGACTTGCGGTTATCCTCTTAAGGGTTTCGTAGGTGAACCAGCCAATTCCCTCGAGTTTATTCTTAATCA
The DNA here is from genome assembly GCA_034003245.1 of Tenuifilaceae bacterium. Taxonomy (GTDB): domain Bacteria; phylum Bacteroidota; class Bacteroidia; order Bacteroidales; family Tenuifilaceae; genus Perlabentimonas. The sequence continues at coordinate 63,297 of JAVEYY010000028.1, forward strand.
GCAGCCTGGTGTTTATGGCAATTCTCATGACAGGGTTTTGATGACAAGGGCAAAATAGCTCATTTTCCTGAGATCAGGAATTTTGTTAAAGGGAATTATTGCAAATTATTGAAAACACCCAACATTTGCTTACTTTTGATATAAATAAATTGGGGATTTGAAACGAAAGTTTACCACCAACTTACTTCTACTCCTTGCGCTTAACCTCGTGGTTAAGCCTTTTTGGATATTTGGGATTGACCGGACCATGCAGAATGTGGTGGGCTCCGGTGAGTACGGATTATTTTTTGCTCTCTTCAACTTCTCGTTACTGCTTAACATTGCACTGGATTTTGGACTAACCAACTTCAACAACAGGGAGATAAGTCAACATCCGCAGCTGCTGTCCCGATACGTATCGAATATGTTGGCCATTAGGCTAATGCTGGCTGTTTTTTACTTCATTGTAAGCTTCAGTGTCGCTCTTATGCTTGGTTATACAGGTCGTCAGCTCTGGCTTCTCCTTTTTTTGGTTCTAAACCAATTCCTATCGAGCCTTATACTTTACTTAAGGAGTAACCTTAGCGGATTACAACTTTTTAAAACAGATAGCATCCTTTCGGTAGCCGATAGAGTTCTAATGATATTTTTGTGCAGCCTGTTGCTGTGGACTCCTCTGCGTGAGGATTTGCGTATTGAATGGTTTGTTTACTCGCAGACCGCCGCCTACGCTATAACTGCAATAATTGCGTTGGTGCTTGTAGTGAGAAGGGCTGACTACTTCGCGCTTAAGTTCGATAAGCGATTTCTTATCAGCATAATTAGGCAAAGTTATCCCTACGCGTTGCTTGCGCTGCTTATGTCGTTTCATTATAGGGTCGATTCGGTCATGCTAGAGCGGTTGCTACCCGATGGACATATCGAATCGGGTATCTATGCACAGGCATTTCGACTTCTGGATGCCAGCACGATGGTCCCGTTTTTATTTGCCACCCTTCTACTGCCCATCTTCTCCAGAATGATTAGGCAAGGGGAGAGCGTTAATCAACTTCTTGGATACTCATTTAGTTTGCTGTACGGCGTAGTATTTGCTTTCTCGGTTATTTGTATCGCCTACCAAAAATCTATAATGGAGTTACTATATGTAAATAACACTTCCGAATCGTATGCTATTTTTGGGATACTTATGGCTGGCTTTGTTTTTATCTCGTTATCGTATATTGTGGGCACACTTCTTACAGCTCATGGTAGTTTGAGGTATCTTAATATTATTGCCCTAATGGGTGGAGTTATAAATATTTTGCTTAACCTTTACCTTATACCCAGCCATAAGGCAATTGGAGCTGCTGCCTCGAGCCTAATAACTCAGGCATTTATTGCGCTGTTGCAGCTATATGTTACGGTTCGTGTATTTAGGATTAGATCGGGACAAATAGGTGTTTTAAGGTTTGCAGCATACTCCATGCTGGTTTTGCTTTCGGTTTATATTATTAGTAGATTTATTGAGGGTTGGCTTTTAGGTGTATTATTATCGGTTGGTGTTTCGGCTACTCTGATACTTGTATTCAGAATTGTTAGGGTAAAAGAGTTCTTAGCGCTTTGGGCAATAAATAGCGAACAATAAGCATAATGTACAAAAGGGTATTTTATGTCACCTTCTGTATCATTTTTTTAATTACACTTGAATAATTAAAACCAAAAGCTTACTTTTAAGGCCAGTAATATATGCTTGGTTTTTTTGGAATAAATTATTATTATACCCCATGGGAATTCTTATCGATAAAACCCCAGATTGCCCTTACGTGAATTTTTCGGAAGAGGGCTTGCTCGAGATTGAGGGTCGATCTATTACTGAGGATGTTTTTTCCTT
>JAVEYY010000029.1:0-60908 GCA_034003245.1 Tenuifilaceae bacterium
TGTTAAACGACTCACGGAATGAGATCCTGTGCGATTGTGTTCCATCCCGTAAATCTATGAAATTTATAGAAACTAAAGTACCTGCAATAAATTGCAGGGTTTTAACCATTGTTTAAGATAATAAAATATTCCCGATGCACTTCCGAAATATAATACATCTTCAATTATATGGAGTCTCCAAACGTGCCCCTCAAACAGCTTTTCAAATTTTAATTGCCCTTGAATGTCTTTCTTCGCAAAATACAAACCTTGACTAGTTGCAAAGTAAAGCTGATCATCATACAAAACTGATGAGTATCCTGTTCCAATGCCCTTTTGATCATTAAACTTAGAGAAAGGGAAGTTTAGCTTAATTACAGAAATACCAGAGGCTGTTCCAATCCATAAATTGCTCCAACTATCCTTATAAACACTAAAACCAGTGTTGTTAATCAGCCCCTCATCGTAATGGTATTTACTTTCAATTTCTCCTTTAGAGTTAATAATTACAACACCCTCATAATATGATTTTATTGCGAAGGTAGTATCATCTAACTGAACGGCCCCCTGCACTCCTTTTAAGTTCAATCCCGCCATAATATCTTTCTGGGGGATCAATATATCATCTTTTATGTTGTAGAACCCAAAACCTTCAATATATGCATACATAACATCGTTAATTGTAAAGAATGCACGTATATTCTTGTCTTTAACCTGAACACTACCATTTATCAAACTTAATTTATTACCAATCAACCTATAAATACCCTCATCGGGCGAATAGAAGAACAACTCATCATTAACTTTTTGATAATAGCTAAAACTATATGGGAACTCTATTATCCTAATACTCTCTGGGGTATTAATAACTATTTCTCCTTTTAAAACATAAACAATTTGATTTTGAACATTGAAAACTTCAGAGAATCGAAATCTCCGAATCTTTTTTTCCGATGAAATAAGGTGGTTCAAAGACTTATACGTAATTGTATTGGTTGAATCCAAAACAAGTATTCCTATACCTTCGCTACCGGCAACATGGATAGTATTAGCAGAATCTATTGCTAAAGAACTTACCGTGAAACCACAATCAATTTTACGCCAGCTCTCCCCATCAAATTCTAGTATACCATTTTTATCTCCAGCATATAGTAGCCCATCTTCAGTACTTACAATCGAATAGATTCTACTCCCTCCATTGTAATCTTCTGCCTTAAAATTTTTAATTACAGGCACACCCTCCTTTATTGAAAAGGCAGAATATGAAGACAGAAAAAAGCAAAAGAATATTATAAAACTTCGCATACCTTAAACTTTCACCATTATCAAAGTTTTCAAACAAATCGTATAATGCTTAGACATACCAGGAATCAAGTATTTTCTTAACCCTTGTAAAAAGATGTCACGCTACCAGTCAACATAATTTTCCCAATTTGTTTAAAGGGTTGATACTTCCCATTGGGTAAAAATAGGAATTTTAAGAGAATAGGAAATGTATTTATTGAATTATCTAAATAGACCAAGGAAGTTAGAAAGCAAGGAAAACTATTGAAAACTTTGGATAAAAGGCTCTTCAATAATCCATTATAAATTGGTATTTAAAAAGAAAACACTACCTGCTATTTAAAAAAATGATCTTCTTTGCCTATAAAAGACTATTAGATAGTAAGAACTTCGGGTATAGCTCATCCCTGACCCATTTAAAATCGGGGGCAATTTTCAGAATATTCAGGTACGTTTTTTTGGCATTATCAATCTGTTTAGCTTTTTCGAAGGCTAAGGCTAGCTGAGCCTGCGTGCTTAAGAAAAGCCAGGTTTGCTGGTTGCTGTTTTGCTTTTCGAGTGCCGCAATAGCCTTGGAATAGTACTTTACGGCAACAACCGGATCGCCCCCAAACATAGAAGGTGCGTAATGAGCTGCATTCCCCTTCTCGATAAGCGCTTGTACTGCATTGGGATCGATACTTATTGATTCATCGATAAGTGCTACACTGCGTGGACCCAAAAAAGGAGCTTTCAAAGGACTTAAGGAGATATGATATGCTACAAGCGCCCCTTTTATGGCCAAGGCATTTGCATTTCGAGGGTGTGAGTTTAGAAGCAAATCGATATTGGCCTCTGCTTCAGCTAATACTTGTCGGGCTTGTTTTGTTTGCTTAGCGCCTATTAAGTAGCCAATATACCCATACTGAGCATGAGTAAGCTCGTAAAGAACATCTTTGCTTTGAGTTTTTTTGTACTCACCTTTCAGCCCTTCAATTACACGAACCCAGTCGCTCATATCGCCCGACATAAAACTCTGTAGCAAACGCTGTTGATGATTTGCTGTAGTTCCTTGCCCATATCCGTATCCAGATGGCAATAAAAGTATTGTAATAAAGAGGGATAAGAAATATCTGATTTTCATTGTAACTGACAAAAGTTAAACGTTTCGTCCCTTCCAAGTCAACTTTCTAGTAATGGTATAAATTGTAGCCTTATATACCAAGTGCAGAAAAGCAACTTGCTGAAGTGGCCATAGTAAAACGTTAAACAAAACGGATTGTTCAGAAAGCCGTGCAACTAACATCCGAGACGATATCCATGCAAATAAGAATAGGAAAACTAGCGGGAAAGGTAACCCCAGAATGGCAATAACTGGAGCGATCGTTTCAAAAAGGGCAAAGATTAAAGTAACAACAATACTCCCGCCAAAGAATCCCTTCACATTCTTGGTAAATCCATTAATTGCCTCACTGTACGATCCGTACATTCTACATGAAATATCATTGGTTCCCAAAAGGGTGGACATGCGTAAACGGTTTTTTTTAATCAGTCGGCTTATGGCAATATCCTCAACTGGAGTTCCCATAACCTGTTGATGCCAACTGTTGAGCCTATATTGCTGACCATCAAACATCATCATTTGACCATTGGCTGCAGCCAATGAACGCCTTCGGCTCCACCGAATAAGCCTAAGGAAAAGCATGCTGAGCAGTATCCAGTTCATACTAGGAACCACCAACTTTTCACCAAAAGATTTCAGCTCCTGACGGGGAAACATGCTTAATAATGATAAGCGTTTTCGTTGCATGTAGGCTAAAGCATTCTCAACAAACACTGGAGTAACAACAACATCGGCGTCGAGGAAAAGGAAAAAATCGCCCTTGGCAGCTTGCGCAAGGCAATGGCAAGCGTAATTCTTTCCCATCCAGCCAATAGGCTTCTCGTTTCCCGAGATCAACGTTAGCCTGGGCTCTTCGTGCATAAATTTCTGGACAATGCCTGTTGTATCGTCTGTTGATTGGTCATCGTAAACCAAGATTTCTATATTTGAGTAGGTCTGTTGAGACAACCCACTTAGCAGTAAGCCAATATTTTTCTCCTCATCTCTAGCCGGAATAAGCACCGACACCAATGGTTGAAACTGTACTTTACCCTCGGGCAGTATGGGACGTGCTATAAAGTTGAGGACAACGACCAAAAATCTAATTATCACTATAAGCAATAAAAAAAGGCTGATGTAAAATATGGTACTCATATTTGCTGATTTATATCTTGTTGAACAATACAATGCTGCAAATGGTTGTTAAACTCCTGCTGCATAATCTCAAGTTCCCTTGTCCCATTATACTCCTTGAGTGAAATGGTTAGCGTTGGTTTTCGATTCGAAAAGTAATCGGTAAGGCAAACGGCAAATATAATACGTGTGTTATGCACACTACCTGCTATTCGCTCAATGCCTTTATGAAACTTAACAACATTCACATGTTGGCTTTCCAGTTTTCCTTGGGGAAACATCAAGAGCAGGTTCGATGGACTCTCCAATATCTCGATGCTGTAGTTCAAACTCTCGATAATGCTTCTTGACCCTAAGTTCACCGAAAATGCACCAACCCTACTAAAGAACATCCGTTGCGAGAGTTCCTGCTCAAGCATCATTACGTGAAACTTTTTGCGAAAAATGTTTTGATTGATGTGCCAGCCAAAAAAACCATCCCACCAGCTGAAGTGATTTGGGATTAGCAAAACCGACCGATTATCTGCAATAATATCGCCCTTGATCTTGACTGCCTGAAAATCAGTATTTAAAATATAACTGGTATACTGGTTTATAAGCCAGCTGTGAAATAAGCTGTGATTGGCCTTTATCATTAATTGTAAAATTTTTTAAGTAAAAGTAGAAATTTAACGGTGTCGTGATTCAGATAAACCATAAATGAGGATAAATAATAATCCAAATTATATACTTTTATCCGAATCTTTTTTGCCAAACATCTGCAAAGAAACTCTATGAGCATCGTTAAAACAATAATTCACGTTGTTAAAGAGTATCGTGAGAATGCGAAGAGTAGCCTAATCCAGTCTAACGAATCGGAGTTGGAGACCGTAAAGAATTGGCAAGCGAATTTTTTTGCTGATATCCTTATCATTCTCGTACCCCTCTCAGTGCTGCTATACATTCCAAGCTTAATAATGAGCCTGCACGATGATTTAATTGTTTTAGCAATTGTTGATACAATAGGTTTCCTAATTGTTCAGTATATTTTTTTTAGCAAGAAACTTGCACTAGAAACGCGAAAAATTATACTGCTGGTTATCATGTATCTCCTTGGGCTAGCGCTTTTGTACTACATGGGATGGAGTGGCCCAGGCCTTGTGTATCTGCTGGGTTTCTCAGCGTTTTCGGCGCTAATTTTTAGTGATAAAGCTGGCTTTATTAGCCTAACGCTCAACATCATTATTTTCATTATTCTAGCATTACTGTCGTACTACAAGATGGTTAACAATGAGCTGCTTTCGAATTTAATCCCAGCAGCCATAATCACCATTGGTTTAAATTTCATTATCCTCAACCTTGTGCTCGTAATTTCAATTACATCGCTTATAAAGGGATTAAAAGTTAAGATTGAATCGGAGAGGGAGGTTCAGCGCAAACTTGAGATTGAAATGGAGGAGCACAAGCAAGCTAAGAACCGTGCCGAGGAGAGCGATAGGCTAAAATCAGTTTTCCTTGCCAATATGAGCCACGAGATAAGAACCCCCATGAACGGAATTCTTGGCTTTGCCCAACTTCTTAGGGAACCCCAATTAACCGGCGATAAGCAGCAGGAGTTCCTTCGAATTATCGATGAAAGTGGCCATCGGATGCTAAACCTGATCAACAACATCATTGATATCTCCAAGATTGAATCAGGTCAAATGGAGGTTTATAACACCAGGTTTAACATTAACGATCAGATCGACTCATTATTCTTATTCTTTAAACTCGAGGCCGAAAAGTGTGGAATTCACCTAACCTACCGAAAGTCACTACCCCACGACCAGGCTTTTATTGAGTCCGATGCCGAAAAGATTTACGCCATCTTAGTAAACCTGATAAAAAACTCCATCAAATACAGCAACAGCGAGGCCATAGAGTTTGGATACGAAAAACTCGATAAGAGTATCAATTACTTTGTCAAAGATTCTGGTATTGGAATTCCAATGGAAAAGCAGCTAATTATTTTCGATCGATTTGTTCAGGCCGATTATTCCACTACAAAAGAGGGAACCGGTTTGGGGCTTGCCATCTCAAAGGCATACGTCGACCTGCTGGGGGGTGAAATCTGGGTCGAGAGCCAAATATACAAAGGGGCTTCGTTCTACTTTACAATACCATGCTAGTAGCCCAATTGCATTTGAGTATTCAGCTTAGTATTAGCTATTGCAAAAATTGAATTCAGGAAAATAACTTGACCAATGTGGATAACGAGGCAAAATATTACTTAGCTTTGCCGCGCTTTTCTTGCATAAAAATTTAAACCATCGTGAATACACTAACTATTGGCAAACCAACGGCCTGGCTTATTGCTATTTTTAATTTTGGAGTTGCACTCCTTCAACTTCTATCGTACATGTTTGATATGCAAATCAATATCGATTCAATTTATCATTTCTACTGGGGAACACTTGCCATAGGTATTGTAATTTTTGCTAACGATATTTTCTATAACAATGTGTACCAAAAGTGGTTCTGGATCACATCAGTTGTGATTTTAGCCCCTGTAACTCCTCTTTTCTACATAGTACAAAGAAACAAACTCATACGATTAGGTAATAAAGCGAAACAAGGAAATTAGCTATGAATTCAGTATTCAAACCCAAATTCTTCACTGCCCTCCGCGAGGGTTACACAAAACATCAGCTTCAGAGCGATGTGATGGCAGGTATTATTGTTGGAATAGTAGCGCTGCCGTTGGCAATTGCTTTTGCCATTGCTTCGGGAGTTTCACCCGAAAAAGGGCTGATAACCGCAATTATTGCAGGGTTTCTAATTTCGTTTCTTGGGGGAAGTCGAGTGCAAATTGGGGGACCAACGGGTGCGTTTGTAGTAATTGTGTTTGGTATAATTGAGCAGTACGGGATTGAAGGGCTAATTATATCCACATTTCTTGCAGGTTTAATGCTTATTGCCTTTGGGTTGCTCAGACTGGGAACAATAATTAAGTTTATACCACATCCTCTAATTGTTGGATTTACAAGTGGAATTGCAGTAATTATCTTCTCAACGCAAATAAAGGAATTCTTTGGGTTAGCCATATCGGAAGTACCATCTGGGTTTATTGCCAAATGGGGAGCATACTTTCAGGGAGCAGGTAACTTTAACATTTACGCCATAGCAATATCCGTGGGCACTGTTCTTATAGCGGTTTACTCCAAGAGGTTATTCAAAAGGATTCCTGGCTCGTTTATTGCCATAATTGTAATGACACTTGCAACCGTACTATTTAAGCTGCCAGTTAGCACCATTGGTTCGGTTTACGGTGAATTACCAAGCACAATTAGCCTGAGCATTCCCCATTTCGATCTGGGTAATCTGTCGCAGTACATAGCGCCTGCATTTACCATTGCGCTGTTAGGCGCAATTGAATCGTTACTCTCGGCAGTTGTTGCCGATGGTATGATTAGCGGTAACCACCGATCGAACACCGAACTTATTGCGCAAGGAATAGCTAACGTGGCGTCGTCAATATTTGGGGGGATACCTGCAACTGGGGCAATTGCACGTACTGCAACCAACGTGAAAAATGGTGGACGTACACCAGTGGCTGGGATTGTTCATGCAATTACCCTTCTGCTCATTGTTCTATTCTTTGGAAAATGGGCCATTCAAATTCCCCTTGCTTGCCTTGCAGGAATTCTGGTTGTAGTTGCCTACAACATGAGCGAATGGCGATCGTTCTACTCGATCCTCAAGGGCTCGCGCTACGATATTGTTGTTCTGCTATCAACCTTTTTCCTTACCGTGCTAATCGATTTAACTGTAGCCATTCAAATAGGAATGGTTTTGGCTGCGCTTCTTTTCATGCAGCGGATGGCCAATGCAAGCCATGTAATTGCTGCCGATGCCGATATGGATGCCCTAGAGGATTACTCCGACTTACCAAAGGGTATAGAGGTGTATGAGATTAAGGGACCATTCTTTTTTGCCGCAGCTCAGAAATACCGCGAAACGCTTAAGAATTTCGGCAAAACATCAAAGGTTCTGATTCTTCGAATGCGCCACGTACCCTTTATCGATTCCACGGGACTCCATAACTTCAAGGAGACCATTAAATATTTGAAAGCCATAAATGTTAAGCTAATCCTATCGGGCGTTCAGCCCGAGGTAAGGAAAGAACTTGAAAAAGCCCGCATCGACTTTCTGATTGGACGAAATAATGTATGCGATAACTACAACGAGGCCAAAGAGAAGGCAAAAAAGGCTATTAAAGATTAAAACTAAAAGGCGCAGAACAACTGCGCCTTTTGTTTTTATACATCCAATCGTTTACTTCAACCACTTATCGAGCCATCCAAAGAACTCACGCTGCCAAATCACAGCATTCTGTGGTTTTGTAACAAAGTGTGTTTCATCGGGAAAAACCAACAAACGGCTTGGCACACCCTGTAATTGGGCTGCATTGAATGCTTGCAATCCCTCGGAGTATGCAATTCGAAAATCTTTCTCGCCCACAACTACCATAATTGGCGTATTCCAGTTCTGAACCAGCTTATGGGGGCTATTGGCATAGGTTCGTTGCGCAACCTTGTTGTTCTTATCCCAGAATGGGCCACCAAAATCGTGGTTGGGGAAGAAGGTCTCCTCAGTTGAAGCGTAAAAACTTTCGAAGTTAAACATGCCATTGTGCGCAATAAAGGCCTTAAATCTGTTCTGATGCATTCCAGCCAGATAGTATACCGAGTAACCACCGTAACTGGCGCCAACTGCGCCAAGTTTATTCTCATCAACCCATGGCTCTTGCTTTACATTGTCAATGGCGCTTAGGTAATCCATAATATTTTGTCCGCTATAATCGCCCGATATCTGAGCATTCCACTCCTGCCCAAAAGAAGGAACACCCCGACGGTTCGGTGCAACAATTACATAGTCGTGAGCTGCCATGATCTGGAAATTCCAACGGAAACTAAAGTACTGCCCAACCGTACTTTGTGGGCCACCCTGACAGTATAGAAGCGCTGGGTACTTTTTATTGGGATCGAAATTTGGAGGTAGTATCACCCAAACAAGCATCTGCTTTCCATCGGTGGTTTTAACCCAGCGCTGGGTAATCTCCCCCATCTTAATGTTATCGTAAATATGCTTATTTATAAAGGTCAACTGGGTTTCCTCACTGGTTTCGGGATTAATGGTGAACAGCTCAGCGGCCATGCTCATCGACATCTTCTGAGCAACCAAGATGCCCTTAGCAGGCATAAACCATGTGTAGTTATGCCATCCATCAGTAATCTTACTTATCTCTTTTGAATTAAGATTTATCTTAAAGATTTGCTCGGTGGCGTTTATTCCGCTTATAAAGTATATGCTATTCCCCTCGCCATCCCAACTGAAATTATCGGCATTCTGATCAAAATCTTTGGTTAAATATGATCTCTCGCCAGTTTCAAGGTTTAGCATAAATAACCTATGCTTGTCGCTCTCGTAGCCGGGTGTCTCCATGCTCTGCCAAGCTATCTTTGTGCCATCGGGCGAGAATACAGGATACTTGTCGTAGCCCATTAATCCTTCGGTGATATTTTCGGTTGAGCCCTCCTCAATGTAGTATAGATAGATATCGGAGTTAGTGGTTACCGCCAAATCTTTACCATGAAACTTCTTGCAGGTGTAGGCAAGGATTTTTCCGCAGGGACTCCACGATATTTCGGAGTCGTCGAAGTATGGCGACATTGGAGCATCCCATGCCTCGGCAGACATAATATCAATGCCCTCGCCAATTGTGCCGTTCTGGTACAATGCCACAAAGATGTGGGAGAAACTACCATCGCGCCAATAGTTCCAGTGGCGATACATCATATTATCAGAGATGCGAACATTTGCCTTGGGCATATCGGGGTGTAAATCCTTTGTCGTCTTCTCAATCTGAACATTCTTGGTGTACATAATTCTATCACCCGTTGGGGCGTAAGCAAATGCATTAATGCCACCCTCAATGAAAGTTACCTGCTTAACGTTAGTGCCATCAGCATTAATCTCCCATAGCTGAGTATCGCTGCTCCGTGTCGACAAGAATCCAATTCTCCCGTCGGGTGTCCAGCGGGGACTGAAATCATTTGTAGTGTTGTTTGTGAGTTCAACTGGCTCGCCTCCTTTTACAGGAACAGTATAGATGTTAGAAACTCCTCGGTTGGCTTCCATGGAGAAACGGGTTACCGAGTATACTACATACTGGCCATCGGGCGAAACTTGAGGACTACCAATCCTGCCAAATTTCCATAGCACTTCAGGAGTTAACACCCCATTTGCGATTTCCTGCGAGGTTAACTCAATGTCAGGAGTTATTGGCTCAAATTTTTTGTCGGTTCCATTGTCTTGGCACGACCAAAGCGTGGCAGCTAATGCCATAGCGATAAGGGTTTTAAAGTGTTGTTTTATCATACCTTTTTTGTTTAGCTTACATGTTTTACACATCATCTAGTAACTACAAAAATAGATTTTTTTACTGAGTCACTACTGTTGCTATTTAACATATGTTAAATCTTTTTAGGCCATTGCTTATGCATTTTATCTAGTTTTTTATAATTTTAAAACTCTGAAAAAAACTAATTCAGATATTTACAGCTGATAATAAGCATACTAATCGATAGAATTGTGCTATTCATAAGGGGAAAAGTTTTTCAATACTGGCTAATGCCATTATTGTTTCTGATTGTCCAAGCCATAAACGCCAATAATGCTTATGGCCAGGAGCCATTTATTGTGAAAGGGCAGATTCAAAACCGATATTCCATCGACAGTATTATTGAAAAACTCCCTGATCCTAACGGTACCCTGAGTTTTATCGATATCACTTCACCTAGTTATAACAATCTTTTTAAAACAAATACTGGCCTATCAAAAGGGATCAATTTTTACTGGGTAAGATTTACCGTTATAAATAAGCTTAACGAACAAATTGACTGGCATCTGCATATATTGCCAAAACAGTATAACGAGGTATACCGAGTTACCGACTCAGAGGCTGAATTCCTTGCCCGAAACGGGGAGTACGTTAGAAGTTCTCAGAGTTGCTTCCCGGAAAACCCATCGGTTATTCCAATTAAACTGCCCGCCGAAAGAGCTGTTACGTTCTACATTAGGATGAATACCGAACTTTTCCAAGAGTTCAAACCCAATGTGGAGATTAGTCTCAGACCCGCTAATACCGAAATGGAAACCTACACGCGGAACTGGGTAATACTTGCAGTTCTGGTTGGGGTACTTTGTTCCATGGGTTTCTACATATTATTTCAGTTTATTCTATTTCGCGACAAGAGTTTTATCTACTTCTTTCTTGCGTTCTTCTCCATGGCCTTGTACTTTGTAACATTCGAAAGGGTTGGCTACGCCATTACCGGTTGCGATTACATTACAAGGTATACTGGGAACTACCTAGCCTTAATGTGTACCTTTTTTTACATCGGTTTCTCTCGATATTTTCTCGATCCAGAAAAGAATTTTCCCCAGTGGCATACACTACTTAGGCGACTACAAATTTTCTACATTGTGCCACTATCACTAATAGTTGTTATTAACCTTGGGTTCTTTTGGAATTTTACCCCATTTATTCATACAATTCATATTATCACTTTTATTTTTTTGCTCACCTTTGCCATAAAGACATACATTAAAGGGCATTACCTTTCTGGACATTATCTCTGGGCCAACTTTATTTTTTTTGTATTCCTATGCCTATTTGTGCTTTACGTAATTTTAAAACCCACTAACGAATCGTTCTCCACTTACTTTTTGGCATCGAGCCTTAAGATTGGATCATTCGGACAGGTTTTCCTGTTCACATTGGCTCTGGCAAATCGATTTGGACAGTTAAACCGTAAGGTAGCAGAAAACCAGCTGGAGAAGGAGCGGATGGAAAAGGAACAGATTCTTAAAATTCAGGCTATTATAACCAATATCAATCAGGAACTGGAGCGTAAAGTTGAGGAACGCACAACCGAAATAAGCCATCAGAAGGAGGAACTCCAAGCTCAGGCCGAAAATATAGAAGTTGCCTATCAAGAAATATCGCAGCAAAAAAAGATTATTGAACAAAGCCACTCGCAAATTACCGACAGCTTATTTTACGCCTCACTTATCCAAAAAGCAGTTCTACCAAGCAAAGAGGCGTTAAGAAATCTCTTTAAGGACAACTTTGTGATGTTTTGGCCTAGAGATATTGTAAGTGGTGATTTTTACTGGTTCACCGAAATCAACCAGATTAAGCTAATTGCCGTAGCCGATTGTACTGGGCATGGTATTCCTGGGGCATTTATGAGCATGTTAGGGATATCCCTCCTCAACGAGGTAGTAAAGCGGGAGCAAATTACCCAACCCGATAAGATCCTGAAAATTCTTAAGCAGAATCTAATAAATGCCCTTCAGCAAGAAGATGAAGCCAATGAGGTTCGCGATGGTATGGTTGTTGGCATTTGTGCAATCTATCAAAGCGAAACCGATAAGGCAAATAATACCACAACACTTGAGTTTGCCGGATCGCAAACACCTTGTTTCATTGTAAAGCGTAATGATACGAGCAACTTATCTATAGACATTCTGGAACCAACATTGGACGACTCCACTCACTGCCTTTATATGCTTAAGGCCGATAACACGCCTATTGCCAAACATTTTAAGGATAGCACCTTTACTCTAAAAGTTGTTACGCTCGAACCCAACGACATGGTTTACCTTACTACCGATGGTATTATCGATCAGCTTGGGGGTCCAAACTACAAAAAATTCTCGAGCAAGCACTTTCAAGAACTAATCTTCAAACATCACAACCTTGATGCTAGTCAGCAGATTGACTATCTTGAAAGAGAGTTGCTAGACTGGATGAACTATCCCGAACCTATCAGTGGCTCACCAAACGATCAAATTGACGATATTTGCGTGGTAGGATTTAGAATTGAATAGACATAAAATAATCATCACATCATGAATGTTTCAATCAACACCTTTGGCCAACTGCCCAACGGAGAGGAGGCTAAAATCTTTCGATTTGAATCGTCGGAGGGTTTAACCATTTGCATCACAAATTATGGAGGGATAATTACATCAATTAAAACTCCGGACAGGGTAGGAAATATTGAAGAAATTTCCGCTGGGTTTTCATCACTTGATCAATACTTAAACGGGCATCCATTTTTTGGAACCATCGTGGGGCGATTTGCCAATCGAATAGCTAAAGGTCATTTCAATATCGATGGGAATAGTTACAACCTTCCCATCAACAATTCCCCAAATCATTTACACGGAGGCGATAATGGTTTCCATACAAAGCTCTGGGATTTTGAGATTAAAGAGGCCGATGGTCTCGCCAAATTAAAGTTAACCTACAGCAGCCCACATCTCGAGGAGGGGTATCCCGGAAACCTTAAGGCCACTGTTACATACACAGTATTCGACAACAATAGTGTTGACATAGAATTTTCGGCACAAGCTGATGCTCCTACACATGTTAACTTAACTAGCCACGGCTACTTTAACTTAGGAGCATTTAAGGACAAGATTTACGATCATCAACTATTCGTCAATGCCGACCAGTATCTCGAGATTGATGATACACAAATTCCTACCGGTAAATTTGCCACATGCAAAGGTAGTCATTTCGACTTTTCCCAAACCAAAGAGCTTAAGGATAGCGTTCTGTCGATTCCTGGTGGATTAGATCATTGTTACGTACTTCGAAATGGAAAAGGATTTGAGATTCCAGCCGCAGAACTTATCCACAAGGCCAGTGGCCGTAAATTAAGTGTTTACTGCACCAACCCTGGCATTCAGGTATACAGCGGAAACTCACTCGACGGAAGCATAACGGGACACAACGCCACAGTTTACCACAAGCATATGGCAATATGCCTCGAGATGCAGCATTTTCCTGATACACCAAATCAAAACCATTTCCCCTCAACAAGGCTAAATCCCGGAGAAATGTACTACCAAAAAGCCCGATTGGTTTTTAGTATAGAATAGGAGACCTAATTTGACTGTTAAATAGTAATAAAAAAAATGATAGAATTTATCAGCGCACCCTTTTATACACCTGACTATATGCTATTTAACAGCACAGGGCGCTTTCAATCCAAGAATTTCACACCAATCTAACGGGCTTAAATATTATATCTTTGTAATATCTATAAATGATTTATCATTCTATGGAAATATCTTTAGAGACAAAAAATTTAGACAAGCTTATAGTAGTTGGAGATAGGGTTCTTATTAAACCTAAGAACCCAGAGGAGAGAACCAAAACCGGACTGCTGCTGCCCCCTGGTGTTCAGGAAAAGCAGAAAGTACAATGTGGGTTTGTGGTTAAGGTAGGTCCAGGCTATCCAATTCCTGCGCCATCGGATTATGAAGAACCCTGGCAAAAGAGTAGAGATAACTCCCGGTATTTCCCTCTGCAGGCCAACGTTGGTGATATGGCAGTTTATCTACAGGATAGTGGAACCGAGATTGAGTTTAGCAAGGAGAAGTTCATTGTTGTTCCATTCCAAGCTATTCTGCTACTTGTTCGCGACGAAGGACTTTTTGAGTAATTTTTTTGAGCATAAATTTTTTTGTTGAGCATAATCAATATATTTGCACACGTTTCGATATTAATTGTTCCAAATTGTTTAACACACCGGTTCAAATTTTATATATGCCCGGTTCAACCACCTAAAAGAAATGAAAAAGACATCACTATTAGTTAACATTGTTTTGGCTATCGCCGTTGTTTTACTTTACATTTTGCATTTTACCAGTTCACCAAAAAGCGCTCACACTAGTTCAGAGCAAGGGGAGTCTGTAGAATCGTTTAGCGGAGAAGTTGCAATTGCCTGGGTAAATATCGACACTGTGTTGAGCAAATACGATATGTACTTCGATATTCAGCAGGAACTTGAGGCCAAAGGCCGCAAAATGGAAACCGATATGACCACCCGCACTCGGGCATTTGAGAAGCAAATGATCGACTTTCAGGATAAAGTTCAAAAAGGGCTAGTAACCCGCTCAACCGCTCAGCAAATGCAGAACGATTTGGCCGCTAAAGAGCAAGAACTTTACCAATTTAGGGATGAATTGCGTATGCGATTTGCCGAAGAGGAGCAAGTTATGCTTCGTCGCATTCAGCATAGTATTACCGATTACCTAAAAATTTACAACCAGGATAAAGGATTTCAAATTATCCTAAGCGGTACTTTTGGCGGGCCACTTTTGTATGGCAACCCATCAATTGAAATTACCAAAGACGTTATTGCTGGCCTAAACGTTGAGTATGGTAAAACCAAAACCACAAAAAAATAGGTAACCTCATAGCTACTCAAAAGCCCCTACCTACTTAAGGTGGGGCTTTATTTTTTTGTAAAATCTATATGCGTTGCACCATGGATCACCCCTACTTTCAGCGACACAAATCGTTTAAACCCGCAATTAGTTATACTCCCCAAGCGAACCTTGGAATAGTTGTGGTGTTACCATCGTACAACGAACCGAACCTTTGGACCTCTCTCCAATCGCTCCTAAACTGCCAGCTACCCCAATGCGATACCGAAGTAATAGTTGTTGTTAACTTTCCAGAGGCTTCGCCTGACGATGTAATTGAGAATGCCATCAGCTGTATCGACATAGTGGATAAAGTTGATAAAATCTGCAACAACGAAAAACTTCGATTTGTAGCCCTTAAGGCATTCGATTTGCCCAAAAAACATGCGGGCGTGGGGCTTGCCCGCAAAACCGGAATGGACGAAGCCGCGTGGCGGCTTATGCAATCGGCAAGCCAAACCAAAATCATTGCCTGTTTTGATGCCGATGCCACATGCTCGCCTAACTACCTGGTTGAATTAGAGAAACTATGGCTAGATTACCCCGAAACAGCAGCTTGTTCAATTCGTTACGAACATCCAATAGCGGGAACCGAGTTCGATCAGCAAATCTACACCGGAATTGCTCAGTATGAACTTCATTTGCGTTACTATGTCCAGGCTGGTCGATTTATTGGACACCCTTTCTCCTACCAAACCGTAGGTTCGAGTATGGCGTGCAGCGCCAATGCATATCTTAAATTTGGAGGGATGAACAAAAACAAAGCAGGCGAAGACTTCTACTTTTTGCAGAAAATAATTCCCCACGGAAATTTCCGGGAGATTAACAGCGCTACAATTTTCCCCTCGCCTCGCACTTCGCACCGCGTTCCATTTGGCACTGGACGCGCCATGACTAAATATCTAGAAAACAATACGGAAGAGTACTTAACCTACAATCTCAATTCATTTTTATCGCTTAAGAATTTTTTATTTACAGCTCAATCACACCTCTTCAATCCAACCGACAGTAAACTTGCCCAATTTCTTGACGAGCAGCCAGATCCTCTAAAAGAATTCTTGCATGCAAATGGTTTTACAAAGGCAATTTTTGAGATTAATTCCAATACATCGCAGCCCGAATCGTTTGTAAAACGCTTTTTCCTTTGGTTCGATGCCTTTAAACTCCTGAAGTACCTTAATTATGCCCACGAGCACTATTTCGATAAACAACCCGTTACAGCTGCTGCAAGCAGCCTGTTAAGCCTTATCGACTCAACATATCAGCAAGAAAAGTTAAGCACAAACTATCTACTTACCGAATACCGAAGGCTGGATGCCAGCACATAGATAATCGATAGCCTTATACTCCCAAAATTTCCAACTCATTTTAATCGGTAAATACGACCAGCTTACAATTTTTTTTTGAGCTAAAGATCATTAGCAAAACGAACAGCCTTTGTGCGTATACGGACAAAATCCTATCATTCATCAATAAATACAGTGCATTGACAACATTATTTAAAGATTTTTAAAATTAATTATCAATGCTTTAAACCTTTTGGCACAATATTCGTTAAGTTATACTAGAGCTAATAGATATATTATAAAATCTTATTAAAAATTACAGCAGGTTTGCATTTATCCTGCAATTTAGGAAAGACTTTAAAAAAACATTTTTAGGTTTAGGTTTACAAATAGGGCTCAAGATACCCTATTAAGAGAATCCACCCGCTTTGCTGGTGGATTCTCTGTTTTTGAGCAACCCTTAAAAGAAAAGCGAGATTCTTGGCTTAACTCATATTCTAAAAAAAACAACGAATAATCATTTGGTTCAATCCGGTTGATTAAAGAAATTGACAAAACCATATTACTCACTCTGGAGTAGTGAATTCTCTCCATAGAAATTATTAAATGTCGTTTCCATTAATTATTATAATGGCTAGATTTGCAAAAAAAACATGAATAACCTTCCCGAATGGGCTACTAGCCTGAATTGTGCCATTACAGTTTGCAATTTGAATGGAGATATAATCTACATGAACCAAAAAGCCCAACGAACCTTTGAAAAGTGGGGCGGCAAAGAACTTGTTGGGAAAAACCTTTTCCAGTGCCATAACCAGCGTTCTATTGAGATTATTCGGAGACTAATGATCAAGAACGAATCGAACGCCTATACCATCGAAAAGAATGGCGTAAAAAAGTTGATATACCAAACGCCCTGGCATCAGGAAGGTGAGGTTGCTGGGTTAGTTGAGCTATCCATTGAATTGCCCCTTGAATTGCCCCATTTTGTAAGATAATGGTTTGCGAAAAAATCAGAAAGCCCACTGCTACTGCAGTGGGCTTTCTTTAATATAAGTACCCTCTGTTAATTATGCAGGATGAATAGCCTCAACGGGGCAAACATCAGCACAAGCACCACAATCGGTACATACATCTGGGTCAATCTTATAGATATCACCTTCAGATATTGCCTCCACTGGGCACTCATCAATGCAGCTACCGCAAGCGGTGCAATCATCAGAAATTACGTAAGCCATTGTTTTGGTTTTTTTAGTTAAACTTTAGCATGTATGCACCTACAAAAATACTAGCATTTATTTAAATGAAAAAGAAAAAGCGGCTTTTTATGGTATTTATAACTAGTATAAATTCGAATAAAGCACTGTTTACAACCCCTTAACCTACAAATGCTTGTCGAGCATATTAATGGCTATCCAGGCAAGTAAACCGCCCGACTGCTCTAAAACATGCTCATCGACCAGTAGTTTGCTACTGTGCAGAACCATTGCTTCACCTTTAGGAAAACCGCTTCCAATCCTGAAATACACTGATGGAATAACCTGAGCAAAGCGTGCAAAGTCGTCGGTAGTCATTCGAGTTGAGAGTTTCACAATATTGTTCGTGCCCATATACTCTGAGGTAAGGTCAACTACAACTCTGGTAAAATCTGGATTATTATAAAGAGTGGGGTAACCCTTTCGGATTTCCACCTCACACTCCCCTCCCATTCCTTGAGCAATACCCGTTGCAATTTTCCGAATATTATCATGGGCCGTTTCTCTCCATGTTTCGTCCATGGTTCTGAAAGTCCCCTCAATGTTAACCACATCGGGAATAATATTGGTTGCCCCATTGGCAATAACTTTTCCAAACGAGAGCACTGTGGGTATTTCGACCGGCGAATTTCGACTAACCAGTTGTTGCAGGGCAACAACAATGTGCGAGGCCATAAGCACAGTATCTATTAGGGTATGTGGTAGGGCAGCATGACCTCCCTTTCCTTTCACCTTCAGGTAAATTTCATCGCCGGAAGCCATATACGCTCCAGATTTAAAGCCCACTTTTCCCGCTGTTAACTCGGGGAGAATATGCATCCCAAGCATTAGGCTTGGCTTGTACTTATTAAATTCTGGCGATTCTATAATGCTTTGTGCTCCACCTGGAAGTACCTCCTCGCCAGGCTGAAAAATCAGCAAAACATTTCCTTTCAGCAAATGCCGTAATTTCCATAGAATTCTAGCTGCTCCAATAAGATTGGCCATATGAACATCGTGGCCACAGGCATGCATAACATTGGCGTTAATGCTTGCAAACTTAAGTTCTGTTTGCTCCTGAATTGGCAAAGCATCCAATTCGGCCCTAATGCCTACCGTTGGGCCGGGAACATCACCTTCAATCAAAGCAAGAATTCCTGTTCCTCCTATCCCATCGAAGAATGGGATGCCTATAGATTCTAACTCCTTAGCAATATGCTTTGCAGTATTTACCTCCTGAAAGGATAACTCGGGGTGCTGATGCAGATATCGCCGAAACTCGACAATAGCATTGTGCTGGTCGAAGGCAAGTTGACGTATTGAGTTTAGCATGGCGACAGCTATTTATCGAAAATCATTTTTAGGGACAGAACTAGAATGGCGAAGCCAAATATCTTTTTCAAAAGCTTTGCAGGCAAATTTATCGACATCAACGAACCCAGATAGCTCCCAATAAAAAAAGCAAGAGCTAATATAACAACAAATTTCAGGTTAACATATCCCGATTTGTAGTAGTTGTAGGCTCCTAGTATAGCCACGGGAAACACAATAACAGCAAGGCTTGTGCCCTGTGCTTGGTGCTGACTAAAGCCCATTATTAAAACCAATGCGGGAACTATAATAATACCCCCCCCAAGACCCAATGAACCGCCCGTAAACCCAGCAAGCAAGCCGATTACTATAAGTATCAATATTTCGTTTAAACTCATTAGATACAAATATTTTCAACAAAGGTAATCAAAACCCACAAAATAACGTTTACGTATGAATGAACAGCAAAATTGGCATTACAATCTGCTTTGGAATAATCTTTGACAAAACAAAGGGACTGAAATTTACGCAAAATATAAAATCTTACTACTTTTGATAGCCAAAACAACTCAAAATTGGAAGACATTTACACTAAATAATATTACAATATGAAACGATTTTTTTTGGTTTTACAGCTAAGTATAATTGCCCTTGGGGTTGCCTCGCAGCAACAGGCTCCTGTTCTACAATTCATGTCAACTAACCATAATTTTGGTGGTATTCAGGAGGAGAATGGCATTGTTTCGGTTGATTTTAAGCTGAAAAATACTGGTAACGCACCACTTATTCTTACGCGGGTGGCAACTTCGTGCGGTTGTACCGCATCGGAATGGACAAAGGAACCAATTCTACCTGGAAACGAAGGCGTAGTTACAGTATCGTACAACCCGAAAGGTAGGCCTGGACAAATAAACCAGCGAATTACTGTATACTCAAACACACCAGGTGGTGGGGTTGTCCTTTCACTTAGAGGTCAAGTAATCCCTCGTCCAAAGACAAAAGAGGAGATTTATCGCCGAAGGATTGGTAATCTGGGTTTACCAAACACACACGTGTCGTTAGGAGTTGTTTACGTTGATCAGGTTAAAACCGATACCCTTAAAACGTTTAACTTTGGCACCGAACCCATCTCAATTTCCGCCGAAGGTGCACCCAAGAACATCAAGATTACCCCTGTTCCAGCCAAACTCAATCCAGCGCAAGAAGGATACATACTTTTCACCTTTGACGCCAAAGGTTTTAACGATTGGGGTTACAACCTAAGCCGCGCACAAATTGTTGTTGATAAGAAAAGTAGCGAGAAGATTCTCGTGAATATTAGTGCTAGGCTTGAGGAAGACTTCTCGAAACTTTCTGCAAAGCAACTCGAAGATGCCCCAAGAATTGAGTTTTCGGAAATCCAAAAGGATTTTGGAGATGTTAAAGAAGGCGAAGTAATTGAACATGAATTTGTGTTCACAAACACTGGCAAGAGCGACCTAATAATCCGTAAAATTCAGGCAAGCTGCGGATGCACCACTGTTGCGCCTCAGATTACGGTTATCAAAGCCGGGCAAAAAAGTTCACTATCGGCTTCATTCAGAACCCGAGGTTTTACTGGTCGCCAGAGTAAAACGATAACTGTAATTACCAACGACCCAAAGAATTCGAGCATTGTACTTAGGCTTACTGGTACAGTTGCACAAGCAGAATAAAAGCGCAATTAATTATAAAGCCCCATAGAATATTTCTATGGGGCTTTAACTTTCATCAAATTCGAAGCTAATTATTCGTCGTCACCATTAACTCCTCGGGGAGCCTGATCCCTTGCATGTCCGTATATCTCTTCAAGTAATGCCTCATACTTATTGTAAATAACCCTACGCCTAAGTTTAAGCGTTGGGGATAGTTCACCCGTTTGAGGAGTCCACTGCTCAGACACCAAGCGTATACGCTTAATCTGCTCGTGACTTCCCAAATTCTTATTCAACGAATTAATCTCCTTCTGGTAGCGAGCAATAACATCGGGAATTTTAATAAGCTCCATGTTGTTCTCATAGTGAATCTTGTAACGCGAGCACCAGTCGTGTAGGAAGCTGAAATTTGGTGAGATAATGGCGCTAACAAACTTCTCGTTCTCGCCCACCACCATGGCCTGCTCCACAAAAAACGACTCCTTTAGTTTATTTTCGATTACCTGAGGCGCAATGTACTTACCATTGGAGAGTTTAAACATCTCCTTTTTTCTATCGGTAATTACCAGAAATTTACCCTTCTCGAACTTACCTATATCGCCAGTATGAAACCAGCCATCTGAGTCAATAACCTCGGCAGTAAGCTCTGGGGATTTAAAGTAACCCAACATTTGGCTTGGGCCCTTCATCAAGATTTCTCCATCGTCATCTATTTTCACCTCAATATTTTTGATCACTGGACCAACAGATCCAAACATGATACTATTGGGTTCAATGGGTTGATTTGCTGCAATTACGGGAGAAGTTTCTGTAAGTCCGTATCCCTCATAAATTGGAATTCCAGCAGCAAAGAAAACGCGTGCTAATCGGGGTTGGAGAGCAGCTCCCCCGCTGATAATGAACTTAACCCTACCACCAAGGGCTGCTTTCCATTTGCTGAAAATTAGCTTACGAGCCACTTTTAACTGGAACATATAGAAAAATCCATTACCCTGCTCCTTGTATCGATATCCAAGGTTAACGGCCCAGAAAAAAAGTTGCTTTTTGATACCAGTAAGATCTTTTCCCTTGGCAATAATTTTATCGTAAGTTTTCTCAATTACCCTGGGTACAGCAACAAAAACAGTTGGTTTAATCTCCTTTAGATTATCACCAATGGTTCCCATATTTTCGGCATAGTAAATAGTAATTCCCTTGAACTGATAGTAGTAGCTAACCATCCGCTCGTAAACGTGACTGAGCGGTAAAAAGCTAAGCGATACATCCTCGGGGCCTAATGGGAATAGATTTGAGCTTGCCTCAACATTACTAAGAAAGTTTTTATGCGATAGCATTACGCCTTTCGACAAACCAGTTGTTCCCGATGTATAAATGATCGAAGCTAGATCATCCGTTTTTATTGTAGGCTTAATCTCATTAAGCTTTATGGACATTGCCTCGGCATTCTCCTTTCCTTTAGATACTATCTCCTTCCAGCTTGGTATACCCGCAACATCATTGAAAATATATACCCCAATAATGGAAGGAATACCATCGGCAATGGGTTTAATACTGTTGTACAACTGCTTATCGGAAACAAAAACAATGCGCGACTCTGAATGGGCAAGAATATGGGCATACTCCTCGTTACTTATGGTTGGGTAAATGGGGACATGAATCATTCCCGCCTGGCTAACCCCCATATCAACAAAATTCCACTCTGGTCTGTTATTAGATATTGTGGCAACTTTATCGCCTTTGGTTAAGCCCATGGACAAAAAACCATAGCTCAGGTTATTAGCATAATCGATATATTCGGCAAGTGTATAATCTATCCATTTACCATTGTGCTTGCACCCCAACACAGGCCGATTGCCATAAATTGATTTGCCTTGTTCAAGAAGATCGAATAAGCGTGTAACTTGCATGATGTTAGATTTAAATTTATACTAAACGAGAGGATATTTAATCAATATAACTAGTTTTACGTTAAACTTAAGCGCGATAAAAGTATGAAAAAGTTAACAGTTTTGTTGATCGTTTGTTTAATTTTTTTGTCTACAAACGGTCAATCGCTTGATGCATACCGCATTTACACAGCCAAAGGCGAACATGCTGATTTTGGAATCATGGCTCAAGGAGTAAGCAAAAGTCAGGTTATTCTTTTTGGTGAGCTTCACGATAACCCCATTGCCCATTGGCTTCAGCTCGAGCTAACCAAATACCTTTACGAGCTCAAAGGGCCAGCGCTGGTGCTTGGCGCCGAGATGTTCGAAAGCGATAATCAGCTAATAATCGACGAGTACCTTAACGGTTTAATCACCCAAGGGCGCTTTGAAGCAGAGGTTCGGTTATGGAACAATTACAAAACCGATTACAAACCCCTTATGGAATTTGCCAAGGAGAAAAACCTGTTCTTTTTAGCCACCAATATTCCCCGCCGTTACGCATCGATGGTCGCTACGGGAGGATTTGAAGCTTTGGAAAAGCTATCGAAAGATGCAAAGCGTTATATTGCTCCTCTCCCACCCGCTTACGATGCCGAATTACCAGGATATAAAGCCATGCTTAGCATGATGGGGATGCCCGGCAAGGCCGGATCGAGCAACGACAATTTCCCAAAAGCACAAGCCATAAAGGATGCCACCATGGGCTGGGTAATAAGCGATAATCTCACATCAAATAATACAATTATTCACTACCATGGAACCTACCACTCAAACAACTACGAGGGGATAGTATGGTATGTAAATCACTATAAACCCAATACTGCAATAAGTACCATTGCTACGGTACTCCAAAATGATGTGAGCAAGCTTGATGAAGGAAATAAGAATTTGGCCGATTATATTATTGTAGTTCCCACATCGATGACTAGAACATACTAATTTAACGTGAGGAAAACTTTATCACTTTGGCTTATTATGCTGCTGACTGTGGAAAGTTTTGCGCAGTTTTCACCATCTGTAAATAAACCCGACACAATTGTAAAGCCTCGACTTTATGGCATAATAGGTTCTGGGACTGGGTTATATCTTGGTGGATTATCGTACTTAAGCTTTGTATGGTACAAGGATCATGAACGGGTACCTTTTCACTTTTACGACGATAGCAGGGGTTACCTGCAAATGGACAAGTTTGGCCATGCCTATGCGGCTTACTGGGAGAGTTATGCAGCTTACCAAGCGCTTCGCTGGGCTGGGCTTGATAAAAGGAAGGCGCTACTATGGGGTGGGCCTGTGGGGTTTCTTTTTCAGCTACCCATTGAGGTTTTCGATGGTCTTTACGAGGGTTGGGGCTTCTCGTGGTGGGATGTGGGGGCAAATGCATTTGGATCGGCACTGTTCTCGTTTCAGCAAGCACTTTTTGATGATCAAGTTATGCTGATGAAGTTCTCATACTCTCCCAGCGGATACCCCAAGTACCATCATATGCTAGGTGAAACTGAACTACAAAGCTTTTTTCTCGATTACAACGGTCATACGCACTGGCTATCGGTAAATCTTAGGGATATTTCGGGAATTGAAGCAGTACCACCATGGCTAAATGTTGCCTTTGGCTACAGCGCCAATGGGATGATTAAGGAGTTTGAGAACCCAACCTGGTATAGAGGACAACCATTCCCTCATCTGGAAAGGTACAGGCAATTCCTCTTCTCGCTGGATATTGATCTTACCAAAATTCCTGCCCGCAGAAAATGGGTACGAACTACGCTAAAAACGATAAATCTTATCAAAATTCCATTCCCTGCCATTGAATATAATAGGGTTGATGGTGTTAAGTTTAATCCACTATACTTCTAAGGGGAACTTTTTTTACTAATTTTGATTCATATCATCTTCCAATTCTATTGAGATTAAACTAACCCAATATTTATGTTACTTGAAGAATTAGGATACAACAAATCCCTTGAGGAATTTAGAAAAACGAATAACCTTGAAGGGTTTGAGGTAGGTAGAGTGGTTATTGAGCATAAGGAGCGGTATATTGTTAAAACCGAAAATGGTGAGTACGAGGCCGAAATTGTTGGCCACATTAGATTTACGGCTGTGTCAAGGGAAGATTATCCTGCTGTGGGCGACTGGGTGGCGCTATCGGTATTTGATTCCAATTTTGGGGTTATACATAAAATATACCCGCGTAGGTCTGTAATCAAAAGGCAGGCAATTGGCCATAATTCGGATATTCAAATAATTGCTACCAATATCGACTATGCTTTTCTTGTTCAGGCTGTTGATAGAGATTTCAATATCAACAGGCTTGAACGATACCTTACCATTTGCTACACATCAAAGGTGGAACCCATTATCATATTAACTAAGTGCGACTTGATTGATGAACAGGAGATTAATAGAATTACTGAAAATGTAAACGCAAGAATCGAGAATATTCCGGTAATGGCCATCAGCAACCAAACGCAGTTTGGATACGAATCTATTAAATCAATCATAAAAAAGGGTAAAACCTACTGCATGCTTGGATCGTCGGGAGTTGGAAAATCGACACTCCTTAACAATCTTTCGGGCAAACAAGTGATGAAAACAGGCTCAATAAGCCAGAGCACAAGCAAGGGAAAGCATGTAACAAGCCATCGGGAACTTATTATACTTGATAGTGGAGGAATATTAATAGACAACCCTGGAATGCGCGAGGTGGGAATTGCCGATTCGGCAAGTGGACTCGAAAAAACCTTTGATCGTATTTATGAGCTTTCGCAGCACTGTAAGTATGTTGACTGCACCCATATGCATGAAGTTGGATGTGCAGTAACCGAAGCAGTTGAGCAAGGCGAACTCGACGAGGGAACATACCAAAACTACATTAAGCTGGAAAAGGAGAAGAAACACTTCGAAACGACTTTGGCCGATAAACGACGCCATGAGAAAATTTTTGGCAAGATTATTAAGAAATACAAGCAGGATATGGGTAAGTATGAGGACTAAATTTACCATTCAACCTATTGTCTGAAAAGCATTTGAATACATAGTGTAATAATAAAACCGATAAACACAATTCGAAAAAAGTGAATTGCGAAGAGTGAAATAATTAGCAACTTGCAGCAACTATTCGTAGAGAATTGTCTTTCAATTGGATAAAAAATGGTTCAAATCAGAAAACTATTTTTATTGATTCAATTAGATATCATACACAACATGTCTAAAAAAATCTAATTTTGTTCTACCAATCAGTTTAAAAAGATTAGTCGAAATGAATGTAAACCCCGACATTTTCTGGAAAAGTATTAAGGGCAAGGAAGTGCTTAACTTTACCTTTAGGGGAACTCTTACCCATAATGAGGCCGAAATCGCCATTAAAACTTGGAAAGAGATGTTCCAACTCAAACCGAATAAACAGGTAATAGTATGGGAATGTAAGGAGATGAAAGGGTATGAACCCATGGCTCGAGCAGTATGGCAAAATGCCATTAAGGAGCTTAAAGGTCAAATCGATAAGATATGGCTAGTTTCAGATTCGGCTATTATTATTGCAGGAGGCAAAATCATGTCTCTATTCACCAGCTTCGATATTAAACCTGTTCGGTCAGAGGAGGATATTATTGTGTAAACGGGGTTGATATCTTTCCTAGCACAAAAGATCTAAATAACACCATATCAATTAATTGATGATTCTACAGATTTTACTCCTACTCCTGGGTTTTATCCTTCTCATTAAAAGTGCCGATTGGCTAGTTGATGGAGCCGCTGCTTTGGCAAAAAAGTACAATGTTTCCGACCTAGCCATTGGACTTACCATAGTTGCTTTTGGCACTTCGGCTCCCGAACTTGTGGTAAACACGATTGCTGCTTTTCAAGCTCATCACGACATTGTTTTTGGCAACGTAATTGGGAGTAACAACTTTAACCTTTTTATCATTTTGGGCATTGCTGGTATAATTACTCCCATGGTGGTACAATCGAGCACCGTTTGGAAGGAGATTCCACTTTCGCTAATAGCCGCATTAGTACTACTAATTCTGGCCAACGACTTTTGGGCAGCCAATAGCAATATTCTTTCGCGAATCGATGGGATCATTCTGATAGTATTGTTTGGTGTATTCCTTCTTTACGTTTACAAAAATATGAGGAGTAATAATGTTGTGATCCAAGATTCAGCACACAAACCTCTTCCCCCGCTTAAAATATGGGGTTTAATAATAATAGGATTGGTTGGATTAGTAATCGGGGGCCAACTGGTAGTAAAGAATGCCGTACATCTTGCCACAGCGCTTGGTATTAGCGAAAAGATTATTGGGCTAACTATTGTGGCTCTGGGTACATCGCTACCTGAATTGGCTACATCGGTGGTGGCTGCAACAAAAAAGAACAATGATATTGCAGTTGGAAATATTATCGGTTCCAATATTTTCAACATCTTTCTGATCCTGGGTGTTAGCTCACTGATTCGTCCCATTGAGTATAATAAAAACTTTAACCTAGATCTTGGTATTTTAGTACTGGGTACAATTTTCCTTTTTGCCGCCATGTTTACAGGACGAAAACGAAAACTCGATCGATGGGAAGCCGGCTTGCTGCTAGCTGTTTACATTGGTTATACTGTGTGGCTTATTCTAAAAGAGGCATAGCCATTAGTATATACTAAAATATACAAGCCAAAATATTGTTAAGGGAAAGAACCCATATTTCTATTCCTGAAACTGATTATATTTTTCCCATTAAAGCTGGTAGATGTTAATTAAATAAAGTCCTTTTTTAAAATGATCATACATTTTTTCATAAATTTCGGGTCAAGATTAGTGAATTACACTCTTTGAGCACAAAATCGGGTATAATCTTCTGTATTGCTTTCTACTAATATTATTGCCGTATGAAATCAGCACCAAAAGTAATGCTAGTATCATTTTTTGCGCTTTGCGCATGTACAAGTAGTAACGTTGAGCAGTGGGAAAAAGAGATAATAGCTGCCGATAAGGCTTTCTCGGCCTACTCAGTTGAACATGGCGCCAATAATGCCTTTTTACATTACGCCGCCAACGATGTAGTTCTCCTCAAACCTAATATGATGCCCATTGTGGGTCACCAAGCATTGGAGGCATTCTATCAGGAAAAAATTGATTCTACATACACCCTACAGTGGGATCCTTCATTTGCCAAGGTCTCAAAAAGTGGCGATCTGGGCTACACCTACGGTGTATGGGAGCTATTCCTAAAGGCTGAACCTGAAAATATCCGTAGAGGAACCTACCTCACCATCTGGGAACACCAACCCGATGGTAATTGGAAGTTTGTGCTGGATACGGGGAATCAGGGGGTGGGGGAGTAAAAAAAACTCTGCCTAAACGCCAAAAACAGATTTTAGCGTATCGTAAAGCTCCTGATGATTTATTGGCTTTGTAATGTAATAGTTGCATCCAGCATTTATGGCGAATTGTTTTTCCTCGGCCATAGCGAATGCTGATTGAGCAATAATGGGAACATTGCCATTGCGTTTACGAATAAGGGCTATGGCCTCATATCCATTCATTACCGGCATTTTAATATCCATAAACACCAGATCAATTCCCGGGTGACTGTCAAAGATTTCTACGGCTTCCTGACCATTACATGCTCTTAGAACAGACGCTTGGGTCTTTTCCACAAGTACCTCCAGAAGCATGTAGTTAAAATCATCATCCTCAGCAATAAGAATGGTTTTCCCTTGAAGATTGCCAATATGACTTTCAAAATCGACCTTGGGAGAAACTTCGCTTTGCTCCTTAATGTAGGGCAAAGTAAAATAGAATGTAGTACCCTTATTCACCTCTGTTTCGAACCATATCTGGCCACCCATCAGCTCAATTATCGATTTACAGATAGACAGGCCGAGACCCACGCCGCCATAGTTTCTCGAGAGCTGCTCATCGGCTTGCCTAAACCGCTCGAAGATAACCTGATGATACTGTTCGGGAATTCCAATTCCGGTATCGCTAACAAAAAACTTTAAGTTTTTTCCCTCAACGGTATAGCCAAACTCAACGGAACCTGCTGCGGTAAACTTTATGGCATTCGACACCAAATTATTGATAACCTGGGATAAACGATGCCCATCGATAGTAATAGTATCCGAACTATCGGCCAACCCACACCGCACTAGCAGACTAATCCCCTTGATCTTGGCATTGTTATAGTTAAGCAGATGAATATCGTTGAGCAAACTATTCAGTACAACCGATTCGTCAATTATCTTAAGGTGACCCACCTCAATAATCGATACATCTATGATATCGTTGATTACCGCAAGAAGCTGCTTGGCGCTATTGTTGATAATCTCGATGTAGTCCATAGTTGATTCAGGATCAACGCTTCCCCTTAAAATCAAATCGGTAAATCCCTGGATGGCGTTCATGGGAGTTCTTATCTCGTGGCTCATATTAGCCAGAAAAACCGATTTTACCCTATTGGCCTCCTCGGCTGCCTCTTTGGCCTGCTTTAGCTCTAGTTCAATCTGGTTGCGCTCCTTTATCTCTTGAGCCAGTTGCAAGTTCTTATATCTTACTTTTTTGTTTATAAATATGAGAATGGAAAGAAAAGTTACAATAAGGATTGTAATCACCAGGCTAATAATAAAATAGTTGGAGTTGAAAACAGATTTTCTGCCCCAGCCCTGCGAGGGAATACCAATGAGTCGCCAAGAACCTCCAGGAACCATTACATCTATTACCACAGGATCTAAATCGAGTAGTAACGAATCGCCAGCAATAACATTACCGGTTGAACCCAGCCCATCGTGCCCCTGCAAAGCAATCCTTAATGTTCTAGACGAAAAAATACCTGCATCATAAAGGATTGCATCGTAATGCGCAACAACTGATACTACACCCCAGAAGTTGGATTGAAAATCGGGACTACATTCGATATACACCGGGGATCGATTAATTAACCCCACCCCTCCCTGGACCAGATTAACAGGACCCGCAAGAATTGGTGATTTCAGTTCCATCGCTCTAAGCACTGAAGGCTTTTGATCGTCGCGCTCGAGGTAGCTAAGGCCTATGGCTTTCTCGTTGCCCTTTAGGGGATAAACCATCTCAACCACGTTATTGGGGGCCAAAGCAATATTTCTGATGTAGCTATTTTCCTCCATGGCCATTTTGCAGAGAGCCTCGAACTGTGGTGTAGATATATTCCCTTGATAGCGAATAAGGTGCACCATCCCTTGGGTTAGGTTAAATGTGGACCGGACAATTCCTTCGAGTCTATTCCCAATAGTAGTAAGTTCCTCAATTACATGGAGACGCCAATCGGATTGCTGCTGGTTAATGTGAAGAGTTCCTATGATGTAGCTCACAATAATCAACACTATAGCAACCGCTGTTATGGCAATTTGTAAAAACCTGAAGCGAATGTTAACCTGTGGTTTCAATGAAAATCGATTTGATTTTGGTTTCAACATTACATTTACAATGTACAAAAAAAATGGGATGTTGAGCTTAAGGCCAGATTTTTTTATATATCTAAATTTTCTTATATTTGTTTAGGTGGCTATTATATTTAATAAAACTATCACTAAAAATCGCGATATCATAATATCGATAATCAATAAACTATTGTTATGAGTATTGAGGTGGTTGTAATTATTGTATCACTTTTTTTTCAGCTTGCTGCTGTAACTCTAGCATTCTACCTGATTAAGGTAACTGAAAGGTATTTTGCGTGGATAATGGTTGCAACGGCCATCTCATTAATGGCAGTTAGAAGGATAATTACGCTTACAACAATCTTAAATGGGATTGTACAACCTAAGAATGTTAATCTCGCAGAATTTACTGCACTGGCCATTTCGATACTGTTATCGTTAGGACTGTATTTTCTGATTCCTATATTCAAAGCGCTGAGAAAAACGCAAGAAAAACTTGAATTAAGTAATCAACAGTTACTAATTGCTAAGGAAAAAGCGCAGGAAAACGAAGCTTTTATTGAGAATGTTTTTGAAAATATCCCCAGTATGGTTTTCATCAAAAATGCAGATGATCTAAGCTTTATAAGGATCAACAAAGCCGCTGAGGAGCTATTAGGATTCACCAATAATGAGTTTACTGGCCGAACTGATTACGATTTCTTCCCAAAGGATCAAGCTGATTTCTTCACTTCAAAGGATAGGGCAGTGCTAGAAAGCAATAGCCTAGTGATTGTTGAGGAGGAAACCATCGACACAAGATTTGGTAAGCGCATACTATCCACAAAAAAATTTCCATACGCGATAATAATGGCCGGAATAGATATCTACTAGGCATTTCAGAAGATATCACAAGTAAAAAAGCAATAGAAAATGCCCTGATTTTGGCAAAAGAGAAAGCCGAGGAGAGCGATAGGTTAAAGTCGGCATTTCTCCAGAATATTTCGCATGAAATCCGAACACCGCTTAACGCTATTTGTGGTTTCTCTGAGAAAATTAACAGTCCAAAAATTGATGACGAAAGGCGAAAGCTATACGCAAAAATAATTGTCGATAACGGTTTGCAGCTACTAAACATAGTCACCGATTTGCTAACAATATCAGCATTAGAAACAGGCCAAGCAAGTGTTAACAACACCACCTTATGCATTAATCAACTCCTTAGGGAGCAATATGCCACCTTAACCAAACAAATTGGCACAAAAAAAATTATTCTATCAATTGGTAAATCGCTTAACGAAGAAACGTCCAAAATAATTGCAGATAAAGAAAAACTTGAGCGCATACTAGCTAACCTTATATCGAACGCCATTAAATTTACGCATGAGGGTTCAGTAGATTTTGGTTGCCAGATAATGAACTCAGATTTGGAGTTTTACGTTAAGGATACCGGAATTGGCATTGACCAGAGTAAACATGACTGGATATTCAAGCGGTTTGTTCAGGCAGATCCTGAAATACAGCACACATTCGGTGGCACAGGATTAGGGCTATCAATTTGCAAGGGTTTTGTGGAGTTAATGGGCGGAAAGATATGGTTAGAATCAGTGCAAAACGAGGGATCCACATTCTACTTTACAATTCCCTACGTACCTGCTAAACAAGTTAGGATTGATTACGGAACTACTCCCAATGCGCTAATTGCAAAAGGAAAAATGGTTTTATTGGTCGAAAACATAAAGAAAGGCACAACGAGTTTAACCGATACTTTCGACGAATTAGACTTTTCGTTAATAATAGCAAACAATGGATTTGACGCGTTGAACATTTGTATCGACAAGCCAGAAATTGATATTGCAATTATTGATCTGGAACTTCAAGGGATTGATGCGCAAACCACAGTAACCCTAATTAAGGAAGTGCGACCAGAAATTCAATTCTTTGCGCTGACCGATAAAAAGTTTGTCCAGAACGGATCGGGTGATGCAAATATCTTTGTTAATTACCTGGTTAAACCCATAACTGTTCCCGCCATTATCGACCTCGTTACATATTACGGCAAATCAACCCAATATTAAGATTACGACTTGTTAAACAATCTTATAATGAAACAATTTTTTGTATCATTGCACTCCAATTTTTATTTACTAAACAATGAAAAGAGTTGTAGCAATAATAATTCTAAGTATCACATTTAAGTGGGCGTTTGCACAGGACGATAAGCCGAATATTTACAGTGGAGGAATGCTTATTCTACAACCCGGTATTACAATTACAACCAACAATCATCAGGATATTAGAGATACAAGCTTTGGGCTTGGAGGAATATTACGGTTTTACTTGTTCAACCATTTCACCACTGGTATTTACGGGGGAACCCAACGAACAGGATATCTATCATCCAACTCCGATAATTCAAATATAAGCCTTGGTTACGGTGGTCCATTTGTTGGGTATAGCCAAAAATTTGGCCGATTTAGGTTAACCGCATCAGCCTTTATGGGCATGGGTACCATACGGAATTTACATATCGAGAGCCAGAATGGAAACATCCTAACCGATGCTCATCTTTACAGGTATTCCGCCATAGTGATATCGCCCATTATTAGCGCCGATTACGCATTAACTCAACGATTGCTAATAACCGTTCAAGGCGTTTATCTCAACGCCCATTACGATAGAGGCAAAAGACTTCAAAACCCCACCCTGCAGGTTGGAATTCTCTTTAACCGATAAATAGTTTAGTGGCTTATGCCCCCAACGATTTTAGAGCCTCGTAAACCAGAAATGCTGGCCAAACTATGGCTTTTAAAAATCCAAGCACTCCTGTCCAAAACGAGGTAGCTACCCCAATGTAGTATACTACAGCCCCAATAAATCCGAGACCGTAAACAGCACTAGCTGGACCACTGCTGTGGTAATCGTGTTTAGGTTTGCACTCTGTCATTGCAAAAAGATTTAGGTTAATAATGGGTTTGTAACCTGTAGCAGTATAAAGTATGTACATTGCTCAAAAGGTTGGTACAAAGCTAATCAATAATTTCACTTTCGACTAATGCAAGACACTCAATGTGATGAGTGTTAGGAAAAAAATCGTATGGGGTAATCTCAACCACCCTATAGCCGTTTTGCGAAAGGAAGTTTAGATTTTTGCTCAAGGTGCCTGGGCTGCACGAGAGGTATGCAATCCTTTGAGGCTTACCTTGAGTTACAATCCATTGTAGAACTTCGGGTTCCATGCCAGTTCGTGGAGGGTTTGTGTATAAGAAAATTTCGTAGCCATTGGACCGCATTTCGTCCACCCAACTATTTATCTGGGGTACTCTAAGCCTGGCCGAACCTCTCAGAAAAATTGCTTCAGGAGCATTTACTCCAGCACATTCCAGAGCCTCTCCCCCAGTTTCAACACCAATAACACTTGCGCCATTTTTCACCCATCGTGCTGATGAAGTTCCTGTACCACAGTATAGATCTACTACTGCTGAGTTAGGGCTGGTGTTTAAAAAGCCTTCGGCTTTTGCCAGGGTTTCGAGGTAAAGCCACTGTATTTGTTGCTGAAAAGATGCTGGTCCATACACCAGCCCAACCAAATCGCGAGAGCGATGCTGGCCAAAAAGGAGTGACCAGCCACCCTTCTCAAAAAGTCGTCGTCCAGCCGATGGATTACAATGAATCCAAAACCCCTCTATTCCTATATTTTGGAGGGTTTCCTTCAACTCATCGGTAAGCCAGTGGGTCGGTTTTAGTTCCTTCTGCTTTACTATTAGCGTACATTGCGCTTTCGAAAGCACTAGGTAGGCCAACCGGAAATTACTGTATTCAGGTAAAACAGAAGATAGGACCTCTATAGTTCTATTCACTATTGGATGGTGAACAGGGCAATTGTGAATGGGTATAACCTCGTCCATCGATTTGGTGCCAAAAAGCCAATGCTGGCCATTCCACTCGGCTGCCAGGGTAACGCTGGTGCGATAACCCCAGCGTTGATCCTCCTGCGGGCTGATTATTGGGTTAATCCTATCGTTCCATTGATTGAGAACTTTCGATACAAATCCTTGCTTCTGGTGCAAACTCTGCTCAAGGGTGAATTCACGATGAGAACACCCTCGGCACCTTGGATTACAACCCGATTTAAGGATTTTTAGACTCACCGCTCACAAATTTCACTAAAAATCCTTTAAAAGAATAACGCGTATGCAACCCCAATTACACCAATGGCAGCAAGGGTGTATACAATTTTGGTGGGCATAACACCATTATTCTCGGCAGTTTTTCCAAATATCCCGAATACCAGGGGATGAACAAGGAATGGCATGGCAAAAACAAAAGCAATTAGCCCTGAGGCTTGCTCACCAAACATTCCACCCTGGATGGCCGCAAAGAGGCCAAAGTGCGAAATAGCCGATGCATTAGCCATCACGGAATCGTTTAAGCCCATTCCACCAAAATTCAGTATAAGTAAACCGCCAAAAACAGCTATAAGCTGCCAACCCAACGAGAACAGCATTAGCCCGCGAATTTCCTTCGACTCCACGCCATTGGAATTGCGCAATATTCGAAGTGCTAAATACGTTAATAATGCGCCAACTGCAACAACAATTAACGTGTAAGGAATAAGAAGTTTCCCTGCAACCGTGCTGGCGGCAAGGATTGAGAAAACAAAAATATGACCAACGAAAGGAATATTAATCATAATTGGAGCCCTTACCTGAGCCTCATTGCCCAAATCGCCGGCAGTACATGCACCGGTTAAACCCGAGTGCGAGAGCGATCCAGCCATTCCTGGCGCCAGATTACGCATGTGATTGGCTTTGCCAAGCAAAATAAGCAATGTAAGTCCTCCGAACATCCACAGCAGCTGACCAAAGAATCCAAAGGAGAGAACGGCATTCATTCCCGACAGGGAAAAGGCTTCGGCAATTCTTGAACCTCCCACCATAAAGTTTGCCGCAAGAACCACAGGAATCCCAGCGAACAGTAGCGAACGGATAGTTGGGCCAAACTTCCAGCGCGAAAAAATCATCCCTAGCGAAACGGAAAGAATCATGGCAAAAAAGATTTCGGGTAGTGCAATGTGAGGACGTATCCACTTAGAAATATGCCACGATAGCACCAGAATACCTAGCATAAGGGCTGTTTCCACAATGCCCTTTCGGATATATACCGACTTGTTGGTAATTTTTGCGCGGTAATCGATAAGAATGATGGAGCCAACCAAACCCAGGTAACCAATTAGCGGGTAAAAGTTATCGAGAGGTTCACCGCTATTATGCCCAATAATTACCCTTTTCATCGACTCGATACCCACCAGAATAAAGAACGATCGAATAAGGAACATAAACTGCGTAAAGGTTGTACCCAAAAACATCTCGTCCGACGAGGGAACCACAATATCCTCCTTATCGATGGTTTGGTTGGTAAAAATTTTACGAATCTCTTGTCCTCCAACAAAAAACGAGGCGCTTAACGCGGTGATAGTAACCTTACTGGTAAAGTCGAGGATGGGAAACTCGCCTAAACCCGGCGTGCCCATCCCAGTGCTCACCAGCACATAGCCCATAATAAGCCCAAAAACCACAATGATGAGGATGGGCGAGTAACGCGTGCCGGCAACAAATGTGCGCGACACCAGCACCATGGTTATCACCAGCAAAAAGGTAAGCCATAGCTGGTTAAGGATGTGCACATTGGCCAAATGATCCGTTAAAAACTCCATAGTTGTAATTTATTTTGATTTGTTTTATTCTCAGAATGATTTCGGGGGCAAAAATATAACTTTTAGGATTCATTCTTACAAAAATCGAAAAAGGCAACCCCGATATAGGATTGCCTCTATTCTGATTTACTAAAATATTCTACCAAACCGTTTTAAGCATTCCTCCATCAACAGGAATTGTGGTGCCGGTGATAAACGAGGCCTTGTCGGACAGTAAAAATACGGCGAGATTACCCAACTCCTCGGGTTTGCCATACCGTCCAAGGGGAATTTGATCGTAAAACGATGAACGAACCTCGTTTACGCTTACCCCTTTTCCTTGGGCTATAACACCATCGAGATGTTTTACCCTCTCTGTATCGAGCCTGCCAGGTAAGATATTGTTGATGCGGATATTATACGATGCCAAATCGCGCGAGAGGCTTTTGGCCAAGCTGGTTACTCCCGATCGAAAAACATTGGATAGCAATAGCATGTCGATGGGCTCCTTAACCGAAACCGAAGTAATTGTAACAATGCTTCCCCTTGATGCCCTTTTCATGGTTGGTACTACCTCACGAATTAACCGCACGGCACTCATAAGGTTTAGCTCAAATGCGCTGTACCATTGCTCATCGGTAAAGCTATCGAAAATGCCAGCAGGTGGACCACCAGCATTAACAATAAGCCCATCGACTTGACCGAACTTGGCTAAAGCCCCTTTGACCCAACCCGAAATGGATTGGGGATTGGTAACATCGAGTACACCATAGTCAACATCAGAACCTGTTGATTTTGCAAGGCGCATGGCCGAAATTTTAAGTTTATCCTCATTACGACTGCCAAGATAAACATTAGCGCCCTCAGCCGCTGAGGCCTCTGCAACTGCATAACCTAATCCTTGGCTTCCGCCCGAAATCAGTATAGTTTTTCCTTTTAGCATTGGTTCCATAGAATTTGTTTATACTAATGTACAAAAAAAAGCATTGCAGGTGATAATAGTATCCCTGCAATGCTTATTTGATAGAAAAATTGCTACTTACTAATGAAATCGCCCATTTCTCCAGTAAGCGATAGAATATCAATCTCGGCTGCCTGGGCATTCATCTGAGCAGAAATTAAACGGGTTTGGGCTTCTAAAAACTTCTTCTGGCTTTCGCGCAGCTCCAAATCCGAAATGGCTCCCAATCGATACTTTTCCCATGATGCTTCGGCATTACGTTGTGCCAGAAGAACAGATTTCTCCTCAACCTTTACTAACTCAATGGCCTGGTTTAGGTTATTAACCAGCTTAAATGCGGTGCTTTGCAACCGCAGCGTAAGATCCTTCTCGTTCAACTTCTGATTCTCGGCAAAAATTCTGGCATTATTAATCCGTCGGGTTGCATTAAACCCATTGAAAAGTGAGATAGATGCTCCTATTCCCAAGGTTGGACCATGAATAGTTGATAATCGGGTGGTTCCATCGGGAGTTCCTGTATGCGAAAAGTTGTAGGCTCCAGTCAGATTAACGGTTGGGTAACGCGAACTAACTGCCTCGTTAACCTCAAGATCACTTATGGTTGATTGCAACCTTGCAATAAGTAGCGATGGATTAAACTCCGAAATTTTCAGGAAAACATCGCTACATGTTGCAATTGCAGGAACTGGTATATCGGTGTTTACCGAAAAACCATGGTTAGGCTCTCTTACCAGTAAGCGATTTAACTCAGCCTTTAGGTTGATTAAATAACTTGCCTGAAGAAGGTACTGCGCGCTATCGGCTCTAAAATCTACCTCCGACTGCAGCTCCTGCAGCTCGTAGCCAACACCTATCAACGATTTCTCACGAGCAATTTTTAATCGTTGCCTGGAAAGATCCATCTGCTCTTCATACATCTTGTAGAGTTTCTCGTTTAGCGCAATATTGTAGTAAGTATAAGCAATATCGGCAACAGTATTTTCCACAGTAATTCTAAGTGATAAATCGCTCTGTTGCTCGTATAAACCCAACTTTTCCTTGCGCATAAACATGGAAAAACCATCGAAAACGGTCCAGTTCAGAACGGCTCCTGAGGTGAGCCCATATGTAGCGTAGCCCTTTTGACTTGAGGTTGATTCATCGTCAAATTCGTAACTTCTATTTTGAAAGTTGTTACTCTGATTAAGATTCCAATCAACCCGAGGTAAATACCCCGCATTGCCTATGGTATTGTTGTTCTTGGCTATCTCCACGTTATTCTGGGAGATTTGAATAGAGTAACTATTCTCGAGCCCTATGCGAATGGCTTCATCAAGCGTAAGTAGCTCTTGCGAAAATGCAAGAGAGGGGATTAAACCTACAAGTAAAACTAAAAATCTACTCCTCATCTTCGTGAACAATGTTTGCAGTTTTCTTTGATATGTATGTATACATGGCTGGAACGATGTAAAGCGTTAACCCCAGCGCAAAAAGTAACCCGCCAATTATTGTAATACCCAGCGGAATACGGCTTGTTGATGCAGCACCAAGAGCCATGGCAATGGGTAGTGCTCCAAAAATTGTGGAAAGACTGGTCATTAGAATTGGGCGCAAGCGCTGACCTGCCGCCTCGATAACTGCTTGAGTTTTATCTAAACCCTTTTGCTTTTTCTGGTTGGCAAATTCCACTATCAGAATCCCGTTTTTGGTAACAATTCCAACCAGCACTATTATTCCAATCTGACTAAAAATATTCATGGTTTGACCCATCACATATAACGAGATAAAGGCTCCTGCAAGCGCAAGCGGAACAGTAAACATGATGATAAGAGGGTCGCGGTAACTCTCGAACTGGGCAGCAAGCACCAGGTAAACCAAAATTAGCGCAAAAACAAATGCAAAATACATACTACCCGAACTCTCGGCAAACTGCTGCGAAATACCCGTAAGGGTGGTTGCAAAGGAATCGTCGAGAACCTCGTCGGCAATTTCGCGCATGCCCTCAATACCCTGTCCCAGGGTAACTCCTGGAGCAGTAGATGCTCTAAATGTTGCCGATACATAACGGTTATATCTATATCGCTGAGGTGTAGTACTCTCCTCGGTAATGCGAATTAGGTTACCCAGCTCTACCATGTTACCCTTATCGTTGCGAACCATAATGCTCGTAATATCGGAGGGGTCGTCGCGGAAATGGCGCTCAGCTTGCCCAATAACCTGATACTGTTTACCATTGTAAATAAAGAATCCGTAACGGGAACCCGAAAAGTAGAGCTGTAGGGCTTCGGCAATATCCCTAACTGTTACACCAGTTGCACGGGCTTTCTCCCTGTCAATCTCAACCTTTAACTCGGGCTTGTTAAATTTCAGGTTAACATCCACCACCTGGAAACGGGGATCGTCCTGAGCTCTCTCGAGGAAAACGGGAACAACCGCCTTTAGCTTATCGAAGTTTTGGGCTTGTACCACAAACTGAACGGGTAAACCTCCTCCCCTACCTGCCCTGATAGTTTGATCCTGGGTAACAAACGAACGGGCCATGGTTTGCGTGTTCAGGTAAGCCTGTATCTCATCGGCAAGCTGCTGCTGCGATTTGCTTCGCTCATTGGGTTCGGTAAGGAGCAGACGAACAAATCCGCTGTTGCGAGCACCCGACCAGCCGGGCGACGTAAGAGCGGTTATTGCCCTCCTTTCGGGCATTGTATCAACAAAGTTGATGATATTGGTGATATACTGATCCATCAGCTCAAACGAAGTACCCTCTGGTGCCGTAGCGTTTATGGTAACTCGACTCTTATCCTCCATAGGTGCTAATTCTGATGGAATTAAAGCGCCTAGTGATCCAATAACCACAAGTGCAACCGCAATAATTGCCAGAGCCATCCAGCGTCTTCTGATAAATGCCATTAGCGATTGCTGGTAGGCATTGGAAAGCCAATTGAAAAATCGTCCAACAACAATTGAAAAACGGCTCTCTTTTCGCTTCTGCCCTAAAACTCTGACGCTTAGCATGGGGGTAAGCGTTAACGCAACAAAGGAAGATATAATAACGGCACCCGACAGCACAATCCCGAACTCTCGGAAAAGTCGGCCTGTAATACCCTGCAGGAATACGATGGGCATAAACACCGAAACAAGCGTAACGGTTGTAGATATGATTGCAAAGAAGATTTCCTTAGTCCCCTCATGACCTGCTTGTATTGGTTTCATTCCCTTCTCAATCTTTGAGAAGATATTTTCAACCACTACAATGGCATCGTCTACAACAAGGCCTGTGGCCAACACAATTCCCAGGAGCGACAGCACATTGATGGAAAAATCCATCAGGTACATTACAAAGAACGCCCCAATCAACGAAATTGGGATTGTAATCATGGGGATTAGGGTGGTTCGCCAGCGGCGGAGGAAAACGAAGATAACAATCACCACTAGCATAAAGGCCATTAGGATTGTATCTCGTACCTCTTTAACCGCTTTACGGATTGATGTGGTAATGTCAATGGCAACATCAAGACGAATATCCTCGGGTAGTTCTCGCTTAAGCAATTCAACCCGCTTGTATACCTCGTCGGCAATGGTGATATAGTTAACACCCGGCTGTGGGGTGATGGCAATACCAATCTGGGGTGTGCCGTAGTTTCCCCTGAAGATGGAACGCTCGTTCTCGGGAGCTAGCTCAACCCTAGCCACATCCTTAAGTTTAACCGTTACCCCGCCAACCTCACGGACAATAAGATTATTAAAGTCTTCTTCAGTTTCAAGACGGCCTAGGGTTCTAATGGATAAATCGGTGTAATACCCCTCGATGGTACCCGTTGGCAACTCAATATTCTCGCGGTTAAGGGCTAGTCGTATATCGCTTGGGGTTAATCCAAATGCCGACAGCTTATTGGGATCGAGATGCAAGCGCATGGAGTATCGCTTTTCGCCCCAGATACCAACCGTACTTACCCCCGAGATGGTTTGCAACCGTTCCTTAATCAAGTTATTCCCAATATCTGATAGACTGAGCAGATCGCGAGTATCGCTCTGCGCTGTAAGAATAATAATGGTTTCGGCATCGGCGTCGGCTTTGGATACCACAGGCGCGTCAATATCGGGAGGAAGGCGGCGAACCACCTGCGACATCTTATCGCGCACATCGTTGGCGGCAGCCTCCATATCCACTCCAAGTTCAAACTCAACGGAGATGGAACTTCGGCCATCGGCGCTGGTTGACGTGAGAGATTTTATTCCAGCGATCCCGCTAAGTGCTGCCTCAATGGGTTCAGT
Source organism: Tenuifilaceae bacterium (assembly GCA_034003245.1). GTDB lineage: Bacteria > Bacteroidota > Bacteroidia > Bacteroidales > Tenuifilaceae > Perlabentimonas. Next base: position 40,507 of record JAVEYY010000029.1, read on the forward strand.
TATCTGCGCCTCAATTACATCGGCATTGGCTCCCACATACGATGTGCTAACCGAAACAACCGGAGGATCGACACTGGGGTACTCCCTTACGCCTAGATAAGTGTACCCAACCACCCCGAAAATAACAATAACAATGGAAAGTACAGAAGCCAGTACAGGGCGGTTTATGCTAAGTGATGAAAGATTCATAGTGTTTAGTTGATGGTTGATGGATATCTTGGTGAAAATTACCAGCTATCAACAACGGTTGTGTTGATGGGCATACCCTCTCTAACCTGTAGCAATCCCGACAGCAAAAGCGTGTCGCCAGGTTGAATACCAGTAACAATCTCCACTGCTGTTGCGGTACGAATTCCTGTTTCCACAGGAACGTAAGTTGCTTTTCCAAATCGTGATAGAACCACATTCTGCCCTCCCAGCACTGGAACCAGTGCATGAGGTGGAATAAGTAATGTTTCGGGATTTCCATTAAGAATAAATGATACCCGTGCAAATGCCCCAGGAATCAGATCGCCTTTGGGATTTGGGCACAATGCACGAACCCTTAGAGCCCGAGTTTGCTGATCGATTACACTTTCAGTGGCATACACTGTGGCTTTGTACTCCGTTGGATAGTAACCCAGGGTGAAAGTAACCTGTTTCCCTATTGCAACGCCATATGCATAACGCTCGGGAACCGAAAACTCTAGCCGTATTGGATCATCCTGAATAAGCGTTGCCAGCACGGTTGTAGACCCAATAAAGCTTCCAGGGCTAACATTCCGTAGGCCAATACGACCGTCGAAGGGAGCGCGAATTTCGGCCTTCTCTATCTGTGCCTCCGATAATCTAATGTCGGCTTTGATGCCATCGACCCTGTTCAGCGCTACATCCAAATCCTGTTGGCTAAGGGCATTTATTTCCTTTAATCGTTGTTTCCGTTCCAAGTCGTCCTGAGCTAATTTAAGATCCGACTTAAGCTTCTCGAGCCTGGCCCTAATTTCGCTATCGTTAACGCGAGCCAAAAGTTGGCCCTTTTTAACCGATCGTCCTTCATCTAAATAGAACTCAACCAGCTTACCCGTCGTTTCGGCTCTAAGCTCTACCTCCTCACCTGCCATAAGGGTTCCCGACAGGGATAGACCTTGAGTTAAAGGCAGTAGTTTTACCTCATAGGCATTTACCGATAATCCGGCTCTAGCCCTTTGGCTTTGAGTTCCTCCACTCTTTTGCCCATCGCTACATGCTATAGATATTAGAATAACAATAAACGGAATTACTATCAGGCTATTAAGTCTCTTTATCATAAAAATGTTGATATTTAGTTAAGTAAATATAAGACAACTGTTGCTCTAAAAAGTTTAGATTTGAAAAATAATATTTTTTTGATCCCATAATAATTGCTTGGTTTAATACCTATAGCAGTTGTAGAATTATTAGGGTACAATTTTAACGTATTTTTACAGTGTAATTGTCTTTGGCTAAACTATTCAATAACTATAAACAATTTTTTGATGATTTAGATTACCATACTTTAAAACAATTGTATAATATTGCGAAAAACTCCTACAATGGATTTAAGTAAAGTACGTATTATTGAAGTATCCCGAAAAGGGGAATTAAAGAAATTCATTCATCTTCCAGTAAAAATTCACAAAAATCATCCAAACTGGGTGCCCCCCATCTATATGGATGAGTGGATTTTCTTTAATCCTAAAAAGAACCCAGCATTTGGCCATAGCACAACCATACTGCTGCTTGCCGAAAAGGAGGGCAAAATTGTTGGCCGGGTAATGGGCATTATAAACCATCAGTACAATAAGGCACGTAATGTGAAGGATGCCCGTTTCTTTTACCTAGAGACCTTTAACGACTGGGAAGTTGCCAGTGCCCTTATACAGCAAACTGAAAAATGGGCGATAGCCCATGGTATGGAACGGTTAGTTGGTCCCATGGGCTTTTCCGATAAGGATCCGCAAGGCCTCCTTATCGAAGGTTACGATGAGCCCAATGTTATTGCCACCAACTGTAATTACCCCTACCTTGTCGATTTTGTGACAAAAGCAGGTTTCCAGAAAGAACTTGACCTAGTTGTTTACAAGGTAATGGTACCCACCGAAATACCCGAGTTTTACACAAAAATATACGAGCGGACGCTACAGAATAACTCCGAGTTAAGGGTTATCAACCTAAAATCGAAAAGGGAGATAAAACCCTACATCAGGCCAGTGCTAAGCTTAATGAACGAGACCTTTAAGGAGATTTACGGGTTTGCCGAGCTCTCGGTTAAGGAGATGGACGAATTTGCCGCTCGTTACATGATGGTACTTGACTATCGTTTCCTAAAGATAGTAGAGAATGAGCAAGGCGAAGTAATTGCGTTTATACTAGCCATGCCCGATTTAAGCCAGGGTGTTAAGCGCGCCCGGGGATATATGCTTCCGTTTGGAATATTACATGTGCTTAAATCACAGCGACAAACAAAACAGCTTAACCTACTGCTTGGAGCAATAAAGCCTGAATATCAGAACAAGGGCATTAGCACCATGCTTGGCGTATCGATGCTGCACGAGGCCATGAAAGCAGGTATGACCCATATTGACAGCCACCTAGAGATGGAAACCAACCTTAAGGTTAGAGCAGAAATGGAGCGTATGGGTGGTGTGGTTTACAAGAAATTCAGGATTTTCTACAAAAATCTTGTGATGGATTAATGACTAATGAGCATCAATTCCCATTCGCATTAACAATATATGTTTAAGGGTTTTGGTTATCCTGTAATAAAAAACAAACGTTACCTACATAATGCAAAAAGCAGGTGCAACCTGCAAGAATACATTCTACGGAGGCTCAGCCTCCGCCTAACTCAGGGTGGTGTGGTTTACAAGAAATTCAGGATTTTCTACAAAGATCTTGTGAAGGATTAATGGCTAATGAGCATCAATTCCCATTCGCATTAAAAATAGATGCTTAAGGGTTTTGGTTATCTCGGTCATGTACTCGTTCACAGCTTTTACGCTTCCGGGAAGGGTGTACACAAAAGTTTTGCCCATAATACCCGCAACTCCCCTACTTAGCAGCGCGTTGGGTTTCTCGGCGCCATACTTCATGCGAATCATCTCCATAATGCCGGGAATCTCCTTATCGAGCATCTCCTTTACAACGTCAGGAGTTATATCGCGCTCGCCAATTCCAGTACCGCCGGTTGTAATCACCAAATCGTAGCCCATATCCTTGGCCTTTAGAAGATTTCCGCGGAGCATTCTGTCGTCGTCGGGGATAACAATGGTATTAACGTTAAACTGCCACTTGATGGAACGGAAAAACTCATCAACCTGACTTACCACGGCGGGGCCGCTTTTATCGTCGTAGGTTCCCCTGTAGGCTCTATCGCTTAGGGTGATAACCATTACCTTGTAAACTTTGGGGATAAACTCCAACTCATCGCCCGGTTTAAGGATTCCCGGTTTTTTAACCCATACAAAGATGCCCTCCTTGGGCATAACACAGTTACCCACCTCGCGATAAATGGCGCAGCTATCGCCATGGCATTTCTTGCCTATCTGGGTTACCTCCAGCTCAACATCCTTTCCCACAAACCTGTCGCCAGGTTTGGTATTCACCAGCTCAACACCCTCGGTGGTGATATTCTCGGCAAACTCGCCAAAGTTGATTTTACGTCCAGCCAGCTGCGAAAACCGATCGAAGCTCTCCTTTCCCAGCATGCTAACCTGCCTGTGCCAGTCGCCAGCATGGGCATCGTTGGCAACACCCAGCTCATTGAGCTCAATGCTCTCCTGGGGTAGTTTTACTGTTCCTTTTTCGGTTGAAATATTAACGGATAGAACTTTTACTTTCTGCATGTTTATTGATATTTAGGGAAGATACTATTAGATGTCCTTCTTTGTTTTTTCAATTAGCTTAATTTGTCCAATTTCCATCTCCTTATCCACCGCTTTACACATATCGTATATGGTAAGCAGCGCCACTGATACTGCGGTTAAGGCCTCCATCTCCACTCCGGTTTGTCCAACGCATTTCACCAGGCTGCTCACCTCAACTCCATTCTCCAGTAACGATGCTTTAACATCAACCTTTGTTAGGAGGAGCGTGTGGCACAACGGAATTAAGACGGCAGCCCGCTTGGCGGCTTGAATTCCGGCTACTTCGGCAATGGTAAGCACATCGCCCTTTTTCATGCTATTCTCACGGATAAGGGCAATGGTTTGGGCATTTAGCGCGATAAATCCCAAGGCTTTAGCCTCACGAATCTGATTGGGCTTACTGCCCACATCAACCATGTTGGCCTTGCCGTGCTCATCGGTATGGGAAAAGGATGGGGTCATTTATTTAGATTGACTGATTGATTAAAAAAATTTGGATTTATCCGCCCACATTGTAAAACTCGCTATTTGTACTTACTCCGCCACAAGCTGGTTTATTGCTTATAGCGCTCAAAATTGCTTGTCTAGCGCCAAGTTCACGCACATTGTAGCCCAGATCGCTAAACAGACAAGGTTTAACAATTCCATTTGCTGTTAGCCTTAACCTATTACAGCGAGCACAATCGCCGCCCTCGCCGCCATCAACCACTCCATGTACACCCGTATTCAAATCCATAAGGGGAATAAAGCGGACCTGCAAACCATTATCGTGGGCGAACTTTTTAACCTCAAGGGCATCGGGCTCGTTCGACGATTCCTTTACCACACAGTTAATCTTAATGGGATTAAACCCAACGGCTTTGGCCGTTTGAATTCCCTCAAGCACATCGTTTAGATTGCCAACGCGGGTAATCTGCTTAAACTTATCGGGATTAATGGTATCGAGGCTAATATTTACGCGCATCAAACCTGCGTCGTGCAGGGGTTTGGCAAACTGTTTTAACAGAATTGCATTGGTGGTCATTGCCAAATCGGTGATCCCCTCAATTTTGGCAATTAACCCAACAAGATCAACAATTCCCTTTCGCACCAGCGGTTCACCACCAGTAATCCGCACTTTATTTACCCCCATGTGCACGGCCACACGGGTAAAATCCACAATCTCATCGAACGATAGAATATCGTTATGCTTCAGCAGATTTACACCCTCCTCGGGCATGCAGTAGGTGCATCGCAAATTACAGCGATCGGTTACCGAAATGCGCAAATAGGTTATATGTCGATTAAAGAGGTCGTACATCAACTAGCTCTCCTTTAGTAAGTGAATTTACGCCAATGGGAATAATTACCATAACCTGAGCCTGAGCCAGCGAAAAAATGTGAGCCGATCCATGGTAATCGAGGAAATCGACTTCGCCCTGGGCGTTAATCCTTGCCGGTGCTAGAGCCAAACGCTCGGCACGTATTCGCGAGAAATCAGATGCCAAAGGCATCTTTTGTAGGCTCTCGGTGGGCTTAGCTGCACCCATCAAATTAAGAACTGCCGAACGCACCAGCAAATCGAACTGGAATAGCGATGAAACGGGATTCCCAGGCAGGCCAAACACCAGCTTATCGCCCTTAACACCAAATAGAGTTGGTTTTCCGGGCTGTACGGCAATGGTTTGGAACTTGATATCAACTCCTAGGTCGGCCAAAACATTGGGCACAAAATCGAAATCGCCCATCGAAACGCCACCCGTTAGAACAACAATATCGCTCTCGGCAAGCGCATTTGCAATGGCGTTGCGGGTCGATTCAAGAGTATCTTCAACTATTCCTCCGTAAATGGGTATTGCGCCAGCGCGAATCACCTGTGCGTAGAGTTGATGGCCATTGCTGTTACGAATCTGGCTGTTTATGGGTTTTTTATCAACCTCAACCAACTCATCACCAGTAATTAGGATTGAAACCTTGGGCCTTGTGGCGACCTCCACCCTGCTTACTCCCACGGAAGCTAAAATGGCGATATGCTGAGGTTCAATAAGTGAACCCTTTTTAAGTACAACATCGCCAACCCTAACATCCTCGGCAAAAGGGGCAATATTGGTTTTAGTATATTTTCCAGTAAACTGAATTGTTGTATCATCGATAATCTCAACCTCCTCCACCATAATCACACAATCGGCACCAACGGGAACAGGGGCACCAGTCATAATTTTTGAGCAAGTCCCCATTGTCACCTCTATCTGGGGCATTTGGCCGGCTGGAATTACCTCAACTACCCTAAGGGGTTGCCCTAAATCGGCATTACGGCATGCATATCCATCCACAGCCGATTTATGGAAGGGAGGCATATTGATATCGGAGGCCACATCAACGGCCAAAACTCGGCCTATCGATTCCCATAGGGGAACTGTTTCGGTTGACAAATTAGCCTTTGAATGCTCTAATACTGTTAATATAGCAGAATCGAGAGTTACCATTGAATCAGAAATTTAACAACGACAAAAATGGCAATAATTTGGGTATTACCCAAGCGATTTGAACAGTAATACATATTGAGATGTGGTGTTATAAATCACAATAACTTTCACCCCAGAATTCCTAAAAACAAAAAAGTCCATATTAGGTTTGGACTTTTTTACTCAGAATTGATATCCTCGGAATTATGAATATAGGCTTATATTCGAATTTCAGGTATGCTAAAAAGAAAAGCGCCATTCCGATTTCTACTCAAATAGATTGCCTAATCCACCGCTTGGCGGATTAGGCAATGACGATATATTACCTATTGGGGAATAAATCGATGTAAATGGGCAAGTGATCGCTATAACCCCCATGATACCTCATACCAATGTATGTTCGCTTGGGGATTACACCCACAAATCGGGTATCAGGCTCCAGAAGGAAATCGGCCTTAAAGATTTTACCACCATCGAGCGTGGTGAAGATTCCATGCTCACGATTGAGCAAGCTTTTCGACACTATCATCATATCGATGGTTTCCCACACACCCTGAAACTTTAGTGTCCCCTCTCCCTTGGTTTCGTAGGGTTGGTGCAAGTTGTAAAGGCCTTCAGGCGATAGGGGTTCAACAGAGGGCAAAGCGCCCAGCCCCTCAACCAAAGGACGGCTATTGGGGGTATCGTTAAAATCGCCCATAATCACAATATGTGCATGGGGATGAAAAATGCGGATTGAGTCAACTTTTTGGCGAACCAGCTTCCCCGCTGCTATTCTACCTGGCTCTGAAACTAATGCACCACCAAACTTCGATGGCCAGTGGTTCACAAATACATGGAGTGTGTCGTCGCTGGAGAGAACACCGCGAGCGTAGAGCACATCGCGCGTGGCGCGATCGGGATTATCGGGGTATGATACGCGAAAGAAACGCTCCTCGTGCACTGTAAACTGATCGGGACGATAAATCAATCCAACATCAATCCCTCGCCCATCGGGCGAATCGCGGTGAACGATTCGATACTCGTACTTGGAAAGCGGAGTTTCATAGGTAATTCGCTCTAAAACAAACCGGTTCTCAATCTCACAGAAACCAACCATTGTAGGAGGATCCCACTCGCCCACGGCGGCAATAACCTTGTATATATTGTTCACCTTCTCATTCATACGGTTCCAAGTCCAGAAACGAGTTCCCTGGGGGGTGAACTCGGAATCGTTGGTTAGACTATCCTTAAAGGGATCGAAAAGATTCTCAACGTTGTAAAACATCAAACGGTAGCGATCCTGAGCAACGCTCAGCTGAAGTGATATGGCAATAAGGGAAATCGCAAGTACTACCCTTTTTGCTGAAGGTAAATGATTCATAATAATTTAAGATGCAAATTGTTGATACTAAAAGACAATAAAGTGTGAACTGGTAAAGATAAAAGATTTTTTGATAGCGATATTCCTGAGGAATCCTACTTCTCCTGTTCTAGCCGCTCGAATGCGCCCAAATCGGGTCCCTTATCGGTTAATCTGCTCACGTTTTTAAGGTCGATGGGGAAAAGGGTTGCAATATTAACCAGTCCTATATCCTTTGCCGGGCTAAGGGTATCGAGCTCAAAAATGGCATTGAAGGGCTCCTTGAATTTGGGATTATCTACCAGAACATTTGAAAACCGGGATTCGTCGGAAATATCAAAGGTAGCACCAACCTTCAGAATTGAGCTCTCGAAAAAATAGTTCATCTCCGCATTAACCAATTGCCCAAGATATTTGTTATCAACAGCCAGCTCATCGCTACGCGAACCGTAAATAATGCAGTTGGCAAAGTAGGCCTGCTCCAAGTCGCGAGGTTCAACGAAGACAGGGCCATTCTCGATAAGGCGATATGTATAGTAATTATTCAGCAGCAGCGCAGGGCCTTTACGACTGGTGTACTGTCCCCAGTAGTTGGCAATGGTACAATGGTAAAACCTATAACTCCCTCCTAATGTTAGCGCCACAGCAGTTTGCCCCGCATTGGCAAAAAGGCAGTTGCCCGCCTCAACATTTGCTCCACGGGCATAAAGTGCAGTGTAGCTCATATTATAAACTTTAGTATTGTGAATAGTTAACGAAGGAACTCCAAGAAACTTAAATGTATCGACCACTACACCCAATACGGCGTTCTTAATCTCGGCCCAATTTATGCTATTGCTATGACTTCCGGCACGAAGCCAAACGCCACCCCACTGGCCCGCCTTATCGCGGTAAAAGGATTCGAGCCTATCGCCCTCAAAAATAACAGGATTATCAGGCTGTCCATTAACTTTTAGGCTTCCATCGACCTTTAGCAGGCTGTTGGTGTGAAAATGAAGCCGAACGCCAGGATTTATCGACAGCACCACGCCAGGTTCCACCAGCAGGCTATCGATAATAAGGTAAGGCTTATCGGCAGTAAATGTGGTAGATTCAGAAATTACAGCGTGTTTTAGCAGATGGACATCCTGTCCCCAGGCCACCAGCTTAACATCCTGAATATTGCCATTGGTTTCAAAAACAATGGAATCGGGAACTAAAAGGGGAGCACTGCTACTGGTAGGGTTTACGGTTACCTCCACAAAAACAAAGAGGCTGTCCTTTCCCCTAAGAATCACCTCGCGGGCAAGGTTTGTGGGCTCACCATCCACATTAATTCTATATGGTGATTCTCCGCCTCCAGCGAGTCTAACAGAGGTTATCTTAACATCGCTACGGCTGTTATTGTACACTTTAAAGTAGCGCGTTGCTGAACCAATGGTGGTAAAAACGGTATCGAAAAGAACGGTATCGGTGCTAAAGCCTAACTTTATGGACGAGCTGGTGGAGAAATTCTCCCTGTAACACGAGGAGAATTGAATAAGTAGAGCTACAAGTATGGGGATAAGAGACTTTTTCATTCCTAAGGCAAATCAGCATTTTTCCTACTCAAAATAACCCTCAAATATAGAAATTATTGTTGCCATTGGGTACAGGAGTACAAATATCAACTCAACGCTAAAATGCACAGTTGTTTCGTACAAAAAAGATATATTTGTGGACTAAAACCAAAACCTAAACCCTATGTTCTGTAAGCAAAAATACTGTGGAATAATCCTTTCCATTACAATACCTTTACTTATGTCGTGCAGTACAAAACAAAATGTGGATTTGATAATTCAGAACGCCAAGATATACTCGGTCGATTCCGAGTCTTCGGTATATCAAAGTATGGCTGTAAGCCAGGGTAAGGTTGTTGCTTTAGGCGATAACGAAACCATTGTAAACACATACAAATCAAAGGAGATAATAGATCTTGACGGAAAACCCGTATACCCCGGTTTTATCGATCCCCACTGCCATTTTCTTGGTTACGGATTGGGCCTACGCAACGCCTGGCTGGGCGGCGCCAAGTCGTGGGACGAAGCCGTTGAGCGTTTAGTTGATCATCAAAAGAGCTATCCAACCGAATGGGTTCTTGGCCGTGGCTGGAACCAGAACGAGTGGGCTGTTAAGGAGTTTCCCACCAAGGATCTGCTCGATAGAGCATTCCCAAACAATCCCGTTCTGCTGACCCGTGTTGATGGACATGCTGCCATAGCCAACACAAAGGCGCTCGAATTGGCAGGTTTTAATGCCGATACGCTTATCGCCGGAGGCGAAATAATAAAGGCTAACGGTAAGCTCACAGGTGTGCTGGTTGATAATGCCATTAACCTGGTTCGCGATTTGGTGCCAGCCGATACGCGTGAGGATAAGGAGTTAGCGCTGGATAATGCCCAGAAAAACTGCTTCGCAGTGGGGTTAACCTCGGTTAGCGATGCTGGAACCGATTTGGCCGATGCATTGCTATTCGATGAGCTGCAGAAAAGTGGATTGCTTAAGATGAAGATAAACGTAATGCTCCACCCCACCGAGGAGAACTATAAACATTTCCTCGATAAAGGGATTTTCACTACACCTCAGCTTACCGTGCGTACAGTAAAACTTTTTGCCGATGGGGCACTGGGATCTAGAGGTGCACTTCTGATAGAGCCATACACTGATGCTCCCAAAACCAAGGGGCTGCAGCTTGAAACAACCGAAAAGCTGACCGATGTTTGTCAAAAAGCGTACGATTCGGGTTATCAGGTTGCCGTTCACTGTATAGGTGATGCAGCCGCCAGGCTAATGATCGACATTTTCGAGAAGAATCTGAAGCCGGGCAACGACCTGCGCTGGAGGATAGAGCATGCACAAACCATTCATCCAAACGATTTGCCCCGCTTTGGCCAGCTGGCCATTGTGCCCTCGGTACAAACCACGCACGCCACCTCCGATATGATTTGGGCTGTTGATAGGCTTGGAAAACGGATTGAATACGCGTACACATATCAGGATCTGCTACAACAGAACGGATGGTTGCCCAACGGGAGCGATTTTCCCATTGAGCATATCAACCCAATTTACGGATTTTACGCAGCTGTAGCCCGCCAGAATATGGATGGATACCCCGCCGAGGGTTTCCAAATGGAGAATGCGCTTACCCGCGAGCAAGCCCTAAGGGCAATGACCATCTGGGCTGCCAAAGCGGCCTTTGAGGAGAACTTTAAGGGTAGCTTGGAGCCCGGAAAGGTAGCAGACTTCGTGGTGCTTGAGAAGGATTTGATGACTGCTCCAAACGATCAGCTATCGAGCATTAGAGTTCAACAAACTTTTGTTGATGGAAAATTAGTTTTTTCGGAACAGAACCAGTAGATTTATAATCGCATCAAACCCCAAACCTATGGAAATAAAGCTGGCAAAGGAAAGTCAACTGCTTGAGGTGCTCTACATAATAAAGGAGTGTACAGAGCAGCTTATCGATAAGGGTGTAAAATCGTGGCATAACATGCATGCCGATTATAGTGAGATTGCAAAGGATATCAACAGCAAGTATGTTTACATAATTTTCCTGAAAAGCGTTCCTGTTGGCACCATCACCATAAAACCCAATGCCGAAAGTTCTGAAGCATCAACCATTGAAAGGTTAGCCATTTTCCCCCATTTCCAAAAGCGAGGTTTGGCCAAGGCCATGATAGAGTTTGCCGAGAAGCATTCGCGCGAGAAGGAGTACAAGCGGATTACGGGAAAAATCCCCGTTGACGATGAGCCACTCTGCAGGCTGCTTGAGGATAGAGGTTTTGTAAATATGGGCACAGCGCAAAGCCTACCCAACGAGCTGGTGAAGGTTAACTACGAGAAGCGACTCGTGTAGTTGGGTAGAGGGCGAAGGGCAGGGGGCGAAGGGCAGAGGGCGAATCTCGTTAATCGCCACAAAACGGCGATTCCCATCGTTATCCGCTAAATAACAGCGGATCCCGAGACGTGCGAGACACGGGGCTAAGAGCATAGAGATAGAAGTAATATCGAATATCGACAAATAGTACAAAATAACTAATCCCTTGGGGGACTTACCCTAAACCAGTCGAAATCGGCTGAACCGGTTTTGGTGGAAGTACTTGGTGAAACGGCAAAAATACCAACCTTTGCTCCTACCCACAGCCCCTCACGGGCTGTAAAGGGATCGCCCAGTGGATGAAATGTCTCTCCATCGAAGCTGTAACTAAACGCGCACTTTACTCTAGGGATTATCTCACCGGGATTTTCGGAACCAATATCTACCCTCAGATATACCTCGCTTGACATGGTTTCAACTGACGCAATGGTTTGCTCGGTTTCCCCTCGTCGGGCATTTGCGCATAGAACCTGTGAAACGGTATACCCATCGCGGGTCTTCTCCAGGGCTACGTACGAGTAATCGAGACCAAATACCAGCAAGCCAGCCCTCTCGCCAATGCTTTTGGCGTTAAGCGTAAGCTTCGTTGTGGCTGTGAACCGCTCGGCAGGAAACTTCTGGAGCAAAAGTCGTCCAATATCCCAAAGATTCTTCTCGCTGGAATTGTATCGATGCGAGTAAAGCCTAAGATGATTGGGCTTTTGATTTAGCGAAAACCACTTATCATCAAAATTGGAGTTCCACTGCCACTGTAAACCCAGATTGGGTGAACTAAAGTCATCGCTGGTTTGAGGTATTTTTATCTGATGCTCTTTCCCTGTGTTGGGCTTAGCGTACTCGCTAACGGGTTCGCCAACTCCATTCCCATCGAAATCCTCACCCATAACTGGCCAGTCGTTTTCCCAGCGCATGGGCTGTAGGTGCACAATACGGCCGTAAGCATATCGATCCTGAAAATGGATAAACCAATCCTCGCCAGTTTGCGTGGTTACCCAGGCCCCCTGATGGGGGCCATTGATGCTGGTACTCCCCTGCTCCAGCACAATCTTATCGACATACGGGCCTAGCACATTCTCCGATCGCAGAATAGTTTGCCAACCGTACTTTACTCCTCCTGCAGGAGCAAAGATGTAGTAGTACCCGTTGCGCTTGTAGAACTTGGGCCCCTCGATGGTTTCGTGATCCTTTTGACCATTAAAAACCAGCACACCATGATCGAGAACCTCGGTTCCCTCCGGATTCATCCGATTTACTGCAATTAAACTCTTTATTCCGCTGCGGCTATTGGCAAAGGCATGAACCAGGTAGGCCGAACCATCGTCGTCCCAAAGGGGACAGCAATCGATCCAACCCGTTACCCGGCGGATATGCTTAAGTGGCTCCCAAGGGCCTGCAGGGTCCTTGGTCTTGGTCATAAATACGCCACGGTCGGGATCGCAGGAGTAGATATTGAACTCGCCATTGTGGTAGCGCAGGCTGGGAGCCCAAATGGCATTGCCATGCTGAGGCTTTGCAAACTCATCGAAGGGGTAGTTTTGCACAACTTGACCAATAATGGTCCAGTTCACCAAATCCCTGGAGTGGAGAATGGGCAAGCCGGGGAAATGGCCAAAGCTCGATGAGGTCATGTAGTAATCGTCGCCAACACGGATCACATCGGGGTCGGAGTAATCGGCATGGATTATGGGATTCCGGTATTTCCCATCCTCGAGGTTGGGATTCCACACCAGGGGATGCTCCTGCGAGTAGGCAGCAGCAAGGGAAAGAGCTACGATTAACTTTAGGGAAAGGAGGATTTTTGCCATCATGGTGCTTTGGTGCCTTAGTTAAATACCGACTTAAATGCCAGAGGCAAATATGGGGAATAAATGGCTTTTTGGCAACATCCAAGTATTATGAATTTAACGATTTAGCCCTGACAGGATTTAAAATCCTGTCAGGGACGAAGAGGATGGATAACAAGTTGCCGAGGAAGGTTACTCCTCGAGTTCCTTTTGGATCATGTCCTCGATTTTACTGAGCTTATCGAGGGGGATGGCGCTGAGCATGTGGGTGAGGTGAACCACCCTATCAGTGCGCTTGAGGGGGAAGAGCGGATGCTTTTCGTTGTCCTTTTGCTTACCGCTAGGGAACCACTGCAGCAGGTCGTTTGGGGTACACTGTAAGATCTCGCAAAACGTCTCGACGTAGTGCAAATCGAATCGGCGGATGCGATTGTTGGCGATGCGGGTGGCAAGATTGGCCGAGTAGCCCAAGCTAGTAAGGTAGCTGAAGGGTTTATCGATGCCGCGGGCCTTAAAAATGCGAGTGAAGTTGAAGGTTAGCATGGCGATGGTGTTTAGGTTACTACTACCAAGGGTTGTTTTACGGGTGATGTTGGCTATTTTACCAAGTAACACACCCGGAGGTAAAACTTCATCGTTTATTCTAAAAAGAAACACACCTGTACAAAGAACTACACCGTCTGTTACAAAAAATGACACGCTAGATGGAAACTCATATTCATTTATCGCAAAAACTATACCACTCAATATGAATTCTCTACAACTTGTTATGCAATCTATTTCGCTCGTGGAAAAACTCACCTCACCTGTTGAAAAAGGTTACTCACCTATTATTAAAATCTGCTCACCTATTGAAAAAAATTACTCACCTATTGAAAAAAAAAGGTATCCTGTCTGCAAAAAAATCACCTTTATTTCGAGAATGCTGTACGGGGTTACAAGAAAGCGGAAGGGAGGTTACTGGAGGAGGGAGCGGGTTATCGGTGGGGGGGTTGTGGGTTGCGGGCGAATTATTCAGGGTTGTACCCAACCAGACCTAAAAACAATCCTCCTCCCTTCATAATTCTATTGTGTTACTATACATGTTTTCAATCCCCTGGGGCGAAGGCACAATATGGATGTAGTTGGGGATTACTAATGCATCCCAATTTGTGCTGATTTAGGGCTTGGCAAGTTACCGATAAAGCGGGAACATTCAGGGTTCATTGCCCGAGCACTTGGTATCATTTCGGGTACAGGCCAAGGCCTATGACCTCAAAATGCATTTTACGATGAAAATCCATACGCCAGGAGCCACAGCCTGGGTGCAGAAATGTTTTTGTATCAACAACCTGGTACCGTGGTGAGGTATCGATAATGTAATCGGCAAAGGTATTGCTGTCTTCTGCATCGGGGGTTAAATCCCAAACCCTCTGATAATTCTTACAGAGTGGCACTGTCAAAACGTTTAATCTTTTCCATAGTATCTGCAGGGCTTGGGTATCTACCGGGGTTGCGAACGGCTTGAGGGGCCTGAGCTGGCCGGGGATTAGGGATCCTTTCCTGTGGAGGTACTCCGAACCTGATGCGGGGCCGACTGGTGGGGCAAAAATCAGAAGCCTCGTTGTTTACCTCGCGATGCTGTGGGCTGCACTACCTGCCATTCTCTCAAATGTAGTAAGAAACCATTTAAATCGTTTGGCAATATGCAAGATGAAATAAAGGGTAAGAATAATGGAAAGCTTATCGTGTATCTCAACGAGCGCTTTCCTCAGCATTTCATCGCCATTCATTAAATCGATCAACCAGGGAATCAGCCCGGTAACTGCAACGAAAATGAAAAGGATTGTGAGAGTTACCACTTGCTGTTTTTTACGGATTAATCGCTTCTTCACTACTATTCTGTACCATTTCCAATGTCGGACTAAATGAAATATCATTAAAATGGTGAGCATTACGATAGCAACTTTATGCATTTGGGCCCAGCCTGAATAGCTTAAGCCCAAAGTATACTCATTGGGCATAATGATTCCATGGTTGCCCATGTGGTATTTAACCTGAATAAGGATCCCTGAGAATGCCGAACTAAAACCCGAAACTAGCAACCCCAGATTTACCAAAAAAATACTTAAGTACTTTTCCATTTGCATAACCTCCAATACTTTAATCAGCTTTTGCGAGTGCACTTGAGGTGCACTCTGAGCATCCTGAGCGGGCCCTTGCGTTAGCAAAGTCGCATGCGCTGGGGCCAGGGCAGAATTAATCTTATCATTACACGGCCAGGACAAACCCTCAGGCATCTCCAGCATGCCTCACCTTTTTGGGTATCGGGCAGTACAAACGCTGTGCCTGGGTACTTAGCCTGGAGAATGCTGGCCTCATTATCACTTTGTATACATGGGCAAAGTTATTCAAAAGGGCAAAAAGGGAGGATAACAATTGTTAAGAAATGGTCGTTACTTTCTATTTCTTATCCGGCTAAGTGAAATGGGGGTTATCCCCAGGTAGGAGGCAATGTAGTGCTGGGGGACTCTTTTAATTATGTCGGGGCGCTCTTTTACCAGGTTGACATACCGTTCCTGAGGCGAGTCCATAATACGAGACAGAAACAGCTGTGCATAGTTTCTAAACCTTTGGAAAAGGTAGTCTTGTAAACCTTCCTTGAATTCGGGGTACAGCACAGTCAGCTTATCGAAGGTTTCTTTGTGTATAGATATAATGGTGGACGGTTCAATACTTTCGATTGTGAATAGGCTCGGTAGACCATGCAAAAAACTATCGATTGATGCAACCGATTGCCCTTCAAAAAAGAATTGGACAGTGATGTCTTTCCCATCCTTATTGAACCACATTCTAACACAGCCTTTTTTTATTACATGGACATGGCTTGCTACTGCTCCTGCCTGTAGTAGGGTAGTTTTTGCAGGAATCTCCCGTTCAACGAGTAATTCCTGAAATTGGGCTATTCTGTCCTTATCCTTTTTTATTAGTTCAACCAGCTGTTTTAACATAATGTGCGAAGCATTAATAACGTTGCATACGGTTGCGCATACGAATTGAGGCGGACGGTGACGGGGTTAGGATCCGCGGGGATGGATACTTTTGTAATGTGAGATGCTTAACCATACCGGTTTGATAGCCTTGATTTATACGCGCTGCTGGCAACGGGTTTGTATTACAGATTTAGCTATAGTGATTTTTCTGTTTTCTTTACTTAAAAATGTCTATTCCCTTTCGGATCGACAAAAAATCCTAATTTTTAACTCATCCGCTTCATCGCAGGGATGGTTGAAAACCAAATCTGGGCCTTGATACGGAATCACTTTCGAAAAAAAAGCCACATTGCCAAAGTAGTGATGCCAATCGAGGCGACAAGCCCCAAATAAGACAGGAATATAGGAATAGATAACTCTCCAACAACAACAGGCACCTGGTATATAATTCTAAGCAAGTGCAGTAACCCTACAGAAGAAATGGCCCCTCCTGTAAGGATAATATATATTCTCAAAAGTTTGTTATGCTTCATAACTTCTCCTCCTGGTCATAACGGCTGGGGGTATGATCTCTCTGTTAGAATTCCAACAACATCAACAATTGAGAAATACCACTTTTCCTGCTCATCATCCCAGATTGTTCTTATCTGTTTGTCGTTGAATAGCTTTATTGCTGTGTCTTTTGACATAGAATTTGTGTTATGCCACAAATTTAGGATTTATATCGATGAGTTCAATGAAATGTCAATACAACTTATTTTTAATCAAATCAGCAATTTCAATTTGTTTATGTCACTGGTATTCTGGGTTTAATCTGGTCTGTATGGTTGCGTACAATGGTGGCGTAGTTACAACTGCTGGGGAGTTAAAAGGCAGCGGGGTGATCGCACGCTAAAACCATACTAAATTACTAAAAGTTTCGAATCTGCATCATCAGCCCAGTAGGCTAAGCCACCTGTTGGGTACTGGCATTTTCTTTTTTCTATAAAGTAAGTAAATTTTGGTTCGTAAAAATTGGCGACTTTAATACTTCTTCAAGGTTTTGTATTCTTTCTAGCGAAAATGTAAAACGCGAGTTATCCATATTTAAATAATCCAATTTCACAAACCCATATACTTCATTAAAACAAGCGACTAACCTGCTTTTACCATAAGGACTTATGCAATTCGCTTCTATTACAAAGCAGTTAATCATTATTCCGTTAAATAGAAATATTGTATCACCTGTTACTTTGTAAGTATGTACAAAATTGTATACTTTATCAAAGTTTTTAATTCCTGCCCTCTTAGCCCATTGTGTACCAATCTCTAGTGACCAAGTCCACTCTTTCCCAACAGATAGGGGATAATTAACTATTGGAAATGGGCTAAATTCAAGAATTGCAAATTCATTCTTTCTAGGTGGATGTAAAAAAATTCCTGCGTGAGTTTCACCTACACCTGTTTCTTTAAATTGTATATTCTGAAATTTATCTGTCCAACCAATCCATTTTTGTTCGTCAAATGGCCAATATTCATCAAATGTTGTTAAATATATTTTCTTGTTTACATAGTTTTCAGATGGTTTTTTAATCTCAACATTAAATGTAAAAACTCTTTTTGAGTAGTAGATGGGTGTTTTAAGCTGTAAAACAAGAAAACATGTTATAAAAGCAAAGTGAATAAAAGTAGAAATCATATTTATCCGGACTTTTTAGTAATAGTTTTTCCAAATGAGTAATTCCATTCCTATTTTCAATTATGCTTATGCCCAACGGTCGACTGTAGCGAAAGGGCGGGATTGTGGAGCTGCGTCTGTATCAACCGTGAATGCTGTTGATGCAGTACAAACTGCTCGATGACCTTCTGCAACCCGCATTGGGTATGGACTTTGTTGTACGGTCGTGCATTATTTTCGTGTCAAGTTATTAATTTTTTTAATCCATTCAGTTTTTGAATCGGTATATGCTTCTCTATCATTTTTATATTTCTCAGCAAGTTCCAATTTCAAACATTCATATTCTTTTGCAATATCGTTATGCTTAATCAGATAATCTTTAAACCGTATTTCGTCCCAGTCGCCACGGTATCTGACATGAACATGATATATTTGTCCTTTGACTCCTTGATTTGTATATCCTTTTACAAAAGTTAAATGGGGTGCGGGATTTTCTGGATGGTTATTTACTTCGTATCCAATTGATTTGAAAATATCCTTTAAATTTTGAATATCAATCTGCTCTGTTACTTGCAACAAGATGTCTATAGTTGGCTTGGCTTTTAATCCTGGAATTGCAGTACTACCAATATGGTCGATTCTTACTATTTCAGTTTTTAAAAATGAGTCGGTTACTATTTTTGATTCTAATGCATACAAGTCCGGCCAATTATTCGAATAGTCAGATATGATAATCGGAAATAATTGCCCTAATTCTGCTATTGTAAAATCGTTGAGTGATTTATTCGAATCAATATCAACCGCCGAATTTAGTTTGTCTTCTATGCCCATTTAGAATTGACTTGTTAGTGTTTTGAGAATCTTTGTATTGAAAATCCAAGTAATCCACCGAGAATTGTTGTCATTATTGATATAGGTATCAATGAAAACGGCTCACTCCATCCAATCAGAATAGCCGTTGGTAACAATACCAAAAATGCAATCAATATCCCTTTAATTATTGAATTTATTTTTAAATCAATCGTTGAAATTAAGAATCCAACTATAATCCACATGGTAAATGCGGAAATATTTGCATCCCATGTCAAGTTTTGCAAAATCATCGGAATTACGTCAATTATTCCGGCGATAATACCAAACAGCAATCCAATCTTAATTTTTTTCATAATCGTATCTTATTGGTAGAATGTCTGTTTTGCATGCCGCTCAACGGTTGGGGGTGTGGTCTCGTCAAGGTGTTGACGAGATGGGAGCGCGAGTTATCCGCCAGCCGGCGGATGCCCCGACGAAAACCCTGCCTGCACTGCCGTTTCGGCAGGCAGGGCCCGAGCGGGCGAAACCGCTCCGAAGTTCCAATGTCAACCCACATTAGCTGCACCCCTTGTTGTGCACAGTACTTTCAAATCAAATTATCAGTTAAATCATCAATTATTTATAGTTTTTTATAAAAAGAAAAGTACTACCGTACTTGAATTTATTTAATGATCATTACTCTTCCTTTTCCAAATGATATATTGTTAACCTGAACATCAATTAAATAAATACCCGGGGGAATATCAGAAATAGGTACTTCAAGAACACCTTCATAAGAGTAATAGTAGTTTTCCTTTACGACTTTCCCAACCGAGTTATACACATAGATTTTAATAGGTATACTATTTATTGTTTCCTTACCCCAAAAATTAATGTTTAAAATATCCTTGGTTGGATTTGGATATATATTAAGTTTAAATTTATCACTTGATACCATGAAGACAGAATTGATAAGTGAGAAATTTGCAACCAGATTTCTATCGGTTGTAGCAGTAAAGCTAAAGGCTTCATTTGTTGACACCTCGTTTTCGCTATCGGTCCAGTTCACAAACTCGTAGCCAGTATTAGGCGTTGCAACAAGATTTACCGTTGAGTTGTGGTTGTAGTTCCCTGTACCTGAGATGTAGCCACCCTCAACCGGGTTTGCCGTTGCTGTGATGGTGTATGATTGAACTACGAAGTTGGCAACAAGATTTCTGTCAGCTGTTGCAGTAAAGTCGTAGGTAGAGCTAGTTGAGACCTCAGTTCCTCCCTCGGTCCAGTTCACAAACTCGTAGCCAGTATTAGGCGTTGCAACAAGATTTACCGTTGAGTTGTGGTTGTAGTTCCCTGTACCTGAGATGTAGCCACCCTCAACCGGGTTTGCCATTGCTGTGATGGTGTATGATTGAACTACGAAGTTGGCAACAAGATTTCTGTCAGCTGTTGCAGTAAAGTCGTAGGTAGAGCTAGTTGAGACCTCAGTTCCTCCCTCGGTCCAGTTCACAAACTCGTAGCCAGTATTTGGCGTTGCAACAAGATTTACCGTTGAGTTGTGGTTGTAGTTCCCTGTACCTGAGATGTAGCCACCCTCAACCGGGTTTGCCATTGCTGTGATGGTGTATGATTGAACTACGAAGTTGGCAACAAGAT
>JAVEYY010000030.1:0-59927 GCA_034003245.1 Tenuifilaceae bacterium
GAATGAATTTTGTTACAAAACAAATAGACGATATTTTGGAGCGAATCTATTTGATAGACTACTAGTTGCAGCTGTCGAAGATACTTGGTATGGAAAACTTAGGTACAATTACGGATAATCATATTAAGTATTTAAGTAAATACAATTATTTACATTTATGGCCTATAGAGATAAAACACCAAAAGATGGGGGGCTGCACCCTAACCAAATTTTCGATCAACAAACACGCCGGGGGTTTTGGTTCTAAAGCAAGCGTAGGATCTAAAGCACCCCAAGGTGTTTGCAAAACGCTGTTTGGCTTAGACCCTACGCTTATTGTTGGTTTATTAATTAAATCCAGATAGATTTATTTTTCGGTGTAAAAAGCGAATGCCCTCCTCACACTCTTGAATTTTTTGCTTTAACTCCTCAATTTCTCTATGTCTTTTCTGGTACTGATCCCTAAAATACCGATGCTGGTCATCAGTAAACGATTTATATGCCTTGTCGTAGCTCAGCAGCAACATATGACACTCTTTTTCCAAAAGGGCAATTCGGTTCCTCACGCCCCGTTGCAGAATGTTCCTGGCAGAAATGCCCAGCAGCATTTGCTTGTTGAGGCTATAAATAGTATCGTAATCAATTATAGAAAAACTCTTTTGCTCTTTCATCGCTTTAGGTATTTTCTGGGGGACGTATGTGCTAAGTGTTTTCTAAAAAAAATTTTGTGTTCAGAGCGATCCCAACTCTTTTTAAGCATTTCGTAACTAATATGTATTAATGGGATATTGTAGCATTTGCAGAAATCTTCAATGGCAGCCCTTTGGGTTCTAGATCCACCACGTAAATAGCCAACCATATAGAAGTGAAAGATCTCCTTAAAATGATAGTAGAAAAGCCTGTTTAGCCAGCGTTGTTTCAGGGGTGACAGATAGTTGCGGTAAAGATTGTAGTTTCTGTTCCCCTCAAAGCTGCCGTGGGGCATTAGGAATGTTATACACTCGTGTTCCGGCAACTTTTTAAACACGTACTCCTTTGGCTGTAACTCCAGTAGTAGTTTTATCATTCCACCATAAGAATCTTCATAATGGGGCTTGATTATGTGCGATCCGTAGCAGCAAATCATCCACTCGCGAACCACTGGGCTAACCTTTACCTGAACTGGAATACGCATATAGAGTTTTTTTAAAAAATTACCACAAGTATAAGATTCAATAACTACCCTTTTCATAAAACGGGAATTCCCGTTATTTCTCTATTATTTCTTCAGACCTGACCGATATGCTGTATCGGTCAGGTCTGAAATTTCGCTACCTAAAAAACAAGAATTCTCGGTTTTTAAAACTAGAGATTTGACCTGACCAACCAAAATAGTTGGTCCGGGTGCAATCCATTAGATTTTGCTGCATCGGACTGCCTTTCGCTTGCGGCGCTCCTCAATTATGAGGGTTCTGCGCTTATCAATCTTGCGCTGGCTAACCAGCTCCCTCACCTCTGAAAGGAGAAGATGCCTCTGTTTGGGTTTGATTTGGCAATGCATAATCAAATGGTTTGAGTTACTACTTGCTTTTCTGGCAATTGATTATCCCTTGCTCTAGGGCATTCTCCAAATGTAACTGCAGTAGTGTTATACCCTCCCAGAAGTCCTTACTGCAACCCGTTTTAGCCGAGTTGCACGAAAAGTCTTTTAGCAGCTCGTTGTAAGCATTAACGCACTGGTTCAACTCATGCAAATCACCAAACTCAACGCTTACTTGTTCGATGGCTCTTTCACGGGAATCCTTCACCAGGGTTTCAAAAAATTCTTTCTTCATAATGATTGATTTTAATGATTAGTAAAAGGTTAACTATAAAAGGCTACAATCGACTGATAGATTTATCGTTAATAGAAATATAATCACGCCACCAGTTGCCAGTTGCAACACATTTCCCGATACAGCACATTGTTCCTCCTACAATTGAAGAAACATCGCCTTTAAGCCTAACTATTTTCCCATTGACAATAGTTGACCATGCAATTTTGTCTCCTTCGACAAAAGAAATGTCCGCTAACAAACGGTTAGAGTCGTTGTCGTGATTTATTGATGTTTTGTTTTCCATATCAAAATTTGTTTTAAAGTGAAAGGTTTGTGCTACTTAGTACAAGAGAATATAAACCGAATTCATTTATACTCCAGCTTCTTTCTTTTCTGACCTGGGGTATCTCACATATACTCCAGTTTCTTTCTTAGTCTAAGCGTTAAAAATAAAATGGCAGGCGAAGCCAAGGCCAAAGACGACGGAAAGCCATTGGCTAACGCCTGCCGGTGCACGGGGTAACCACGCCCGTGTGTATCTTGACTAAAAAAGCGATTAAAGAAGCGAGTTAACTTTAATTTTAAACACATATTTTGGCTCATACTTATACTACCTTGTACTACTTTGTTGATTATTATATATATAAGTATTACAAAAAGGTAGTAAATGGGTAAAAAAGGTAGTATTGAGGTAGTATTGTTTTTTGAGGTAGTAAAAAGGTAGTATAAAGGTAGCGTGTTTTTCAACCATTTTTCTAACATAATTGGCTTATTATTAATAAAGTAGTACAAGGTAGTATAAGGTAGCATAAGTTTTAAGAGTTTACTTTAAATGTTAAAATGGCAATTTATCATCATCCTTTTCCGCTAATACTGGCTCATTATTACGAGAATTCTCCGTTCCCTTGCTATTTTCATCCTTATCATTTATATCATCATCGTTACCGTATGGATCTGCTTCATGAATATTTAGTTTCAGAGGATCGTATTCGAAGCACATAACGTTAGTAACCTTTACCAATTTCTTATAGTCAGAATTGACGGCAAATCCTTTAATGTCATGATTCCACCTATAAAATTTGTATGATTTTTTTTCGCCTAAATACTGTTTTGAGTTCCTGAGGTAATACATCATTGTTTCTCTGGGAAGTACCTTTGATTTACAATGCTTGGCATAAAAGTCTAATGCTAACGTATGATTAATGAATAATACTCTTTTGGATTTATCCCATTCAAATTCAAATTTGTCGGTTTCTAGCATTGACTTTTCTCTAACTGCAAAATCGACGTTCCAGCGCATTAAGCCATTGGCTACAACCACATCAATGGTGTTCCAGAAATTGCTAACCTCGTTACTACTGGATGTTTTTTCATTCTGTTCCTTAATGCCCTCAATGCAAATCTCTTGAACCTGGGCATAGGTAAATGGTAGGGTAAGGTGTTTTTCAAGAGTTCTAAAAGTGGATGCCAGGATAAGCCAGTTTCTGAAAATTCGATCCTCAATAGGGCTTCCCTTTAGTTTCTCTTGAAATACCAGGCTTGTTTTGTTGTAGTTTTCAAGCCAGTTTTCAAGCATTACCTCTCTTTTGGATAAGATTTCGTGGGTTAAATGGGTTAATCCAATCTCTTCTAACTTTTTAAGCTTTTCGAAGTTGCTCTTCTCCTCTTGGCTATACGTGGTTTTATGGAATGCGAGAAAAATGAGGCGTGAGAAAAGGGCAATATCGGCGGTTGGCATTTCTTGCCCTGAGACCATTACACCAGAATCAACAGAAGTTGTTTCTCGTTTTTTGTCTCTATCCATATTCATTCTTGTTCGCCCCGTTCCATCGTAAATGCCTTTAAGTAGTTCGATTTTAATAAAATCCAAATCATTCTTGTACTCGTCTAAATGAACCATAGCATTACAACACTGAGAGATAGCCTCGTTTATTGAAGGTACCGTTGAGTTGTTAAGGTTTGGTGGAATATTTCTCCTTACAAAAAAACTCATTAAACTTTTACCCATTTCGGTTTTGCCTGCGCCCTTTGGCCCAAACATATTTAACAATGGGTAGTTGTGAGTCGTCCGAACAATTATATCTCGAAATACTGAAGAGAAAAGAAAGCATAACCCAACAATACCATTGTTGCCATAAACCTTAATAAATAGCGAGGTGTAATCGTAAAGAGAAACAGTCCCATCGTAACGAAAAATGAAGTTTCTCTCAAACTGAAAAAACTCTTTCTCGTCTTCCCATGCTTTACTGAAGGCAGGTAGAAATAGATTTTTGTTTTTCTGCTTAACAATACCGTACTCATCGCACTGCCTAAAGGAACCGTTAAATATACCGTTGCCCCAGGCAAAGCATTCATCCTTCGGCTGCCAACCTAGTTGCGTAACCTCATAACAAGTATCGGTTTTCTCATACAAATACCTTTTATACTTAATTAACTCGGATTCTCCTGCTTCCCATATGAAGTTTCCCTGGCTCTCAACTGCTTTTCTGAATTTGGATAACGAAACTAGATCATCCTGACTAAGCTCAATGATCTTTTCGAATCCAAATTCATTCTTCATTAAGTATAAACGCTTGCTATTGGTAGTACTTACAACGTGAGAGATTGGAATTAAAACGAAATTTGCACCCCTGATTGTGCCGTTTTTTGTTTGAAAGAATAGCGAGTTTTTCTTCTCGTAAAAACCGTATCGTTCCAATAGGGAAAAGTCAACTTCATTATCCTTTGTGAGTTTGGACTTCTCTTTTTCTTTCACAAAAGAGTTTACCTTATCGCTCCAAAACCTTTTATTGGGTATTTCCCTAGCAAGGTTGGTTAGGTAGTGATCGAGGTTACTTTGACCGGCACCGGTTGCCAGCATGGAAACGATTTTATCGATTGTGGCAATCTGTTGGTTGCGGTCTCCTGGCTTCAGGTTTCGCTTATAGAACCACTCAATAAAATCGTGCGTATTGGCTTTTTTGTACTCATTAAACTGCTCAACTGTCTTAAAAAAACTGTCGGCATCATGTTTAATAGGCTGGCCGTTTTCGTCTTTCTCTTCAGGCAGCATAAGAACTGAAACGAGAAAACCGTGTTCCAGGGCTTTAAAAGCATTCTTCTCTAATGCTTTTATGCCTGGTTGATCAGTATCAGGAATTATTGTTAGGGATCTGCAACTCCATTTAAGTGCTTCAAATTGCTTTTCACTGATAGCAGTTCCCATTGGTGCAACCGTTTGGGCTATGCCCAAGCCATGCAAACTGATAACATCTGGATTGCCTTCAACTAGTATAGCATTTTCCAGTTTTCTTATCTCGTTTTGGGCAAAGTGAATTCCAAAAAGCACTTCGCTTTTGTTAAATGCTGGGTTTTCAGGAGTGTTTAAATATTTTGGCTGTTTCGGATCATCACCAATATAACGACCAGTAAACCCGACTATACGGCCGTACTTATCTTTAATAGGGAAAATTACTCTGTTACGGAAAAAATCGAAAGTTCTGCCATTACTTTGGGTTAAGAGGTTGGCCTTAATTAAGGCATCTTTTGTAATTCCATTTTTTAGAGCCCAATTCTCTATGCCTTGCCACTGATCGGGAGCAAAGCCAATATTCCAATCATTTATTGAGTTAGTATCCCAACGTTTGGATATATAGCCAAGGGCTTCGCCTTTTACGTTTGATGTAAAATATTTAAGAACAGCCTCATTGGTAACGATTATTTGCTCCCTATCGGAATAACGTTGCTTCTCCTCGGCTGTTAGTTCTCTTTTGGGAATACTGATGTTAAACTCCTTTGCAAGCCATTTAACAGCATCTAGCCACTCCAATTTTTGGTATAATTTAACCAGCTGAACGGGACCACCACCAACACCACACCCAAAACACTTGCAAATGTTCTTCGCTGGAGAAACACTAAAACTCGGGGTTTTCTCGCTATGTGCTGGGCAATGAGTAGTATAACTAACTCCAGCCTTTTTTAATTCTATGCCCAACCTATTGGCCACATCGAGAATTGGCAAGTCGTTAATTTCGGATAATTTTTCTTCAGGAATGAAAAGATTATCGCTTTTCTCTTTGATTTCTAGTGCATTGGTGTTATCTTTGCTCATATCAACGCGAGGTTAGTCGTTTTGGGTAATAGTGTTAAAAAAAGCGTTTCGTATGGGTGGCGGAATGCTTTTTTTATTTTCTGGCATTCTTAAAACCCGGCTCATCGCGGACAAAGCGTTTAAGCTCGCTTTCTAGTATCCAGACTTTCTTTCCAACCTGAGAAAACCTAAGCCTTTTATTCTTTTTGTAGTTGTGTAAGGTTGGCTTGCTTACCCCCAGGTACTCTGCAGCCTCGGCTATGGTGTATTTTCTGGGGTTCTCCTCTTCCTTGTGTTTGTTCATGGCCTCGGCTACGCAATTAGATATAAGTTCTTTTAGCTTGGTTTCCGGATAAGGAAATAGTATCATTTTTTCGTCCATAGTTTAGAGGTTTAGGATTTTAGCTTTTCGAAATGCAAAGCGAACCAGATCACTTTTTTTTACCTTATTCTGCTTGCAGAAGTGGTCAAGCGCATCGTATTCAGCCTGCGTGATGCGAAGGGCAAGAGTTTTTTCCCGCTTTTCGGTTTCTGGAATTTTAGTTGCTGTGTTCATTTTATTTTGTTTTATCGTTTGTTCTCAAAATTATTTCAACAATCCTTAATTATAAAGGACAAATTTTCAGTTATCTGGGCTAATGGCTTTACTGCTTATATTGCTGTTTTACTGTATGTTAATATAATGTATATGCTCTTTGTATCGATTTGTATATGAAAAGATAAACAGTCATAAAGGCATTTAATTAATTTTCAATTGTTTAAAGCCTTGTTGTATTCATATGGCCTCCATAAATATTTTTATCTATTTGATATTCTGTTGCTTATAAAAATGTTTCTTTGTTTGCTAGTATTAATTTTTGTAATCTTAAAACCCAGATATTCAAAACCTTAAAAACTATAAGAATCTAATTTTTTTCAGGGGACGGGTCAGTCCAAAATTTTTATTAACACCTTTTTGTCTCATTTTGCTACAACCCCTTATTTATGGGCAAAACGATAAAAAAATTTTATCTTATTTAGTGTGTTCTGAACAAAAAACAAAGAAACATGACAGGGATTACCTCCACATTAAAGATGGTTCTGTTGTTTTAACTTTTGAAACAATAAAATCTTCATCCAATATGCCCAACCGCTACCCTGTGGGTAGCGGTTGGGGCTAGTGTTTGGCTAATTTTTTTCAAGAGAAGCGTCGTGGGGTAGATTATACAGCTCCTTTTTCTCCGTAGATCTGTGCCAAATATTTTCAAGCATTTTAATCACTTTCTCTTCAGAATTAATGTGATAAATACAGCAGAAATCTAAAATCCATTGCTTAGGCTTATTCCCTTCGCTTGGTAATCGGTAAAACAGTTTTTTCCCCGCAATTGATAGGTTATTTCTTTCACAGAACTCCTTGCGCTTCTGTTCCACAATCATATGCTGGGCACGAAAAGAAGCCTGCATAAAGCCTAAATAAATAGTTCGAAAGCCTTCATACAACTTTTGACCAACAAAACTTTGAAGTAAATTCTTGTCGGTTGCATCAATGCTAACCCAGTGAGGGAGAATAACGCTAATTGTTCCCCCTCCACCAGATCGATTATTGCTAAATGATTGACTCGAACCTCCAGCCTTCACAAAATCTACAATAGTGTTACAAAACCTTGAGTTAGGAATCGGCTCTATAACCTCCGAGCCTGTTGTGCTAATAATAAACTGCCGTGTAGCCTCCGGAACGGGAGCGGCTATTCGGTTAGGGCTTGATTTTACTTGCCCAGTTTGAGCAACGTTGGCGTTGTTTTTTGTTGTTACATTTGCTGTTTTCATACTACATTTGATTTGGTTAGTAAAATAGATTATCTTTGTACTATAAATGGGTGTGTGGAGGTATCCAACACCAAGCCCGGCAAAACCTGGAAGGTGCGCTTAGTCCACACTACATTTATTTATCTTATAAAGAGCTTGCATCCACTCGCCAAAGTCTTGCAAGCTCTTTTTTTTATGCTATATCGCTAAAAATCTAATTCATCCATAATTCGATCAATCTCATCCTTTTCGCCTTTGCTGGTCATCTTTAAATAATGCTTCATGGTCTCCCTGTCCGTATTGCCAGTAGATTTCATAAGAGTTTCCATTCGGCCGCCCTGCTGAAAGTATAAGGTAACAAATGTTTTTTTTGCAACGTGCGTGGTAATCACATCGTATATCGGCTTCACCTCCTCCACTGGTTCCCTCCCAATGTATCGGGTTATGGTCACCTCCCTGTTTAGGTTTGCTAGTTTGGCAATTTCCTGCAGGTGCCGATTAACCACTTGAACCGATGTGGTAGGCATGCAGTAATCGTACTTCTCCAGCAACCGCTTTGCATGTTTGTTGATGTAGGTTCGCTGGGCGTTTTGGGTTTTCTTTGCAATAAAATTTAGGAAATCACCATCAACCATGCTGCGATTTATTCGGATAATATCGCTATGCCGTAGCCCTGTGTAAACCCCCAGAAGAAAAATATCGCGCGATTCGTCTAGTACCCTTCGGTTTAGCTCAATATCTCTAATGGACCTAACCTCTTCAGGTTTTAAAAAAATAATACTACTCTTGTCCTTGTATACCTCGATCAACTCAAAATACTTGTTGGTGTGATACTTCTTATCAAAGGAATCTTTGAGAAATGCCCTTAGGTTCTTCAGGTGCTTTCCTGCCGTATTTCGGGTGATGCGAAGATCCTTGAAATAAAAACGTAGCAATTTATCAACAAATGCCTTGTTGATATTGGAAAAGGAAAGGGTCTGGTCGTACTTCTGGCAAAAACGCTTCAGCTGGCTAAGGGTATTCCTGTAGTTTCTTATAGTGCTGTCGCCCTTGTCGGTAGAATCATCGAGAAACTCTTCAAATGTTTTCAAAAAGAAAGCCTGGGTATCCTTGCCAATCACGGTTTCGTCACCCGCCATTTCTATAAAACGGGTCAACTCTTCCTTGAAATACTCATACGTTCCAGGCTTATCCCCGCTCCTGGCCGAGATGCTCATTTTGAAAACTTTTTCCTGAATTAGCTGGAGCGTATCGTTGATGTAGTCAGCAAAAGGCTCTTTGTTGGTCACTTTTCGCCTATGCTTATCCCAGTTATTGGGGTTTATGAAAAGCCGAGTGGTTAGTTTTAGCCGTTTTTTGTTTACTGTCAGCCCGAATTTGATCGGCACACGGTTGTCAGGATCACTAAAGAAGTTTGGGTCTTCTTTTAGCCTGTCCAGCGCCTCCTTATTGAAGTGTAAAAAATATCGAACCTGAGCCATAGCAAACATTTTTACAAATATATGCTAAAGCCTCTTCTAAGACAAATATTTTATAATATTTTTTTTCGAACAGATAAAAAAGAGTTAAGCGTATTAATTAAACTACTTTATTTGAGTGTATTAATTCCGTTTGCAGTTAACTTTGTTTTACTCCTCAGAGCCTCTCATGGGACTCGAACCCACGACCTGCTCATTACGAATGAGCTGCTCTACCAGCTGAGCTAAAGAGGCAATTAAAACGGGGCAAAATTAGATAATTTTTCTCCCGGTTGTAATCACAAACCCATAATATTACTAATGCAATAGTATTTTCTTGACCCTACTCAAAAGAGTGGGATGCGAGTAGTTTACAAATACATAGGCTGGATGAGGTGTGAGATTGGAAAGATTCTCGGACGATAACTTCTTTAATCCGCTCATCAGTTCGGGGCCAAAGCCTGAACTCGTGGCAAAATCATCAGCCTGAAATTCCATTTTTCGACTTATTGAGTTAGTAATAAGTCCTAGAATACTCTCGATTGGTGAAAAGAGCAACCCAAAAGCCAGCAAGCTTAAATGAAATACCGGCGCAGTGGCATTATGGTAACCCAAAGCTATTGATAATTCAACACTCTGTGAAATTCTACTGAATATGAATAAAATAACAGCCGATTGCAATGCTCCAATACAAAAATTCACCCAAATGTGCCGCTTACGAT
Organism: Tenuifilaceae bacterium; assembly: GCA_034003245.1. GTDB lineage: Bacteria > Bacteroidota > Bacteroidia > Bacteroidales > Tenuifilaceae > Perlabentimonas. The sequence goes on from JAVEYY010000030.1 coordinate 9,809, forward strand.
AATGACCAATCTCATGTGCCAATACTGCCAGAATCTCCCCGTTACTCATCTTCTCCATAAGCGTATCGTATAGCACAACCCTGCGATTACTACCAAAACCCGAGAAATAGGCATTCGCCTTGGTTGATCGTTTAGAACCATCGATTACATAAACCTTGCTCACGGGAAAACCAACACTTGCTCCAAATTCTTTAATCTTATTTAAGAGTTCTCCCTCCTGCAAAGGCTTCTGTTTATTGAAAAGTGGTACAATTACCCTTGAGTATAGGGCATTGGCCAGCAACGAAAAGGTTAGCATTACTCCAAGTGCAATAATCCAGAACCAATTTCCTGCTGCATAGAATAGCCAAGTTATAAGAGCTATTAACGATCCTCCAATAATCGCGCTTATCAGGATCGATTTAATTGAATCGGTTACATATAAACGAGGAGTTGTGCGGTTGAAACCATACTTTGCCTCAATTACAAATGTACCCCATAGGGAAAAAGGTAGTGAACCTATCCATCCTATTAAACCTAGTAAGGCAAAGAAAATAAGCGTAGTAAGAATATCAAAAAGATTAAATGTGATTAACCATTCATGGAGTTTTCCCAACCATCCAAAGTAAAGCACAACAAATAGTACAATAATGCTAAGAGTGCTGTGAATAAAGTTAAACTGAGTAGTTTCGGACTCGTACTCTTGTTGCAATAAGTACCTTTCGGGAGGGTAAACATCGGCAAGAAGGTTGGGCACAGGATTACTGCGTGACTTGAGATTCAAAATATCGAGAGTTAGATCGAACAGGTAATCAAAAATTATGATTACCAATACAATAACAAGTATGCTATTCATTTTGATTGGAAAGGACTATTAATATTTGATAAACTATAACCGCTCCATTAGCTTAATTCGATGCTGAATTATCCTCCTGTACCATTCGGTTTCGGGTAATGGAAAATACTGATCCGATTTGTTAAGCCACTCGAGAGCAATATCAAACTTTCCCAACATTTCGTTAGCCAGAGCCATATTAAATGCCGCCTTAGCGGCATCCTTTGACCGAGGTTTAGGGTTTTGAAGCACGGCTTGCCACTGCGATGCCGCTTCGAGCCATTGATTACTACTTACAAACTCTGCCGCTTTGGCCATTTGCTTTGGGCCCTTAAAAAAGTATAATCGCTGGTCGTCCATCCACGAAGGAGCAATTTTTTTGGCATACTCGCTTCCCACAACATATCCGCTATAAGATGCTGCTGAGAAAAATCCAGGAAGCTGATCGCCCACGCGAATCCTGTAATAATCGGTTTTTTCCCAAACTAGCGTATCTCGGTGCAGATAATCGGCCATAACCTTTCGATCGTACAAGTTGTATACCCGCCAATATGCATAAACGTTCATCGACAAGTATCCGTAGTAAGCACGGGTTGCTCCATCCCAAAATGGATAAGCATCGGATTGGGGTGTAACCTTAATATATTCAAGAGAAATTACCAGATCAGCGTTCTCAGATGCAGCCATCGACTCCACCTTTTCCCATGGGTAAGGGAGGATAAGATGTGAAGAGTCGTCCCTGTAATACTGCTTAACCGGTAGGTTTAATCCTTGAAACCACGGAGATTCTGCCAGATTCTCGGCCAGTACCAAGCAGGCTTCTATAGCTGCTAAGCTATCCAAAGCCGCCTGGGCTAAACTTTCGGGCGAACCTTGAACTCCTTTATATATTCCAGCAACAATAACTGGTTGCACAAAATCTTTTGAGACCGAAAGTTCCGAAGGCTTAAGTACCTGTATATTAATAAATTTACATTGAACACAGGAACTTAATATCAAAGTTGAAAAAAGTAGAGAAAGTAAAACTAATCGGGTTAAAAGAGTCTTTATAATCATCACTGAAAACTTTTTTAAATGATAGTGAAACTTTACAGTTGGGTGAACTACTTCATATCTCGCCTAAGCCTCACCTCGAGCTGTCGCACAGTTGATGGTTTTGACAATATTGTTAAATCGCGAGAGAGAAGAAACATGCGAGGTGTTTCGTGCACATCGAAAATCTTATAAATCGGATGATCGGGCGAATATGGTTCACGAACGTTTATCCAATCCAACTTCATATCCTTTATATAGTGTAGCCAAACCAGGGGTTCGTCATCGAGTGAAATGGCTATTACCTCCAATCCTTTGTCCTTATACTCTTCGTAAATACTTTTTAAACGAGGCATAGCCTCAACACAGTGAGGACACCACGATGACCAAAATAGAACCAATTTGTAATCTGCATCAACTTTTGCAAGGGTTACCGATTGTCCCTTATCTGTGCAGGATGTAAAGTTATAGGCTTGCTGCCCAACCTTAGTTTTTGGAGCTTTCCTAGCTACGCTTTTGGGACGTTGAGCAAGAGGTTTTAACTCGCCAAAAGAGGTGTAGTGCAAGTAATCGTAAACATCAACATAATCGGTGTCGGCAAAACCAGCGATTAGCATTTCGCGAAGAGCCGTCAATATCTCAATGTTTTTGGGGATTGCCATAAGCTGATGAATGCCCTTAATAAAGGCCATATCCTGCTCCTCTTTGTCAATATCGTCGCTAAAAAAATTCTCCATGTAGGCCCAAAGCCTCTCCTTAAATGCAGGCGACCTAAGAATCAACGAATTATTAAGGTCGATTTGGCCCCACCAGAGTTCTGCCAACGTAAGCTCTGAAGAAGAATCAACAGGTTGCTGCTCCAGGGAAATATAGATAGCTGATAATAATTTTTGATTCGATTCTGCCAGAACACTTGCCGTTGAGTAAAGCCCGCGCTGTAAACGAATCTCCTCATCGTTTATATTCTGAAGAAACGGTGAACCTTCGGAATAAAAATCCTTTAATGAACGCAAAAGCCAAATCTGCTGACCATACCGCTTTTTCTCCCGTTGATATTGCCAGAAAAGATTATTCTCAGCTGATTTGTTGGATCTTAAGCTATCGTCGGGAGCAAAAACAACGGTTCTTATATCGATAATGGGTTCGTTGTTTACCACAAAATTGATGTTGATGCTTTTTCCTACCTCAACCCTATACACACCTCTGCTATATCCCTCCTTAAGCATAAACCGATAGGTACCCTGACTAATCTGCATTGAGGAATCAACAACAGTAAACTGTTGACCATTGTATCGTAAAAGTTTTGCCTGCGGCGAAAAGGCCTGAATAACCGTGACATTTATTTCAACCTCTTGGGAAAAAACTAAAGAGCTGTAAAGAAATAGAAAGGGAAAAATCAATACGCCAGAAAATTTCATATTTGATGTGTATTTTGCTTAAACAATTTTTATAACAACGTAAGTACTAACACTAAATTTTCCCTTTAGGTTTAGGAACTCTTATAAGTTCTGATATCTTCGACCTCAAATCATTGGGATTAAAAGGTTTTAGAATAAACCCATTCATTCCTAAACTAAATATTTTTGCCTGAACATCGAGCATTGCCGATGCAGTTAAAGCAATAATGGGGATGTTGCGCTTGCGTTGGTCGGGTAGTTTTCGGATAATCTCAGTTGCCTCGTATCCGCTCATAACAGGCATCTCTAAATCCATCAAAATAATATCAAACTCATTTGTTTTAATAATATCAATGGCCTCGGCGCCATTCTCGGCAAGGGTAGTTTCGAAACCCCAATCCTTTAAAAACTTTATCGCAATAAACGAGTTTATCTCGTTATCCTCAACAATTAAAACCCTTAGAGGCTCACCTCGTCTACCCACAATAACCTGCGATCCGGAAGGCAGAATAGATTGTTCCATGGATTTTTTTGATTTCCGCAGGCTTAGCGTAAAGTTGAACTCCGAACCCTTGCCTAGCTGACTTTTTACCACAAGTTCTCCCTTTAGCAACGATACCAACTTTTTGGAGATTGCCAAGCCTAAACCTGTTCCACCAAATTTACGGGTAGTATGAGGATTTGCTTGAGTAAACTCCTGAAAAATAAGTTTATGCTTATCGGCCGGAATGCCAATACCCGTATCCACAACGGTAAACTTCACTGAAACTGAAGCATTGGTTTCCTTTACCTTTTTTACCATTAAAGTAACAGTACCTTTTACGGTAAACTTTATGGCATTGGATGTCAGATTAGTGAGAATTTGATTTAATCGACCCGAATCGCATATTACAGTTTCGGGGATAGAGCTGTCGAAATCCAGCTTAATATCTACACCCTTCTTGTGAGCGGTATGCTTATATATATTGAATACTCCTTCGGTAAGTTGCTTTAGGTTAGTAGGATTCTTATTAATCACCAGTTTTCCAGCCTCAATCTTGCTAAAATCAAGAATATCGTTGAGCAAGGCCATAAGGCCTTCGGCCGATAGTTTTAGCGTTTGTAGATGGTTCATCTGATAATCCATGGGGCTATCCTGCAGCAGGATATTTGCCATGCCAATCACAGCATTCATGGGGGTTCGAATCTCGTGACTCATGGTAGAGAGGAATCGCTCCTTAGCACGCGATGCCTCCTCGGCTTGATCCTTGGCTTTTACCAACTCTAGCTCCTGAATTTTTCGGGCAGTTATATCAACCATCACTCCCATAAAACGGCTAACCTTTTTCTTTTCGATTACTGCAGTAATATGGGTAAGGGCGGGAAATGTTGTTCCATCGCGTTTCTGAGCTATTAGCTCAACCGAGGGTAATTCATGTGTGCTTCTGCTCTTTTTTAGATAGTTGCGAAGCAAAGTTCTGCTTTTCCGATTAAATAGATCGGTAATATGTATTTTACCCTCAATATCAACCGGTTGAAATCCAAAGAAACTCTGGAGATAATTGTTAGCAAAGGTTAGAATACCGTTCGAGTCGGCTTCAAAAACTTTCTCGGGTAACAATTCGGCCAGCTGCCTAAACCGCTGCTCACTCAACATAATTCGTTCCTGAGCGCGCTTGCGCTCGGTAATATCGTTAATAACGAAAAGCAAACAAAGCTCACCCTGAATATCGATGAGTTCGGCCGAGAAGCTACAAATTATTGGCTGACCATCGGCTCTGATAAGAGTAGTTTCGGCATCGCGAATCCGCCCACTCCGCCTCACCATGTTTTTAAGCTTTTCGCGCAGGGCGATATCGGGAAAGATATTAAGCTCACGCGAGGTTACACCAATAATCTGATCGCGATTGAGACCAGTTGTCTGGATAAAGGTTTCGTTCACATCAATAAATCTACCCTCCTCAAAACTGCTAATAACCATCATTACGGCATTATTATCGAAGGCTTTGCTAAACTTCTCCTCAGACAGCTTAATAATGCGCTCCGACTCAATACGCAGTGTAATATCCTGACAAATGGCAAAGATCACCTCTTTTTGGCTCCAGTTGCCCTTAAAAAGCCTAATTTCAACAGGAATTGTTCTCCCTGTTTGCTTCTCCAATTCTGCCAAAAAAATTTTTCGTTTGCCAAAAAACACGTCCGAAATTGCATGCTTGGCCTCCTCGCGCTGCGGTAGGCTAAAGAAACTCCAAAAATTTCGTAGAACCACCTCATGCTCGCTTAAACCAAGCCTATTGTATACGCTCCGGTTGGCCTGCACAACAACACCCCTTTTACTTATAATAAATACCATATCCTCAAACCCATTCACCAGTAGACGGAAATTCTGCTCCTCCTCTACAAGTTTCCTCTCAAACTCCTTTTGCTGGGTTATGTCGAAGCAATTATCGAGCAGTGCAGGACGATTGTTCCATGAAATAATAGAAACGTTAGACTTAAACCATCGCATCTCGCCGCTGCGGTGCAGCGCACGAAAAGTGAACGATCGGGAAGTTTTTTGGCTAATCTCCTTAAAATTATTAGAGAAAAGTAAATTTATCAGCTTCTTGTCCTTTTGGTGAACCAGATCGAGAAACTCCATTTGCCCAATTTCGGAGGTGGTATAACCTGTAAGCAGCTCAAACTGGGAGTTATGAAAAACAATACGATTATCCTGAACAATATAAATACTACCTGCACAGCTATCAATAACCGCTTTAAATAGGTTACTTTCTGAAACCTCCGAAATAACCGTGGGCACTGAATCAGGTTTATTGGAATTTTCTTGTTGTAAATCCGAAGGTAGCATAATAGTCAAGAGAGATGAGTTGGGCTATTAATGGAGAATCGCAAATTATGTTAATTCATTTTAAAGACCTGTAACAAAAGTACAATTATCTTGTTTAATTCGTAAATTCGACAACCCTTAAATAATCGAATTCTTACACTAAACCCTTTTTCAACAGAAAAAAATGAAACGAAATATGGCCATGTTAATCTTCTTCTCAATTGTACTTCTTGTAACCATTGGCGTTAACTACTTTATATACAAACAGACTAGTCCAATTTTTGGAATCGCAGGTAAGTATGAGACTACACTTAGAATATTTTTTTGGTTTCTAGCCTTATCGTACCCACTCGGTAGATTTTTAGAACGCGCCATTCCCTCTGGTGCATCGGAACTAGTAGCTAAAATTGGATCATTCTGGCTTGCAGCCATGCTTTACCTAACCTTGTTCTTTTTACTTCTTGTTATTGTTAAGCTAATTAGTGGTTGGACTGGCTTCCCTTCGCTCTTATCGGCCAAGGATAACCTGGCTTTCCTACAAAATATTTCTATTGGAATCTATTCCATAACCACAATCATAATATTTGCAGGATATCTGAATGCCCTGTACCCTAGGGTTAACAAAATAACTATTCAAACCGATAAGCCAATAAATGGCTATTCTAATTTTAAAATTGCAGCAGCCTCGGATATTCATTTGGGTACAATAATTTCGAATGGACGATTGGAACGGTTTATTCGCATGGTAAATGACCAAAAGCCAGATATCATCCTACTGGCAGGCGATATTTTTGATGAGGATCTGGGGCCAGTAATTCAGAATAATATGGGCGATCAGCTAAGTCAACTTAGGGCTCCCCTTGGAGTTTATGCAGTTACAGGAAATCACGAGTACATTGGAGGTGCTGATCCCGCAATAAAGTACCTTGAGGATCACGGAATAAATGTAGTTCGCGATTCGGTTTTCACCCCCAAAGGCCTAATAAATGTTGTTGGGCGCGACGATAGGCAGGCAAAAATGATGGGAGGTATTACACGAATGCCCTTAGAAAAACTGGTTCAAAAAATCGACAAGAATCTTTTTACTGTAATGCTCGACCACCAGCCCTACCACCTAAATGAGGCTGTGCAGAATGGTATCGACCTGCAAATTTCGGGTCATACACACCACGGGCAGATGTTCCCGCTTAACTTTATCACCAAAGCAATGTTTGAGGTTAGCCGTGGTTACAAGCAAATAGGAAATTCACACTTCTACGTATCTACAGGATTTGGTACCTGGGGACCACCGGTAAGAGTAGGTAATAGACCCGAGATTGTGGTGTTTGAGGTGATTAGCAAAAATTAAGGTAGAGGCTTTGAGTGTGGAAATATGATTGGATGACCTGCCTGCCGCAGGCTGGTTGGATGATTGATTGATTGACTGATTGACTGATTGACTGTCGTTTAAGACAGGTAGGCAGGGACAACCTATAACCCGTAACTAAATAATTTCAGCTAAAAGTACTCGCTGGGAATCCGCTTTTAATCGATACCTATTATCTATTCTAAAGTCAACAACCCAAACAATTTCGCCGTTCGATTCCAGCACGTAAACCGAGCCCTTGCGGTGCAAAGGAACCTTTTGGTCGATTAGAAAATCGCTAACCTTCTTGCGGCCGTTCATCCCAAAGGGGATAAACCAATCGCCATCGCGCCACGATCGGAGTATCAAAGGAAACTGTAGCTTGTCATAATCCAAAACAGCAACACTTCTGGACCTTGGTATTTGGAAACGAGCATCAAGTGGAACCACCCCGAGTTTAATATCCAGTGGATAACTTACATGCTTAACTCCCTCTTCGATGTAAACCCTAACTTCCTTGCTTGGCTCTTTAACTGGTGAAACGATAAGCGCCTCCCTATCGCGGATAAGCTGGTGAGTTGGAGAGTAAAAAACCTTTCCGGACTGCGTGTGAAGGGATTTCTCGATATCAATAATTGTTGCAGGCGAAAAGCTAAAGTCAACGAGCTCCTCAATCAAAAATAGCTGCCGGAATGGATAACTAGCTAACATCTGAATAGCGTAGTGAATTTCATTGGTCTCCTCTCGCCTAACCCTTGGCCTAAAATCATCATTCATCCCCTCTATGGATTTCCAAGTCTCGCTTAGGAAAAGTGAAGTGCTGTAAATATTTTCGATAACCCCCTGATTTATCTGTTCAAGTTCGGGCAAAATGTTATGCCGGATGCGATTGCGGGCATACTTGATTTTAACATTCGACGAATCATTACGATAATGTATTCCATTCTCCACAGCATAAGCTTCGATCTGGCTTCGGAAAGCGAAAAGTAGAGGGCGAATTATTCCATTGATATTAGGTTTAATACCAGTAAGCCCCTTTAATCCTGTGCCCCGCGAAAGGTTCAGAAGTAAGGTTTCTGCTACATCGTTCTTATTGTGAGCAGTGGCCACCGAGGCAAAATCATTCTCCTTACACAGCATTGAAAACCACTGGTAGCGCAGCTCACGAGCAGCAACCTGTATGGAGACATTATTATCAGCAGAATACTTTGCAGTTTGAAAATGCTTTACGAATAGCTCCACTCCCAGCGTTTGGCAGATTTCGCGAACCAGCGCCTCATCACCATCCGATTCAGCGCCACGAAGGTTAAAGTTGCAGTGCGCCACGGCAAAGCGATATCCACAGGAATGAAAAAGATGCAGCATCACCATTGAGTCAATCCCTCCGCTTACAGCAAGTAAAATTCTGCTCTTGGGTTCAACCAGCGCATGTTCTTCAATGAAATTCTTGAATTCTTTTCTCATCTCACCTACTCCGATGTTAACACCTGATTAATTGCCTTTGCCTTGAGCAAACACTCGTTATACTCCTGTTCGGGATTAGATTTGCTGGTTATTGCTCCACCAACTGAGTACGACATGTAACGCGTGGTACTATTGTACAGCAAGCTTCGAATAACCACATTAAAATCGAAATCGCCCTGAGGATCGATGTAGCCAATGGCTCCTGAGTAAAGACCACGCCTGGTACGCTCATGCTCCTCAATTATTTGCATGGCGCTTACCTTTGGGGCGCCAGTCATTGATCCCATAGGGAATGTCGCCTTTATCAAATCGATAATATCGAATTTACTATCAAGTTGGCACGAGATTGTTGAAATCATCTGATGAACCTGCGGAAATGGGTAAACCCCGCACAGCTCATCAACCTTCACGCTACCACGTTGAGCTACTCGCGAAAGATCGTTACGCACCAAATCCACAATCATCACATTCTCGGCTCGCTCCTTGGGGTCGTTTCTGAGCTTATCGGCAAGCTGACAATCCTCCTCCTCGGTTTTGCCACGAGAGCAAGTTCCCTTAATTGGTTGCGAAACTACCCTATCGCCCACCTTCTGCAAGTACCTTTCGGGGCTGGCACAAAGCAAAAATTTATCGAGAAATTTTCCAAAGGCCGAAAATGGTGTAGGCGAAATCTGATTAAGCTTTAAATAGGTTTCAAAAGGATTTATTCTGTAGGGCGTCGCGTAAAACTCCTGACAGAGATTCATCTCGTAGATATCGCCCCTATGAATTCGCTTAAGTACTCTGCTAATAGCATCTACGTAGTCCTCTTTTGTAAATCGAGCCTGTGGTATAAAATCCTTATCGTTTTCGCCTTTTACAGGTGGTGCTACCATTATGGCATCGAAAAGGCTACCGGCAGTTTGCCTGTTATACTTATCTTTTGAATAATAAATATTAACGATTCCTTCCTTTACTGCAAATACAATGGATGGCTTAAAGAACAACATTTTGGGAAAGGAAAGACCATCTAAATTACTGGATGATAACCTCTCAACCTCATTCTTTAAATCGTACCCCAAATATCCAAAAAGCCAATCGTTTTGAGCAGTAGCCTTACGTAGCTCATCAAAATAATTCTCATTGGGAACAATTATACTTTCGGCACCAAATGCTGCGAGAACATCATACCGACTGTATTTGGGGAATGCATCACTGCATAGCTTATCGTTGTTACCTCGCAGCACAAGGCTGTATAGTTCCATACTGCTCCAGCGACAAAGCTGGTCGGCTAAACGTTCAGCGTTCTTAAACGGTATGGTTAGGATGCCTCTCATGGCGCAAAGATATGTAGAATTTGGGTTTTGGAATAATCTCGCTACAACGCTGCAGATTTTTAGTATTTTTGCTGATATTAAAACCTAACCGTAACCATGTTTCCAACCTCAAAATCATTCGTTTACACGCTTACGCGCGTTTCATCAAAATACCGAACAGAACTTGCTCAGAGCTTTGCCTCACAAGGATTTGCAGATGTGACCCCCGATTACTGGATTGTGCTAGAATGGCTTTGGGAGGAGGATAATATTACCATTGGCCAGCTGGCCAAGCGCACCAGCAAAGATAATGCTGCACTATCGAGGATTATTGATGGAATGGAGCGCAACGATTTGGTAAACCGCGTGGCCAGCCCCACCGATAAACGATCGTATCAAATTGTGCTGACTAAGTATGCGAAAAGTATTGTTGAAAAGCTAAAAGCTATTGAGGAGTCGACCCTGCAGAAAGCTTCGGCTGGACTATACCCCATTGAGGTGAAGGAGCTAATCCGTATGCTTGAACATCTATATAATAAGCTAGATTAAAAATGAAGAGCGCGGCTGTTGGCCGCGCTCTTTTACAATAATCTACAGTATTTCTATCATCTAGGTGTTCATAGCACCACAAACGCTAATCACCTGACCGCTGATATAGCTCGACATCTCGGAACCCAAGAAAATACACACATCGGCAACATCCTCGGGGGTACCACCGCGCTTAAGGGGAATCTTCTCAACCCACTCGTTGCGTACCTCTTCGGGTAACTTATGAGTCATCTCAGTGATGATGAACCCTGGGGCGATGGCATTACATCGGATATTACGTGAGCCCAATTCGCGAGCCACCGATTTTGTGAAACCAATAATACCCGCCTTGGAGGCTGAGTAGTTAGCCTGACCAGCATTGCCCGATACTCCAACAACAGAACTCATGTTAATAATTGAACCCGATTTCTGCTTAAGCATATACTTCTGAGCAGCTTTAGTAAGGTTAAAAACCGACTTAAGGTTAACGTTCATAACCAAGTCCCACTGCTCCTCGGTCATACGCATTAACAGCGTATCGCGGGTAATACCAGCATTATTCACCAAAATATCGATACTGCCAAAATCCTTCACAATCTCATCAACAAGGATTTGCGACGCCTCAAAGTTGCTGGCATCGGATACGTACCCTTTAGCTTTTACGCCCATGGCGTTCAGTTCCTTCTCAAGATTATGGAAGTTATCATCGGCATTCATATCGGAAAATGCCACGTTGGCACCCTGCTTGGCAAATGCAATGGCAATGGCACGACCAATACCGCGCGCTCCGCCAGTAACTAAACCTGTTTTTCCTTCGAGTAGTTTCATAATTTGTTAAGTTGATTTCGGCAACAAAGGTAAAAAAAGATTAGTAATTTAAACGAGAGTTGAAAGTTCATTGAAATAGTGCCTAGAGTTTAAAGTTCATAAAGTTTGGTTGATTGATTGGAGATAGAGGTTAAGGTTTTACTTGAAACTTCCAACTTTAGAAACTTTATGAACTTTAGGCACTTAAAACTATTTTTCCAGATTAGCCACAGCAAAGCTGGCCTCGTTTAGGTTAGAACCCAGCTGGAACTTGGTTATCTTCATCTCGGAACGCCGGTTATTCTGAACGTTCTTCATCTCCATGGCAAACGAGAAGTACTTTCCGTTGGGTTGCTTGCGGTAATCGCTAAATACCTGAAGTTTCATTTGCTTATCACTCTTGTCGTACATTTCGCTCTGCTGTACCAGATAAGTTGCCTTATCGATGTAGGATACCCGTTTGCGGAAACCATACTCTGTCTCAACATCACGATTCTTGGCAACGGCCTCTATCTTCCAGCAATCCTTCCCGTTAAACTTCTCCTCGCCTAGCAGCTTGTACTCAAAATCGTCGATGTTTGGGCGACTCATATCGGCATTGGAAAATTCGGAGCCCATAAAACTTTTACCCCGCTCGGTGCTTACAATGCGCCGCGTGCGGCGCAACGAGGGCAGGTAAACCCACATGTCGTCGGCCTTATCGTTGTAGTCGTAAATAAGGATTGATGTTCCCTGCACATCGGCAGGCGCAAGGAATCGCATGAGCATTTTGGTTACCCCATCAAATGTTCCCGTTGCAACGGCCACCTGCCGTTCGCGGGAATTTCCCTTATTATCGTAGATGTAAAGCGTTGTGGCCATCTCCATGGATGTGAACTCAATGGCATCCGATGATTTTTTTGAAATCGCGCGTGCATCCTGTGCAACGGATTGGAATGATAGCATCGTAATTGCTAACGAAGTAAAAAGAATTGATCTCATTGTATTAAGTTTTTATTGTTATCATTTTAATTGTCTTTTACTATTGAGCATCCTACAAAGTTGGGCTATTCCCATTTCTCTCTAAGAATTTTGGTTTGGTAAGCAAAGCAATGGAGGGAACAAGTATAAGCGCGCAAAGCAAGCAAAGTAGAAGCGAGAAAATTATTAAGAAAGCGAAGGTTTTGAGTAGTACAATTCCCGAAAAGAAAAGAACTGCAAAGCCTATGATCACAGAGAATGCGTTGATGGCAATACCTCGGCCTGTGGTAGTAAGCGTGTTTAGAATGGCCTCTTTGTAATCGTGTCCCAAGCCCAACTCATACTTCAAACGCCAGAAAAGATGAATGGTGTAATCCACTCCAATACCAATGGCAATGGATGATATAAGCGAGTTTCCAATATCGAGATGCAAGCCAAACCAGCCCATAAGACCAAAGTTGCACACAAGGGTAAGCAGCAACGGAATGCTTCCCATTAGCCCAGCAGAAAAGGCACGGAATATTATCCCCATAAGAATGGCAATGGCCAAAAGTGCAAAAATTAGCGAGTAAATCTGTCCTCGTACAATGGAAGTCCCCATCTGCTTCTCAATAAGGCACTGACCGGCTACCACGGTAGCATATGGCGTTTGGCTCACCAGATCGCGGATTTTGGCCTCCACCCTATTCAGCTCCTTCATATCGTTAGCCACAAACTGGATATTCATTACGGCTTTGGTGTAGTCGAAATCCACCAACTTCTCAAAATCCTCCGGATCGCCGCTCATGCTGTAAAACTCTATGTACTGGGCAATGGCCTGGCGGTTATCGGGTATCATATCGTAGAACTCGCTTTCGGGCTCGTTGAGCGATCGGCTTATAATTCGCACTACCGAGGCCAATGAGGTTACGCTACCTACACTGGGATCCTGCTCAAGCTCTGTCTCAAACTTGTCCATCGTCCTCATCACCTCGGGCTCCATTATATCGCCCTCAAACAGGATGTTGATATTCTTGGTTCCACCAAATTCGGCATTGGCTATATCGGTTGATATTCGCAATGAATGGGAGCTGGGCAACATCTTCTCGAAGTTGATGCTTACCTGTAATCGGCTAATACCAATGCCAGCAACTATCATAAAGCTAACAAATACGAATATTACTCTTAGGGGCGACTGTATTGAAACTCGCCCTGCCCAGGTAAGAAAAAGGCTCACGAAGGATTTCTTTCCATCCGTCGCATAAACCTTAGGTTTTCCCTTTTTCATCCGCAGCATTATTGCTGGAATAAATAGCAGGCTAAGAAGCAATGCAAAGCCAATGGCCACCGAGCTTACAATTCCCATCTGCTTTGCGGGAAGAAGAATATGAACCACCAAGCCCATTATTCCAATAATGGTAGTAAGGCCAGTTAAAACGATAGGTTTTGCCAGCTGGGTAATGCTCTCGTCCACTATTTGAGCCATTGTCCAATCGGGCTTTTTGGCATTCAACTCCTGATACCGTGCTACTATGTGAACGCCGTAGTTATTGGCAATGGCAATCATCATTATGGGAACAATTACCGCAATTATGCTCAAATCGTATCCCAGAAGGGGCATAAGCCCCATGGCCAGCGCAATGGCCATGAGCACCACCATAAATGGCAGTAACACGCCTCTACGTTCCCTAAATGAGATGAAGAGAAACACTAGCATAACAATTAGCCCAATGGGCATAAGGATGGCCAAATCGCGAATGGCTTTACGCTGAATCTCGAACCTTAGAAACGGTAAACCATTGATGTAAACAGGTTCGTTTCCCGGATTGCTGGTGAGGGTACTGTAGATAAAATCGAAGATCTCGTCGTCCGAAACACCCTCGTTGGCATTAATGATAATTGAGGTGTACTTGAAATCATCGGAAACCATTAGCTTGTAGGCCAAGGGATTTTCCCTCAGCTCCTGGCGGAGCTGTTCCCGTTCCTCGTCAGTCTCGGGAATGAATCGAACTGCCGGATCGACCAGCATAGCCCCATTGTCACCCCTTATGTACTTGGTTTCGAAGAGCGAAAGAACCTCATCAACCAGGTCGGAATACTTGATCTCGTTGTTAATAGCCTCAATACGCTCAAGCGTTTGGGTCGAGAGCACATCGTCGGATTTGAGGATAAGAAGAATGGGATCGTATTTTCCAAAAACCTCCTCCAGCTTTTCGTTATCGAGCCTAGCCTCAATATCATCGGGTAGGTAATCCATCAGGTTGGGATTGATACGAGCTTTAGTAAGCGGCAAAAGCATTAGCAGGGTAATTACTATGGGCACTACTATTAACCACCGCCAGTATCGGGAAATAAATGTGTTTGTGTTCATGGATTCGTTGTTCGTTGATTGTTGTTCGTTGATTGCCTGTCTTCCGACAGGTAGATTTTTCGCTTGGTGTTTTGCGGTTTAAAATATAGTCTAAGAATCAACTAACCTTTAGACATTAATACTTTCAGACTTTCAGACTTTCAGACTTTCAGACTTTCCGACTTTCCGACTTTCCGACTCCCCTAAAACCCAACCTCAAGTCCCAGAAAAACTCCGTTCATCGTCTTACCCGCCATATTATAAATGGACTCATCGGGGCCAAGCATATAGCTGCAACCAACATTTGCCGAAACGGCATCGGAGATGCTCCATTTTAGCCTTCCCCTAAACAGTTGTTCCTCAGTGGTTAAATTGTATGCACCCGAAAGCTCAACATTAAGCTGCTCGTAAAAAAAGGATCGGTTAAGCGAAAGGGAAAGCATATGGTTGGTTTCCTCCTGCTGATTGAAGATCCGGCGGTTGTACATCTTCGATTCGTACTGAATCATATCGGCCGCATACTGCATCATGGCATCGGGGGTAAGCCCGCCCAAGCTTGGCTCCTGCAATGCCGAATAGTTTAGGGTGTACTTGCCTATATATTGAAATATGGTGGTGATCTCCCAGAAGTTACGCTCTACACCAAGAACATATGAGAAATCGGGATTAGGGATATGCATCTCCATGTCGTAATCGTCAGTAAGATTAAGCGCAACTTCCCCTCGTACAATCCACGATTTAACGGGAATGGCAAAATCGGCTCCAATGGATTGCATAAAGTAAGGCGTTGGTTGATATTCAACCCCCAAAGGATTTAATGTGAAGTTAACCAGCGAGAATCCATAGAAAGGGTTATGACCCACAAAGTACGACAGGGAAGCACCCAGGGCTGAAGTTTCTACGTTAGCTCGAATGGCCAAAGCTCCTTTGTCGAATTGCAGCGCTGGGGTTGCAACAGAAGCAAACGATGCGGGTTGATCGGATTGAAAAAGGTCGTACCGGTAAACCGATGGCCTGAAGAATGGAATGGCGATCATCTCAATATCGAGGCTATTCGTGGGTTTGATTTTTGTGCGAAGCATAAAGTTCGAGAGCTTCTGGTCGTCGGGCTCGTAGGTAAGGAAAAAGTAATCGTTGGGCGTGATGTTGTTGGTGGGGTTAAAACCATCGGTACGTCCCCAGCTCACAATCTGGTTGCCAAGGAAAAGGTCAATTCTCTCGCTCTTATAGCCAGCATACGCCTCCTTGAGCTGCAGCTGCAGCTCCCTGTTATCGAAAAAGATGCCCTCACGTAAGCGGACATCGGCCACCAGTACCGTATTCTTCTTATCAAGTTTGGCTTTTAGTGCGAACTCCCCAAATACATTGGTATAGTCGAAATCCCTGGCCCCACCATAGGCCACCCCACGTGCGAAACCGCTAAATTCTAGCTTGGCCTTACTCTCTTCGTTTAATGTTTCGGACGTAAGGCTATCGAATATTCCTTGGCTAAATGAGCCAAATGCTGTAAACAGCATGATAAGGGTAGTGGAAAAGTATGTTTTCATATTTATGCAGATAAGTTTAACCTAATGCTGCAAAATTATGGCCTGGTGGGCGTGAAAATGGTTTGCATTTTAAAACCTGAACCCCTGCTTGTGGTGGTAGTTTTAATAGTTGAACTGAGGAGACGTAGGGGGATGCAATGAATTAGGGTGTGGTTAAGGGAAAGGGTACGGGCGATAAAACCCTGTTGTAGCTCTGCAACAGGGTGTCCCCAGCAGGGGAAAATTCCCGACAGGGCTACGGCAGGGTGTCCCCGGCAGGGGAAGGCTCCTAGCAGGGCTGCAACAGGGTGTCCCCAACAGGGGAAAGCTCACAGCTGCTCTACAACAGGGTATCCCCGACAGGGGAAAGCTCCCGACAGGTCTGAGACAGGGTATCCCCAGTAGGGGAAAGCTCCCTGTAGGGCTACTACTGAATGCTAAAATCTGGGAAAGAGTAACGGTTAGGCGTTTAGGCACCCTACACCAGACAGGGGGATATCGGTCAGGCGTACATCCTTCCGAACTATCGCCCTGCAAAGCTTGGCTTAATGGCCCTTTAGCCTAATCAGCTAGAAGCATTCCTGAACTGCTGTGGGGTTAGGCCGGTTAAGCGCTTAAATACGGTGAAAAAGGAAGATTTACTGCTAAACCCACACTCGTAACCAATGGCCTCGATGGAGTATGGATTGTTAGGCTTCTTAAGCATCTTCTTCACCTCATCGACTCGAAACTCATTCACATACTGAAAAAAATTCTTCCCAATATCCATATTCAGCACCTCAGTAATCTGATATTTTGGAAAACCCAATGCTTCGGAAATCATGTCCATACTCAGCTCAGGGTTCAAGTATGGTTTCTTAAGCCTAAAGTATTTTTCAAGGTTTTCCTTAATTTCAACCTTTCGCTCAGCTGAGAGTATGGACTGGCTGTACTTCTCCGATTTTTCATTTTCAATATCGGGCTCACGAAAAATTACTTGCTGCTGTAGCCCATAAAAACCAAGTATGTAAACCATTAGCAACATGGCAGAGTAGTTGTAAATTGGCGATAAAGGAACTCCAATATCGACAAAAACCGAGGCTAGGGCAATGGCAATAGCCGCAAAACAGTATAAATTGTAGAAAAAAACTACAAAAAGCAACCAACCCACGCGCTTGTTACTCTCAATATTTGAGAACTCATTCACAAGTCTTTTTCTATGCTGATACAGAGTAATAGCAGTAACAAGATTGTAGGTGATCCACGAAAGAACTGAAGCCAACGAAAATAACCAACGGAACCAAAAGGTTGTGTTGAAATCGAGGAAGTTCTCCATCATGAAAGGCTCATGCAGAATATATGCAAATGACTCGAAGAAGATGAACGGGGATATGTGCAGGAGCTGAATCCATTTCAGACGGAACTTAACATCAATTAGCGACTGAACATATAGATAGAATGCTGGGTTAAAGAGCAAGAATGAGCTGGAAAGCAATGGGTAACCAAAAAAAGTGTAATCGAGCGCGCAGGATAGAAATTCTATGGCCAGCAAAAATAACCAAGCTGTTAGCAGCTTGTCCGATACGCTACGATTTCGCTTGGCTAGCATAATTATGGCGGCGAATAGCCCTTGCGAAAATCCAACCCAGGTTAAGGTTTCCATTAAATAGTGATTTAATTATTCTATTCAAGTAACAAACTTAGCAGTTTTTTGGGCAACTTGGAGAGTGTATCAAAAAAAATGCTATTCATTACTGTATTCTAAAACTGCTGATAATAAATGAAATTAAAAAAGGGCTACTAAATTTAATAGCAGCCCTTTAATCAACCTTAACCCTAAACCTAATTACGAAATGGAAATCTGACGCGCGGGTTTCTCCTTGGCTTCCTCCTTTTTGGGTATCGAAACGGTAAGGATTCCCTCCTTATAGCTGGCCTTAATTTTATCGCTATCGGCGCCCTCAGGCAAAGTAAAACTGCGTTTAAATGCAGTGTAGCTGAACTCGCGACGCATGATCTTCTCGTCCTTCTGCTCGCTTTTGTGCTCCTTCTGGCACGAAATGGACAAAAGGTTATTGTGAAAATCGATATTGAAATCCTTTTTCTCGAGCCCAGGAGCCGCCACCTCAATGGCAAACTCATCCTTAGATTCGATAATATTTACTGCAGGAACAGTGCCCAAATTGCTGTTGTCGAAAAAGTTCGACAGAAAATCATCCCCAAAAAAAGCATCTACAAGGTTGGGGATACTGCTTCCTCTAGGTCTTAACATTGGTATCATAGCTATACCCTCCATATTTTAGTTAAACATTTGGTTATATTAGTTTTAAACTTCGATATGGGTATGACAAGAGTAGTGCCAATACAAACAACAAGTCAAAGTGTCATCAACACGTGTACTTTATATGTCATCATGGCGTGTTTGATGAAATTCAAGAAATGAAAACAGGAATACGTAAGTGGCTTTTAATCGCAATCAACTCCTCTTAAAATTTTTTTCCCCTCACTATCCTCAACAAACTGATATCCATTCTCCAGGAAATGGCGCATATCATTTCGTCCGTTCACGTACCATTTAATCCATCCATAGGTACAGCGGTTTATTCGCCCTTCGTTGTACTCTACAGTAATAAGTTCTTCTATTTGTTTCCAGTAATGCTTAGGGGCATGTACAAATATTAAAATCGGGTTAAACTCAGGATCTGCAATTTGTCCGCGGTAAAACTTCTTAAGCCTTGGGGTAGATGGGAAACCATACTTTTGGGTTAACTCTATTAGAATTCTTGTGTGAATTGAATCCATAGGGTTTATGTAGTTTCTCCAGATGAAGATACTAAGTGTATCCGACTTAAATTTGCGTTGTTGCTTCTCAACCCTTATCAAGCTATCGGGTAAATTCTCAATTCTATTCGTTTCACTTTTATCAAATGATCTAAAAACAGTATACTCTCTGAGGGTTTGGTCGTACTCATACATAAACTCAAGTAGTTCCACAACTCCAATAATATCGGCTTTTAAAAGTGAGTCCTTATCCTGCGAGAAAGAATTCACTGAAAGGGCAACAATTAAAGGAAAGAGCAGAAATCTCATGATACAAAAACGGTTTATATTACAAAAATGCTATGGATTTAATATTTCAGGTCAAAATACGACGAATCAATGGCTAAACTCTAAAGAATGAGATTAATTCGCGAAGACGACTTGATTTTTCGGTGAGTAGCTCAGCATTGCTGGCCAGCTCCTCCGCCGATGCGGCATTTTGTTGCGTTATGCTATTTAGCTGCTGAACCGATTCGTTAACCTGCATTGAGCCCGATTTCTGCTCAAGGCTTGCAGCGCTAATCTCCTGAATTAGTTGTGATGACTTTCTAATCTCAGGTAGGTTCTTATTCATAAGCTCTTTAGCTTGCTCCGACATGGATGCTCCTTTCTGTGAAACAGAGATAATCTCATTAGCGGCAAGGCTACTTCTTTCTGCCAAACGTCTAACCTCAGCTGCAACAACGGCAAAACCTTTACCCTGGTCGCCTGCTCTGGCTGCTTCAACGGCTGCGTTGAGCGCCAAAAGGTTGGTTTGGAAAGCAATATCGTTAATTATTGAGATCTTCTCAGCAATTTCTTTCATTGTATCAAGCGCTGAGTTAGTTGATTTATTCCCTTCCTCCATGCTTTTATTTGCATTTACCACAATGGTTTCGGTTTCCTTTGAGTTATCTGCATTCTGTTGGATACTCGAAACTATTTCCTCCATGGTTGACGAAATTTCTTCGAGCGATGATGCCTGCTCGTTAACTGATTCGGATAGCATTGTGGAGTTATCGCTAAGCTGTTTACCTGCGCTCTCAATTTGTTCTGATGCGGAAGTGATACCATTAACTACCTCAGTAAACCTATCAACTAAACTGCGCATGCTTTTGGTTAGCCTACCTAGCTCATCATTGTTGTTAGCATATTGATCGTCAATATTAACCCTTAGGTTTCCGTTTGCAAATTCATCAAGAACAGAAATTGCGCTTTCGAGTGGTGATTTTACCTTTTTACTAATTAAGTACATACAAAAAATAGCGAAACCTATTCCTAAAGGTGTGCTTATGTAAACAGGAAGATAATCGGGAAAAGTATACTTTAAATTTGACAAGGTAGTTACTACTAGTAATGATGCAAGCCATAAAATGCTCATATATAGCATAATTGAGCCTTTAAAAAAGTACCGAATTGTAATTATTCCTATAGGTAAACCCAATGCAAGTGGTATGAGTGCACTTATTAAATCCTTTGTCATAGCTTGATTAGTTTGATTGTAAGTAAGATAAAGGTAACCTAAAAATCGCTAAAAATCAAACATATGATTAATTATAGATATATGCTATACAAAAAGCGCCATTTGCTTAAATGCAAATGGCGCTTTAAAAACGTTACTATAACTAAAAATTATGCTATTGATCCACCAATTAGGAAAACGGCTGCAAGCGCAACAATAGCGTAAAGTTCTGGGAATACTGCAAGGATTAGGGTGTTACCAAATACCTTGTGACCAGACCCGATGGCAGCAATACCATTGGCACATACCTGTCCCTGACGAAGAGCCGAGAAAAGTCCAACAAATCCCATAGCAATACCAGCGCCAAAAATTGCACCAGCACCAGCCCAAGTAATTTCAGGGGTAAGGTACCCAGCAAGCATAAAGTAACCAGCAAAACCATACAAACCCTGAGTTCCGGGAAGCGCGCTAAGCACCATATAGTTACCAAAAGCCGATGGATCTTTTTTCATTGATCCAATAGAAGCGTTTCCACCATAGGTTACGCCAAAGGCGCTACCAACACCCGATAGGATGATCATAATACCGATTCCGATGTAAGCAAAAATAATTGGTTCCATAATGTTTAAATTTATTGTTATTCAACTAGTTAATTAAATTGTTTGTTTACTTTTTTTCTGAAAGGGTTGATAAATTTTTCCACCGCCAATAAAACCTGCGTTTTTATAAAACTCTACAAATGTTAAACGCATTGGGTGAACTAGCGAGCCTAACGCCGACATGAAAAGGTTGATTGAGTGGCCAGCAACCAAAATAATTATGGTTACAATGGCACCCACTACCGGAATATCGGGTGACATCCCAAAAGCTAGGCTATTGAAAACGTTACCCAAAATTGCGCTTGACAAGCCCAGGGCAAACAGACGGATGTACGATAGGATATCGCCAAACAGGCCAGTTACCATGTTGTAGGTATCCCATAATCCAAGCCCAACATTCACAAATGGATTCTTACCCGGACTATTAAAGAACATAATTCCTACCCCAGCAATGCCAAGGGTAATCTTATGGCCTAAGCCCATAAATTCAACGTTAAGCCCCTCTAACTTCGACAGGCCATAAAATGCTGCCGATCCAATAATTAGAAGTAGCCAGCCAAAGGTTGCAATGGCATGCTTAAATCCCCAAAGCCTAATTTGATTAGCAGCCTTGACGAACATGGCAAAAACAATCTGAATTGCGCCAATAACAAGTGCCAGAGCAAACAGCTGGTTTTGATCGAGGAAAATACTTTTAAACTTCTCAACAAAAGGTATTGATACGTTAACCAGCTCGATGCCAAAAAGCGTACCTGTAATTACACCAAATATAACTGTTGACAGTGACAACCACTGAACTAACGAAAGAATTGGGCGCATCTCCTTTTTGGCCTTAAACTTATACAAGCTGGCACCAATTAGCATAACTAGTCCGTAACCTGCATCGCCAAGGCAAAAGCCAAAAAACATCATAAAAAATGGGGCGAATAAAGGGGTTAGGTCTAGTTCTCCATAAGTAGGGCTAGTAAACAGGCTTCCAATAGGCTCGAAGAGCTTTGCAAACTTGTTGTTTTTAAGCAGTATTGGGGCATCATCTTCTTTTTTAGCCTTTTCGGAAACGTAAATAATACTCTCGTTCTCGAGAAACTTTACAAAGTCCTCATTCTGAGGTTGGGGCACCCATCCTGTGAGCACAAACACCTTATCGTCGGCCTGCTTGTCGGCGCTAAGGGATACGGTATTTATCTCCAGCTTATTTACCAGTTCATCCTTATCGTCTTCAAGTTGTGGAATGAAATGGGTAAGCTGATTAAGGCGAGTTTCAATCTCGGTATTCCGTCCCCTAAATGAAGCAATATCGGCCTCTTTACCCGAAGCCGAATAGGCTGGGGCTTTCACTTCAACTGCATCAATTGGAAGAGTAATATCGTCGTTGCCTTGCTGGATAAGTACAAAGTAAACTTGTCCGGCCTCATCGTTAATCACTTCAACATTTAGCTCGCTAAGAGCATCCTCGTTAAAAGCTTTCTCGTTGGTTACAAAGAATCTAATCTTCAGTCCCGAGTCGTTTAGTTTCTTTAGCATATCGATGCTAAAACTTCCCCAAGGGCGAACATCGTTCAAGTCCTTTTGCGCTTTACGTATAGAGTTTTCAACTTGCTCTTTCTCTCTAAGCAAATTGTCGTACTCCTCAATAATGTCATTGGAGTTTGCCGGTGTTGCCTTGGGTACCTGGTCGAGCTGCGATGCTCTTGACTTAAGGTCTTTTAGGATTTGGGAATACTGGTTAATTTCGCTCATAAGGCTACGCTCCTCTTCGGATAGCGCCTTGGTGTGCTTTTCAATATCAACCATTCCCTGCTCCTGCAACCTGCTCAGAAAAGAGTCGAAATCGCGGTGATATACCAGGAATCCGTATTTGATCATTGGTACTATCATGCTTCTACCTCCATATTCTGCTGTCGGGTTTTTACGATTTTCATCGACGACTTAGCAAGGTTTTCTTCATCCTCCATAAAGCGTTTAATTTTCCTTATGGCGGTTTCGTAGCCGGGTATTTGCACCTTTTCGTACAGATTTACCTTTTGCGTGGTTTTCTTTCGGGCATGGTCTAGCAAACGCATCTTCTCGCTATAAAAAATGCTCTCGATGCCTATACTAGCCAACTCCTTAAGTATTTGCACACCTGCGGGATACCAGAAAGGACGAGCAAAAAGGCTGTAATCTTTCACATTAAATATTACATCTTGCAAAACAGGTATTCGTACGCCGGCAATTTTTATTATGCTAAGCTTAACATCCTCAACGCTGATGAGATTCTGTTCAAACTCACCCCAAAGGCTCACCATGAAGTCGTAGTCGCGCATCTTGGTTTCAAGAATTTGCTCCAACTCCTTGGCTTTATCCTTTGCACGCTTCACCTCAGCTCGCAGCGCCGACTCCTTATTTTTAAGGGTAGGCAGTGCTCGCTGTCGGATTTTTAGCTGCTTGTTAAGCTCGTTAAGCGAAGTTTTATTAAACTGAAATTTTATTGCCATAGCAAATTGTTTTACTGTTGGGCTGGCCAGTACTTATCAACCAGTTCCTGACGAATAGCAACCTCGGCTTTAGTAAAGTACTTAGCAAAAAGTTCCCAGCCCAGGTTAAGCATCGCTTCAATCTCAATGTTTACGTCAATAGCCAAAAGTTTGATAGAGTAATCATGGGCAAACTTAAGGCAACGCTCGTCGTAATCAGAAAGGTCGAAACCGTTTTCAAGCTTCGTTTTGGCGTTAGCAGCATCGGCATAAAGCCTAACGGCTGCATTCATTACCTGTGGATGATCCTCGCGGGTTTTCTTACCAATAACCAGCTGCTTAAGGCGCGACAGACTACGGAATGGGTCAACAATAACCTTGTTTGTATCCGAGTCGGTACGCAGGAAAAGCTGTCCCTCGGTAATATAACCAGTGTTATCGGGGATAGCATGGGTTATATCGCCACCCGAGAGGGTTGTTACCGCCACAATGGTAATTGAGCCGCCATCGGGGAACTGTACCGCTTTCTCGTAAATCTTAGCCAAGTCGGAATAAAGCGAACCGGGCATTGAGTCTTTCGAGGGGATCTGATCCATACGGTTCGATACAATACTCAAGGCATCGGCGTAAAGGGTCATATCTGTTAGTAGCACAAGTACTTTCTGATTTTTTTCAGTTGCAAAGTACTCTGCAGCTGTAAGCGCCATATCGGGCACTAGCAAACGTTCAACTGGTGGTTGCTCGGTAGTGTTTACAAAGCAAATAATGCGGTCGAGTGCACCAGCGTTTTCAAATACATTTTTAAAGTACAGGAAGTCGTCGTTGGTAAGCCCCATACCACCAAGAATAATCTTATCGGCCTGTGCACGAAGCGCTACGTTAGCCATTACCTGGTTGTAAGGCTGATCGGGGTCGGCAAAGAATGGGATTTTTTGTCCGGTTACCAGCGTATTGTTTAGGTCGATACCAGCAATACCAGTAGCAATTAGCTCCGAGGGCTGCTTACGTTTAAGGGGGTTTACCGATGGACCACCAATTTCGCGATCAACGCCTTCAATCTCAGTTCCGCCAAAAAGAGGCTGACCATATGCATTGAAGAATCGACCGGCTAGGTCGTCGCCAACTTTAAGCTTGGGTGGTTCGCCGTAAAATACCACCTCGGCATTGGTAGGAATTCCTTCGGTACCACCAAACACCTGTAGGGTAACCATATCGCCATAAATTTTTACAACCTGGGCAAGCCTACCGTGTACCATTGCCAGTTCCTCGTTTGACACTCCCTGCGCCTTAAGGGTACAGGTAGCTTTAGTAATACCAACGAGCTGGGTATAAATTTTCTGAAAAGCTTTTGTTTCCATTATTCTGCCTTTCTTTCGTTTAGTAAAGTATCAATTTCTTTCTCGTAGTTATTGAACTCTTCGCTCTCAAATACAGAGTAATTCATTTGTCGTAAGGCGTTAATAGCATTCTTGTAGAATTTAGAGCACTCCTCAAAGTGTTCAAATTTAAATTCCATTCCGCAAATATTAATCACCTTATCGAGCATATACTTTTGACGTTTAAGCGGGCATGAAGAGTCAATCTTATCAAATGCATCTTGTTGTAAGATAATAAAGTCGATTAGCTCCGCTTTCCAGAACCTGTCGTGGTAATCGATAGGCACACCGTCGTCGCCAAGAATATTTATCTGTTCTGCAGCTTCCTTACCTTTTTGCACGTAGTTTTTGGCCTTTAGCACATCTTCCACCCAATTCTCGTCGATGGTTCTATTTAGGTACTCCATAATTTCGGGGTACTCTAGATATTTTGAATACGATTCCATTGGATCGATAGCGGGGTAACGCTTACTGTCGGCACGTTGCTGCGATAGGGCGTAGAAACAACGGGCAGCCTTTTTTGTTGATTCTGTTACTGGCTCTTTAAGGTTACCACCTGCAGGCGATACAGTTCCAATAAAGGTTACCGAGCCGGTTTCGCCATTGTTAAGGTACACTAAACCAGCCCTCGAGTAGAAGTTTGCAATAACAGCCGGAAGGTCCATTGGGAACGCATCGGGGCCTGGCAATTCCTCCATACGGTTACTCATTTCGCGAAGAGCCTGAGCCCAGCGCGAGGTTGAGTCGGCCAGCAGCAATACTTTAAGACCCATTGAGCGGTAGTACTCAGCAATAGTCATTGCTGTGTACACGGATGCTTCACGAGCCGCAACGGGCATATTTGAAGTGTTTGCAATAATTGTGGTACGCTCCATTAGCTTACGGCCAGTGCGAGGATCTTCAAGGTGAGGGAACTCGGCAAAAATTTCTACTACCTCGTTTGCACGCTCACCACAAGCAGCCATAACAATAAGGTCGGCTTCGGCTTGTTTTGATATGGCGTGCTGAAGTACGGTTTTACCACAACCAAATGGGCCGGGAATAAAGCCTGTACCACCCTCGGCAATAGGGTTAAAGGTATCGATTGCCCTTACTCCAGTTTCCATAATTTTAAATGGTCTGGGCTTATCTTTAAAAGCAGTAATAGCCATTTTTACAGGCCATTTTTGCTCCATGGTAACCTCAATGTCGTTGCCATCGTTATCGGTTAGCACTGCAATGGTATCGTTAACCTTGTAGTTACCTTTTTCAACCACCGATTTAACGGTGTACGAGCCTTTAAATTTAAATGGCACCATAATCTTATGGCTAGCCCAGTTTTCGGGTACTTCGCCAAGCCAATCGCCAGCAATAACGGTATCGCCGGGTTTAGCAATTGGGGTAAACTCCCAGTCCACGTCGTAGTCGAGCGCTTCGGTATAGTCGCCAGCCTTAAGGAACACACCATCCATTTTGGCAAGGTCATGCTGTAAGCCATCGTAGTTTTTCGATAGCAAGCCAGGGCCAAGCGTTACCTCGAGCATATGTCCTTCAAATTCCACGGTATCGTTAACCTTAAGTCCACGTGTGCTTTCAAACACCTGCACGTATGCAAACTTACCGGTAACCTTAATAACCTCAGCCATTAGCTTGGTTTCGCCGCGATAAATGTAACATATTTCGTTCTGCGCAACGGGGCCATCAACCTCTACGGTTACAAGGTTGGCGATAATGCCTGTTACTTTTCCTTTGGTTTTCATTTATCTTAATTTTGATTTATTATATCGTTGCTAACTCTGAATTTCATTGGGCATTTTGTACGATTCGCGAAGATCTGTTACTAGCTTCTCAAACATCTGAGCACCAATGGTGCTGTCGAGCTTAGCCCAACGTTGCACAATGTTGGCTTTTACCAAAAATGCCAAAATTTTATCGATATTAAAGTAGTCGAAGGTGGTTAGCTCATCGGCCATATCCCACTTTAACATATCAATTCTGCGTTCGCGCTCAATAATATCTGTTTGCTCTGTAATTTGCAACAGCGTATCGAGGTAATCGATTTCGCGTTTTAACCCAAAATCGG
Organism: Tenuifilaceae bacterium; assembly: GCA_034003245.1. GTDB lineage: Bacteria > Bacteroidota > Bacteroidia > Bacteroidales > Tenuifilaceae > Perlabentimonas. Next base: position 36,845 of record JAVEYY010000030.1, read on the forward strand.
CAGCCTGACTTCGCGAAAAAATCTCTACAAGTTCGCCTTCGCCCACCATTTGTGGGGCAATATCGGCTCCTGCTTTACGAGCACTAATGGCGGCTTGCAGGTTATTAAATTCTAAAAGGAAGTTGTACCACTCCTTTAAAAAACGGTTTTCGGATGTTTTCATGTACTCATAAAACATCTCTTGGAATTTCACCTCTGGGATTTTCTCTACCTTGTCGCTGTAGTAAAGGTCAGTTTCCTGATCATCCTCCTCGGAATCGTCGTTCTTACCTTTATATATATTGTAAAAACTTTGGATATATTCAGGAAATTCCGATATGTTCTCTTCAAACTCTTTGTAAAGATCCTCGGAATACATACCCAGCGAGTTAAACTCCCTATTCCGCTCGAAGAGGAAATTTTGGAAGTTCTCGTTGTCGTACTCCATGAATAGCTTCTCTACCAATCGGAAGTCGTTTGGGTGGATGTGCTCTTTAATCTCATCTTTGAGTTTAATGAGGTTAAAGTCCTTTCGTTCCTGATCGAGAAACAGATCGGGTAACCCAGCAATAAGGTAGTAGTACTCTCTAGCCATACTACTTCCCTCCAAAGAGCATTTCTACAATTCGTGGGCGCATATACTCTCTGAAGAGGTTTTCGAAATCCTTATCGGAGAAGCTGATCAGGTAGCTACCATCCTTAGGCCCAATTTTAAAACCGTACTTAAGGTTTCGATCGGCTACCACTTCAACCTCCTGATTGAGTGTTGCCATAACCTTACTAGTAATATGATCTTTTAGCTCCTTCTCGGTTGACTCTGGGAGAAGCACCTTAAGCGATATCTTTTCGGTTGATGTAGGACTCCAACTTTTGAGCGCCGATTCAATCACCATCTTAATGAAGTTAACATCCTTAAGGGTATCAATAAGGGGAGTTTGAATTACTTTCGCCTCCAAAAGGTTCGATAACTCCTGCTTTAGGCCACTCACAACCTGACGTGCAGAAATACCGGCTTCGGTTTCAACGTTCTTCTTAAGATCTTCGGCCTCCTTTTTGGCTTGCGCCATAATCTGCTCGGCTTGCTTTTTGGCGTCGGCAACTATTTTTGCGGCATCCTCTTTAGCCTTACTCACCAGCTGGTTAGCCTCCTCGGTACCCTTGTTTAAGCCCTCCTTGTAAATTTTCTCGGTGAGCTCTTGGAGCTTGTTTTGCATAGCTTGTCCTCCTGATTTGTTTAATTTATTTTATTATAAGTTATGATAATTCGTTGCTTAAAATCAACATTATTCCATTTTACTGCAAACAAAAATAACTTTTTTTTAGCGTATGACAATGTGATAATTCTCATTTCTTATATCGCAACCTGTCGGGATATAAAAACCCTTTCAATCAACATTATCAATTATAAAACTGAGGCCTAGCCGATTAATTGAAAACTAACCGTTATTTTATTAACAATTGATTTGAGTTTTTTTAAGCTAAATTTTTTTTAGCAATTCTCAAGGCTTTATAAGGGGTACAGGACTACTTAACCAAAAAGATGATATTCATCACCGAACTGGATAAATATGGGACAATGATGCAAATCTCACTCTAAAATCAAAAAAATCTTTAGTATTTTTACACCAAGCATAATAAATATAGCGTTTGCAAAAGCGATTAGCCATGAAAACCAATAAAATACTAGTCTGCATCGACTTTCAGGAGCAATCCCTAGCCGCTCTCCATCAGTGCTACGATATTTCCCGTTTTCTAAAAGCCGAGGTGGTTCTCCTCTACGTAATTGAATCAACTGACCTATTCTCCAAGTTTTTCTCCACAAATATTGAGGAGACCAAAGATGAGGTGAAGGAAAAGTTAGTACAACTTATTGAGAAGGAGTGTGCCGGTTCGCAGCTCAACTTTAGCTACATCATTAAGGTGGGAAAAGTTTCGGAGTGCATTATCGAAACAGCCAAAGAAATTAACGCCCGGTTTATAATTATGGGTAAAAATGGCTCTACAAAGGGCATGAAGAAATTTTTAGGGTCAAACACAACCAAGGTTATCAGCGAATCCGATTTCCCCGTAATCTCAATTAAGGGCTCTCACAGCATTGGATACAAAAATATTGTTTTGCCCCTCGACCTATCCAAAAGCACTAAGGAAAAGGTAGCTAGCGCAATCTCGTTCAGCAAATTTTTAGGCTCGCACATCCATATTGTAACCGTACATTCTGTGGGTATCATTTATCAGGCAACAAACTTGTATAACAGGATAATGAAGATTGAACGCATTTTTCATAACAATGGCATTCAATGTACTCACAAGCTCTTTAAAAGGGGAAACCTGCCCGATTATGAATATGTGCTTAACTACTCCAACGAGGTAAATGCCGACCTAATTATGATAATGACACACCAGGAGGGGCAAGTTCCTGACTATTATATAGGTGCCTTTGCCCATCATATAATAAATGAATCGGAAATTCCGGTGCTAAGTCTTACTCCTACTCTAACCGACGATAAGGAGTCTATGGTTGAATCAATTGTGGATCCATTTAACCTCTTCTAGCGAATACTCAAAGTATACAAAGTAAAGACTTGCCTTTAGTAAGAAATGAACGAATCCCTTCTCAAATCGTTAATCAAGCTGTTTGCCGTAGTGGTCGAAACAGAGGAGGGCACCGTATCCGAATCGGCTCACAGGGTTATTGCCGACTACTTAAGCAAAGATTTCAGCCGAGAGCAGGTTGATGAATACCTAAGCGCTGTAGGATTCTTTAATCCGCCCGTACCCAAGAAACGGAGCAAGCAAAGCGTTGAGTTTACGCTCGATCAACGTATAGAGCTAATGTACGATGAGATTAACTCGGAATTCGAACAACACCAGAAAGTTTGGTTGGTTCTGCAGCTAGTGGAGTTCACCTTGGACACTGGCTACATTTCGGAAAATCAGGTAAATTTTATCGAATCCATCGCCCTAAAATTTAATATTCCACTTAATGAATTCGAGAGTGGAAAAGATTTCATAGTAGCAAAATCGGCCAATGATATTTCTCTTAGTAGTATTATTATTCTGGTTGATGGTGATAGTTCAACCACTAATCAGCCAAACCGAATTTATTTGCCCAATTTACAGGGCCAACTCTTCTTTATTCATATTCCCAGCACTAACACATTTTTGGTAAAATACTTTGGCGAGAGCAACGTGTTTATGAACAGTAAGGCGCTAAAGCCCGGACGTTCATACATATTTGGTGTTGGTGGCGTAATCCGGAGTCCAAGGGTTGAACCAATTTACTATAGTAAAATTGCGGGAGTGTTTTTTCAGTCGTGGAGTAAGACCAATATCCGAATGACTGCCGAGAATATTCAGTACCGCCATAAGGGAAGTAACGATGGGGTTCACCCTTTCACCTTCGACGCACATTCTGGTCAGTTTATCGCTATTATGGGAGGAAGTGGCGTTGGAAAATCTACCCTTATCAACCTGCTGAATGGAACCCTAAAAGCAGCTAATGGTCGAATACTTATAAATGGTTACGATTTGTATAAGGATCAGGAGGACCTTAAAGGAGTAATTGGATACGTTCCTCAGGATGATTTACTGGTTGAAGATTTGACAGTATACCAGAACTTATACTTTGGAGCGCGTTTCTGCTTCCGCGATAAATCGAAAAAAGCCATAGATGAACTTGTTAACGAAACGCTTAAGGATTTCGACCTGAATGAAGCCCGCGATCTGAAGGTAGGAAACCCCATAAACAAATTTATTAGTGGTGGCCAGCGAAAACGGCTAAATATTGCCATGGAGTTAATCCGAGAACCTGCAATTCTATTCGTTGATGAGCCCACATCAGGGTTATCGTCGTTCGACTCGGAACGGATTATTCTCATCCTTAAGCGGCAAACATTTAAGGGTAAAATCGTTATAGCCAACGTTCATCAACCCTCATCGGATATTTACAAGCTTTTCGACAAGCTCTTGGTTATGGATCAGGGAGGGAGGATTATATACCAAGGCAACCCCATGGATGCTGTTGTTTACTTTAAGCAGGAAGGTCAATTTCTGAAGGCAGATGAGAGCGAGTGCCTTTGCTGCGGAAACGTGAATACCGAGCAAATTCTTAGAATTATTGAAGCCAGGGTTGTAAACGAGTACGGCAAACTTACCCGAAAACGCAAACGATCAGCATCGGAATGGTACGATTTGTATCTGAATAAAATACAGAATTCCATCAAACCGCGAACACATACTATTAAACTTAAACTCCCCGAGAATAGTTTTAAAGCCCCTAACAGGAGACAGCAGAGCTGGCTTTTTTTCCGACGAAACCTGCTGGGTAAATTAGCCAACCGGCAATTTATGCTTATGGCTCTGTTCGAAGCGCCAATCCTTGCACTTGTTCTAGGCTTTTTCAGCAAGTTCACCAGCGGTACCCTCAATAATCCCGATGCCTACATATATAGTAACAACGATAATATCTCGAGTTATTTGTTTATGAGCGTTGTGGCAGCAATTTTTATGGGACTAACGATAAGCGCCGAAGAAATAATTCGCGACCAGAAAGTAAGACAACGCGAAAAATTTCTAAACCTAAGCTACTATAGCTATATCAACTCTAAAGTTATTACCCTACTCCTATTCTCAGCCATTCAAACGCTGCTTTTCACTGCCATAGGCAACTATATTCTGGAGATAAATGGGCACTTCTTGAGCACATGGATTATCCTTTTCTCAACCGCTGTTTGTGCTAACCTTATAGGATTAAATATATCGGCGGCACTTAATTCCGTTGTAACAATTTATATCACGATACCTCTAATAATAATCCCAATGCTACTTCTTAGTGGAGTAGTGGTAAATTACAATAAGCTACACAAAAAGATTTTAAATCCCGAGTTTGTTCCTGTTATAGGCGATATCAATCCCGTTCGTTGGGCCTATGAGGCCCTATGTGTACATCAGTTTAAGAACAATCGATTTAACCGACATTTTTACCAAATCGACAGCCAGATAAGTAACAACACCTACATCGCCACATTTCTTATTCCGCGTTTAATTATTAAACTCGATGAATCCTCAAAAAGCATTTCATCGCATCGCAAAACGTATGTAACCAATAAAGATTTACATCTTGTTCAGAATGAGTTAGAACGGTTAAAACAATTTGTTCCCTTAAACTCGTTTCACTTCCCCGATACCACGTTGCTTAATCCAGAAACAATAACCCAAAAGGAGATTGAGGAGGTTAAAGAGTTTATCGTATCGCTTCGCAACGATTTGCTGGCCCAAAACCGAACCCTAAACGAAAGCAAGGACTCACTTTATAACTCATTTGTGAAACGAGTGGGAAGCCCCGAAGCCGTTTTTGCATTCAAGCGAAAATACCATAACAACGCGCTCGAGGATCTTGTGCTTAGCAAAAACGAGATTGAGAAGATTCTGGTTAAGGATAATAAGTTAATTCGAAAATACAATCCAGCATTTGCCGCTCCAACAGCCACAAACGGAAGAGCACATATGTTTGCCCCATTTAAAAGGATTGGTCCTTTTAAAATTGACACCCTATGGTTTAATGTTCTGGTGCTTTGGTTAATGTCGATTGTTTTCTACATCACCCTCCTAACCAATGTATTTAGAAGCATTAATAGATACCTTGAACGCTTCAAGTTCCGTAGGCTGGCTAAGCGAATTGCCAAGTATATACCTAAGTAAAGCATTTGGAATACTCCCATGGTTTGAAACCGATTAATTATTAAAAAAGTATGCAACAACAATGGTTTAACTTTTTAATGGGCTATTTGCTTTATAATTATTGAATAACTATTTTTGGTAAAATTTGAGATACTATGAAGCTTGGGATGATGACCAAGAGCGAGTGTATTGATTTTATTGAATTCAATATTACCGGCGATAGCGAGAACTATAATAAATGCGACCAGGAATCGCTATTCCTTAATAGTAATGTATTTAACATTTTTGCCGGGTGTTTCGAGCAGAGCAATCACCTGTTCGAGTTTATTGGACAAACCATGTACAACGCCCGCAAGATTGTCCCCTTGCGTAACGCCCTCGATAAAAACCTGGAAAGGTTAACCCTAATAGAAAACATCGATGAGTTTAAACGGTACGTTGCAGGAATATTTCTGGGACGCGACCTTCTTACCGATTTAGCCCAAGCCGACCCACTTTGGGAGCAATGCTGGAAGTTCTACCTTAGACGACTTACCGTTATTAATCGCGATTTGATCAAATTGATTGACAAATGTATAGATGAGGAGAGAACCCTTTGGGTAATAGGTTACTAACCCAATTCCTCTTAATATGAATGATTTAAAATTAAAAAAATCAGGATAGAAAAGTTATACTTTTCTATCCTGATTTTTTTATCTACTCTTGTCTTGTAGTTAATTTAAATACTTCAAGAAAAATGCATACGTTCCTGCTGCGTAATCCATAATTGAGGTAGCGTGGGTGCCACCCTCAATGGGTATTAGTTCAACATTGGTTGCACCTAATTCAACCATAGCATTATAGGCCGACTCGGAGTTAAAATAGGGAATGTAGGTATCGTCTGTACCATGATAAAGCTGCATTGGCATTTTGGGTAGCCAACTATAGCAGTTATTATCGGCTATGGCTGAAAGGAATTGGGTATCGGTTCCATTGCGAATTCCATCGGCAAATGTGTTTTTAAAGAGAAGTGATGGATTGGACTCCATTTCAATAAAAACCCCACCACTTTCGATGGCTGTTGCCCACGGCTGGTTGAAGTAAAATTCGTATGGCCGCCTAAGCGCTGGGTAAATACTATTATAAACATCCAGTACCCAAACAAAGGAGTTGATATACTCCAGCTCATCGATTGAGTTAACCACCCATTCCATAAATGCTGTCTTGTTGTATGCACCAGCGCCAAGGGTAGCAGCCGAAACATTAAACTCCTTCGCATGCTGCTCTTGCAGCAACTTGAGCGTAGCCATGGTGGCAAATCCACCCTCGGAGTATCCGGTTAAAAATAACTTGTTGCTGGGTTGATTTAACTTCTTAACCTTAAAATACTCGTAGGCAGCCCTTATCATATCGCGCGTAGCAGTAGCAAGACTTGCTCTATGCTCGTAGGGATGCGCAATATCTTTTGACTCCCCATAGCCAATATAATCGGGCATTGCGATAATGTAACCCGTTGAAGAAAATATGGAGGCAAGCATGTTAGCCTCCGAATCAAAGTTTGAAGGAGCGCTGCTCTCATTGGTTATGGTACCATGCTGAAAGCTGATAAGCGCCATTGGGTTGCTGTTTTGAGGTACAAGTAATGCCCCTGAAGCTAGAATGGGCTCACCGCTCACATCAACGGTTTCGTATACAATTCGTATTCCTTTCACGCCATAGCGAATTAGAAACGCAATTTCGGTTGGCAATGCACCCGATCCCGATAGCATTCCTGAAACTTGGCTCACAGATAGCGACACAATCTCCTCGGAGCTAACCAGATAATCGGGTATATAATCCTCGTCATCCTTTGTACACGAGGCAATAAATGCAGCAGATATCAGAACTATAATACTGCGAACAATGAATCTTCGAAAAGTTGTCATGATGAATAGTTTATTAATATCAACAATTTGTTTTTAGTAAGGTTTACTCAATTGCCCAGTCAATTTCAGGTAATCCATTTTCTTTTAGGTACTTATTAGTAAGCGAAAAGTGCTTACAGCCAAAAAAGCCCCGGTAAACCGATAATGGCGAGGGATGAGGTGCCTTTAGCACAAGATGCTTCTGGGTATTAATAAGGCTGACCTTTGCCTGAGCGTACGCTCCCCAAAGCAGGAATACCAGATGGTCGCGCCTATCGGATAATGCCCTGATGGCCGAATCGGTAAACTGCTCCCAGCCCTTGTTTTGGTGCGAACCCGCCTGATGTGCTCTAACAGTTAGGGTAGCATTAAGTAAAAGAACTCCTTGCTTTGCCCACTTCTCCAGATTCCCATGATTAGGTATAGCTAAACCCAAATCGGAGTTTATCTCCTTTATGATATTAACCAACGAGGGCGGTTGAGGAATCCCTTGGGGAACAGAAAAGCAAAGCCCATGAGCTTGCCCCGGACCATGGTAAGGATCCTGCCCAAGAATTACCACACGTACCCTTTGAAATGGGGTTAAATTAAACGCATTAAATATATTGCCCCCCGACGGATAAACGGTATACTGTTTTTTTTCTTCCAGCAAAAACCTTTTAAGGTTTGCAAAGTAATCCTTACCGAACTCACTGGCTAATATTTCCTTCCAGCTATCCTCAATAACAGGATTAACAGATAAATAACTCATTGGTCTTGAGAATATATTGATCAGAATGTGTCAAAGTTATGAAAAACAAGGCAAGTTCACTACCCCAAAGGAATAGTTTAGCTAAAATTTTAGACCCAAAATGGTAATATCGTCAACCTGATCGTAGCCACTCACCCAGCGAAAAAATTCATCTTCAATAATATTCTTTTGCTGATCCATAATCAGATGAGCATTCTGAAGGATTAAACTTTTAAAGCGCCGCTTGGAAAATTTTTGCGAAAAGTTCTCGCCCCCAAGCTGATGGTAGTATCCATCGGAGAAAAGATAGAGCTGATCGCCCGGTGAGACAGGGATTTTTTGTGAAGTGAAATGATCCATTTTGGCAATGTAGGAAATTGGCATCCTATTGCCTCTATACTCCATAATTTGAAAGTACTGATCCCTCTTTTTCACTAGCCAAATTGGCTGATTGGCACCGGCAAATTCAATGTAGCTATTACCTTTAGTGTAAGTTACAACAGATATTTCTAATCCCTCCTGGTGCTCTCCTATCCTTCCGGTTTGCTTCAACGATTGAATAACAAGCTTTCTCAGATTATTTAGGATATTGTCAGGTTCAAACACATGGCGTCCCATAAGCTCGGTTAAAGCCGACATTCCCAACATGCTCATGAAGCCACCAGGCACACCATGGCCTGTACAATCGGCTACTGCTAATACAATTGTATTGTTTATTGTGTAAGCCCAGTAAAAATCGCCGCTCACTACATCCTTGGGAAAGTATATAACCAGCTGATCTTCGAAAAAGGGCGAAAAGACATCTATCGTTGGCAGAAAGGCAGCCTGAATGCTCGATGCGTAATCGATGCTATCAATAATTAACCAATTAAACCTCTCTAGCTGCTCATTTTTCTCCTTAAGCTCCTCTTTCTGACTCTCCAACTCGTTTCGCTGTTTCTCTATTTTCTCCTTTTGATATAGAATTTCTGCGTTCTGCTCGGTAATCTCAGCATTCTGGGCTTGAAGAATGGCATTTGAAGCACGTTTCTCTCTAAACTGTTTGTAGAGCATTATTAGGACAATCAGAAGCAGGCCAAGAACAGCAAGGTTCATATAGGAATGAATTCGTTCCCAATTGACCTTACTTTCACCCTCTTGAATATCAATCATTTTTTGAGCCCCAACCTCCTTGTCTTGCTTATCATTATAGGATATCCATCCAAACTCAAGACACTTCAAAAAGGAATCTCTTCGTGGAGTTAATTCAGCCGAAGTATTTGTTATAAATTTAAAATTATGATAAGGATTTACAATGCTGGTTTGCGGAGTAAGGGTAAAAGATACTATTGGTCCAGTCAAAGTGGTAAATACAATTTTTTGCTGACTAAAAAAGGATATAACTCCTTCCCCCCTAGCAGTGGCTAGGGTGAGGAATACCATAAAAAAACCAATGAAAACCCCTTTGGTTTTTCGCATAAACATTCAATTTCATATAAAGTTATGAAATTAGATGCTCGTTTAAAAATAAATTGGGTAAAAAAAGCTGGCTAAAACTCAGAGGTAAAATGAAACTTGATATCGGTAAACTTGTCCTGAGCCATCTGCAGTGCATAGGGCGATTCAGCGAGGAATACCTCTCGTCCATGCTTATCGATGGCCAAATTGGCATACTTTCTTACCCTAAAATCTTTTAGCTGCTCCATGTTATTGGACTCAATCCAGCAGGCTTTGTAAAGGCTAATGGGTTCGTACCTACAAAGCGCTGAGTACTCGTGTTCAAGTCGATACTGAATAACATCAAACTGAAGAGCACCAACAGTTCCAATAATCTTTCTTCCGTTCGATTTTGAGGTGAAAAGCTGGGCTACGCCCTCATCCATTAGCTGATCCACACCCTTGGCAAGCTGTTTAAACTTCATGGGATCGGCATTCTCTATGTAACGGAAAAGTTCTGGTGAGAAGCTGGGTATACCCTTAAACTTTAGCTCCTCACCCTGAGTGAGCGTATCGCCAATTTTAAAAGTACCAGTATCGTGAAGACCAACAATATCGCCGGGATAGGCAAAATCTACAATCGACTTCTTATCGGCCATAAAAGCTGTTGGGCTCGAGAACTTTACCCTTTTCCCGCTACGTACATGAAGAAAAGGCTTGTTCCTTTCAAATACCCCTGAGCATATCTTTAGGAAGGCAATCCTATCGCGATGGTTTGGATCCATGTTGGCATGGATTTTAAAGATAAATCCCGAGAGGTTCTCCTCAAATGGAGAAACATCACGACTTTCGGTTACTGTTGGTCTGGGGGAAGGGGCTATTTCGATAAAACAATCAAGCAATTCCCTTACGCCAAAATTATTTAATGCGCTCCCAAAGAATACTGGAGCAACCTTACCCTCAAGGTACGTATCAACATTAAATGGGGAGTATACCCCGTTAATCAGCTCTAGATCCTCGCGTAATGCGGTTGCATACTTACCAACATGCTTATCAAGAATATCTGAATTCACGTCCTCAATTTCCACCACATCGTCAGCAACTGTCTGCTTATCCTCAGCGAAAAAGAGGTTTAGCTTTTGCTCAAACATGTTATACACTCCTTGAAATGTTGGTCCCATGCTAATAGGCCAACTTAATGGGCGGACTTTTATGTCAAGTTCGGTCTCAATCTCATCGAGCAAATCAAAGGGATCCTTTCCGTTCCGATCGAGTTTATTTATAAACACAATTACTGGAGTATTGCGCATTCTGCACACGTTCATCAACTTGCGGGTTTGCGCCTCAACCCCTTTGGCACAGTCAATTACAATAATAACACTATCAACAGCTGTGAGAGTTCTATATGTATCCTCTGCGAAATCCTCGTGGCCGGGAGTATCTAGAATATTGATCTTTATATCCTTATACTCAAATCCCATTACCGATGTGGCAACCGAAATACCCCTCTGGCGCTCAATCTCCATAAAGTCGGATGTGGCCCCCTTTTTAATCTTGTTGCTTTTCACCGCACCGGCTACGTGAATAGCCCCCCCAAAAAGCAAAAGTTTTTCGGTAAGTGTAGTTTTTCCCGCATCGGGATGGCTAATTATGGCAAAGGTTCTGCGCCGCTTTACTTCAGTGTTAAGTATCATTATGCTCAAATTTCGGGGCGCAAAGATAGGGAAAAAAGATGGTACTTCTTACTATACATATCACTTAGTAATAAGTTGATTTTTTGGCAAAACATGTAGTATCCTCTCCTCAAGATTCCAAAAACATATTAAATACTGATACAAATCAACCACAAAAACAAATTCAAGTAATCGTATCTTTTCTTAATAAATTCTACATTTGAGCTTTATTCTATCAATCAATGTCGTATATCTGACAAAAAATGCCAGTAATCTTATCAACTGCATACCTACCTCCTATTGAGTTCTTTAAACACTTGAAACGAGAGGATGAGGTTTTGCTAGAGAAATTTGAAACATACCCCAAACAAACCTATAGAAATAGGTGCATTATACTAACAGCCAATGGACCATTGGCACTTACGATACCTGTTGTAAAACCAAATGGCAACAGAACTATAATTAAAGATGTAAGGATTGACAACTCAGTGAAGTGGCGAAAAGAGCACTGGAGGGCCATGGAGTCGGCATACAGATCATCGGCTTTCTTTGAATTTATCTACGATTATCTATTGCCATACTACAGTAAAGACTGGGACTTTCTTTGGGATTTTAACCTGAGTATAATTAGCACGATATCCGATGTGCTTGATATTAGCGTAACTTTAAAAGAAACCAAATTGTATAGCCCTTCTCCTGAGGGCTATGTTGATCTTCGCAATTCAATTAGCCCTAAAGCTAAGTATTTCGATACCACTGGAATTAATTCAAATACATATTATCAAGTTTTTGGCTCAAGGTTCGGTTTTGTTCCAAGCCTATCAATACTTGACTTGCTCTGTAATTGTGGTATGGAGAGTATTCTGTATCTAAACATAGAATAGCAAAGGGCTGCAAAATTGCAGCCCTTTTGTAGTTGAATATTGAATAGAAAAACTAGAACTTGAAACCTATGGTAAGCATAAACCGATTCTGCACCACATCGCGATTAACTATTGGGGCAAACTGGTAGGGTGAATACTTATCACTCAACATTATTCTTTGGTAGGCCCAATCTAAAAACATGCTATCGAAACGGAGACCAAATCCTCCTGAGAAAACATTGGTGGATGAACTAGCATAATCCGTATCGGGATTGTATGGGCTTCCATACAGTGCATAACCCGCCCTTAAAGCTAGCCTATCGAACCAAATTTCACCCCCAGCTTTTATGTTGAAAGTACTTTTAAAACTTTCTGAAATCGTTGAGTTTTCATCAGTGAAACGATACCCATCATCGCCCTTTCCAAATCGCATGGTGGAATAGTCTACATGCTCATAATCAACGCTTAACAATCCTTTTAAGCCAAATGAATAAGCAACTGATCCAATAAGCTTATAGGGCGATTCAATGCGATAGCCATAACTATTTAAGGGAGTATTTGCTGATGTTGTGCCTAGCAGGAAATTTGAATTCATGCTGGCATCATAATCTTCATTTAGCTTATAGTATGTTGGGGTATGTGCTGAAACTCCAAGCCTTAATTCGGGAATAGGTCTGAAAATTGCTCCAATTTTCAGGTTTATCCCATACCCATTCACAGTTAAACGCTGATTATAGTTCATGGAGTTAAACCTATCGCCGTTGGGGATTGTTTGATTGGTACTAAATGCCGACTCGGAATAGTAGGTGTTTTGAGAAAAGAAAACATCCTGTAGTCCAAACGTTGTTCCTAGATAAAACTTATTTGAAATATTCGCTGCCATAGAAAAAACGTACTCACCAACACCACCTGTCATCGATATTGATTGGTCTTGATTTACTCCATCATTCTCGTTTAGTGCAGCCCAGTATTCCGAAGCCTCCCCTGGTATGGTATCGATCAAGAAATTATTCCATGCTAAAATGGCATCCCAGGGAGCATTGCTCACTTTAAAGGGATCATTATTATCTCTTATTGTCATACCATCGTATACCGAACCATTAGCAGCCCAAGCAAAATAATCCATAATTGAATTCGATGCGTTTGCCCCAATGGCCGATGTCTCACTGTATAGATCTAGAATTCTGTTATAGCCAATACCAAAATTAAGCATCACCAAGCCATTTTCATTTTCACTTGTGGTTTGCATCGAAGTAACAAAACCAATATTGTCGAGTAAAACTCTGGTACGCTTATCTGTAAATGAGGAAGTAAGGTAATTCGTATTATCATTTCTAATCTTTAAACTTGGAGTAATGGTAAACTCCGAGGAACGATAAACCCCTAAACCGGCAGGATTATAGCTAAGCGATGTAAAATCGGCACCAAGAGCGCCAAACGCGCCACCCATACTAACAAAACGGGCAGTACCATTATTATAAGTCTGCGACAGCCTAATCACATCACCCGGATCCTGTGCGTATGCCATTGATCCCAAAAGAAGTGTTGATATCAAAAAAATCTTTCTCATAATAAAAAAGGTTAATAATATAAAAGAACAAAAGAGGTTGCTTGGTTATCGGAGGATTTCATAAGAATCAAATTCGGTTTTGAACTTAACTATTACAACGCAATGAAGATGCAATTATTACTATTTTGCAAGCAACCTCTTTTGAATATGGGTCAGAACAAAGTCTAACGTTGACGGCTCGATGATGAACCGCTTGATGACGATGACGAACTGCTAGAACTCCTGGAACTACTTCCTGAACTTGTTGAACTCCCTGTTGAACGGGTTGCTCCCGAACTAGAACCACCACTTGTTGAAGTGGGTCTGGAAAATGATGATCCAGAATCAGTTGCCCTTGAAGGTCGTGTATTAGCAGGCGCGCCAGTTCTTGGTGGAGGGTTGTACTCGCGCGAAGGTCCCATAGGCGATCTGGTTGGTGATGTAGTTGCATCGGATGGTTTATTAACACCACGAACCGCTTCAGTAGAAGGATAACCACGGGTAGGCCTGTTAAACTCGTTGCTACTACCAGTGTTTGGTCGAGTGTAGCTAGGGTTATGCTCCCTATTGGGTCGAGAAACGTTACTCTCAGTATTAGGGTTAACTCTTGTTGGATTTACATTTAAGCTCTCACGCGATGGTCGGCTAACAATATTATTATCCCTATCGCGAACGGGCTCTACAACTCCCTCAACTCTTCCTGGACGGGTAACTGCCTCGCGGTTTTGAGGATCCTGCCTACTTGGCCTTGACGATATAACTCCATTAGCTCCCTCGCCCCGTGAGGGACGATTTTCAGTCGTATACTCTTCGGGAGTTCGAACCCTGTTGGTTGCCTCATTTGCCCCCTGCAGAGTTACCTGCCTATTCGACATATCCCTCATCCTATCGTTAATTCCTGCGCTATAGTTACTATTAGATGGGAGATTACCATAGTTAACTACTCCTCCTGGTCTTCTACCAAAATGGTTATTTGCAGATGGAGGATTTGTGCCATGATAATAGCCAGCATTATATCCCCAAGTATAACTGTTCCATGGTGAATACCAGTTTCCGTAACTCCATACAGAGTAGGGATTATAGTAACCAAACCCCATACCCCAATAGGAACTACCGTACCATGGATTGTAGTATATATTTCGACGCGAGTAAGGCCAGCCAAACATAGCCGATATGTAGCGGGGTTCAACCCATACATCGGAACCCATTACAACAATATTGTAAAATGCAGGGTCGTAACCCGAGGCATACCAGTAATCGTCGGAATAGCGATACGACCAATCATTAAATCCATAGCGAGGATTTGAGTAGCCACGGAGCCTACGCTCGTATGAATCCTGATAGCTATCGGAAAGTACCCTTTCCCAAGGATTAGTCTTTTCTGTATTCCTGTATATTACTGTATCAACACTACCGGTGGTATCGTTTGCAAGTATTTCCATATACTTCTTCTCAAGTTCAGCAAACTTTTGGTTAGTACTGGCTTGCTTGTCAGGACTTTGCTCTGAAGCAGTATATGTGGCATTTGGGTTGTAGTAGAGATCATCGCTTTGATAGCTACTGGTTTTGCTCATCTGCATACTGGTGGAGCAAGCTCCAAGCAAAGCTGCAGAAAAAGCAAAGGCGATAATTTTGAGTGTGGTTTTCATAACAACCTCCTTTTTATTTAAAAAATATAGTTTAATTTCTTTACTTTGCATCTTTGAATAATCATCTAATTAGTAACAAAATTCATACCAAAAAAGCCGATGGCAAAAGGAATTACAAGCAGAAGTGAGAATTATTCTCAGTGGTATAACGACATAGTTATTAAGGCCGGATTGGCCGATTACTCCGCTGTTCGAGGATGTATGGTAATAAAGCCCTATGGCTATGCCATTTGGGAAAAAATTCAGCGTCAACTCGACGATATGTTTAAGGCCACTGGCCACCAAAATGCATATTTTCCATTGTTTATCCCAAAATCGTTTTTCAGCAAGGAAGCCGATCATGTGGAGGGATTCGCCAAAGAGTGTGCCATTGTAACGCATTATCGTCTAAAAAATGACCCCGCAGGTAAAGGGGTTACCGTGGATGAGGACGCAAAACTTGAGGAAGAGCTAATTGTGCGACCTACCTCCGAGACCATAATTTGGAACACCTATAAGGGTTGGATCCAATCCTATCGAGATTTACCAATTCTAATCAATCAGTGGGCGAATGTAGTGAGGTGGGAAATGCGTACCCGACTTTTCCTTCGCACCACCGAATTTCTATGGCAGGAAGGCCATACCGCTCATGCCACTCGTGAAGAGGCAGTTGAGGAAACCCTTAAAATGGTCAATGTTTACGCCGATTTTGCCCAAAATTGGATGGGAATGCCAGTGCTTATTGGTACAAAATCGGAGAATGAACGCTTTGCTGGAGCAATTGAAACGTACTGTATTGAAGCGCTAATGCAGGATGGTAAAGCGTTGCAAGCTGGCACCTCGCACTTCCTAGGGCAAAATTTTGCCAAAGCATTCGATGTAAAGTATCAAACAAAAGAGGGTGTTCTCGATTACGTTTGGGCCACTTCATGGGGTGTTTCAACAAGGTTAATGGGCGCTTTGGTAATGGCGCACTCCGATGATAATGGACTGGTTCTTCCCCCAAAACTCGCTCCTACTCAAGTTGTGTTTGTGCCCATCTACAAAACCGATGAGGAACTTTCATTGATTTCGGAAAAGGTTCAAGAACTTAAAAAACAGCTTGAAGCTAAAGGGATTACAACCCATTTTGATAATCGCGATACGGTAAAACCGGGTTTTAAATTTGCCGAGTACGAGTTGAAGGGATATCCAGTTCGTATTGCCCTGGGTCCAAAAGACATGGAGAAAGGAACAGTGGAGATTGCCCGGAGAGACACGCTAACAAAGGAGTTTGTTCCTCAGGATGGCGTTGCTGAGTATGTGGTAAATCTTTTAGACGAAATACAAAGCAATATCTACAATAAAGCGTT
Organism: Tenuifilaceae bacterium; assembly: GCA_034003245.1. Classification (GTDB taxonomy): domain Bacteria; phylum Bacteroidota; class Bacteroidia; order Bacteroidales; family Tenuifilaceae; genus Perlabentimonas. The sequence goes on from JAVEYY010000030.1 coordinate 53,597, forward strand.
AAAATTCAGGGAAGAGACAACCACCATTGTAGATTCATACGACGAGTTTAAGCGTATCCTCGACGAAAAACCTGGTTTTGTGCTTGCGCACTGGGATGGTACTTCAGAAACCGAGGAGCGCGTTAAGGATGAGACCAAGGCCACTATTCGATGCATCCCTCTCGAAGGTGACAATCAACCTGGAACTTGCATATTTACTGGGAAACCATCAGAAAGACGCGTTGTGTTTGCGCGAGCATACTAGCAAAAAACCTAAACTTTTTCGCCATGCAAAGTGAAGATAAGAAAAAGAGCCCCCAGAACCTGATAGTTGATACCCTGATTGAAAAATCGGGCATGAAGCAGCAGGTTTATGAGAACACGCTCGAAGCGTTTAACCTTATTAAAGTGGTTCTGCACGAGCTCTCCCTAGAGCTAAATGGCAATATCAAAAACAATGACCGTAGAATTAGGCTCGATTACCGCGACAGGGGTAAGTTTGAAGCTGAGATTAGGGTTGCTGGTGATATTCTTATTTTCAGCATGCATACCAACGTTTTTGAGTTCGATCGCGATCACAGTATATGGAAGCTACCATACGTTCAGGCCGATAAGCTTAACTCATATTGTGGTGTCATCAATATCTACAACTTCCTTACCGATTCGTTCAAGTACAATAGGCTTGATGACCTAGGGTATCTTATAGGAAGGCTATTCGTGAACCGAGATAACCACTACTTTGTAGAAGGGAAACGCCAAATGGGATTCCTTTACAATAACTTTGGGCAGGCCATTATCAGCAAGGATTCAATTAAACGCATTGTGGAGACATCGATGCTTTACTCTCTGGAGTTCGATCTGCTGGTACCGCCTTACGATATGGTTAAGATTGCCACAGTTACCCAAATGAATAGCAAAATTGATAGTTCAAAATTACAAACAGGTAAACGCTTGGGCTTTAAGTTTAACTCCGATGATGTTTTAGAAGAATCATAGGTTAAACCCATAACTGACTGCACAATATAACATAATCACAAATACTACCACCATGAAAAAATTATCAATCCTTTTACTAGCCGCTGGAATTATACTTACCAGCTCCTGCAAAGATGATATGAAATCGAAAGTAGATGCATTTATTGAGGTAGAGCTAACAGCTGACATAAGCTATTTATCGGCCAATGAGAAGCAAATGCTCCCGCTGCTTTTTGAGGCAGCTCAAATTATGGACGACATCTTTTGGCAGCAAGCCTACGGCGATAAAGATGCGCTTATCTCCAAGATAAAAGATGACGCAACCCTAGCCTTTGTAAATCTTAACTATGGCCCATGGGAGAGGCTAAACAACAACAAACCCTTTATACCGGGCTATGGTGAAAAACCTTTAGGCGCCAGTTTCTACCCAACCGACATGACCCTCGAAGAATTTGAGGCATTCGACTGCAAGGATAAAACTAGCCTGTACACCATTATTCGTCGCAAAGCCGATGGAACACTAGAATCGATTCCTTACAGTCAAGCCTACAAGGAACAGCACGAGAAAGCTGCTAAGCTAATCCGCAAAGCGGCTGAACTGGCCGAAGACGAGGGTCTTAAGAATTATCTAAATCTCCGCGCCGAAGCTCTTTTAACCGACGACTACCTTGATAGTGATATGGCCTGGATGGATATGAAGACCAACAATATCGACTTTATTGCTGGCCCAATTGAAAACTACGAGGACAGACTATTTAACTACAAAGCTGCTCACGAAGCCTTTATCCTAATAAAGGATAACGATTGGAGTCAGAAGTTGTCGCGCTTTGCTGCACTGCTTCCTGCTCTTCAGGAGAGTTTACCCGTGGCTTCTGAATACAAAGCCGAGATACCTGGCAGCGATAGCGACTTAGGTGTATACGAAGCTGTTTTCTACGCTGGCGATTGCAATGCAGGAAGCAAAACCATAGCCATCAACCTTCCCAACGACCCAATTGTCCACATCGAAAAGGGTAGCCGAAAGCTTCAGCTGAAAAACTCGATGAAGTATAAGTTCGACAAAATCCTTGTGCCCATTAGCAAAATTGTAATCGATAAGGATCAGCGCAAGCATGTAACCTTCGATGCCTTCTTTGAGAACACTATGTTCCACGAGGTTGCCCACGGACTTGGTATTAAAAATACTATTAACAATTTGGGAACTGTTAGGGAAGCACTTAAGGAAACCTACAGCCCAATTGAGGAAAATAAAGCCGATATCCTTGGCCTATTTATGGTTTCAAAACTTGCCGAAATGGGCGAATTAGGAGAAAAAGATCTAATGGATAACTACGTAACCTTTATGGCAGGCATTTTCAGATCAGTTCGTTTTGGTGCTGCTTCGGCTCATGGTAAGGCAAACATGATGCGATTTTACTACTTCCAGCAACACGAGGCATTTACACGTAACCCCGAAACAGGTACATATAAGGTAGATTTTGAAAAGATGACCAAAGCCATGAACTCCCTAGCCGAAAGCATTCTGATTACCCAAGGCAACGGCGACTATGCTGAAGCCAAAAGAGTACTCGACGAAATGGGGTACATTAAAGAAGAGCTGCAAGCTGATTTGAACAAAATTAATCAGTCGAATATACCGGTTGACATCCGATTTAAACAAGGACTTGGAATGTTAGGATTATAAATATTTTGACATAAGTGACCGGAAAATATCCGGTCACTTTTTTTTGTGCCCATTTTAAAACAATACCTTGCCCATTAAATCAAATATTCATTACTTTTGGCATATAATTAAATCTGCTTACCATGTATTTAACCTTTAACTTTATCAAATCCGTGTCGAACATCTACGATGAGATGATTGAAAACGGATTCTCCCTAATCTACCTGGGCGAATTTAGCCATGAGATCACTAAGATGTTCACTTCAATGGCCGAATCGGATATGGAGAAACAGAGCGAGGAGCGCTCGGTACAGCGAAAGGTGTACCACGTAATGGTTGAAACCCTGCAGAACATGAATAAGCACTCCGACGAGATAAAAGAAGGAAAGATAGGCAGTGGCCTTTTTATCATTGGCAAAAAAGCCGATACATACTATATCATCACCTCAAACATGGTAGCTAGCCGACATAAGGATGCCCTTGAGCAGTCACTAAATGCCGTTAATAGTGCCAATAAAGAGGAGTTAAAGGAGATGTACAAAAAGCAGATAAAAGAGGGTAAGCTTTCTTCGAAGGGTGGCGCTGGTTTGGGCTTAATTGACATTGCCCGTAAAACAGGCGAAACACTTAATTACCAGTTTCTTCAACTCGATAACGAGAACTTCTTTTTTATCCTCAAAGTTGAGATAAACGCTAAAAAATTTGCAAAAGAGGCATACTAGTTAGCCTTTTATCTGCTATCTACCATCGGGTTTCGGAAAATCGACTGAGTTCAAAAAACTCCTGAGGTAATCTGGTTGGAAGTCTTATATCGAAATACTTTTCGAATAGACTTAATTTACCGTTAATAAAGTACTGTATTTCAGTTGCAACAGGTTTTCCATAGAATAACTTGTAGTTATTAAAAAACATTTCGTTCACTCCTTGCTCGGTAACTCGCCTAATGCCATAGAACAAAAGGTCATCGGTTCTAACCCAAAAACAGTGCTTCTGTGGATCGCCCACCTGGTAAACATTTTTCCCGTGAACGGTAGTTATAGATAATAACGATAAATCAAAATTCAATCCCATTAACTTTGGAATAACCTGCTCTGGTGAAACAATATATGCATCAAAACCCAAGGTAATTTGCTCATGTAATCTTGGCCTTTGGCCAATAAGCTTATTGTGATTAAAGGAGTAAAGTGTGTCGTTAACCACCAGCCATCCCCTACCGGTAGCAAAATCCGTGTACCTGATATGGAGTTTCCCCGGCGCACTATAGGCCACAACCCATATCTCATTCTGAATTAGGCTATCCTCTCTATAGCGAAAAATATTCTGCCTAAAGGTTAAGTGATTGTACCAATCGTTTGAGTATGTTTTATGCATTAACCTAATTAGCTCTTCACCATTATTCACATTTGAATCAATGGGCTGCTGAGCCCATAGCAGACTGGAACTGAAGAAACATAAAGCCAAAGCAATTCTTTTCATTTTTCAGACTAGTTTTATAAATATTCCTCAACTCTATAGTAAAAGATGACATTGCAATATATTAAAAATAGAGTTACATTGCCAGTATTTGGAATCAATTATTGTCAAGCCATTGCGGTTAAAAAGAATTATTACGATTTTTGTAGGTATTTTGAATCACAAAAATTAATGAAAGTGAACGACGAACTTTTTATGCGGAGGGCCATTGAGCTTTCAATTCAGAATGTCGACAATCAGGGTGGTCCCTTTGGAGCGGTTATCGTTAAGGATGGTAAAATAGTTGCAACCGGAGTGAATAGGGTTACCTCGAATAACGATCCTACAGCCCACGCCGAGGTTATGGCCATTCGCGAAGCGGCTCAGAAGCTAAACGATTTTAACCTAACAGGTTGTACCATTTACACATCGTGTGAGCCTTGCCCCATGTGCCTATCGGCAATATACTGGGCCCGAATAGATAAGATTTACTATGGGAATACTAAAACTGATGCGAAAAATATCGGTTTCGACGACTCATTTATCTACGAGGAGATTGAAAAACCTGTTGACCAGCGCGCCATTGAAACACATCAGTTACTACATAACGAGGCCTTATCGGGATTTAAAAAATGGGAAGAGTTTGAAGGGAAAACTGAGTACTAGAATTTGTATAACTTACAAGTCTCCTACTCCATTTTGAACCTCACAAAAAGGAAGTAAGATCCTATATAAACTTCATAAGCCAATAAATGATAAATGATTCCACTATAGCCGCCATTGCTACACCAGCCGGAATGGGCGCCATTGCTGTGTTGAGGCTTAGCGGAGCCCATGCAATTCCTATTTGCGAAAGCGTATTTGTACCCTCACAAAAGGGTAAAAAGCTCATTGAACAACCACCCTACACCATCCATTACGGTAAGATTGTGGACAAATCTATTACCATAGATCAGGTTCTGGTAAGCCTATTTCGTGCTCCCAACTCCTATACAGGCGAGGATGTAGTTGAAATTTCGTGTCACGGATCCACGCTTATCCAAAAGCAAATACTAGAACTTCTAATAAGAAACGGTGCAACCCATGCCCAAGCAGGTGAGTTTACGCTGAGGGCTTTTCTTAATGGGAAAATGGATCTCTCGCAGGCCGAGGCTGTTGCCGATCTTATTGCATCGAGCAGCGAGGCTGCTCGAAGGGTAGCCATCGATCAGATGCGTGGCGGTTTTTCGAATCAGCTGCACGACCTGCGTAACCAGCTACTGCACTTCATCTCCCTAATCGAACTTGAACTCGATTTTAGTGAGGAAGATGTAGAATTTGCCGATAGAAAACAGCTTTACAGCCTAATAGAGCGTATTGCAGATCAAACCAGCAAATTGCTCGAATCATTTAAATTCGGAAACGTTATTAAAACAGGTATTCCCGTTGCCATTGCGGGCAAACCCAATGTTGGCAAATCGACCCTGCTCAACCGAATATTAAATGAGGAAAAAGCCATAGTTTCGGATATTGCAGGAACTACCCGCGATGCCATTGAGGACACTATCTCCATTGAGGGAATTGCCTTCAGATTTATTGATACTGCTGGGCTAAGGCACACCACCGACACCATTGAATCGATTGGGATTGAGCGTGCCTACACCAAAATTTCGCAAGCGCTAATTGTGCTTTTGCTGATTGATGGACGAGATGCGATTGCTACAGTGATGGAAGAAATTAACAACATTCGCAAGTCACTAAAGGATAACCAACGGATGATTATTCTTGTAAATAAATCCGATATGGTAACTGCCCAGTCCTTACAGGCCACTACCGATTCTTTAAAGAGCACCTTGCCCGATATCAAAACAATTTCACTTTCGGCAAAGCAGGGCGAAAATATTGATGCACTATTGCATGAGCTGATAAGCGATTTTCAGCAGCCATTAGCCAATAGCGAAGCTGTGATTGTGACCAATGCCCGCCACTACGAATCGCTACTAAAGGCCTACGAAAACCTTCACCGGGTGATGGATGGAATTAATAACCAAACCCCCACCGATCTGCTGGCCATGGATATCCGTCAGGTACTACACTATATAGGGGAAATTACAGGTCAAATAACTACAGATGAAATTCTTGGCAGTATTTTCTCCAAGTTTTGCATCGGAAAGTAACCATATATGTTATCGCTCGAAACCCGCTGTTTTGATACAGAATTCAACTTTGCCAGCTCGCGTAGCGGCGGTGCGGGTGGGCAGAATGTGAATAAGGTTAGCACTA
>JAVEYY010000031.1:0-56638 GCA_034003245.1 Tenuifilaceae bacterium
AGGATTATGTATACAGCAGCGCAAGGGATTATGCCGGGGAGCAAGGGTTGTTAAAAGGGGTTATTGTGGCTAGGTAGAGTTTTTGCTGTCGCAAAAGCCACACGAGGGGACTCGTGCGGCAGCGGGGAGATAATGCTAAACCCCTTATTATCTCCAACCCTAGCCAGGGTTTGTAGCGAGAGGAACAGGAATAGAGAAAAAAGTAAATTCTTTGCCATAAATTTTGTGCTAGGGTAATTTATTAATGGTTTAAGAATGGATGTCTTATGTTATTACAAACTTTATTTATTGCATCAAAATTAGCAAACAGCTATCAATTTAAATCTACTGCAACACCAATATTTAGTGCCGTGTATGCAATTTGTGGAGGAAAGGTTAGGGCATAACATAAGTTGGCATTGGCTGTAAATGCCAGTTTACTCTTTTGCCACTTTAGTCCAATGCTAGCGACATGAATCCCAAAACCAAAGTCTAAATAAAACTTATAGGAAAAAAGCGGGCTAATCCCTGACCTAGGGCTATGGTAGTTTATGGATATGGGAATAAGATAGCGAAAACGGGGATCGATAGTATCCTTGGCCCCTTGAATCCATTCAACCCCAATGCCCACATAAATGCTTTCGCTTTTTACTGGTTGCTGGAGCATTAGCTCAGCTCTGTAAAGTGAAAGAACTTTTTTTTCGCTCACACCAAAGAGCAGGAGCCCTCCTCCGCTGGCTTTGGCTATGAATTTAAGGGGAAGCCTTTTTTCATACACAATGCACTCCTCGTCGGAACACACCTCGTGGTGATAGCTTCGTGCAAAACTGATAAGATCGTTGTGGGTAGGCTTACCAAGCTTGTTAAGCTTATCATGTACATTAGGTGCATCACTGGTGAGATGCCCCATAAGCACTAGATAATCGCGCGATTGCTTTAGATAGTGCTTTCCATCCCTTTCCACCACCTGCTGGCTATACTTTATCTCCTTAAGGGAAAGTGAGTCCTTTGCAGCAAAGTAGTAGTTGTTGAGCATATGATCCTGAAAGAAGAAGATATCGAGTTTACCGTTTACCAGGTACTCAACAAACACAAGTTTCTCCTGATCGTTTACCGTAATTTGCCTTGCCACATAGTATTTACCCGGCTTAAACTTATAGCCATAAATATCGTTTGGGGTAAATCGCTGAACGTTGCCATCGCTATCCATAAATTCGCAGAATAGGGCATTCTCGTGGTACGATCTATTGTTGATTTTGCCGTAAATAGTGTCTGTTTCGGTTTTAAGAATGTAGCCTTCGCGGAAGTTGGTTTGGGCGAAGAGTTGTAGCTGAAGTAAAACTGGGAGAAGAAAGAAAATTTTTCGCATGTTTTATGATATTTTTTAAAGAATGATATTGATTTTTACCTAAAGCACCTCCTTCTCCTCGTACTCGTTATTATTATAATACTCCCTATTTCTAGGACAGAAAATCGCTCTTGCTAAGAGAGATTTTTTTGACTTGGTTTTTCAAAAATACGCTATATTCTGAAATTGTCAAATTTATTTTTCGGCTGGTGCGGCATAACAGAGACTAACGCCAACACCAGAATTGAAGAGATAAAGGAAATAATCAGGGTATTCTGAGCAGCAGGTCTATTCCCAAAAGCAATATAGTTCTTCGCCATAAGGAATCCAGCGGCTAGTGGGCCGCCAAAAAAAGTTGCCATGGAAATGGCCTGATTTGTAAAGACCTTGTGTTTCTTTTCAACACTAAAATCTTGCTCTTCGTTCTCTAACATTATAAAACAAGCTGTTTAGGAAAATATTACTGAAATCTTGAGTAAAGGGTGGTTTAGTGGAGCAGCCAGTTTAAAAACCATATATTTTCATTCACTGCTCAATAGCTAGTCACTATATGCGTAATCCACATTTTACAGTATCCTAAAAGTATAATATTTATCGAAATGCCATACCGTTTCCTATCAATTTCTCTAGTAGAATACTCTTCAAAAAAAATCATAGCGACTAATTGCCAGAAAGTTGATTATATCTGCGTTGACTCATGCTGATCTTTACAGCAAGGAGGTTTTGCCATTATCTGCGCACCAACCCAATTAATCTTTGTACTTTTGGGAAAAACAATTATTCACATTAATCCCTAATCTGTCGCCATTAATCAGCTCAAAATATGTCCTCCAAAACCTTACTCGTTCTCGATGCCTATGCTCTAATTTACAGGGCTTACTTTGCATTTATTAGCCGTCCCATTAAAACCAGCAAGGGTCAGAACACCTCGGCAATTTATGGTTTTACCAAATCGCTACTCGATGCGCTAAAGCGATTCGACCCAACCCATATTGCTGTGGCTTTTGATATCTCGGGCAAAACATTTCGTAATGATCTGTACCCCGACTACAAGGCCAACCGACAGGAGACGCCTGAGGATATCCGCTCGGCCGTGCCCGTAATCAAGGAGATTATTCGTGCCATGAATATCACCATCCTCGAGAAGCAAGGCTACGAGGCCGATGATGTTGTAGGTACGCTGGCCAAGCAGGCGGAGCCATTGGGTTTTGATGTGATGATGATGACCCCCGACAAGGATTACGGGCAGCTCCTTACCGACAAGGTGGTGATGGTGAAACCCTCGCGCAGCGGTGCCGACATTGAAACGGTTACCGCCGAGGATTTCTGCAAAGGATACGGCATAAAGAACCCAATGCAGTTCAAAGATATACTGGCTCTTTGGGGCGATACCTCCGATAATATTCCCGGCGTACCGGGCATTGGTGAGAAAACCGCCGCCAAGCTAATTGCACAGTTCGGCTCTATTGAGGGCATCTACAGCAATATCGATAAGCTATCACCAGCTCAAAGGGATAAATTAATAGAGAATCGTCAGCAACTTGACCTTGCCCGAATTTTGGTTGAGATTAAGACTGATGTTCCCGTTGATATAGATTTTGAAAAGTTGCAGCGCGCCCAACCCAATGCAGATGAGCTGAAGAGGCTATTCGATGAGCTGGAGTTCCGCACCCTTTCGCGCGATGTTTTTGGCGAAACCAAGCCACAGGAAAAACCCAAGCCCGTGCAAACCTCGCTTTTTGGCGATGCCGATTTTGCGGTTCCCGCAACCGAGCCCTCGCTAAAAACCATTAACGATGTGCAGCACAACTATAAGTTGATTGATAGCGAAAAGGATATTGATGCGCTAATCGAAAAGCTAATGGCGGTTAAGGAGTTCTGCTTCGATACTGAAACCACGGGGCTTGAGCATCACACCTCGAAGCTTGTTGGGCTATCGTATTCTGTTGATGCGTTAACGGCTTGGTACGTTCCCATTCCAACCGACGATACCAAGGCCAAAGCACTTATCCAAAAGTTCAAACCACTTTTCGAGAATGATAAAATCGATAAGGTGGGGCAAAACATCAAGTTCGATTTGCTGATGCTAAAATACTACGGCATTGAGCTGCGGGGCAAGCTTAACGATTCCATGCTGGGTCACTACCTGCTGGAGCCCGATATGCGGCATAACCTGAATATTCTATCTGAAAATCTTTTGGGCTATAAGCCCATCGAGATTGAGGAGCTGATTGGAAAGAAGGGAAACCGTCAGCTTAATATGCGCAATATCGACCCGCAAAAAATTGCAGTGTACGCCGGTGAGGATGCCGATTTGGCCATGCAGCTCAAGAAAATACTTTGGGAACGATTGGAGAAGGAAAACTTAACTGACCTGTACTACAAGCTCGAGGAGCCACTAATAAAAGTGCTGGCTCAAATGGAATACGAGGGAGTATCTATCAATACGCAGGCACTTAACGATTACGCCGTTGAGCTCAACAAGGAACTTATACTGCTCGACCAAGAGATAAAGGAGATGGCTGGCGTGCCCGACCTTAATGTGTCATCGCCAAAACAGCTGGGCGAGGTGCTATTTGAGCGGATGCGGATTGCACCCGATGCCAAACGCACCAAAACAAAGCAGTTCTCCACCAACGAGGAGGAGCTGATTAAGTACGCCGACAGGCATCCCATTGTGGCCAAAATCCTCGATTTTAGGTCTGTAAAAAAACTCTTATCAACTTACGTTGAGGTACTCCCAACGCTAATCAACAAGAAAACGGGTAAGATTCACGCCTCGTTTAATCAGGCGGTTGCCTCAACGGGTAGGCTTAGCTCCAACAATCCCAACCTACAGAATATACCTATCCGCGAGGAGCGCGGAAGGGAGATCCGCAGGGCATTTATTCCCTCGGGCGATGAGTACACATTCCTCTCGGCCGACTACTCGCAGATAGAGCTGCGCCTAATGGCGCACGTTAGTCAGGATACGTCGATGCTGGAGGCATTCCAAAGCGGTGAGGATATTCACGCTGCCACGGCAGCAAAAATATTTAAGGTACTACTGGCCGAGGTTACCCGCGAGCAGCGAAGCCGAGCCAAAACCGCCAACTTTGGGATGATTTACGGCATATCGGCCTTTGGACTATCGCAACGGCTGGGCATTAGCCGCACCGAGGCAAAAGACCTTATTGATGGATATTTTGATACGTACAAAGGCGTAAAAGCCTATATGGATAGCTGCGTGGAACAAGCCCGCAAGAAGGGCTACGTAGAAACCATTTTCGGGCGTAAGCGCTACCTACCCGATATCAACTCGAACAACCAAACCGTGCGGGGATTGGCCGAGCGAAATGCCATAAACGCCCCCATTCAGGGTTCGGCTGCCGATATTATTAAGGTGGCCATGATATCCATCCACAACAAAATTATGGAGCAAGCGCTTAAGAGCCGAATGATTATTCAGGTGCACGACGAATTAAACTTCAACGTTTACAATCCCGAGCTGGAGACAATGAAAAGACTGGTTAAGGATTGTATGGAGAACGCCATAAAGCTATCTGTTCCACTGGTGGTTGATATGGGCGAAGGCAATAACTGGTTGGAGGCCCACTAAACTAATAACCAAAGTTATTCGCAAAAAATATAATTATGAAAGTCCAGATTTCATTGAGAAATCAATGGAAATCTGGACTTTGTTTTAGCTACTATGACCAATAGTGCTTGTAATGTCTGTGGCAACTTTTAACACCTTATAAACCTCACCTAGCGAATTACGGATTGGCGTATAGGTCTCGAGGAATAGAAATTCTTTACCACTCATATTCACGCGAGTAGTCTGTTTCTGAACCTCTCCCCTGCGCAGATCGGACCAGAACTGCTCATAGTGCATTCGTTGCTGCTCGGTTAAAACAAGGTTATCGGAGTGATGGGTTCCCACAACATCATCGCGTTTTATGGATAAAAGATCAAGGTAAGCATCGTTTATGTTGATAATTACCCCACGAGAATCGTACTCCATAACATAGGCCGAGGCATTAAGCGCCTCAATTATTCCCTCCATCTCAATGGATTTTCGGGTTGCTTCCTCCTGTGTAGCCTGGAGCTCCTCAAGGTTTTGTCGCATCTCCTCCTCCTGTGCCGCCATCATCTCGGCTTGCTCCTGCGATTGCTGCAGCAGCTCTGCAGTACGTTGATTAATACGCACAGCCCGTAGCGTTGAGGCAATGCTCTCGCCCAGCTTCTCCACAAATTCAATCTCGTAATCCTTAAAAATCTTAAGCGAAGCTAGTTCAATAACCCCAAGCACCTCCTCCTCAATAACAAGCGGAGTAATAAGAACATTATTGGGGTTTGCAGTGCCCATGCCTGAGGTTATCTCAATATAGTTCTCGGGCAGCTGAGTAAGGTAAATTGTCCCTTTCTCCACAGCACAGGTTCCAATTAAGCCCTCACCAAGCCCGAAGGATTTTGTTAAAAACCGATTCCGATCGTAGGCAAAGGAAGCGGCCAAATCGTATGTTACTGGGGTGCTATTTTCATTCTTGGCAAAAATGCCACCAAGATCCGCCTTTAAATACCAAACCAGATTCTTGATAATTTCATTTCCCAGCTTCGATAGGTTATCGTTATTCTGACGAAGAATATCGCCAAATTTTGCCAATCCCTCGTTAATCCATCGCCGTTTCTCATCCTCTTCTTTCCTTTGGCGCTCCTCCTCCTCGGCTCGCTTTAAGCTCTCCCGCATTTCGAGAAGCGACTTGCCCAGCACATCATCCTGGCTCAGAAGATTTAACTCAGCATCGAGTTCTCCATGACCAATACTACGGGCAAACTCTGTTTTAACCAGCAGAGCATCTATAGAGTGATTTAAGGCTTCGCCCATACTGGACAACTCATCGCCAGTATTAATATCGGCTCGCATATCCTTGTCTATCTTACCTGCCGACAAATCCTCCAATAACCGGGTAATGATCTTAATGGGACTGGTGATGTAATTGGCAAGTATAAAGATGGCTAAGATAAGCACAACCACCCCAATTAAGCCAACCAGCAATCCGAAATTGTAGGTTTTATTAGCTTCCTTCATTATTGTTCGCTCAGGAACTACCATACCAAGCGACCAGGGGGTTTGTGTACGACCAACCACTATTGGACTAAAACTGTAAAAATACTTTTCGCCCTGATCGTTCTTATGCATAAAGCTAAACTTTTCCCCTTTCCTAATCCGAAACATAATATTCTGAAGAGAATCTAGCTTGGGATAGATATCCTGCAATTTTTTGGCAAAAATGGCGGTGTCGGGATGGGCAACAAAGGTTCCCTGATGTGACACCAAAAAGGCGTTACTCTCCTCGTAAGGTTTTATTTCCGAAACCAATTTCTGAAACCTACCAAGGAAAAGATCTACTCCTACCAATCCTATAAACTTACCCCCAACAAACATGGGCGAAGTGAGTGAGGTCATAAGGCCTCCTGTTTGAAGAACCGACAGGTAAGGCTCAACCAGCGATTCACGGCCTGCCGCTTTCAGCGAGGCGTAAACTGCGGGGTCCCCATCCAAACTTCTCACTTCGCTCCGCGAGAGCAGCCTGCCCTTATCGCGATAGTAAATATGGAACTGGCGGCCATGTGGCTTATCCCAGTTGGCATCGAGATAGGTCAACTCCCAGCTATCCCAAATGGCATCAAAATGCGGGTTGATGACCATAAGCTGTCGGTACATTCCCATTATAAGCTCACGCCACTGCTCAAAGGGTAGTTGCCGATTTTCCAGAAAAGAATGAGAGATAGTTCTAACCACAGCAATATCACTATTTAGCCAGTTCTCGATCTGCATTGCATAATGATCGGTATGCGTAACTGTAAGCTCAGTAAGGTTTTTCCGAGCAGCACGTTGAGAACTTACAGAGTAGTAAGCAATTGTAATGGCAAACAGCACAATGGCCACACTCAGAATAAAAAAAGTGATTTTCTGCCTTAGGTTAAGCTTAATATTAATATTCATCGCTATGTGGTTAGTTGAAAAACAAGGGATAAACTTAGCAAAATTTGATAAATTGGATGCATCTTTCACTCAACTATATTTACAATTTAGGGAATAATTTAAGGAAATTGTTGATACTGGTCCATTTTTTTGCCGTTAAAAAATTATTATAGCTACATTTGCTTCCCCATCACCCGAAAACCGCTATGGCTTCTATATCGAACCAAGAGATTAGTGAAAGAATTTCGATTTTAAAATCGATTGCTATTTTTAAAGATGTTGATGATAATCTGCTCCACGAACTGGCCATTGCGCTTACTCCAAAAGTAATATCACCCAACGAGACACTATTTGAAAAGGGGGACAAGGATTACTCTCTTTACATTATCGTTACCGGTATGGTAAAGGTACACGTTGGCGATCATATCTTTGCACAATTCACCAGAAACCAATTTATTGGGGAGTACGCACTGCTCGACTCCACTCCTCGCAGCGCTTCGGTAACCGCTGTTGAAACCAGTAAGCTTTTACGCTTAGATCAGAATACATTCTTTGGCTTAATTGAAAAACGGCCAGCAATATCGCAGGCAATGCTCAAGGGGTTGGTTCATCGACTTAGAGATTACAATAAACTAGAAGCCGAGCTTACCAAAAAGAATTTTGAGGTTGAGTACCAAGCCAAAGAGTTGGAAAAACAACGAACTGAACTAGAGGCCCTAAACACTACTAAGGACAAGTTCTTTGCCATTATTGCACATGATTTAAAGAACCCATTCAGCACTGTGCTTGGCTTAAGCGAACTCCTTGCCCGTGAGTTTGAAACCTTCGATTCCGAAAGTTTAAAGAATTTTATCACCCAAATTTACAAGTACTCTAACAATACCTTTAACTTGTTGGAGAACCTTCTACAGTGGTCGATGGTACAAACTGGGCGAATGCCTTTGAAACCCAAAATGGTTAACCTAAACCATATAATCGACGAGAATATTGATCTGCTTTCGGGGAACGCCGCTAACAAAAGCATAAAAATTAGCAAACAAATTTGCCCCGATTGCTGCGCCTATGTTGATGCAAACCAGATTACAACTGTAGTACGAAACCTACTCTCCAATGCCATTAAGTTCACCTCGGCCGAGGGTGAAATCACCATTAGGATAGACTCAAATGATGAGTTCTGGCAGATTTCCATCAAAGATACAGGGATTGGCATCAGCGAGAAAGACCAGAAAAAGTTGTTTTTAATCGGGTCAAATCCGAGTACAATTGGAACGCTACAAGAAACGGGAACTGGTCTTGGCCTAATTCTTTGCAAGGAGTTTGTTGAGCGAAACGGTGGGAAAATTTGGGTCGAAAGTCATCTTGGAAGAGGTAGCACATTCCTGTTCACAGTACCCAAAACGGACAAATCTGCAAACTCAATATAGTTGCTTAAAATTGTAATAATTGGCACCAAGGGAATACCCAACACCTACGGTGGATTCGAAGCCTTTGCGCAGCAAATATCACAACGGCTAGCAGCAATCGGCTACCAAGTATCGGTATATCAACCACACCAGTCGAATAAGTGTTTACCCCCCCTCAATGGGGTAAGTAGGGTTCCCGTTAAAGAGTATCGTTTTATCCCCAAAAATATTGGTCGAATTGTTTACAACTTTAAATCGCTAACATTGGCCTGCAGGCAAAAACCACATGTTGTGATTTGCTGTGGGCACAGCCCAGCTCTCTTCTTCCCCTTTTTTCCAAAATCCTTTCGAAAAAGGATTGTCGTGAATATGGATGGCCTGGAATGGAGGCGCACCAAATGGGGATTTTTTGGGAAAACAGTGCTGAGAATCACCGAATGGTTGGCAATTAAATTCACCAAAAATATTGTTGCCGACAGCAAGGCAATTCAACAGTACATAAGTGATCGATATAAAAAACAATCGACTTACATAGCTTACGGATCGGAAACGCCCACGTTAGCATTGAAGAAAACTTCACTAGAAAGATTTGGTATTGAACCAAAGAATTTCGGCTTGGTGATTGCCCGAATTGAGCCAGAAAACGGGATAGAACAAGCAATTCGAGCCTTTTCATCGTTAGAAAAACCTCTTGTAATTATTGGCTCAACCGATACTTATTATGCCAAGATGCTACTCAAAAAATACTCGCAGAATCCTCATATACTTTTTGCTGGGGCAATATACGATATTGAGTTACTGTGTACCCTTAGGCATTTTTGCCGAGTATACTTTCATGGTCATTCGGTTGGGGGCACTAACCCATCGCTGCTCGATGCTATGGCGGCAGGATGCACAATTATTGCCCATAATAATCCGTTTAATAACGAAACCCTTGGATCTGGTGGCCTATACTTTAGTGATCCTGAATCGCTGAATAAGGCTATTCAAAAACTCTGGTATGCGAATCCGCTCTCACTGGAGCGCCTAGCTAATATTAACAGAAACAAAATCGCTAAACAATACAGCTGGTATGGGGTTACTAACAGATATCGAGAACTAATAAAAACGATAGCATATGCGTAAGAACCAACCAATAAAATTGCTCCTCACAATTTCGCTCATTGCGGGTATAGCATTTAGCAGCTGCACATCAAACAAAAGAATTGCGAGATTCGAAAACTTTGATGAGTTCTACGGCAAGTTTCACACTGATTCCACATTTCAACTCTCGCGCATAAACTTTCCATTGAAAGGGAAGAAGATTGACTCCACGGGCGAGCAAAACTGGAGCAAGGAGAATTGGAGTATGCTAACAATCCCCGTTTACGATGTGGATACAACCGTATTTAAGGTTCGTTATGAGCACTCCAATATGGTTTTCTCTCAAAAATCGTGGATCGAAAACTCGGGTTTTAGCGTTGAACACCGATTCGAATTGATCAAACGAAAGTGGTTTCTTGTTTACGCGTTGGAAGTCAACCTGTAATTTACTTTTACAAGCGTCTCGCTAGGAATTGGATAAAGGCATAGCAAATCTCCATCGGCGGTGCGACCATAACCAATCCTCGGGTTTTCGTCGGATAACCTCCTCCAGCTTATTTGCATATATCCTGGTTATTTCTCCAATCGCCATTTCCGATGGGTTTTCGATCAACTTGGTGATCTCGACTTCGTAGAACCCCCTTTTCACCCTTCTTATATCGATATAAAAAATGGGTAAGTTGAAGAGTTTGGAGTACTTCTCGGGACCATGGAGAAAAGGCGTATTCAAACCAAAAAAATCGATCCAATAGGCATAATCGAGGCTTTTCTTAACTGTGTTTTGATCGGCAGCCATAACAAATACGGTTCGGTTGTTAATTTCAGTCTCGAACCCCGCCATGGTGTTCTCGATGGATGCAAGTTTGGTTCCGAATTTTATGCGGCTTGCCCTTACAAATCTATCGATAATGGGATTACTCAGCTTTTTGTAGAAAGCCACTACTTGAGCGTTAATCTGCCCGCTAGCCGAAAGGCTTCCCCACTCCCAGTTGGCAATATGGCCTGTAAGGCCAAGGATACTTTTGCCCGAGTTCAGATATGGTTCAATTACTTCGGGATTAAGCACCCGATGTCGTTTTACAACCTGCTTATTCGACATAAAGAAAGCCTTTACTCCCTCAACAAAAACATCCGAGATATTTCTGTAAATCAACTTTATCAAGCTATACTTATCAGTATCCGAAAGTTGTGGATAGGCTTTTGATAAATTTTCGGTTATCACATTAAGCCTGTACCTAAATACCCTGTGCAGCAAAAAACTAAAAAAATCGGAGAAAAAGTACAACACCCGAAAGGGCATTATCCCTATTATAAAGATTCCAATAAAAAAGGCTATCGCAGTGAGAAAACGAAAAAATGAGGTCATGACAAAACTGATAAACGTAGTATACTCTAAGGGAAAAATATGAGGATTTGAAACAAGGCCTAATGAGGCAAAAACTCTTCAAGGTGAAAACTCAAAACAGGTACAACAAACGTTGCAATGTACGACAACACCAATCTAAGGTTACAGCCAGGAAAATATCTTCAGTGATATTATTGTTTACCAGTCAGTCGAATTCCTAAAACCGTTACATCATCAATCTGATACATCCCTTTTTTCCAGCGCTCAAACTCGTTTTCGAAATCAACTTTTTGCTGATTTAGGGGTTTTGAACAGCTATCAAGTATAAGCTGGTGAAAGCGTTTAACTCCAAATTTCCCCTCCGATCCAAACTGATCGTAATAGCCATCGGTTGACAGGTAAACCAAAATCTCTTTACCTGTAATATCGACAGAATGGTTCTGAAACGACTTTCTCATCGGGGAGAAACCAACGGGCATAATGTCATTCTTTATCTCGAGTAAATTAAACCCACTTCTACTCAACTTCTGCGAATAGTCATTAATAGTTGCAGAGTCAGTGTCTTCGGCCACAATCCACAGGGGTATTCCAGCGCCTGCATATTGCAGCTCATGAGTACGAGTATTTAGGGTACAAATTGCCATATCCATGCCATCCTTATGCTGCTGTGTGGGGTCGTTTTGACTCAACGCCTCAATTACGCTTTCACGCAAATATCCAAGAATTTCGCTGGGTTTGGTAACCCGGTGCCTACTCACCACATCGCTTAGGGCGGTAATACCCAAGATGCTCATAAACGCTCCAGGAACTCCGTGCCCTGTGCAATCGGCCACGCAAAATATTTGAAACTCATTAAACGTTGTTGCCCAGTAAAAATCACCGCTCACCAGTTCACAGGGGTTCATAATCACAAAGGAATCGGAACTAATCTGCTGCAGGTTCTTTGGGGATGGCAGAATGGCCGCCTGAATGCTCTGGGCATACCTAAGGCTATCGGTTAGCTGATGGTGAATGGTTTCGATTTGCTCCTTTTGCGATACTACCATATCGCGCTGAGTGGCAATCTCGTCTCTTTGGGCAAGAATCTCTTCGTTTGCATGCTGCAAATCGCGATTCTGTAACATAATCTGCTCCTGATTGCTGGCAAGCAACAGGTTTACCTTTTTTCGGTTGAGTAAAAGTTGATATAAGAAAACTGAAAGAATAAGAACAGCAACAAAGCCTATGAGCACAGTAAATATGAGGTAATACTGGCGTTTGCGCTGGGCCTTTAAAAAGTCTATCTCTTGCTGCTTTCTTTCGGTTTTGTAAAGGGTTTCTATCTCGGCTACAGCCTTTGTACGCTCCTCGCTCTGGATGCTATCGCGGGTTTGGATATACACTTCGTTGTAGTATCTTGCCTCGTCGTAGTTTTCAAGCGATCGGTTTACATTTAGGAGCACCTCAGCGATATAGTTTTTTAGTGGCAATGCGCGCATCTGCTCAGCTACTCTAAATGCCTCCACGGCATAATCCCTAGCCTTACTAAACAGCTGTTTCCTCTTATTACCAGGAATTCCCTCTCGAGTTGCCTGCTTATCGTATAGTCGTGCCAGGTTAATCTGTACGATGGCCACACCATACGAATCGCCCAACTTGCGATCTATTTCAAGGGCCTTCGTAAGGTAATCGATAGATTTCTCCAGCTCACCAACCTCCATGTAAGTATTAGCTAAGTTGGTGTAAGCTGTAGAAATTCCCTGCTGATCGTTTAAAGCAATTCGAAGTTCCAGCAGTTTTCCAAAATAATTTATCGCCTTATCAAACTCTTTACTTTGATAGAATATTCCGCCAAGCGTGTTGATACAGTTTGCCAGCCCTCGTTTATTCGCCGATTTTATATAGAGCTCCTCCGCCTTTAGCAGAGATGTGGTAGCCTCACCTAGATTCTGTTGATAGTAATGAAGGTTACCAATACCCAAGTAGCAATTGGCCATTCCATCAATATCATTCTCCAAATCGTAAACACGTAGAGCATTATAGTAACTTTCCATCGCCTCCTGAAAATTGCCCAAGGTAGTATAGGTTACGCCCATGTTTACAAATAGCTTTGCCTTTGCATATCTGGCATCCCTAGCAATAGCCGGTTTAGCATGGCTCGCCAATGTCCCGTATATTTGGGCCGCCTTGCTATAGTAATCAATGGCCTCAACAAAGCTGCTTTTGTAGTAGTAAAAATTCCCCTTATTGCGCGTTATATCGCCCAATGCTTTTATTGCCCAAGCATCTTTATCTCGGTTCCGCTCCACAATACCCTGAGCCCGTTCTAGGAAAATCCAGGCCGAATCGTTTTGCCGGCGTGAGTATATATCGCTTAGCTCAATGCATATTGCAAATGAAACCGAATCGCTTTGCTGGGTTTCGAGCTTATTTAATAGTTCATTCAGCCTAACGCCCTGACCATACAGGCCTATACTACTAGTAAACAGTAGGACATAACATACAAATACTCGGAAGATGCTCATACTCGCAGGATCATTATGTAAATTACAATGAGACATTAGACCAAATATAGATAATATCCTGCAATGCAGTTGGGAAATTTTAAAAATTGTGGAACTATTAAGCCCAATTTTTTTGACTAATCAATCAGTTAGATGTGCTCAACAGATAGATATTATTGAGAAGATAATATCAAAAAAAACCACATTAAACCGATCATATATAATCATTATAAACCATAACAATCAGATTAAGTGATTCATATCATCTAACAAATATATTGCACGAGCGTTCGATGGTATTATCTTTATAAACTCAAATGAAATTATTCAACTATTATAAAAACTAAAAACTATTTGGCCATGAGATGGAAAGATTTAAAACTAGGAACCAAGCTAACCATTGGGTTTGGTTCACTAATTTTTCTAGTTGCAATTGTGGGTTTTATTACCCTTTACCAGCTTCTTAGCGTTGAGAGCAAAGCCGATGCGCTTACCTCGGAGTTTATTCCACTAACCGAAGTGGCCAATCAGATTGCTTTTGCTGCGCAGCGAGCCATGTATGCCCAACGAGGATACCGATATACCGAGGCCGAAGCTTTTCTTAAGGAGGGTCAGGAGCACTTAAAATCGCTACGACAACTACTGGGCGATGCGGAAGCCCTAACATCAAAGTACAAGTCGCTGGAGCAATTTAAGGGATCGGTTATATCTACACGAAATGCGCTTGATGAGTACGAGGGATACTTTAACGAAACCGTTCAGGTTAATGGCCACCTTAACACAATCCGTCGAAACTTAAGCGAAATAGCCCTATCCGTAATATCCAACAACGACCCTCGATTAGTGGCCAAAGTAAGGCAAGCCAACGAGGCATTCTACTACGAGGCGCTATACCGTTTGGATGAAAAGAACGAAACCATTGATAAAGCCATAAATATTACCGAAAACCTCTTAGCTAGTGGCGATTTAACCGATGATCTATCGGGGAAAATGCGAACATATCTACAAAACTTAAAAGATTTTAAAACCAACAGACTTCGGGTAGTGGAGCTGGGCACGCTTCGCAGAACCTCTTCAAACATGCTTCTCGACGAATTCTTTAACGTGGCGCACGAAGGAATGAATTCAAACAGGCAAATGGCCGATGAATCTATCGAAAGTATTATATCTGCCCGATTAACTTTTGTACTGGGAATTATTCTCTTTTTAGTGCTAGGAGTGGTAGCCGCCATGTACATAACATCCACCATTACAGCACCCATTAAGAACAGCGTAAAATTTGCGAAGGAAATTGCCGAGGGCAATCTAACTACATCAATTGAAACCGATCAGAAAGACGAGGTTGGCGTTCTAATGCAGTCCATGCAGTCGATGGGCGATAAGCTAAACGATGTAATTAGCGAGATTCTATCATACTCCGAGATGATCACCAATGCGGGTACGCAGATCAACTCATCGGCACAATCGCTCTCATCGGGATCGAGCGAGCAGGCCAGCTCAACGGAGGAGGTCTCTTCGTCGATGGAGCAAATGGCCGCCAATATTCAGCAGAATACCGACAATGCCAAGCAAACCGAAACCATCTCGCTAAAGGCTCTCGATAGCATTAGGAAAGGAAATAATGCCGCTGTGCAGAGTGCCGAAACCATGAAGAGCATTGCCGAAAAGATTTCGATTATCAACGATATTGCCTTCCAAACCAATATTCTGGCACTAAACGCAGCCGTTGAGGCGGCTCGTGCAGGCGAACACGGAAAAGGATTTGCCGTGGTTGCCGCCGAGGTTCGTAAGCTAGCTGAGCGAAGCCGCATAGCTGCCGACGATATTATTCGCCTATCGAATGAGGGAGTTGTTGTATCGGAAGAGGCTGGCAGAATGCTGTCCGACATTGTTCCCGATGTCGAAAAAACAGCAAGACTTGTTCAAGAGATTGCTGCTGCCAGCATTGAGCAGAGTTCGGGAGCCGATCAGGTAAATAGCGCAATCCAAAGCCTAAATATAGTAACCCAGCAAAATGCCGCAGCCAGCGAGGAGATGGCCTCAAGCGCTCAGGAACTCTCGGAGCGCGCCGATAGGATGAACGAGCTTGTATCGTACTTTAAAACCAGACGATAGCACTTAGGCATTTTATTCTACTTTTGCAGACGTTTAAATCACATTAGTTTAAAACCGAAATACATAAGCATGAAACTACAAAAAACAACTATTACGGCGCTAATTATTCTATTATCCTACGCCTTATCGGCTCAGGAACAAGCACCTGAGAGTAAAATAAAAAAAACTTTCTACGGCTGGGCAGCATGGGAGGTATTCTCCGATAGCCGAAAATCGCGCGAGGGACGCGATGGAGAACTTTACTTTTACCCATTAGCCGAGGTGCTGGATGTGAACGGCAACGATATTAATGCGGTTAGAACACTAACCATGCTATCGATTACTACTCGGTTGGGCTATAGAGTTGAGGGTTTCGAGGTTCTGGGCGCCAAGGGTATGTCGATGGTTGAAGGGGATTTTTATGGAACAAACCAGGATAATATTAACCTATTGCGAATTCGTCATGCCATGATTAATTTAAGTTGGGAGCAAAGTCAACTTACAGCTGGGATGACTTCGCATCCATCCATTATCAATGAAATTATTCCCGGCACAATTTCCTTCGGAGCTGGAGCACCTTTTCATGCCCTAAATCGTGCCCCGCAAATTAGGTTTACCTACAATATCACTCCAAGCATCAAGGTTTTGGGCGCATCAATTATTAATGCCTATCATCGCTCGGCTGGCCCCTACGAGGCCCAGCGAAACTCTGGCAAACCCGAATTTTTCGGTCAAATCTCGGCAAAGATTGACAACACGTTTATGTTCGGGTTTTCGGCTAGCTACAAATGGCTAAGACCAAGAATGGAGTTTACATCTGGTGCTGATAGGTATAAGACCGAAAAAGAGCTGGGCTCGTTCTACACCCACGCATTTGCATTGCTGAAAGTATCGGATTTTTCGCTAAAAGCTGCTGGCTATTTCGGTGAGGAGCTATCGTTCCTAAACATGATTGGTGGTTACGGTATGGTTACCGGATCCGATGGCCTTTACGGCGACTACGACTACACCAGTCTTAACACCCTAAGCTTATGGCTGGATGCAAACTACAAATTGGACAAATTTAACCTTGGCCTATTTGGCGGTTACCAATCGTTACTAGGCGCCAACGACAACTACACAGGAATTGCAAGTGCTACTAACGATAACCTAAGCCATCTTTACCGCGTTTCACCAAGGATTATGTACACAGTTGAAAAACTATCGTTTGCCTTTGAGTATATGCTTACAGGCGCCATTTACGGTAAGACCTGGGACGAGAAACGGGTAGTTACTGCTGCAAACGACCCTGTTCTTAACCATCGGTTTATTATGATGACTCGTTATTCGTTCTAAATTTGTACTCAATTTTTAAAAGAAGAGGGTGTCAAAAAGGCCTAGACATCCTCTTTTTTTCTCGGTCAACTAATTTAGAATATGCTCTTACTTAAATTTTATTCAAATAAGTAGCACTAATAAAACTAATAATAAGTCATTAAACTCTTAGGTTTTATTCTATTCCATCTAACCTAAAAGATTTACCCCAAGAATTGTTGCATCATCTACCTGGTACGAATTGCCCTTCCAGGTCGTAAACTCGTTCTCAAAAATTTGCTTCTGATTTTCCATAGGCTCGTGGCAGTGGGTTAAAACAAGCTTCTTTTGCCGCTTTCGGCCGTACTTTTGCTGATTACCTGTAAGCTGATCGGCAAAACCATCGGAAGCAAGGTAAACCCGAGAAGGAATACCCTTAAGGTTTATGACATGATGCTTAAACGATTTGTTTTGGGGCGATTGCCCAACGGGCATAATATCTCCCTTAATCTCGTAGAGGGTATAAGTTTCGCTAACAATTCTACTCCCAATTCCCTCATAATCTATGCTAATGTTGTTTTCAACTACTAGCCAAAGCGGCAAGCCCGCACCGGCAAACTGCAGCTCACCCTTTTCAACATTCAGCACACAAAGGGCAATATCCATCCCGTCTTTATGCAGATGATCAGGATCGTTTTGGCTAAGTGCCTCAATAACACTTTCGCGTAAGTATCCCAGTATTTCGGCAGGATTGGTTACCCTATGCCTGCTCACTATATCGTTTAAAGCGGTAATTCCTAAAATACTCATAAAAGCGCCCGGCACCCCATGACCCGTGCAATCGGCCACACAGAAAACATGAAACTCGTTGAATGTTGCTGCCCAGATAAAATCGCCACTTACCAACTCACATGGTTTCATCATCACAAAGGAATCGGGACTAATTTCGTGTAGAATTTTCTGTGAGGGTAAAATAGCTGCTTGTATGCTTTGGGCGTATCGAAGACTTTGGTGTGTATGTTCGCGGAATTGCTCTAGAACCTCATTCTGATCTTGAAGTAAATTTTTCTGGCTTTCTATCTCATCACGCTGAGCCGTTATTTCCTCCTTTTGCTGGTAAATCTCAGTGTTTTGATGGGTTAATATGGCATTAATCCGCTTACGCCGCTGTATGTTAAAGTAAAGAAAAACAGTAAAGGCAATTGCAATAACCAGTCCCAAAAAAGTAACGTAAAACATTGTGGATCTTCGCCTAATCTCTAGCTGATTTATGGTGTCGGCCTGCTTTAGCAGCTCTATCTCCTTAACTTTCTGCTCGGTTTCGAACTGGGTTAGGAGTAGATCAATATTTTCGGCTTTTTCAATATCGTAAAGGGTGTCCTTTAAGGTAGAGTATCTCTCTAACCAGCTGATGGCGCTGGAACAATCATCAAGCCTGTTGTAGTAATCCCAAAGTAACCTGTAGGCGTAAAGCCTAATGTAATCATAGCCATTTTTAGTCGCTATTTCATGGCTCTTATCAATTTTCTCCTTGGCCAGCCTTAACCGGTTGGTTTTAAGGTAAAGGATTGCCAAGTCTCTACTCACCAGGGCAATGGAGTATGAGTTCTGCGTAATGGCAAACAAGGAATCAGCGCTAATTAGGTAGCGACTAGCCTCTGTAAATTTTCCCTGCTCGTAGTTGAGATTACCGAGGTTTGCAAGACATTGAGCTTCGTTATGGGGTAAATCGCCAAGTGACCGAAATTGAGTATATGCACTGGAATAGCAAATGAGAGCCGAATCGATCATTTCTAATTTCTTGTAACAGTTACCCATATTCATTATTGAAGTGGCTTCGCCCCTTTTGTTGCCCTGTGAACTGAACAACTTTTCTGCCATTTGATAGTGCACAATTGCATCCCGATAGCTATCGTTTAGATAGTACACCGTTCCTATACGACCATGTAGAATGGCCAACTCTCGGAGATTTTCATCTTTTTCGATACCATCTATCGCCTGCCTGTAGTAGATAAGTGCTCGCTGCTGATTTCCCTTTTGCGAGTAGTAGCTGCCAAGGGTACTCAGGATGCGAGCCATTCTATGAGGGCTTGTCTTTTCTGTGGTTTTTTCGAGAGATTCCTGTAGCACTTCAATAGCACTATCAAGCTCACCCTGCTCAAACAGGAATAGGCTCTTGTTAAGGGCAACATCAATTACTTGTTCGTCGTTCTGTGCATAAAATTCAGCCTTATCGAAATGATATTGGCATGAGTCCTTAGCATTAACCCAGAAGTGGTTGGCCAGTTCTAAATGGGCAATGGATAATTCGAAGGGAGACTTTGCCCTATCGAGCAGCGCACGTAGGCTATCGGTTTCAGTGCAATAACCCACTCCTATTGAACCCCAAAAGGGTAATAATAACCAAAAAGCAACGACGATTTTGGAAAACCGATAAGTAAAACCATTTCGAGTAGTCATAACCAAAATGATTAAAGCGTAGGAAATAGCCGACAAGTCAGCAATTACTGTGTATGCAAGTCATACACCGGAAATTAACCATTGCTAAAGGTAGAAAAATGTATGGAAACTAAACCAAAAAATCGGTTATAATCCCATCCGATATCAAAAAGCGGTTTGGTACTATCTGAAAGTTCTTACCAGTAGATGTCATAGAACCTAACCTGCAATATTTCTCCGCAATGTGAAGCATTCGCTGGGCAACCGCATCACCAAAATTCGCCTTCAAGTAATCGATATCTGCACCCCATATTGTTCGCAGAGAGGTTAGCATGTAATCGTTAATTCTATCGCTTGTGGAGAGGTTCTCCGTAGTATGAATAACCTCTCCTTTTGCCAGAGAGTTGGCCCACTTCCCTATTGATCGTGGATTCCAATCGCGGGTATTACCCGAGTATGAATGCGCCGATGGGCCCAAACCCAAGTATGGAACTTGCTTCCAGTACGAAGTATTATGTCGAGCAAAACAACCATCCTTAGCCAGATTAGAAATCTCGTAATGTTCGTAACCATTCTGGCCAGCCAGTTGCTGCAGCAAATTAAACTGCACTACGCTTAGCTCCTCGTCAACTGGCTTAACCAGCCCTTTAGTTACCCTGGCTTGTAGCGGCGTTCCATCCTCATATATCAGATGATAACATGAGAGATGTTTGACAGGTAGGGCAAATGCCTGCTTTAGATTTTGCTGCCAAACCGCAGTACTGGAATAGGGTAATCCGTAAATTAGGTCGATACTAATATTGTCGAAACCAGCCTCAGCGGCCCATCTCACCGCATTCAATGCCTGTTGTGAATTATGCCGTCGGCCAAGTTGTTTTAAATCATGATCAGAGAAGGACTGTATGCCAATACTCAGGCGATTAACACCAATGCTTCGCATTTGCTTAAGATTCTCGCGCGTTAAATCGTCGGGGTTTGCCTCAAGCGTAATTTCGGGGTCAGTACAAATTGAGTATCTATTTGTAATGCTTCTCAAAATCTGATCTATTTGTCCAATGGTAAGTAACGACGGGGTTCCTCCTCCAAAATAGATTGTATTAATATTTCGTTCGGGCAAATAGCTGTCGCGTAGCGTTAGCTCCCTGTCGATGAGATTGGCAAATTCGGCAATACTGGAATTTGATACCACAGAGTAGAAATCGCAGTACTCGCACTTAATCTTACAGTAAGGAACGTGGATGTAAACTCCCGACATTATTCAGCAAATTAGTTTGAGTTAGCTATCTTTGCAAAAATAACACAATAAAATGGAAACATACAGCATAGCAATCGGCTCCGATCACGCAGGTTTCGACACCAAGCAGATACTTATCCCATACCTTGAGCAATTGGGCCACACGGTAAAAGATTTTGGTACATTCTCGAACCAAAGTGTCGATTACCCCGATCATGCGCATCCGGTAGGACAAGCGGTAGTCAGCGGTGAATTCAATCTAGGCATTGTACTTTGTGGAAGCGGAAACGGGGTTAACATTTCGGCCAACAAGATTAAAGGCGTTCGTTCTGCACTATGCTGGATTCCGGAGATTGCCTCGCTAGCGCGCCAGCATAACGATGCCAACGTATGTGCAATTCCCGCCCGGTTTATTTCTGTGGATTTAGCAAAAGAGATTGCCCGAGCCTTTTTAAGCGCTAAATTCGAAGGAGGAAGGCACAGTGCCCGGGTGGCAAAAATTGAGTAAAGAGATGATTTGGAGCTACTGAGCCCTAACAACCAGCCCTTTGGGCAAGGTAATTAGGATAGAATGCGATATGTGTTCGAGCCTAACCACAACCTTATTCTTGCCATTGTGGCGAAGCATTTCGCCCGAAAATCCTGCAAGTTTTCCACCAACTATCTCCACCATCTCTCCGGACAATATTTCCTCCTCAGCAACTTCGGTTTCAACATCCATACCCATAAACAACTTTAGCATATCAATCTGCTTGTCGGGAATTGGCGCAGCCTTACCCTCAAACATCACGTAGCGAACCATACCGGGTATTCCTAGCACATGGTAGTACTCGCGCTCAGTTATTCGCACAAATATGTAAGATCGTAGTAAAGGCTCCTCAACCCACTTTTTCCTATCGCTCCACTGCTTAAGCGTTCGCTGAAGCGGCAGGTATGCCTCAACGCCAGCGCCTACAAGCCTTTCCAACACTTTCTTCTCATTCCTTGGCTTGGTATATGCTGCTACCCAGTGTGGTTTTCGAATATCTATCACAAATACTAGTTTTTAACAAAGATAAAAAACTTTGCTTATATCAGGTAAGCCCAAATCCACTCCACAATGGAGAATACCAGCGGAAGAGTTACAATGCTCAAAAGTGTGGTAACAAAAAGATTGGCGCCTGCCAATCGATGATCGCCATTATACCTATGCGACAACACCACAACAATGGTTTGGCAGGGCATCGAGGCCTGAAGGATAACCACAAAGAATGCCTCCTTGGACATTTCAACACCCAGCCATCGCATCACAAATAAATAGACAAACGCCAAGACAGATGGAAAAAACACCAGCTTATTAAAACTTAGCGCATAAATACTCTTTTGCAGCACAGCACTACGAATATTCATAGAGGCAAGCATTGCACCAATATATACCATCGATAGAGGGCTTGTACATTTGCCCAAGCTCATAAACGAAGAATTCACAAACGACGGAATTGGTACCCCAATAATTAGCACCATTGCACCCAGAAGAAGGGCAATGGTGTTGAAGTTTATTAGGCTTTTCCACCCCGATTTATGAGTTCCTGCGCTTAGCCTATAAACTCCGTAGGTAAAGGTTACTGAGTTAGAGGCCAGCTGGTACATGGCTGCATAGAATACGCCTACACCATTTGGGAAAAGCGCATCGAGTAGAGGAAAACCCAAGAATACGATATTCCCGAGCATTGTGTGTAGCGTATGTACCGTTGCTTGCGATGGATTGAGTTTTAATAGTCGCGACGACAATTTGCCAACCAGCGAAAAAACAAAAAGATTTATAAACGCAAGTGTAAAAACAAGGAGACCATTTCGAAGGATAGTGGCATCTCCATCCATATTGGCAAATGTGGTAAAAATCAGGAAAGGAAGGGTAACGTCTATAACAATTCGCGACAGGTTATTCTTTATCTCCTCGGTAATCACCTTTCGCCAAAACGCCAAAGCACCTACTCCAATTAGTAAACCAAATATTAACAGTTGCCTTACAATAATGTCTGTTGCCATAGTTGTAAACGATTAAACGGTTATACGCACCAGAACCTGAACAAGTATAATAAGCACCACCATGGCAACAGGATAAACTGCAGCATAGGCGCGTCGTGGGGTATTGCTTGAGGTAAGCGAATCGCAAGCCGCCAAACCCGGTGTGCTGGTCATTCCGCCAGTTATTGCACCTAACAACTCAAATAGGTTAAATTTGAAAAGGAATCTATTGAGGAATAAGGCAAAAAACATGGGCAAAAAAGTAATTGCTAAACCTACGAACAGAAGAGTTAATCCCGAATGGCTTATCGTTTCAACCAGATGCTCACCAGCCTTTGTTCCAACAGCGGCTAAAAAGAAAAGTAACCCTAGCTGCCGAAGCATTTGGTTAGCACTTCCGCTCATGGTCCAAACAACAGGGCCAGTTCGTCCAATTCCACTTAGTACAATAGCGGCAATCAACACGCCTCCGCTTAGGCCAAGTCCCAGCGTTAATTTATTCAAAAAGGAGACCTCGAGATATCCAAGAACTATTCCCAGAACAATTCCCAGTGCAATGGGAAGAAAGTCGGTATCGGAAAGGATCCTCTCGTCGTTTCCAAAAAGTTTGCGAAGTCCCAAAAGGCTTGATTTTGGAGAGGCGACCATAATTTTATCGCCAAATCTAATCTGCATATCGGGCGAGGGTGCTATATCAACGCCACTTCGACGAATCCTTGTTACCACTGCACTATACGCTTGCGAAAGTGAGAGATCGTGTAGGCTGATTCCCACAAGTTTCTTATTTGTCACCAGCAGCTGCTCAACTTCAAAATCCTTTCCCAAATCTATCTCCGTTGAAACTCTTTCGCCCACGAGAACCTCCATTTTGGCCAATGCCTCTTCGGTTCCAACGGCTCTAAAAATATCTCCCTTGAAAAGAGTTGTGGTGACAACAGGTGTAAAGCAACTATCTCCGTGCTGCACTCTCGATATGGTAGCACCAGTCATCGACCTAATTTTTAGATCCTTCAGAGCTTTCCCCTCAACCGACTCGTTTGCCACTACAAAATGTGCATAATGAATCTCGGGAAAGGCTTCGCGATCGAGCTTGGCAAGCCGTTCGGTTTCGGCATTAATATCAATCCTTAGAAAACGTGGTACTATCCTCACAAAAACGATAACACCAATAACACCCAAAGGGTATGCTATTCCATAGCCTATGGAGGCCAATGGCGAAGCAGTAGCATCAATCGCCACAGTTAATCCCGGAGTGCTGGTTAACGCTCCACAAAGAATTCCAACCATTAGCGAGGAATCAACATCGAATATCATCATTAACAAAAAACCTACACCAACTCCAAATAGAACAATAAGCGAGGCCATGGCCGCCAACTTGCGACCCTGCTTGCGAAACGACTCCACGAAACCCGGGCCAGCCTGAATGCCAACTGTAAAGATGAACAGCACCATTCCAATTCGTTCAATTATTGGGGGCAGTAGCACCCCAAAATGGCCAAATGCTAGGGCAACAAACACTACCGCTGAAACATCAAAGGAGAACCCTTTAATATTCAGGTTACCAAGTAAGAATCCTATTGATATAATGGCAAAAAGGGCAAAGACTGGATTGGTAATTAGCTCCATAGTGCAGGTGTTTTAGGCAACAAAAGTAGTAAAACTGTGCCACCGATATCGCAAGCCTATACTAGTTATTTGGCATGAACTGAAACAAAAGTTCACAGCCAACGTTATTAGCTCATGTTTTTTTTAATTGGTAAACTCTTGACAAAGGGTAATTTATTTTATAATTTGGTGATAAATTTTTGAAACGGTAATGTTTAATAATATTTTTTCATAAAGCATCGCTAATTAAAAAAATATTATAAAATTGCAGTTTAAATCTCAACTCAATACAACATAGTACTTCAACACATAATCAACTGATTAACTAACTTTCTAACAAAACTCACACACTTAATCTTTAACAATTTCAGTAATGAAATCAAGGAATGCAATAAGAAAACCAGAAAAAGAGTTTCTATCTGGTTCGGATGAGCTTAAGAAATCGCGTAAACTCAAGCCGGTGAAAAAGGAGAAAAATCCAAAACGGGCCTTTTTCGATGAGATTGAAGATTTAGAAGATATTGATATGGATTACATTAACAACGAATTTGATGACGAGGAACTTTTTGACGACGAAGACGATGATTTTTAGATATTAACGAAAATATTCTTAAGGGGGCAACTAGGTTGCCCCCTTACTTTTTTTAAAAAAACCACTATCATTTACCACAAAATTGCGTATACTTACAAAATAAATATTTTCTTAAAAATCTATATGATGAGCAGCATGATTCAAAGGGTTCAGGTTTTCCTAATCTGCTTTTTGCTGCTCGTTAGTTCAGGAGGAAAAAGCAATAATCACAGCCTCGACTCCATTAAACAGATAGTTGAATCGTCTACTGGTGAGCAAAACATTGAGGTGGTTCTAGCCTCAATTGAGCAAATAATTCTGAGGCATCCCAACCAAGCCATTGTATATGCAGAGAGAGCGCTTGCGGAAGCCCGGAAGCGAAATGACAAAACCAGTGAAGTTAGAGCTCAATTCCTGATTGCCAAAGCACAATATCTTACTGGAAAGTACAACCTCTCGCTCGAGCAGCTCGACCCGGTTTACTTTCACTATCAAACCATAAAGGATAGCGCTCGGCTAGTGGAAACACTCCAACTTTACGGTCAGATTCATACCCATATTGGCGATTTTAGGAAAGCGTTGGAATACACTCAAAGCGCAATAAACCTTGCCGAAAGGGCAAATATCAATCAAGTAATTGCCGACTTAACCCGCGAAGTGGGAAATATCTATTTCTACTTCGGCGAGCGAACTATTGCCCTCGACTTCTTTCAGAAAAGCCTAAGCATAAGTCAGAAGAATAGGGACAAGGATGGCATAGCCAAAGCGTACAATAATATGGGCCGGATATATGCCGAACTTGGCCGTTTTAATACTGCACTCGATTACCTCACGAAATCGCTAGACGCAAAGAATAAGGATGAGGATAAATCGAGTTATGGCAATACTCTTATCAATATTGGAACCGTATACCTTAGAACAGGTGAGCATCAGAAATCGCTAGAGTACTTTGAGGAGGCCCGCGGCTGCTTTGAGGCAGTTAACAATACCGAGGGAACCGCCAACTCAATTTATTACCTGGGATTGGCATACTTCAACATCAACAGGCATAATCAGGCACTTGCCCTGCAGAATGAGGCTTGGAAATTAGCCTCAACCATCAATTCCAAAAGGTTGATGGTAAATATTAGCCGAGCTATTGCCAATATTTACGAGAGCATTGGCAACTACCAACAGGCCTACAATTTTATCCAGACCTACCTTTCGCTTCGCGATTCTGTTTTTAGCGATGAAAAATCGAAGCTTCTTATTGAGCTGGAGACAAGACATCAGCTCCAGTCAAAGGAGAGGCAAATTGAGCTCCTCTCGAAAGAGCGAGCCCTTGAAAAAAGCGAAAAAAGAAGAATTAGTATTCTTATTGTGCTTCTATCTGTTATAGCTATATTTTTCATTACGCTTTCATACGTTGCCTTTAACCGATTCCGGTACAAGAGCAAGTTAAACCGGAAACTTCTCGAGGAGATATCGCATCGTAAGCGAATAGAAGCCCAGCTTAATGAATATCAGGAGCACCTCGAGAATTTGGTGGAGGAGCGAACCTGGGAACTTAAAGTGGCAAAGGATAAGGCCGAGGATGCCGATAAGCTTAAAACGGCCTTCCTCACCAATATGTCGCACGAGATTCGCACCCCAATGAACGCCATTCTGGGCTTTTCGTACTTGCTAACCGATAAGGAATCAACTAATGAGGCCAAAGGAGAGTACATAAAAATCATTAAAAGCAATGGCGAGGTTCTAATGAACCTAATTAACGATATTCTCGATATCTCCATAATCGAATCGGGTCAGCTGAAAACTAAGAACCGGCCATTTCTGCTAACAGAACTCCTTGATGAGCTTAAGTACTTTTTTGCTCAGGAGATGGAAAAAAGCGGTAAAAAGTCGATTACCCTTTCCGTCGATTACGATAAGCTATGCGGCAACCTTACAGTTACTACCGATAAAATAAGGCTTAGGCAAATACTATCGAACTTGCTTTGGAATGCCATAAAGTTTACCAATGCTGGTCAAATTACCTTCGGATATCGACTTTCGGGAACAGAGGAACTAATATTTTACGTCAAGGACACTGGCGTTGGTATAAACCCCGAACATCACAAGTTGATTTTTGAACGGTTTAGCAAGATAAACATCAGCACAGAATCGACTGCTGCCACTGGAACTGGACTTGGACTGGCCATTAGTCGTGAGTTAGTTGCCGCGCTTGGTGGCACAATTTGGCTCGACTCAATTCCAGGAAAGGGTTCAACCTTTTACTTCACCATTCCATATCAGCCCAACAAGGACTCTATCATTGAGCCAAGCATAGCCAACTTTAAAGTTAACAAGGCCTTATTTGCTGGAAAAACCATACTTATTGCCGAGGATGTGGTTAGCAACTTTAAGCTAGTGGAGGCATTCCTCTTCAACCTCGACATGAACATCCTGTGGGCCAAAGATGGGGTTGAGGCATTAAATATCTTCCGGGAAACCCCAAACATCAATATAATCCTGCTGGACATACAAATGCCCATAATGGACGGGCTCAACGCCCTTAGAAACATTCGCAAGCTGAACCCCACCATACCCGTAATTGTTAATACAGCGTATTACCTTAACGATGAGATGGAGAAAAGTTTTGAGGCAGGCTGCAACGACTACATGAGCAAGCCCATCAGGAAAGAAGATCTACTAATAAAGCTATCGCAGTATATCGACAAATAATTAGTTTACTCGCGCTTACCCTTAATCAACCACTTATCCTTAACGTAAACCTGACGTTCAAAGGCCTGATCGAGCGAGATAAAAGTCTCAGTATTCATCACACCCGGAATATTTTGAATGGTGTTAACCAGCACCTCCATTAAGTGCTCGTTATCGCGACAGTATATTTTTAACAGCAGGGCAAACTGACCTGTTATGAAGTGGCACTCAACCACCTCCTGCATTTGACGAAGCGCTTCAACAACACCCTCGTACTGATTGGCTGCTGAGAATTGCACACCAACAAAAGCACACACATCGTAGCCTAGTGCTTTGGGTTTAACAATCATCCGCGAGCCATCAATAATGCCCGCTTCCTCCATTTTTTTCACACGCTGATGAATTGCTGCACCAGAAATTCCGCACTCGCGGGCAATTTCAAGGAAAGGCATTCGTGCATTCTTTACTAGATAGGCTAATATTTTCTGATCAACCTCATCGACCTGATACTTATTTTCGGCCATTGCGTTACGATTTAAAATTAATTTGGCCATAAAAATAATAAATCGTAAGTTATTCTGCATGTTTTTTTATATCTTTTTTCCAAGAGGACTCTAAAACATTGCCCATTGACAGCAAATCTGAAAACTCTATCATCGACCAAAACTTAAAGTGGGCAAGTCTCTCAGAACTTGGTTTTATAGTCTGATCGCTAGAACGGTAAATTAAATTTGTGTGAAACCCAAAAAAGGCTTATTTTTGCCGACTGTAAAATTGGCTCTGTACCTTCCTTCGGCAGGCAGGGTTCAATGAACAGTCGGCCGATTAGCGGATACTAAACGCTAGATTCTGGTTCGATCTTTTTTAAAATGGCCCTGTAGTTCAATGGATAGAACGAAAGTTTCCTAAACTTTAGATTCAGGTTCGATTCCTGGCGGGGCTACTATAAATCCCTGTAATCATATTGATTACAGGGATTTTAGTTTATTATACTACCCTCAGCTCCCCCAGCCCTTTACTTTCTTAAAATTTCAAACTGCTGTATATCTAAAGCAATTTTAATCGCTGAAAAAGTTCGGCCAATTTCTCCTTGGGTATGGGTTTGGTAATATAATCATCGAAAGCGTTTCCGTACTTAATCCTTTCGTGCACAAGAGCGTATGCCGTTTGCGCTACAATGGGAATATCTGGGTTTATTGCCCTTATTTCTTTTGCAGCATCATAGCCATTCATAACTGGCATTCGAATATCCATAAGCACTAACCTGATATTGGAGTTAGACTTGCACATCTCTACTGTCTCCTGTCCGTTACGGGCATGTAGTACGTTGAAATTCCACATGGTTAGCAGCTCCTTAAGGAAAAAGAAGTTAAACTCCTCGTCTTCGGCTACAAGGATGGAAATATTTTGATTACTCCGGTTTTCATGAATCAACCCTAACCCCTCGATTTTCTCCTTAACCAAAGGGATATAGGGTATTGTAAAGTAAAAATCGGTACCTTTTCCTACCTCAGATTCCAACCAAATTCGCCCCCCCATTAGCTCCACAAACCCTTTGCTAATTGACAAGCCCAAGCCCGTGCCTCCAAAAACACTCTGAATGGTCTCGTCGGCTTGGGCAAACCGGCTAAAAATAACATTAAACTTGTTTTTATCGATTCCTATTCCTGTATCCTTTACAAAGAAAGTTAACTCCTCGCCCTCTTCAACAAAGCCAAACGCTATACTTCCTGAGGGGGTAAACTTTACGGCATTCGACAGCAAATTGCTCAACACCTGGCGAAGCTTGGTTTTATCGGCTTTTATTATAGTATTTTGATGATTGTTTGGAATATGTGCCGAAACAGCAACATCCTTAACTCCTACCTGTTGAACGAAAACTTTCTCAAGTTGAAAAATCAGATCACAAATATCAACCTCGGTAAGATTAAGTTCCTCCTGACCCGTTTCGATGGCCGAAATAGTTAAAATATCGTTAACAATGCTAAGCAGCTGGTTGCTGCTCGATAGCACAATGCTCGAAAAAGTTTTAATTTGCTCGTCTTGCACTGTGCTTTGAATCATTTCCGAAAAACCGCAGATGGAGTTAAGGGGAGTACGTATTTCGTGCGACATGTTTTGCAGAAAAGCCGTTTTAAGCTTATCGGACTCCTCGGCCTTCTGTTTCGCAATCAGAAGTTCGTGTGTGCGGTGTTCAACCTCATCCTCGAGCCCGTCTTTAATCTGCTGTAACTCCGTGTTTAGATCCAGAATCTTTTCGGTACTTATGATGTCGTTGACCTTATTCTTATGGTTTTGCCATGAGATAAGGATGGCAAAAGCAAACACAGGTAATAACATGAAAAGTAAGGGAATCACATCTCTGTTCAGATGTCCAAAAAGGGTAATTGAAAGCAAAAGTGCTCCTCCTGAGCCTAAAAAGTATAAAAGCGAAAGCTTTATATTTATGTAGAGAAGAAATACAATGGCAAGGAGGGTAAGGATAAACGTGGATACACCTAAGTTATTAACTTCGATCCCGGTAATAATTGCCGACCAAACCAAAACTACGAACGGAAGTCCTCTAACAATTAATCTTCGGTGTGAACAGCTTGTTGGTTTGGGAATCCAAAAGCAATACACTGAAAAGATTGAAATGGCGGCAAAAACAACATCTAAAATCCTGTAAAAAGGCAAATACTCATCGCTCCAAACACCCTGAAACACGAAATCGGTTAGTAGAATAAACGCTGCATAAGCCACAAGAAATGGGCTCATGACTTTAATCCGTGAGGCATTAATCGTAGTAATCCGATCGTCAACCAATGCGCTAAAGTTGGAGACTAAATGGTTCGACATAGGTTTTGACGGTTGGTGTGTTTTTGATGCATTCGATAAAGCGCAACTTTATCAATTAAAAACCTAATAATCTGCTAAACAATCCGTTTTGCAAACTTTACAAATATATCTAAAGCATTCGAAACCCGATTTTGTTCAACAAAGAAAAGGAGTAGATATTAAATCATATACCACCGAGCACAATCTTACCCGTTTTTGTTAAAAACATCACTACATTTGAGGTGCCAACCTGTTCGTTTCCGAACACAAAGTATTCGAAAAGGAACAGTTTTAAAGCAACACAACAAACTATAATGAAATGATTGATTGATATATGTATTTTTTGGATTGTGTTTTGCTGCAATAAATGTTGCTCATTTTTTTACCAATATTTTACTTACCTACACAAAATATATATTGACTAGATGTCTTTCTCCCACTAAAAATGAAAATTTCAATTAACAACCTTAGCAAAGTTTACGATAACGGGAAGCGAGCCCTTAGCGAGGTTACCCTCGAGATTGATAACGGAATGTTTGGACTTTTGGGGCCAAATGGCGCAGGCAAATCAACCCTGATGCGGATATTGGTTACCCTTATGATGCCAACACACGGCAAGGTTAGCGTAAATGGTTACGACTTGCTAAAGGACAGAGGAGAGGTAAGGAAAATGCTGGGCTACTTGCCACAGGATTTTAGGTTTTTCACCAAACTCAAAACCTGGGAATTTCTCGACTACGCCGCAGGATTATCGGGAATTAGGAGTGGAAAAGTGCGCTCGCAAAAGGTTGATGAGTGGCTCGACAGGGTTGGACTATTTGATGTTCGCGAGCGCAGCGCCAGCAAACTCTCGGGTGGTATGAAGCGCAGGCTAGGGATAGCCCAGGCACTTATTGGGGATCCACAGATAGTTATTGTGGACGAGCCCACGACTGGTCTCGATCCCGAGGAGCGGATTCGCTTCCGCAATATCCTATCGGAGATTAGCCAGCGCGACGTGATTATAATACTTTCGACCCATATAGTTGGCGATATATCGAGCATATGTCAAAACCTTGCCCTTTTGCACAACGGGAGGGTTGGATTCAATGGATCGCCCGATGAGCTGATAAACCAAACGCGCGGTCA
This sequence comes from Tenuifilaceae bacterium, assembly GCA_034003245.1. GTDB lineage: Bacteria > Bacteroidota > Bacteroidia > Bacteroidales > Tenuifilaceae > Perlabentimonas. The sequence goes on from JAVEYY010000031.1 coordinate 31,480, forward strand.
TGCATGGCAAGTAACCACATCGGGTTTTGAGTACGAGATGCTTAAGGAAAACTATCCCATTATATCGACAATCCCCTCGGACGAGGGTTGGGAGGTGCAGCTGGTTGGCGATTCAATTAGTGTAAAGCACGCCGTTGAAATTGAGCCAAACCTTGAGCACGCCTACGTGTATTTTATGGAATATCTTGCTCTTAAATTGAATTCGTAAATCCTATGAGCGCAATACACACTATACTAACAGTTGCCCGATTCGAGAGAAAAACCCTTCTCAGAAGTTGGTTTTTCAGGATTTATGCGGGTCTCTTTATTGTGGGGATTGGAATTTTTAATGTGGCTATGTTTATCGATTCTAGCGATGCACCTTGGATCTTCAGAGCACTTCCAGCCTCACTGCCCTACGCCAATTTAATTATTCTTAACCTTGGTCAGGCTATAGTGGCTGTGTTTCTGGCATCGGAATTTTTAAAGCAGGATAAAAAGAATGATACGGTTGAAGTTATTTACGCCCGATCGATGACCAACTTCCACTACATTCTAGGGAAAACACTGGGAATACTCACCGTTTTCATTATCCTCAACTTTATCATCCTGATAATTGGGATGGGGTTCTCCTTCCTCAGCGGTGATTCAGCCAAGGGCCTTGCTGAATTCTTTTTGTACCCAATCATCATTAGCATTCCCACACTGGTTTATATCCTCGGATTATCATTTTTTTTGATGACGATTCTGCGGAATCAGGCTATCACTTTTATCCTGATTTTGGGTTACATTGCCTTAACCGTTTTTTACCTCAATCAGAAGTTTTATCATCTTTTCGATTACATCGCGTACCATGTTCCGCTTATGAATTCGACTATTGGCGGTTTTGGGAATATTCCCGAGCTGGTAATGCACCGGGGGATATACCTGCTTATAGGGGTTGGGTTGATTTTATTCACCGTTTATAGGCTCCAGCGACTACCTCAGTCAAATCGATTTAAACTCCTACCGCTTATTGCTGCCGGGGTTTTCATACTTGCAGGGCTTTACACTGGTTACAAATATATTGGCCTAAAGCGATATGTTGAGTATGAAAAAAGGTTGATGGGAGAGGCCAATAACCGGTATGCCTTTTACCCAAGGTTAAGCGTTGAGGAGTGCTCAATCGATCTGAAGCATCAAGGAAAAACCATTTCAGCAACAGCAACGCTTAACACGATAAATAAAAATAGTGAACCAATCGATACGTTAATCTTTAGCTTAAATCCATCGCTTGCCATAAAAAGCATTGAATTTGAGGGACAGCCTGCTAAATTTACCCGGCTAGCACATTTAGTGATTATTACAAATGACAAATCAATAAATCCGGGTTCCAGGAGTATATTATCATTCAACTATAATGGTACAATAAACGAGAACACGTACTTTTTGGATATTCCCCCTGAAGAGCATTCCGACAATATATCCTTGGCCCTATTTAAAGCCCGGAAAAGATCGGCCTATTTAAACTCCGATTTTGTTTGTCTTACTCACGAGGCTCTTTGGTATCCCATAGCGGGTGTAACATACGCAACAACAAAACCAGCCTTTCAGCAGCCCGATTTCACAACATACAACTTAAAGGTTAAAACTACTGGAGGTCTTACTGCTATTTCGCAAGGCCAAAGCACCTCTCCACAAGATGGTGTTTTCGAATTTACAAACGAATATCCTCTTCCAAAAATCAGCCTATTAATTGGGAATTACATAAAGCATAGTATAGAAGTTGATTCCATTGAATTCTCCCTATTCACAGCTAAAGGGAACGAATACTACCTAAAGGAATTTGAGGGCTTTACCGACACGCTGCCGGCAATTATCAGAGAATTAAAAATTGAATACGAAACGCTTCTCAATTTAAACTATGGATTTAAAAGGCTAAGCCTTGCCGAGGTTCCCATAAACTTTGCGCTCGACAAGCATATTTGGACTGCAGTTAGCAATGCGGTTCAGCCCGAAATCATTTTCTACCCGGAGCGAGGTGTATTGCTGAAGGATGCCGATTTTCTTCGTCAAAAAGCCCGTTTCGAGAAACGGATGAAGCAGAATAATGAGCAGGTTACTCCTACCGAGCTTCAAAGCCGAATGTTTAAAAGAGTAATCAGAGCAAACTTTATGGCAACGCCCTACGAGTGGTATGAGTTTGGCAATGTGGTGAACAAGTACACCTTCTCGCTAATCCCCCATTTCTATACCCATATCACGCAGATTGAAAGCGATGAGTATCCAGTACTAAACAATGCGCTGGAGGTGTACCTACGAGAACGGAACCTCAACTACGTACCATCGAGTCAGTGGTACTACAGAGGAATATCTAATAGCGAAAAAATAAACCTTGAGCTAAAGGAGTCGAGCCTAAAATTGCTAATAGATGATGGCGTTAGAAAGGTTGATCAGGAAGATGACTCATACATGCCATTAACCATTAATGATGTGATACTGGCCAAGGGCGATCATTTTTTCTCGTTACTCCGTGCCCGATTTGGAGAGAAAGAGTTCAACAACTTTATCAGCCAGCTAATCGCCCATAGAGCCCGCAAACCCTTCACTTTTTCGGAGTTCGACAAGGAGATTGAAAAACGGTTTGGAGTTTCAATCTCAAATGATGCTGAAAACTGGTACACATCAACAAGCATGGCTGGCTTTATTGTTAACAACTTGCAAACCTACAAGGTGCTCGATGGAGACTACACTAAATATCAGGTAAAAGTTAGCCTATCGAACCCCGAGCCAATTGATGGTATTGTTGAGGTTGTGGTAGATTTAGATGATAGAAGCACTACTCGAAGCTTCACCGACGACCAGCCACGATTGCCCGATTACTACCGAAGAGTTTTAATGCCCGCCCAATCGGCAAGAGAAGTTGGGATTACCTTTAACAGTCAACCCAAACGATTAAGAGTTTTCACTAGTATTTCGAAAAATTTACCAAACACACTACTATTCGATCTTACCGATTTTGACGAGCTGAAACGCGTACCTGTTCTCGATGGAGTAATTAGCATACCCATATCAGTAAGTACATCTAAACCAAACGAGTTTATTGTTGATAATGAGGATGAAGGTTTTAGCATCCATCAGCAAAAGCAGGAGAGCTATCTAAAATCGTTAATCAGTAACGAGAATACCGCGCGCTACAAGTATACCGGAATACACGTGTGGAACCCCTCAAACGAGTGGGAGGCTGTACTTCAATCGGGGTTTTACGGCCTATATATCCGCTCGGCATACTATACGGCCTCGGGCGATGGGAGTCGCTATGTGCAGTGGAAAGCCAACCTGCCCGAAAGTGGCTACTACGATGTTTACTGCCACACCGAAAAGTTAAATATTTACTGGGGTCGTAACAAGCGCAAATCGAACTATAACTACCACATTTACCACGACGATGGTGTTGAGGATATTACCCTTGCCGACGAGGAGCTGGAAAAGGGCTGGAACTACCTGGGAACCTTTTACATTTCGCCCGAGAATGCAAGAGTAAAGCTAACCAACAAATCGGTGGGTAGCATGGTGTTTGCCGATGCCATAAAATGGGTAAAAAAATAGAAAACACAATTCTTGAATTGTAACGCATAACAGATAACAAACCATTAGTATGAGAATTATAAGATTATCCCTAATACTGGGATTGGTTGGTGGGATACTGCTCAACGCATCGGCACAAAAGGTTATAAGCCTTGAGGAGGCCATGCAGATTGCCCTTGAGAACAGCCCCGATATAAGGCAATCGCGCATAAGTATGGAGCGTAGCCGCGAGCTGCTCAACGCGCAGCTGGCCATGCTAAAATCGCATATCTCGTTCAATGTGTCACCCATCGACTACTCGGTTAGCGACACTTACGAGGAGTACTTCTCGCAGTGGTACAAAAAGGAACGGATTTCATCGGGTGGTGGGCTAACCATTGCTCAGCCCATTAAATGGACAGATGGCACGCTGATGCTCAGCAATAACTTTGAGTACCTCAACACCAAATCGGACGTTAACAGCACCGATCCACTGAACCCTGGTATCACAACCAAGGAATACAGCGGATTTAACAATAACCTCTACCTAAGCTACAACCAACCGCTGTTCACCTACAACCGCACGCAGATGAACCTAAAGCGAAACCAGCTTAGTTTGGAGAATGCCACGCTGGCCTACTCCATCCAAATGCTCAGCATGGAGCGCTACGTTTCGCAGGCTTTTTACTCCATCTACCAGAAGCAGATGTCGGTTCTAATTTCACAGGAGGAGTTCGAAAACCAGAAGGTGAGCCTTGAGATTATCCGCAGCAAGGTTGAGGGAGGCCTATCGGCTCAGGAGGAACTCCTGCAGGCCGAGCTGAACTACGCCACCAGCAAATCGAGCCTCGACAACTCCCTGGTTGACCTCGAAAACTCCATGGATCAGTTTAAGCAGCTAATTGGCCTATCGCTTTTCGACGATATCAAAATTTCGACAGATATCCAATATAAACCAGTTTTAGTAGATGTTGACAAGGCCATTGAGAATGGCCTAACCCAACGCCTCGAGCTTAGCCAGCGCAAGATCGACTTGAACAACGCCGAGTTCGATTTGATTGAGACCATGGCCACCAACGAGTTTAAGGGCGATGTTAAGCTGTCGCTTGGGCTTATGGGTAACAACGAAAAATTTCCCCAAATCTACGATAAGCCCACCCGAAGCCCTCAGGTTGGGGTGACTTTCTCTATTCCGATATTCGACTGGGGCGAGCGTAAAGCACGCATTAGAGCCGCCGAGCTAAGCGTGGAATCGAAGCAGATTGACCTTAAAGAGTTGGAAAAGGATATTGTGATAAATATCCGCAAAACATTCCGAAACCTACAGAATCTATCGACCCAAATTGCCATTGCTGAGCAAAACGTGAAGAACGCCCAGCTTACCTACGAGATAAATCTGGAACGATACCGCAATGGCGACCTCACCAGCATCGATCTGGAGCGATACCAGAACCAGCTATCACAGAAAAAGATGGATTTTTCGAATGCGCAGATTAACTATAAGTTGGAGCTGCTTAACCTAAAAATACAATCGTTATGGGACTTCGAGAACAATATCTCTTTTGTTCCACTGGAGCTGCAGCAAAACATAAATCTTTATAAAACAGAGTAAAGCAAATCAATTGCAGTAAACTTTTATTTACATCAAGAAACAACAAAGCCAACAATACGAATATGAAAAGACTACTGACCCTAATGCTTTCGGCCCTGCTCCTAGCCTCGTGTGGCAGCAAGGATAGCGATTTGAGCAAGGATATTTCGATCCCCGTATCGGTGATTGACCTAAAGCTGCAGCCCATTGAGAAATTTATTGAAACCACTGGAAATGTAAATCCGGTAAAGGAGGCCAGCCTGAAAAGCGAGGTGGGGGGGATTTACAATCTTAATATCAACCCAAAAACAGGGAAAAGTTACTCACTTGGCGACTGGGTTAACGAGAACGATGTGATTGTACGTATCGAGGACCGAGAGTACGAGAATAACATTAAGATTACCGCGCTAGAGCTGAAACTCGAGATCTCGAAGCAGGTTTTCGAGAAGCAAAAATCGCTTTACGAAAAAGGCGGTGTTACCCTGAGCGAGCTGAAGAATGCCGAGATCGACTATATCAACTCCAAGTACTCGTACGAGGATGCTCTTATTCGGTTGGCCAAGCTGCACGTAAAAGCACCTTTTTCGGGGGTAATCGTAGAACTGCCCTACTACACGCCAAACACAAGGGTTGAGGCTAACTCTCCCATGTTTAAATTGATGGATTACAGCAAGCTGTTCATGGAAACGAGCCTAGCCGAGAAAGACTTTCAGCTTATTAAAACGGGACAAGGTGTTAAGATAACAAACTACACCCTACCCAACGACACGCTCAAGGGTTACATCACGCAGATTTCTCCAGCCATCGATGCCACAACTCGCTCGTTTAAAACAGTGATAACCATCAATAACCCATCGCAAAAGCTTAGACCGGGCATGTTCGCCAAGGGCGAAATTGTGGTGGCAAAAGTGGATAGCGCCTTGGTTATTCCCAAAAACGTTATCCTCTCGAAACAGCGAGGAAATACAGTTTTTGTGGTGGATAAGGGGCTGGCGCAGGAACGTATGATTACTATTGGACTCGAAAATCCTAATGAAGTTCAGGTGATTTCGGGTCTCGAAAAAAACGAAAGGCTTGTGGTAAAAGGATTTGAAACGCTACGCAACCGTTCTAAGGTTAAAGTAGTGCGTTAACCGGTTGAAAATATACCCTCATTAAAAAATAACAATCAACAACCAACGATCAACAAAATTCTCCTATGAGCCCACACCTACAACCCATTGCCCCAACCCAGAGGGTTAAAGAAATTGACTTTGTAAGGGGCTTTGCCCTATTGGGAATCCTATTGGTGAACATGAGTATTTTCCGTGATTCAATTTTTGGGATGGCGATAGAAAACCCTACTTCCGAAGGATTTCTGAGCACCATAGCCAACGGAATTACCTACCTGCTGGCCGAGGGCAAGTTCTACTCGCTATTTTCGTTGCTATTCGGTTTTGGATTCAGCATTTTCCTGCTCAAGGAGCAAACCCAGCATATTCAGATGGAAACAGCCTTTAAGCGTCGTATGCTTGGTCTGCTGGGCTTTGGCCTGGTGCATGCGTTCCTTATCTGGTCGGGCGATATTCTTATCACCTACGCCCTGCTGGGATTTATGCTTATCGCATTTAAAAATGTGTCCGTTAAGGGTCTGGTGAAATGGGCCATTAGCCTACTTGTCTTCATTGTTGCTATTCAGCTGTTAATCTTTTTCTTTATGGAGCTGGCCAAGAATTTTCCCAACGCCGATTTTATTCTAGAACAGATGGGAAACGCCCAAACCATTCTAGCCGAAAAAGCGGCAGTTGCTCGTGAAGTGTACTCGGGAACCGATTACATAGCGATGATTGCCGTTAGGGGTCAGGAAATTGCACAGCAGTACTCCGGATTCTTTATCATATTCCCATCGGTACTGGCCATGTTCCTAACCGGTTTTGCCCTGGGCAAAAGCGGAAAGCTGAGGAACATTTCCGAGAATAAACCATTCTTCAAAAAGATGTTCTGGATTTGCCTGCTCATTGGACTCCCCCTGGCTGCCATGCATGTTTACGGAATTTTCACATACACCCGTATGGCCACCGACCTAACCGGAAGCTTCCATATCGTTGGGTTCTTCCTCGGTTCACCCATACTCGCCTTGGCCTACCTCTCGGGCGGATTACTGCTTTTCAACCGATTTAGCAAATCAAGATTTCTGCAGATGGTTGCCAACACTGGCCGCATGGCGCTAACCAACTACCTAATGCAAAGCATTATCTGCACCACTATTTTCTACGGATACGGATTTGGCCTATCGGGAAAAGTGAACGCTTTCTGCGCGCTTATCATGGCGTTAGCCATTTGGCTAATTCAGCTTCCGCTGAGCACGTGGTGGCTTGGCCATTACCGATTTGGCCCCGCCGAGTGGTTATGGCGTTGGATTACATACGGCGAAAAGCAACAGAATAGGATACAATAGCGGATTAAGATGCTTAGCATGAACATAGTTCCGTTTTCAATATCAAAATAGATGAAAAAGATTACCCAATTCTCGGTTAACAACCCCGTAACGGTTTCGATGCTGGTGCTGGGAATACTGCTGCTAGGCTACATATCATTTGGCAAGCTTAGCATCGATCTGCTTCCCGACATGAACGCTCCACGCATTTTTGTGGAGATAAATGCTGGCGAGCGCCCACCCGAGGAGATAGAGAAGCAGTTTGTGGAGAATATCGAGTCGCAGGCCATCCGCCAAAAAGGCGTGGCTCAGGTGTCGTCGGTTTGCATGGTGGGCTCGGCTCGTATAACCGTGGAGTATCGTTGGGGAACCGATATGGACGAGGCTTTTTTGGATCTGCAAAAGGCGCTTACCACCTACAGCCAGAGCAGCGATATTGATGAGTTCACCATCACCCAGCACGATCCCAACGCGGCTCCCGTGATGATTATCGCCATGCTTCATCCCGATATTACCGATATGGATGAGCTACGCCGCGTGGGCGAAAGCTATATCCGCAACGAGCTGATCAGGCTCGAGGGCATTGCTGATGTATCCCTTAGCGGGGTTGAGGAGAAGGAAGTGCAGATTGAAACTGATCCCTTCAAGCTGCAATCGTATAACCTCACAACGGGCGATATTGCCTCCGCAATACAGAATATGAACCGTAACGTATCGGGTGGAAGCATTGTGGAGATGGGAAAAAAGTACATCATCAAAGGCACTGGATTAGTAGCTAATGTAGCCGACATCGAGGGAATTGTGCTCAGCTACCGCTCAATTAACAAGGATCAACAGCAAGGGCAGGCCACTTCATCGGCAACACCAAAAGCCCCAATTCTGCTAAAGGATGTTGCCTCTGTTCGATTGGTGAATAAGCAACCCGACAATATAGTCCGTATCAACGGCCAGCGCTGTATTGGGCTATCGGTACACAAAGAAACGGGATCAAACACCGTAAAAGCAGTTGAGGAGTTGTTAAAATCGCTTGAGTCGATAAAAAAAGCTCTGCCGGGCTACGAGTTTACCATTATCCAGAATCAGGGTCGTTTTATTCAGGCATCCATTGGCGAGGTAAAGGATACGCTGCTAATCGGTATTCTAATTGCCGTTTTTGTGATATACATCTTCCTCCGACGGCTCAAGGTAACAGCCATTATTAGCTTAGCCATTCCCATTTCCATTGTGGCCACATTTAACCTGATGTTCTTCAACGGCCTCACGTTAAATATTATGACACTTGGCGGACTTGCTCTGGGTGCGGGAATGCTTGTGGACAATGCCATTGTAGTGGTGGAGAATATCTTCCGGAATATGGAGCAAGGCATGAGCATCAGGGAGGCCGCCATAACCGGAACCGCCGAGGTGGGGGGTGCTATCACAGCATCAACGTTAACCACAATTGTGGTATTCCTGCCCATCGTGTACCTGCACGGCGCATCGAGCGCGCTATTTAGGGATCAGGCCTGGACCGTTGCCTTTTCTCTAATCGCATCGCTGTTCGTAGCCATTCTGGTGATTCCAATGCTATTCAACGCGATGTACAAAAACGCCAAAACTACTGCAAAAGTCGAATCCATTAGGATTACGTGGTACGGAAGGCTTCTTTCGAAAATCCTCAGCCATAAAGCCCTTGTTCTAAGTCTTACCATTGTTTTGATGGCGATAACAGCCTTTGTTATACCCCGGGTAGGATCGGAGTTCCTACCCAAAAGCGGAAGCAACGAGTTTAGCGTTGATATTAAGCTGCGGGAGGGAACCCAACTGGAGCGCACTTCTGAAACAGTTAAAAACATCGAAACTATGGTTTTCGATCTGTTAGCTGAGCAGGCAGCAATTGTGTACAGCCAGATTGGCCCCCAAAACGTTTCGGGAAGCGATAAATCGGTATTCCAGAACGAGAATACTGCTACCATAAAGATCATCCTGAAAAGCGAATACGCCCATCAAGCCAATGCAGCCATTGCTGCAGTTGAGGAGATGTTGGCCACCATTCCCGATGCCGATATTTCCATTTCGCGCGATGAAACAGCTCTTCAGGAGACCCTAGGCACCGACGAGGCTCCCTTGGTTGTTGAAATCAAGGGCAATAATCTGGATGAGCTAAACCAAATCTCCGAAAGCATAAAGCGAACCATCGCCATTCTACCCAGCTTACACAATGTGAAGACCAACAGCGAGGAGGGCGCACCCGAGATTGATGTGGTGCTTAACCGCTACAAGGCTGGTATATACGGTTTAAGCGTCGATAATATCGTCTCACAGCTCAAGGAGATGCTTATGGGCAAGAGTGCCGGAAAGTTCGAGAAGGGCGGTGAGATGAACGACATCAACATAAAGCTACCCGAGCTGAGCCTTTCGGAATTTAACGCCATAAAGCTGAAAACATCAAACGGCGAGGTTCACCTGTACGAGGTGGCAAGCATAAATAATTCCGTGTCGCCCAAGCAGCTTATACGGCGCAACCAGAACCGCATTGGCAAGGTTATGGCCGATGTGGATCGCAACCAGCCATTCGACCAGATTGTTGAGCAGGTGCGTGGGCAGATTAGCACACTTGATATCCCTGCCGATTACCAGGTTGATATTGTTGGCGAGGAGCAAAAACGCGAAGAGGCCATGGGTAGCCTTGGATTTGCGCTTATGCTATCCATTGTCCTGGTGTACATGGTTATGGCGTCAACCTTCGAATCGCTGCTGCACCCGTTCACCATTCTGCTTACCATTCCATTGGCGGGTGTGGGAACTGTTTGGGCGTTTCTGCTTATCGGCAAGCCGCTTAGCATAATGGCCTACATAGGCATAATTATGCTGGCCGGAATCGCCGTAAACGACTCCATAATTCTTGTAGATGCCATCAACAAGCTGCGCGAGAAAGGCCTTTCGCTCCGCGATGCCATTATTGGGGCAGGAGAGAATCGGATCCGACCAATAGTTATGACAAGTCTTACTACCATTCTTGCCCTTTTCCCGCTTACGCTAGGTTTTGGCGAAAGCGCCGCTTTGCGTTCACCCATGGCCATTGCCGTAATCGCCGGGCTAGTAACATCAACCCTGCTTACGCTAATCGTTATTCCCTGTGTGTACTATGTGTTTGAGGTTGGGAAGGCTAGAATTTCAGGACGGAGGGCAGAGGGCAGAGGGCATAGAGCAGAGGGCGAAGGGCGAAGACGAAGGAGAAAATAATTTCGACTATTAGATACAAATAATTATATCAATGACAAATTTTCGATTTGCTGAGCAACTAAGAAGTGCTGCATTAAGTATTTCCAATAATATTGCTGAGGGGAGCGGATCGTTCTCAGACAAGGACTTTGCAAACTTTTTAGTAATCTCTCGCAAATCAATATTTGAATGCGCCAATATGTTGATAATTTTAGAGCGGAGAAATATGATAGACAATAATACTCGTAACGATATTTTCTCAAAGCTCATTGCGTTAAGTTCTCAGATTACTAATTTTCGAAAGACTCTTTTAAAAGTAAATCCTTAGAGATAATACTAATAATTTGCAAGTAATAGCATTCTTTCTCTTTGCCCTCAGCCCTATGCTCTTTGCCAACAAAAATGAAATACTAAATCATCAATGGACTTTATCATAAAACGAAAGGTACTTATTGCCATGCTGTTCACCGGGCTTAGCATGCTGGGGTACATATCGTACCAGCAGCTTCCCGTTGAACTCTACCCCAACGCAACGCTGCCCATGCTATTTGTGCAGGTGGGCACGGGACTAGAGGTTGACCCCAAGTACATGGAGAACCAGGCCATAATCCCGCTCGAAGGGGCCATTGGCACGCTCGAGGGGATCGAGAAGATCGTTTCCTCTGCAGGGCAGCAGCAGGGCAGCATCCAAATCTCCTATCAGAAAAACACCGACCTTAAGTACGCCTACCTTAAGCTGGTGGAGAAGGTTGATGAGGCCAAGAAGAATCTCCCCACCGAGTTCATGGTGCAGGTGTTTAAGTTCGACCTGGAGCAGCTCAACAACATGTTCATGTCCATTCAGGTTAGAGGCAGCGGCGGAATTGACCGCGTGCGGCAGGTAACCGATAGGGAAATTGTAAATAAGATAAAGAATATCGACGGGATTGCCAACGCCGAGGTCTTTGGTGGGCGCGATAAATCCATAGAGATTACATTGCATAAGGATATCTGCGATGCCCACGGCATTTCGCCCTCCGATGTGCGCTCTGCGCTGAGCAGCAATAGCAAGGCAAGAACCTTTGCCGGAAAGGTTACCCAGAACAACCGCCTGCATTTTGTGAATGTGATAGCGGAGTTCAACAACATTAACGACATCCATAACCTGGTGGTTAGGCAGCAGGGCAACATCATGCTAAAGGATATTGCCACCATCACCTTTGGGGTAAAGGAGCAGGACTCGTACAGCCGGGTAAACGGCCTCGAGGCTGTTACCGTTAGCCTCACCAAGGACTCACAGGCCAATGTAATCGATCTGGCCAATAGGGTAAAGGAGCAAATTGCCGAGCTAAACGCCGAGCTGGCCGACAAGGAGATAGAGCTGGTTGTGCAATCCAACACAGCCGAGACGATGGAGAAGAACATCGACTCCATTATTGAGCTGGCGCTTATTGGTGGAATATTAGCCGTTTTTGTGCTTTGGATCTTCCTACGAAACCTACGGTTGGTTGTAGCCATTGCGCTGGCAATACCCATTTCGGTGTACACCGCATTCAACTTTTTCTATGCTGCTGGCATAAGCATTAACAGCCTAACGCTGCTGGGTATGGCCTTGGCCATAGGTATGCTGCTCGACAATAGCGTGGTGGTTCTGGAGAATATTTACCGGCTTGCCTCAAAAAACCTACACCCCGACCAGGCCGTAATGCAGGGAACCAAGGAGGTTTGGCGATCCATACTAGCGGCTACCCTTACCACCATTACTGTTTTTTTGCCATTTGTCTTCTCCGAAAACTTTTTCATTGGTCTAATCGGGAAGCACATTGGAGTTTCCATAATATCAACCCTGCTGGTTTCGCTGGTGGTGGCACTTCTGCTAATACCTGCAATTACTCACCTGCTCCTCCGATTCCGAAGCAACGATAAACCCATACAGTTCGAGAAGCTATCGCTTCACAACAGGCTTGTGCAAATATACCTAGTACTGCTCAAAACCTCTATGCGCAAACCAACCCAAACCATTCTGGGGGCACTGGGAATCTTTTTTGCTGCGCTGCTAATTAGCCTCGCCCTAAGCCTTACCTCAACCCAGGAGGCCGAGGTGAAGGAGCTTAGGCTTTACGTTACCATGCCCAGCGGCACAACGCTCGACAACACCGATGTGGTAATTGCTGAGGCAGAAAAGAAACTAGCCGAATTGGAGGAGAAAAAGGATATCATTAGCCAGATATACGAGGAGGAGGCCATACTAACCATTAACCTTGCCGACGACTACCGCAAGATCAGAAACTACTCCATTCCAAAGATTAAGAGCGATATCATGGAAAAGGTTCGCGACCTTAACCCAGCCTCCTTTAGCTGGGATCCTCCCGCAACCAGCCGAAGGTTTGGCGGTGGCGGCGGATTCGACGACGACGATGGCTTTGCCCGCATGCTGGGCATTGGAACCCAACGCGAACGGGTAATCATAAAGGGTCAGGATTTCGATAGAATGCTCAACCAAGCCAACGACGTTAAATTCTACCTTGGCCAGTTTACCTCCATCGAGAAGGTAGATGTTCGGCTTCCCGAGAAACGACCCGAACTTACACTTGGTCTCGACAAGCACTTACTCGCACTACACAATATCCCTGTAACCTCGGTGCTTTCGGAGCTAAACACATTTCAGCATCAGTTCTCGAGCGGCGTAAAATTCAAGCAGGGTAACGATGAGTTTGATATTCAAATAAAGACCATGGGTTACGCCCAGGAGCGCGAGCGTAAACTTACCGATTTGAAAGGGCTCTTGGTTCGAGGGGCCGATGGGGCAACCTTTGAGCTGCAAAACATCAGCGATTTCAACTTCACCGAGGGGCTATCGACCATTAAGCGCACCAACCAGGAAAAACAGCTGGAAATTGCATACCAGTTCTACAGCGAGATTCTCGATAGCAAGGATCTGCTTGAAGCCGCCCGAATCGAGATTGATGAGATGGTGGCAAGCATGACACTGCCATCGGGCATTGCCCTTGAGGTGGTACATGAGGAGAACGAGCTGGGTGAATTTGCCTTCCTGCTGCTCATGGCGTTTATCCTCATCTACATGATCCTCTCCTCGGTATTCGAGTCGTTCTCAACCCCTGTGGTGATGATGTTCTCCATTCCGCTGGCTGGCATTGGATCGCTGGCTCTGCTTATCCTAACGGGAACATCCATAATGAACACCAACGTAATGACCGGATTCCTTATCCTGCTGGGCATTGTGGTGAATAACGGCATTATCCTTATCGACTACTCCAACGTGCTACGTAAAAGAGGATACAACGAGTCGCGTGCGCTGATGATGGCCGGGTTAGCCCGCGTCCGTCCAATACTGATCACCGCCATAACCACCATTATTGCCCTAATCCCTCTTGCGCTTGGAAAATCGGAGTACGTTGCCCTAATTGGGGTTCCCTTTGCAGTTACCATTATTGGGGGGTTAACCATAAGCACGCTGCTTACGCTGGTATTTATCCCCACCATGAATGCGGGAGTGCAATCGGCGCTTAGGTGGATTTACTCGCAGAAAATCTACGTTAAGATTATCCAAATTACCATTTGGATTGCTGGCAGCTACATTATATTCACCGAGGTGGATAGCCGTGTATGGCAAATCATCAACTTTATACTCCTTATAATTGCCGTACCAGCAACAATTTACTTTGTGCAGAATAGCCTCCGCAAGGCCAGCGAAACGCTTATCGACAAGGATAAACCCTTGCACATTACCATAAGGAATTTGGTAAAAATATACGATTGGGACAGCCGGTTTGCCCGCGAGTGGAAATCGGGGTTAAATATTCGTAAGCGACTGGGAATCGATCGCGAGTTTAAATCGCTAAGCGATATTGCCGTTCTTATCTGGCAGCTTCCCTTGTTGGGGTTCTTGGTTTACTTTATCTACTACCATATCCAGAGCAAGCTGTGGTTTATTACTCTTCCCATCGCTTTCTTCATCCTTACTGTAATTTTCTTAGAACCAGTAAAACAACTTTGTAGAAACCAGTTTTCAAGTCGATTTAGTAGATTTTTAAGTAGGATAGTACTACTGGCCACACATATTTTCTACTGGGGATTCCCAGCATTCACGCTCTACCTATACTACGCCAAGTATAAGATGCTTGGGTTGATTATTCCTGTGGCCATTCTGTGGTATCTTGCCCTGGCCATCAAGGTTACATCCGATAGCCTTTACAAGCAAAAGGTTAATGTGAACCGCATAACGGGGAGGTTCAAGGGGTTGCGACAGTTCTTCTATCGATTTGTGCTGGTAATTCCTGTTATTGGAAAAAAACGTACTCAATTCAAGGCGCTTAAAGGCGTTTCGCTCGACATTAAAACGGGCATGTTTGGTCTGCTAGGCCCAAATGGCGCAGGAAAATCGACAATGATGAAGATTATCTGCGGGATTCTGGAACAGAGTTACGGCCAGATCACCATTAATGGCATCGACCTGCGCGAGAAGCGCGAGGAGCTGCAGGGGCTAATTGGCTATCTGCCTCAGGAGTTTGGCATGTACGAGAATATGACCGCTTGGGATTTCCTAAACTACATGGGAATCCTTAAAAAGATATACAAACAAGAAGAGCGATACAAGCGGGTTGAATACGTGCTAAGCGCAGTACACATGGAGGCTCATAAGGACGAGAAGATTGGATCATTCTCGGGTGGTATGAAGCAGCGTATAGGGATTGCGCAGATACTGCTTCATTTACCCCGAATTCTGGTGGTCGATGAACCAACCGCTGGCCTTGATCCCCGCGAACGGATCCGTTTCCGAAATCTGCTGGTGGAATTGAGCCGCGAGCGGATCGTAATCTTCTCAACCCATATTATTGAGGATGTGGCCAGCTCGTGTAACATGGTGGCGGTTATGAACCGCGGCGAGGTTCGTTATATGGGAGCGCCCATCAGCATGGCCCAAATTGCCGAGGGCAAGGTTTGGATGGTAAGCGTTCCTGCATCAGAATTCGATAGGTTTAAGGACGACTATGTGGTGATACACCACATGAAGGAGGGCGATACAATCCGGTGCCGCTGCTTGTCCAACGCCTCACCAACGCCCGATGCCAAACCCGCCAAGGCCAACCTAGAGGATGCGTATCTTTACCTATTAAGCAGCAAAGAAGAAAGGGAAGAGGAAAAGAACAAAAAGCAAGGGTAGAGAATGTTTGAAACGATGGGGAGATGAGGCGAGGGTGAGATAAGGCGAAAGGAAAAAAGCGAAGAGTAGAATATCGAATATCGAATAATGATTAGCGATTTGCGATTCGGGGGCTGTGTAGTTTTTTGTGTGCTTTGTGAATACCTTGGTGTCTTTTGTGGTGAAAAGGCGCACGCTAAGGGCTAATAGCTAATAGCGAAGGGCAAAGGGCCATGGCATCAACGGCAAGAGCAAGAGCAACAGTAAGGGTAGAGAATGTTTGAAACGATGGGGAGATGAGGCGAGGGTGAGATAAGGCGAAAGGGAAAAGGACTATGAGCTAGAGAGCAGTCCATCGGGCGAAAGTCACCTGTCACTCGTCACTCGTCAAATTAACCAATTAAAAACTAAAGCTATATAGCTAAAAGCCAACAGCAAAAAACACGATAAACATGAAAATAAAGCTGGCAATCGACATAGTGCGGTACAACCTGAAGATAGTATTCGCCAATAAGTTTGTGTATTTCCTCATCGCGGCTGTGGGTTTTTTCCTGCTGATCATGGGAATTGCACTCTTTGCTCCATCATCTGAAGTAACTGTAGAGGATATTTACTCAACGCTTATTCTACCGGGAATTCTAATAATCTTCTACCCTATTCTTTTCAGCATTCAAAACGATAAGGATGCTCGAATGCTGGAGATAATTTTTGGCGTGCCCAATTATCGTTACAAGGTTTACCTGCTGCGTTTTGCCATAAGCATTGGGTTAATGGTGGTAATGCTGCTGTGCATGTCGGGGTTTGCGGTTTTTGCAGTACTTCGAATTCCTGTACTTAAAATGGTTTACCAGCTAATGTTCCCGTTGATATTTTTAGCCTGTGTTGGTTTTTTAATGGCTAGCCTTACCCGAAATGCTAGCGGTGCAGCCGTGGTAATGATAGTTATAGGTCTTTTCTTCTGGATACTTAATGAGCCGCTGGAATTCAGCAAGTGGAATATTTTTATCAACCCCTTTAATGCCCCCACTAACATGAGCCTTACCGTTTGGAATAATATTGTAACCCAAAACAGGTTAATGTTGGTGGTTGGCTCAGCTGTTTCGCTGCTTTGGTCGCTTATTAACCTGCAACGACGCGAGAAATTTGTTTAGTATTCCGGAAGTGGGTTAATCGTAAAACCCTTTACCCATAACACTCTCTATGGTTTCGTGAAGAATCGATTTCTTTAAGGGCTTCACAAGCACCTCGTTGGCGCCAGCCTTTATTGCCCTGTTTCGAGTATCCTTGTCGTCGAGTGCAGTTAGGATGATTATGGGAGTCGATTTAATATCTTCATGTGCTCTAATCATAAGGGTTACTTCAATGCCATCAACTTTTGGCATCATTATATCCAAAATAATAAGATCGGGTTTTAGCGCCACAGCCTTATCGTAGGCTTCCTGTCCTTCGGCAGCAAACTCTAAACTAACGTTTCCTTCCGAGAGCATAGCCTCAACCACATGTCGGCCTATAAGAGAGTCATCAACAATAAGTACTGTGTTCATTTGCAATTGGAACTAAATCTTTGCAAATATAAATCTTTATTGATGTTGTATTTAAACATTCCTGGTATTTTGCCAAAGATTTAGATTAAAGGCTATTCAAAATTGACAAATATCCCTATTTTTGATGTTTACAGCTGTCGAGATGAAACAGTCTACTCTTAAGGCCATAATGCGGTTATTTGCCCTGGTGAAGCAGTTCAACGGCAAACCCAACACGCAATCATCGGCACTGGAAACGGTGCATGCATTTCTTGATGAGTACACCAATTTGGCCGAGAGTAATGAGATTATTAACATCTACAACTACCATGTCGATACGCTTTCGAAACGTACTTACTCGGTAAAAAGTGAGTCGCTGTTCTCGCTTAAATGCACCATAATATGCACTACCATTGTGGGAGAGCTCACCAAGCGCACCCGGCTCCATTTGATGCTATCGGCTCTCGATATTCTTACTCAAAGCAACAAGCTGAGCGAGGAAGCGCTCGATTTGTTAAAAACGTTGAGCATTGTGCTGCAAATCCAGCGATCGGAGATTAACGATATCCTTGCCTTCTCGCTGCTCGATAGCGCATGGAAAACCGATAACATTATCACCTTTTCGGCCACAAAACGCGAGGGCTGGATGGTTCGCCATATCGAAGAATCCAACATTGTAGGCGAGCTGCATTTCCTATACAATCGGATTACAAACACAATTTTTTGCAAACACACGAGCGCAAAGGAGCTGTTTATTCGCAACGGAAGCCTAACAAATCCCAACAGGGTTTACCTGCTCGACAAGGGTGGAGTTATTGAAAACTACAAGATCAAATCGATATTTTTTGGTGCACTTTACTCCATTTTTAGCCAAACCAATCGACACGAGAAGATTTCTTTACGGGTAAAGGAACTATCGTATCGATTCCCCGATGGTGTAATGGGTATTCACCCCCTTAACTTTACGCTTTTCTCGGGCGAGATGGTAGGTGTAATTGGGAATAGCGGAGCAGGCAAAACTACGCTGCTTAACCTATTGGCAGGAAACCTAAGTCCAACTTCGGGTACGGTTTACATCAATGGCACCGACTGGTATGCCTTGGGTAATAGCGAGCACTCGTACATTGGTCTTATTCCTCAGGAGGACCTGCTGGTTAAAGAGCTTACCGTTTTTCAAAACCTCTACTTTACAGCAAGACTTTGCCTTCCTGAAAAATCACCTTTACAAACTGCCAAAGCCGTACTTCAAACCCTCGACGAGATAGGGCTTAGCGAAATAAAGCGGCTAAAGATAGGTACTCCCGAAAAAAATATCATATCGGGTGGTCAACGAAAACGGCTCAATATGGCCCTGGAGTTTATCCGTAAGCCGCAAATACTTTTTATCGACGAACCCACATCGGGCTTGTCGTCGACCGATTCCGACAGAATTATCGATATCATCAAGCATAAATCGCAGCAGGGTGCCATTGCGCTGGTAAACATTCACCAACCCTCATCGAACATCTTCAAAATGTTCGACAAGATTCTGGTGCTCGACAAGGGTGGCCGTGCCGTGTTCTTTGGCAATCCTATCGACTCGCTGCTTCACCTAAAAACCATTACCACCGAGGTAAACTCGTCGGAACGCGAATGCCTTGCCTGCGGCAATGTGAACCCTGAGCAGATTCTAAGCATTATTGAAACCAAAAAGCTTAAGTCCGATGGCATGCCTACCGAGCAAAGGCTCTACCCGCCGGATTTCTGGTACAACCACTTCCTCGAATCAAACAGTAGAGTTCCTGCTCCCGAAGCAGCTCCCTTGCCAAAACAGAATACATCACGCACCTCAAAATTTCGTCAGCTTGTACTTTTCGCACAGCGAAATTTGCTGACAATGATTTCGGACAGGCAGTTCCTAATAATCTCACTAATTGAAGCACCGCTTTTGGCCTTGGTGTTGGCGTTCCTCTCGAAGCAATTTGGCAGTGCGAACAGCCAAATTTACACCCTTTTCCGCAATGAGAATATTCCTGCTTATCTTCTAATGTCGATTATTGTGGCCATGTTTTTAGGCTTGATGATGGGCGCCGAACGAATTATTAGGGACAGGAATATTATTCAGCGCGAGAAATTCATGGGGCTTAGCCGATTTGCTTACATAAACTCCAAGCTGGTTTGCCTATTTATTTTTCTATTCGTTCAAATTTCACTCTTTGTTTTGGTGGGGAACTGGATTTTGGGTATTACCGATGCCTGGTTTAACACGTGGCTAATACTTTTCAGCATTGCCTTTAATGCTGGGCTATTGGGCTTAAACCTTTCGTCGGGACTAAAAACATCGGTGGCCATCTACATCTCGATTCCCATACTGCTGATGCCGCAGCTCCTGCTAAACGGATCGCTAATACCATTCGATAAGCTGCACCCTGCTGCTGCTTCGCACCAAAATGTTCCTGCAATTGCAAACCTGTCGGTTAGCCGATGGGGTTTCGAGGCCCTACTTGTGAATCAATTTGTTAACAACAGGTATCAGAAACTGTATCACGATTTGGATCAACAGGAGAGTCAGCTACGCTATTTCAGCGGATATCTGATTCCCGAGATTGAGCATGTTGTAAATGAGATTAAGCAGACCAAGGAAAACACCGTTATTCCAGAAGATCTTATAAATATTTTAACCAACGGTATTGAGCAGCTGGGAGGAAATGTTCAACTTTTCAAATCTGCATCGCTTCTATCGCAGAATAAGCTGTATGCCGATAGCCTTTTGCTTCAACTGCAAAGGCTAAGACGAATAATATCGTCCGATTTAAACGCCATCAGCCGGGAGCGCGATAGTAAAACCTTACTGTTAATCGAGCAGCTTGGTGGGACTGATCAGCTAGCGATACTAAAAGCGAAGTACAGCAACCAAGCGGTAAGAGATTTGGTGTTATCGAGAAAAGAGCCGCAAAAAATAGTAAGATCCGAAAACACTTTTGTGAGAAAATTCGAACCCATTTTTGCTGCGCCAACATCAAATTGGGGCAATGCCCATTTCCTGAGCCAAAACAAAAAACTGTGGGGCTTGTTAGTAAGTACCATTGGATTCAATATCCTTATTATTTGGATTATTTCGCTGTTCCTGTACATAGCGCTTTACTTCGACTGGCTCAAAAAAGTACTTGCTCAACTTTTGAAGCAATAAAGAATTACCTATTTTTAGACAATTTTTATTACAACTATGCTGTTTTGGAGTAGGATTTGGATTATTGCAACACTGCTCGCCCTAGCGATCAACGCTAGTGGACAGGCCTGTGGCGATTTTCATACGCGGTCATGCCCAATTCCCGACTTTTCGTACTACTACGATCAGCAGTCCACCAGCTTTGCGCTAAAGGTAGGCGAATCGGCCGAGGTGAACATTGTGGTTTTTGAGCGTTCGGACTACTTCCTTTCGGTATGCTCCCACAAGCGATTCAAAAACATCAACATTCGAATTCTTGACGATACTCCCGCAAAAAAAGTGCTGTACGATAATGCTGCCGAGAATTACACCGATAGCGTTAAGTTCACCAACGATGTTACCAAAAAGCTGATCCTCGAGGTTTCGGTTCCCGAAAAGGGCAACGAGAAAAACGATGGGAAAGAGCGATGCGTTGGAGTGCTGGTGGCAAAACGAATTAGAGTAGATGCATTTTAAAATCACCTGCCCATGAAAATTCGAATAGTAGCCATATCAACAATTTGCCTTTTAGCCGCAGCATGCTCGCAACAGGGCGAGCGTAGGCAAAGCACTGATCCCGATTACAAAGGAATTGAACTGTCGGCAGAGGTTGGAACGCGTAAAATTTTCTACCGATTCCCTGCTCCCAACGATATCATAAACTATATCAAAACCGAACGGCTTATCTACCTAAAAGATTTTTTAAACCCCGTTTCACATTCCGACAAGTACTTCGACACACGAATACTGAACTTCAACCTGGGTGTTTACTCCGCCGACTTTGCCTACATCACCGTCTTTAAAACCCTTAGCGAAGCCTCGGAGTACTTTAGGATTATTGAGAAGATTGCATACCAAACTGGGCTCTCATCAATTTTTGATGAGAATATGCGACGTAGGGTTGAGGCCAACGAGGCCAATATCGACTCGCTTAGCACCATTGCCCGCGATTCGTATACCGATATGGTACAGCACCTAACTGCCATAGGCAGTGAAGAGCAGCTATCTATTATTTCGGCTGGTGGGTATGTTGAGGTGCTTTACCTGGCGCTTAACCAAACCGATGATATTGAAAAGGATTATCAGCTGCTACGTAAAATTTACGACCAGCGATTTGGCCTAGAGAATCTAATCCTCTTTATGAACGAGTTCACCAACGATCCCTGGATAAACTCGCTTCACGAGGATTTGAATGCAATTCTAAACCAGCTAAGGATGATTGAGGAGAAAACCGATGGTGAAAGCAAAACCCGAAGGACGGGCTCTGGTGCATTTAGTATCACGGGAGGAAGAACAACAATAACCATCTCGTCGGAGAACTACCAGATGCTCAAGCAAACTGTTGCAAACATACGGCAAAAATACACTACTCCACAGTAGGCTTATTGTGCTTGGGTATGGAAACATAAAAGTTTGAGCCCTTCCCCTCTTCGCTTTCGGCCCATATACTCCCGTTCAATAGTTTCACTAAATCTTTTGTGATAATTAGTCCTAAACCGGTTCCCTTCTCCTCGTTGGTGCCCAACCTTGATGTAGATTTTGAGCTAACAAATAGGCTCTCCTTTTCATCGGCCGTTAATCCTATTCCACTATCCTGAACCGAAAACTCTACGCTTGTTGATGTTTCCCAAGCGCGAATTTCAATAGTTCCTCCTGGAAACGAGAATTTTATGGCGTTGGAAAGTAGATTGCGAATTACCGCTTTTAGGATATTTGCATCGGAACTAATTTCTCCAACCTCTATGCTCTTATTTATTGCCAGAGTTTTTTGGCACGAAATGGGCGCAAGCACGTTAATGCAATGCGTTACCACACTATCAACTTGAAAGGTTTCAACCTTGGGTCCGCTTGTTGATGATTGAGCGCGTGACCAATCCAGCAGATTTTCCAACAGATTCATTACCTGAGCCGAGGCATTGGTTATGGTTCGATTAAACTTGCTGGCCCTGTTCATATCGCCTGCTTCCAGCGCCTGACCCATTAAATCGTTTAGCGAGATAATTCCTGCCATTGGGCCACGTAGATCGTGGCCAATAATACTGAAAAGTCGGTCTTTAATTGTTAATGCTGATTTAAGCTTATCCGATTGCTCCATCAGCTCGGCATACTTTTGCTCCAGATCGGCCGATTGCCTCTCGATAATTATTCGCTGTTGTATCCGCTCTTTGGCGCTTCGCCACATCACGTAGGATAGAAAGAATCCAATCCCAACACTCGTAAATCCATTAACACGGTTAGAGAGAAGAATCTCAGAATCAGCCTGAGTAAAAGATAATCCCAGATAGAAGAGAATATATGCTAATATAAAAAAGGCCGCAGAACGCTTTGGATCAACTAGAAAAACCACTCCAAGAATAGTGCAAATAACTAAAAACGGGGTAATAGAAGGTGTAACCCACTGATCAATCACCACAATTGCCACGCCAACCACAAGCAATAAAAGAAAAAAGAGATTAACAAAAGCTCGGCTAAAGGGTGTACAGGTTTGCTTTTCGTTCCTTTGCAAAAACTTAACTATGCTCCACGATAAAAAGGCTAAAAATATCAGCCCAGAATGAGCTGCAATAATACCCAACCGCCACTGGTATTCTATCGTTCCGGGGTGAGCCAATCTTAGGTAAAATGTTACTATGTGCCAAAGGCTAATGGGAATAATGAAAAGCGGAGCAAGGCTTAATCGTCGGATATTCTGAGCGAACATCAAATTAAAAACCTTTTCATGATCAACCTCTTGGGTGCTTTTTACCATTGAGTGAGTCTTAAATCGACTTGTATTTACTCTTTTTGCTGTTGTAAATGTACTCAAAAAGATAATTGAGCAGGAAAAAATTAAACACACATTTAAAGAAAATCATTGTGAAAACTATTTTTCATCTTTCCACACACCACCTTAATCATACAAAAGAATCGAATTATGGAAATTTGGGCTAATCCGTTGTAGTTAAGCGCAAATTGTTGTAATTTGCTCGGTATTAGGTGTAGTTTTTGCCATCAAAAAAATCCGCAACCAAACCTACAATCGTCATGAGGTCACAAATTAAAGCTAAATCAATTCTCCTCGCAGTTGCTGCGCTGCTCATTGCCACAGGTGGCTGCGAAAAAAACGAGGAGTTAACCTACATTAAGAATCGGGGGACAGTTACCGACGTAGACGGGAATACCTACAAAACCATAACTATTGGACACCCTTTCCTCGATATGGGCACCCAGGAGTGGATGGCCGAGAATCTTACGGTTACCAAGTTTAGAGATGGGACACCCATTCCTATGGCCACAACAGTTCAGGCATGGCATGATGAGGTTCAGAATCCCACACCCCAATTTGCCTGGAACAACTACAATGCCCAGAGCAAGGGAGCACCATATGGTGCTTTCTATAACTATTATACAACGGTAGACCCAAAGGGGCTTTGTCCCGAGGGCTGGCGCGTTCCCACCATCGACGATTGGGAAAAACTTTGCATAATAATTGGCGGCCACAGCAATGCTGGCGGGAAACTTAAAAGCCTAAGCTCCTCTTGGATATCTCCAAATATTGATGCTACCGACGAGTTTGAATTTGGCGCATTACCCGGCGGTTTAATCAGCGGGAACGGCACACAAATATTTGAGGGCGAGATGGCCTGGTTCTGGTCGTCAACGGCTTCTAACGAGGGTTTTGCCTACGGTTTTGGAGCCACAAACATCGATGCTATTCTAGGTTGGAGCGAACAACCCAAATGGGATGGAAGAAATATTCGATGCATTAAGGAATAAGAATAGAATACTGTAAAACAAGTCAAAAACAATCAGGCTATGAGAAAAATAATAATAAAATACACTTTACTGGTTGTGCTGTTTTTTGCAGTTACAACAAATTCTAGTGCTCAGTTCGAGCAAAAGCTTACCCTTCAAGGATCAGGGGGCTTGGTGTTAGGATTAGCACCTGAATCGTTTGTCGATATTTTTAATGTGGGGTTCTCTGTCGATGCAGGAGTTCAGTACAACTTCAGCCGAACTTTTAGCGTTGTTGCCATGGCCAAATACGCTACCTACTTCTTTACTCCCGAGGATGAGTTCAGCCTCGAAACGGCCAAATTCAACCAGCTGGGAATAAGCGTTTGCCCAAAGATTCGTTTCTTCCCACGCAGCAGGGTAAATCCTTACCTGTTTGGCGGGGCAAGTATTAATCATATTGTGATATCGTTTAGCATGGAGGGCGAAGAGACCCGCTCGAAGGACGAACCAATTAGCCTTGGGGCTATTGCTGGTGCTGGTATCGATTTCAGGATAAACGACAACATTGCCCTCTTTTGGCAGCTGGGGTTAAATCGCGTTGACTTTGATGTGGTCTACATCGACGCATTTTTTCAGCAGGTTGGGCTAAATATTAACCTCTTTAAATCAAAATCATTATAATTTTCTACTAGCAATTATCGTCTAAACATCCTAAAAAAACCAAATATGAAACACCCATGACGGATTTTAGACACACACGAGCATGATTATAGCGCTCCGATGTTACTTTCGTGGTAAAAATTGAACAATGACAGAAGCACAGGATAAAATAGAATTTGCTCAGGTAATTGAG